>CAZYGI010000012.1:0-72595 GCA_964647255.1 uncultured Anaerolineales bacterium | reverse complement strand
CCGTGAGGGTGGCCGCACCGTCGGCGCGGGCGTCATCACCAAAATCCTGGAATAACTAGACGTTCACGCGTTGGATGCTGCGGCGTCACAAAGAAGCCTCCAACGCGTCAACGTTTGAACGTTCAAACGTTCAACGGAGAGTACTCATGGCCAAAAATAGGATTCGCATCCGTCTGAAGGCGTTCGACCACCGCGTTCTGGACGATTCCGTCCGCAAGATCGTGGACGCGGCCGAACGGACCGGCGCCAATGTGATTGGCCCCGTGCCGCTGCCGACGCGGATCGAGAAGTTCACGGTGAACCGCTCGCCGTTCATTGACAAGGACAGCCGCGAGCAGTTTGAGGTGCGGACGCACAAGCGTCTGATTGACGTGATGGAACCGGGCCCCAAGACGATCGAGAATCTGACGAAGCTCGATCTTCCGGCGGGTGTGGACATCGAGATCAAACTGTAGGAGACAGGAGCAGGAGACAGGAGTCAGCTACCGAAAGTTGCCTGATGCCTGATCCCTGATACCTGTGAACGGGATGATGCAGGCCTGCGGTTTGAGTAGGCTGATGGCAGTCCCAAGGAGGACAAGTGAAGGGTATCGTAGGACGGAAGGTGGGCATGACGCAACTGCTCACCGAGCGGGGCGTCGTCGTGCCGGTGACGGTCATTGAGGCCGGGCCGTGTTTCGTGACGCAGATCAAGACGGCGGAGAACGACGGCTACAACGCCATCCAGCTTGGTTTCCAGGAAGTCAGGACGAAGCGCTTGACCAAAGGCGAGATCGGCCATCTGCGGCGCCGCAACGCGAATCTTCCCGCGCTGCGGATTCTGCGCGAGTTCCGCCTGAAGAACGTCGCCGATTACAAGGTCGGGCAGAAGATCCTGGCCGACATGTTTATCGTTGGCGAGCTGGTGGATGTGGAAGGGACGTCTAAGGGCCGCGGTTTCGCGGGCGGCGTCAAGCGCCACAATTTCCGCGGCGGCCCCCGCACGCACGGTCAATCGGACCGGTTGCGCGCGCCGGGCGCGAGCAGCTCGGGCACCACGCCGGGCCGCATCTACAAGGGCAAGCGCATGGCTGGTCACATGGGCAACGTGCGTGTCAAGGTGTCGAACCTCCGGGTCGAGCTCGTGGATGCGGAACGCAACCTGTTGGCAGTGCGCGGCGCCGTGCCGGGGCCGAAAGGCGGCCTGGTGATGATCATGGTCGCGCGCAAGCAGCCTTTGATGGTTGCCCGTGCGATGGCTGCGGCGGGGGTGTAGGATGCAAGTCACCGTTTTGAATATGGCGGGCGAAAAGGTCGGCCAGGCCGAGCTCGCCGACAGCATTTTCAACGCTCCCATCAACGGGCCTCTGATGCACCAGGCGTTGGTGCGCCAACTGGCGAACGCACGGCTGGGCACTGCGAAAGTCAAGGGTCGCAGCGAGGTCGCCGGCGGTGGGCGCAAGCCGTGGAAGCAGAAGGGCACTGGTCGGGCCCGGCAAGGCTCCACCCGGGCGGCGCAGTGGCGGGGCGGCGGGATCATCTTTGGCCCCACCCCGCGCTCCTACGAGCAGCGGATGCCGCGCAAGATGCGGCGGGCCGCGCTGTGCTCGGCGCTTTCGGCGAAACTGGCCGAAGAGCGGATCATCGTGTTGGACGCCCTGCAGGTTGACGAACCCAAGACCCGCGCCATGTCGCAGGCCCTGAAGGCGATGGCGATCACCTCCAGCGCCCTGATTCTGACGACCGGGGCGAACGATTTGGTGGAGCGCGCGGCGAGCAACCTCACCGATGTGACGCTGTTGCGCGCCGGCTACGTTAACATTCGCGATCTGCTGACCCACGACTTCGTGGTGATCCCGCAGGATGCGCTGACTGTGCTCGAGGACATCCTGGGCTAAGGAGGAAACCCATGCACGTTTATGATGTGATCCGGCGCCCGATCGTCACCGAGAAAAGCAACGCTCAGGCGGATGCGGAAAAGAAGTACACCTTCGAGGTGGACAAGCGCGCCAATAAGCTGCAAGTAAAAGACGCCATCGAGACCGCGTTCAGCGTCAAGGTGCTCGAGGTCAATATCGTCAACATCCCGCCCCGTAAAGGCCGCTATGGCCGTTCGATTGTCATCCGCCGGCCAGCCTGCAAGAAGGCGGTGGTGACGCTCGCACCGGGCAGCAGCATTCAGTTCTTTGAGGGGGTGTGAGATGGGGATTAAACTCTACAAGCCGACGTCGCCTGGGCGACGCGGGATGAGCGTCTCGACGTTCGAAGAGATCACCCGCACCACCCCGGAGCGGTCTCTGCTCCGCCCGCTGCGCGAAAACGCTGGCCGCAACAACACGGGCCGCGTGACCGTGCGCCATCAGGGCGGCGGCCACAAGCGCATGTACCGCGTGATTGATTTCAAGCGGGACAAGCATGGCATCCCGGCCCGGGTGGACTCGATCGAATACGATCCGAACCGCTCGGCGCGTATCGCGCTGCTGGTCTACGCCGATGGCGAGAAGCGTTACATCCTGGCCCCGCTCGGTCTGAAGGTCGGTGGCACGCTCATGTCCGGCCCTGAGGCCGAGGTGCGGGTGGGCAACACCCTGTTCCTGAAGAACATCCCGTTGGGCACCATCGTGCACAACGTGGAGCTTCAGCCGGGCAAGGGCGGCCAGATGGCTCGCTCCGCGGGCACCGGCGCGCAGCTCATGGCGAAGGAAGGCGATTACGCCCAGCTTCGTCTGCCGAGCGGCGAGGTGCGGCGGGTGGCGGTGAACTGCCTGGCGACGATCGGGCAGGTCGGCAACTCCGACCATGCCAATCTCAACTTGGGCAAGGCCGGCCGCAAGCGCTGGATGGGCATCCGCCCGTCGGTCCGCGGCTTCGCCATGGATCCCAACTCGCATCCGCACGGCGGTGGCGAAGGTCGCTCGCCGGTCGGTATGGCCGGTCCGAAGACCCCGTGGGGCAAACCTGCGCTGGGTTACAAGACACGCAAGAACAAGCGCACCGACAAGTTCATTGTGCGCCGACGTAGCGGCAAATGATGGGGGATTGAGGTATGTCACGGTCACTCAAAAAGGGCCCGTTTGTTCAGAGCAGCCTGCTGAAGAAGGTTGAGGCGATGAACCGCACCGGCAAGAAGGCGGTCATCAAGACCTGGTCGCGCGCCTCGACGGTCTTTCCGCAGATGGTTGGGCACACGATCGCCGTCCACGATGGCAAGCGCCACGTCCCCATCTACGTCGCTGAGAACATGGTGGGACACAAGCTGGGCGAGTTCGCACCCACTCGTTTCTTCCGCGGTCATGTGAAGAGCGAGAAGAAGAGCACTCGCTAACGCGGGCGCACAACGGACGTGAGGTGAATGATGGAAGTTCGGGCGATTACGAAGTATGTGGGCATCTCCCCACAGAAAACCCGATGGGTCATTGACCAGGTGCGCGGCATGCAGGCCGAGCAGGCGTTGGCGCTGCTGCGCTACATGCAGCAGCAAGCCGCCGGGCCGGTGGCGAAGACCATCGCTTCCGCGTTGGCGAACGCCGAGGAGAACCTGGGTCTTTCCCGCGAAGATATGTATGTGAGCCAGATTATGGCCGACGGTGCGCCGTTGCGCCGCTGGCGGCGGTTCGGCGCCCGTGGTCGGTTCAAGCCGATCATCCGGCGGTCGTCGCACATCACGGTGATCCTGGAAGAACGGGCGTAAGGAGGCAGCTTTGGGTCGCAAAGTTCATCCCATTGGTTTTCGGCTCGGCATGGTCGAAAAGCATCGCTCTCGCTGGTATGCCGAGGACGAGGAATACACGGGTCTGCTGGCCGAGGATCGCAAGATCCGCAAGGTCGTAGCCGACGCCCTGCCCGAAGCGCAGATCTCTAAGGTCGAGATCGAACGCTTCCCGCCTCAGCAAGTGCGCGTCACCGTGCACTCGGCGAAACCGGGCGTGATCATTGGCCGCAAGGGCGCCACGGTCAACGCACTGCGTAATGACCTGCAGACGGCTACCGGCAAGCGGGTCAAGCTGGATATCGCTGAGATCGAGCACCCTGAGCTGGACGCCTTCCTGGTGGCCCGCAGCGTTGCCGATCAGATGCAGCGCCGGATCAGCCATAAGCGGGCGATGAAACAGGCCGTGTTGCGGGCCCTCAAGGCCGGCGCGCAGGGCTGCATGATCCGCTGCGGCGGCCGTCTGGCGGGCTCGGAGATGGCGCGCGTGGAGACGATCCGTGAGGGTCGCGTCCCCCGCCACACCTTGCGCGCCGAGATTGACTATGCCAAGGACGAGGCCCTGACCACCTACGGCCGTATCGGCATCAAGGTGTGGATCTACAAGGGCGAGCGGCTTCCGGGCGCTGAATGAAATTGCGTGCCCAGCGCCAACGGCGCCGGGTGCACCTGAGGAGTGGTTCAAATGTTGATGCCTAAGCGCGTGAAGTACCGCAAGCAACACCGCGGGCGCAAGACGGGCATGGCGAGCCGGGGCAATGCCGTCCATTTCGGGGACTTTGGCCTGCAGGCCATGGACCCGGCGTGGTTGGATAGCCGCCAGATTGAGGCCGCTCGTCGCGCCATCGTGCGTTATCTGCGCCGCGGCGGGAAGCTGTGGATCCGCGTGTTCCCTGATCATCCGGTGACCAAGCGTCCAGCGGAAACCCGCATGGGCGGCGGTAAGGGTGCGGTGGAATACTGGGCTGCGGTCGTCCGTCCAGGTCTGGTGTTGTTTGAAGTGGCCGGTGTGCCTGAAGAAGAGGCGCGTGAAGCCATGCGTCTGGCAGCCCACAAGCTGCCCATTGAAACGCAGTTTGTGCGTCGTGTGATTGCGGAGGAAGCATGAGTCACCCCAGCGAGATCCGTAACCTGTCTCAGGCTGAAGTGGCGCGGCGCCTCGATGAAGCACATCACGAGATGTTCAACCTGCGCTTTCAGTATGCGACGGGCCAGCTCAAGAACACCGCTCGTCTAGGCGAGGTTCGCCGTGAAATCGCCCGCCTGCGCACCATTCTGCGTGAGCGCGAAGTGGCCGTGGCGGAAGGAAAGTAAGCGATGGAAGCTCAGCGCAAACAGTTGATCGGCGAAGTCGTCAGCAACAAGATGGAAAAAACGGTGGTCGTGGTGGTCGAGCGCACCCGGCGCCATCCCTTGTACGGGAAGGTGATCCGGATGAGCAAGAAGTACAAGGCCCACGACGAGAACAATCAGTGCCGGATCGGGGATCAGGTGCGCATCGTGGAGTCGCGGCCCTACAGCAAGGACACGCATTTCCAGGTGGCCGAGATCCTGAACCGTGCGGCGCAGATTGATACGACCCCGCTGCAGGCGGAAAAGTAGAGGTGAGCCATGATTCAACAGGAAAGCCGGCTCAAGGTCGCCGATAATTCTGGCGCCAAGGAAATCCTCTGCATTCGCGTGTTGGGCGGTTCGATGCGCCGGTATGCCCACCTGGGGGATGTGATCATCGCCAGTGTGAAGCAGGCGGCCCCGAACGGCACCGTGAAGGAAGGCGAAGTGGTCCGCGCAGTCGTGGTCCGCACCACCTATCCCCACGGTCGGCGGGATGGCTCGCACATCCGGTTCGATGACAACGCGGCCGTGATCATTGATCAGTTCCGGGCCCCGCGCGGAACCCGCATCTTCGGCCCCGTGGCGCGTGAGCTGCGCGACCGGGGGTTCATGCGCATCGTGTCGCTGGCGCCGGAGGTTTTGTAAGATGGATATTCGTAAAGGGGACAAAGTCCTGGTCATTTCCGGCGACGACCGCGGCAGCCAGGGTGAAGTTCACAGTGTTATCCGTGCCAAGTGGGGCAAGGGCCGTCGCGCCGGCGAGCGCAACCCCCAGGGCGATCGCGTCGTGGTCGCCGGTGTCAATCTGATCAAGAAGCACCAGCGGCGCACGGGCAACGTCAACACCCAGTTTGGCATTATCGAGCGCGAAGCGCCGATCTACATCTCGAACGTGATGTTGGTCTGCCCGAAGTGCAACAAGCCGACGCGCGTGGGACATACCGAACACGCCGACGGCAGCCGTTCCCGTGCCTGCAAGCAGTGCGGCCAGGATATTGATGCGTAGGTCGGGTCGGTAAGCTCGATTCGCCTCGGCAGACGGGGCAGTGAGCAATCAACCCGCTGAACTACGGCAGGAGAAATCTTCATGGCAACACCGAGATTGTTGGAGCGGTACCGGAAAGACGTGGTGCCGGCTCTGATGAAGGAATTCAGCTATGACAACATCATGCGCGTGCCGCGCATCGAGAAGGTCGTGTTGAATATCGGCATGGGCGAGGCGCTCCAGAATGCGAAGGCCCTGGACGCGGCGGCTGGCGATCTGCAGACCATTGCGGGCCAGAAGCCGGTTTTCACCAAGGCGAAACGCTCCATCGCGAACTTCAAGCTGCGCGAAGGCAACACCATCGGTGTGACCGTCACGCTGCGACAAGAGCGGATGTGGAGCTTCCTGGATCGGTTGATGAGCATTGCGTTGCCCCGGCAGCGTGACTTTCGCGGCATCTCACCGGATTCGTTCGACGGGCACGGCAACTACAGCCTGGGCCTGCGCGAGCAGCTTCTCTGGCCGGAAATCCATTACGAGAAGGTGGACAAGATTCGCGGTATGGCGATCACCGTGGTGACGACCGCCCAGACCGATGAGGAAGCCCGCCGTCTCTTGGCTCTGTTGGGGCTGCCTTTCCGGAAGTAGTATCACAGGAGGATCTACGTGGCAAAGACCTGTATGCAGTATCGTGAACAGCGCCGCAAGTACGCCGTCCGGGTGCACCATCGCTGCAGTATCTGTGGCCGGCCCCATGGTTACATGCGCCGCTTCGATATGTGCCGCATTTGCTTCCGCCAAGAGGCGCTGAAGGGCAATTTGCCCGGCGTGGTAAAGTCGAGCTGGTAAGAGGTTACGGAATCCTGGATTGCGGCCGGCCTGAGCGACGAATGTTCTGGGCCGTGAGCGCGCAAATCGTAGGTCATCCGTAGTCTGAACAGAGGCATCTCAGGCGCAGCGGCGCAGAGGATGCCGGCGAAAGAAGGAAAAGCATGATTAACGATCCGATTGCCGATATGCTGACCCGCATTCGCAATGGTTTGATGGTGCGGCAGAAGCAGGTGGTCGTGCCCGGCTCGAAGGTGAAGGTCGCGCTTGCGCGCATCCTGAAGGATGAAGGGTTCATCAAGGACTTCGAGGTGACCAAGGACGTCCCGCAGCCGCAACTGCGCATCGTGTTGAAGTATGATCGGGACCGCAAGTCCATTGTGACCGGCCTCCAACGGGTCAGCAAGCCCGGGCGGCGGGTGTACGTCAAGCGCACCGACATTCCGTGGGTCCTCAGCGGCCTGGGAGTCGCCATCATGAGCACCCCGCAGGGAATCATGACGGATCAGCGGGCGCGGCGGCTTGGACTTGGCGGCGAGGTGCTCTGCTACGTCTGGTAGACTAGAAGCTAGGAGCGAGAAACTGGAAGCAAGAGCCTGGAAACTCAAAACTGGCAGTCAGCAGCCGAAGGCAGTTCTTTTCGGCAGTTTGCCACCGGCAGCGAGAAACCAGGATTCAGCATCCAGCTTTGAACTTCCAGCCAGGAGGTAGGACAGTGTCGCGGATTGGTAAAATGCCGATTGCTCTGCCGAAGGGCGTGAGTGTAACGATCGGTGCCGGGAACCTGGTGACTGTCAAGGGGCCCAAGGGTCAGCTTGAGCAGCAGATGCCCGGCGAAATCAGCTTCGAGGTGACCGGCACCCAGGTGACCGTCAGCCGCCCGACCGACGCCAAGCCGCAGCGTGCGCTGCACGGCTTGAGCCGCGCCCTGCTCAACAACATGGTGACGGGCGTCAACGCCGGGTTCACGCGCGTACTGGACATCGAGGGCGTCGGCTACCGTGCTGGGCTGATGGGCAAGGATCTGGTGGTGCTGGCCGGCTATTCGCACCCGGTGCAGATCATGCCGCCCGCGGGGATCGCGTTCGAGGTGGATAAAACCGGTCGTGTGGTCACCATCACCGGGATTGACAAGCAGCTTGTGGGCCAGATGGCCGCGCAGATCCGAGGTATTCGCTCGCCTGAGCCATACAAGGCGAAGGGCATCCGCTACCATGGCGAGAAGATTGTGCAGAAGGCGGGCAAGAGCGGCAAGGTCGGCGGTAAAGGCAAGAAGTAACGCCGCACACGCGGTCAGTGGATATCCGGTCGGGGTTTTGGGTGGCCTGCGGGCGGTGAAACCGTCCAGTCGCCGAATACACTAACAACCCCACCGGTCAGGAGGATCAAGGTCAATGGCCGAGAATTCGAGTCGGGAAGCTCGCCTGCGGCGCCATGAGCGCATTCGCCGCACAGTTCAGGGTACGGCCGAGCGCCCTCGTCTGAACGTTTTTCGCAGCCTGCAGAACATCTACGTGCAGGTGATTGATGATGAGCTGGGGCACACGCTGGTTGCAGCGTCCACCCTGGATCCTGAGTTGCGCGAGCAACTGGACGGCCTGAACAAATCGCAGCAAGCGGCGCGCGTGGGCCAGTTGGTGGCGAAGCGGGCGTTGGCGGCTGGGCTGACCAAGGTCGTCTTCGACCGCGGCGGCTATCCGTATCACGGCCGGGTCAAGGCGCTGGCCGATGGGGCGCGCGAAGGCGGATTGGAGTTCTAACGATGCCAGGCAAAGAGCAACAGAGAAAAGAGCGCGAGCAGAGCAAGGATCGGCCGCGGCGCCCGCGTGAGCGTGAGGAAGAGCGCGAGCAGCTCGACGAGCGCGTGGTCCAGGTCGCCCGCACCTCCAAAGTGCTTAAGGGCGGTCGCCGGTTCGCTTTCCGCGCCGTCGTCGTCGTCGGCGATAATCATGGTCAGGTCGGGTTTGGCGTCGGCAAGGCCCGTGAGGTGCCCGATGCCGTCCGCAAGGCGACTGATCGTGCGCGCAACACCATGCGCCGCATCCCGATGGCCGGCACGACCATCCCGCACCTCGCCATCGGCGACTTCAGCGCTGCGCGGGTCATGCTGCGGCCGGCGTCGCCGGGCACCGGCGTCATCGCCGGCGGCGGCGTGCGCGCCATCCTGGAAGCCGCGGGCATTCGCGATATCCTGACGAAGAGCCAGGGCAGCGCCAACATTTTGAACGTGGTGGCGGCGACCTTTGCGGCCCTGGATACGTTGAAGAACCCGGAAGATGAGGCAAAGCGGCGCGGTCGGCCGGTCGAGGCGTTGACCCCGTACTGGCTGCGAGGAGGCAAGGATGTCGAACAAGCTTAGTCTGTTGCGCATCACTTACTCCACCAGCGCCATCGGCGTCGAGAAGGATCAGAAGCAGACGGTGCGGCGCCTGGGCCTGCGTCGGCTGGGCCAGACGGTGGAGCAGCCGGACACGGCCGCCATCCGCGGCATGATCCACAAGGTGCGCCACCTGGTCACCGTGGAGGAAGTTGAAGCATGAAACTCCATGATTTGCAGCCCGCTCCGGGTGCACATCGCGATTCGGTCCGTTCCGGCCGCGGGATCTCCGCCGGCCGCGGCAAGACCGGCGGTCGCGGCACCAAGGGGCAGAATTCGCGCTCCGGCGGCGGTAAGCGTCCGTATTTCGAAGGCGGCCAGCTTCCGCTGGTGCGCCGCCTGCCGGCCCTGGGTGGGTTCACCAACATCTGGCGGGTGGAGTACGTCGAGGTCAACGTGGAGCGGCTGAACGCCTTTCCCGCGGGCACCGAGGTCACGCCTGAGGTCTTGATGATGGCGGGCATGATCAAGAACGATGTCCAACCGATCAAGATCCTGGGCGAAGGCGAGTTGGATCGGAGCCTGACGGTCAAGGCGCAGAAGTTCTCAGCTTCGGCCAAGGCGAAGATTTTGAAGGCGGGCGGTTCTGTCGAGGAGCTGGCCTGAGAGGCACTTGGACGGGCGATTGATTCGCTCGATCGCCCCCGACCTGCCTGGCAGGTCGGACAGCCGATGTGGATCGGCTTCGCAAAGGCAGGTGGCCGGCGCTCGCCCTCGCAAGGGGCCGGGCGGCCCGCCGTGTGGAGAGAACCATGATTGAAGCCTTGCGCAATGCGTTCAGACTCCCGGATTTGCGCCGCAAGCTGTTGATCACCCTGGGCATCCTGGTGATCTACCGGCTGGCCGGTCATATTCCGGTGCCTGGTGTCAACCCGGCAGCGCTTCGTTCGATCTTCGAGAACAACCAACTGTTGGGCCTGCTGAACCTGCTGTCCGGCGGCGCCTTGCAGAACTTCTCGGTGATGGCGATGGGCGTCTACCCGTACATCACGGCGTCCATCATCGTCCAGCTTCTCATCCCGATCATCCCTGCGTGGCAGGAGATGCAGAAGGAAGGGGATGCGGGCCGGCGGAAGATGAACCAGTACACCAACTGGCTGACGATCCCGTTGGCGCTGCTGCAAGCCTACGGCCAGACTGCACTCCTGGCTCGCCCGGCGGCGACTAATTCTGGGGCTGTGATCTCCGAATTCGGGTTCAAGACCTACCCGCTGCAGACGGTCGTGATTCTGCTCTCGCTGATGGCCGGTACGATGCTGGCGATGTGGTTGGGCCAGTTGATCACCGAAGAAGGCATCGGCAACGGTATCTCGATCATCATCTTTGGCGGTATCGTGGCGGCCATGCCGAGGAACATCCAGCAGACGGTCTCCAGCCAGAACGGCCTGGCCCAACTGCTGATCTTCCTGATCGTGACCGTCATCACGGTGGCGGTAATCGTGTTGGTCCAGGAAGGGCAGCGCCGCATCCCGGTGCAGTACGGCAAGCGGGTGCGCACCATGCGCGGCAACCGTATGGTCATGGTCGGCGGTCAGAGCACGCACGTGCCGCTGCGCGTCAACTCGGCGGGCATGATCCCGTTGATTTTCGCCAGCAGCTTTCTGACGTTCCCGGCGACGATCGCCAGCTACTTCCTGTATTCGTCGAACACGGTCGTTGCGGCGATTGCCAACGGCATCTACAAGTTCTTTAGCTGGCAGTACGCGAGTTACTGGATCCTGTACTTCCTGTTGGTCATTGCGTTTACGTATTTCTATACCGATGTGATCTTCCGGCAGCAGAACCTCGCCGACACGCTGCAAAAGCAGGGCGGGTTCATCCCGGGGATCCGGCCGGGCCCGAACACGGAGAAGTACCTGCAGCGGGTCATGTCGCGCATCACCCTGGTAGGCGCGCTCTTTCTGGGCCTGGTCGCCCTCATGCCGTGGCTGGTGCATCTGCCCTTTGGGGCCGGCGCCGGCAGTCGCGCCGCCACCAGCACCCTGCTGATCTCCAGCACGGGCCTGCTGATCGTCGTCGGCGTGGTGTTGGACACCATGAAGCAGCTCGAAGCGCAGTTGTTGATGCGGCATTACGAAGGGTTCATCAGGAAGTAGTCATATGTCTGAACCGCGCTATATCGTCATGCTTGGTGCGCCGGGCGCCGGTAAAGGCACCCAGGCCCGGATGCTCTCCGAGACATTGGGCGTGCCGCAGGTCTCTTCCGGTGACATCTTCCGGGAGAACCTGAAGAACCAGACGCCCTTGGGCCTGCTGGCAAAGACCTACATGGACGCTGGTCAGCTCGTCCCTGACGACGTGACCATCAACATGGTGATGGATCGTTTGAGCCGGCCCGACTGCGCGAACGGGGTGATCCTCGATGGCTTTCCCCGGACGCTGCCCCAGGCCGCTGCGCTGGACAAGGCGCTCGCCGGGAAAGGGCTGGCGATCAGCGCCGTGCCGCTGCTCGAAGTGGCGGACGAGGCGGTGATCAACCGGCTGGCCGGGCGGCGTGTCTGTCGGGACTGCCAGGCGATGTACCACGTGGAGTTCAACCCACCTCAGGTCGCGGGTAAGTGCGACAAGTGCGGCGGTGAGCTCTACCGGCGGGCGGATGACGAACCGGAGACGGTGAAGAATCGGCTCTTCGTCTACTACAAACAGACGGCGCCGCTGATCGGCTTCTACTACGCCCACGGGGTGCTGGTCAGCCTGGATGGTGACCGGCCCATCGAGGATGTGCAGGCCGAACTGCTGGCGGCGCTGCGGAAATGATCATCCTGAAGTCTCGCGCCGAGATCGCTCTTATGCGCGAAGCAGGCCGTATCGTGGCTCGCGTGCATGAGGCGATGCGGGAGATGGTGCGCCCCGGCGTCACCACCGCGCAGCTTGACGCGCGCGCGGAGGCGATCATCCGGGCGCACGAGGCGATTCCGACGTTCCTGGGGTATCCGCACAGCGGAAAGAACGATTATCCCGCCAGCATCTGTGCCTCGATCAACGAGGAGATCGTCCACGGCATCCCCAACAGCAAACGCTGGCTGGAGCCGGGCGATATCATCGCGATTGACGTCGGGGCGACCTACCGGGGCTGGGTCGGCGATTCGGCCTGGACGTATGCGGTCGGCCAGGTGGACGACGAGAGCCGCCGTTTGATGGAGACCACGGAGGCGGCGCTGTGGGCGGGGGTCGCCGCGGCGCTCCCGGGCCATCATCTGGTTGAGGTCTCTCGGGCGATTGAGGCGCGTGTGGTGGTGGATGGCTTCGCCGTGGTGCGGGAATACACCGGTCACGGTGTGGGCCGCGCCATGCATGAAGCGCCGCAGATCCTCAATTACGTCCCGCCCCAGGGCGGCAACGGGCCCCGGCTCAAGCCCGGCATGACTTTCGCCCTGGAGCCGATGGTCAACGTCGGCACATGGAAGACCAAGGTGCTCGGGGATGGGTGGTGCGTGGTGACGGCCGATGGCAAGCGGTCGGCGCACTTCGAACACACCATCGCCGTCACCGAAGGCGAGCCGGAACTCTTGACGGTTTTGTGAACAGCGAACCGGGCGGGTTGTCGAAACCGGTCCGGTCTCGGGTGAGGAGTAATTACGATGAAAGTGCGACCTTCGGTCAAACGAATGTGCGGCAAGTGCAGAATTATCAAGCGCCACGGCGTCGTGCACGTCATCTGCACGAATCCGAAGCACAAACAACGCCAGGGCAACTAGGCGGAATTTGGAGGAAACGAATGGCTCGTATTGCAGGTGTAGACCTGCCGCGTGATAAGCGGGTCGAAGTCGGCCTGACGTATATCTACGGCATTGGCCCTACGTCGAGCAGAGAGATCCTGAGCATGACGGGCATCAGCCCGGACGTGCGGATCAAGGACCTGGACGAGGCGCAGGTGGCTAAGTTGCGTGAGGTGATCGAGCGCAACTACAAGGTGGAAGGCGATCTGCGGCGCGAGGTGGCGATGAACATCAAGCGTCTGCAGGAAATCAACTGCTACCGTGGGCTGCGCCATCGCCGCAATTTGCCGGCGCACGGCCAGCGCACACGGACGAATGCCCGTACGAAGCGCGGCGCCCGCCGCACTGTGCCGGGGAAGAAGCGCGCGCGGAAGTAAGCCCTGATGCGTGGGGCGGTGGGGGTCTCCCGGAACTGAGACGCCGCCGCACGGCACGCAACACGTGGCTGCATCACACATGGAGTAACGTAGAATGGCAAAACCAACCGCACAAGCTGCCGCTGCCACAACCGGCGGGAAGCGTCCGCGCCGGACTGCTGGGCCGCGGCGTGAGAAGAAACTGGTGCCGCAGGGCCAGGTTCACATCCAGTCCACGTTCAATAACACGATCGTGACCGTGACCGACCCGCAGGGCAACACGATTGCCTGGACGAGCACCGGCGCCGCGGGGTTCAAGGGGTCCCGCAAGAGCACCCCTTACGCCGCTCAGATGGCGGCCACACAGGCCGCACGCGCCGCGCTGGACGCAGGCATGCGCGAAGCGGACGTCTTTCTGAAGGGGCCGGGCCCCGGCCGCGAGTCGGCGATCCGCTCGCTGCAGGCCGCCGGGCTGCGGGTGCGCGCCATTACCGACATCACGCCCATCCCGCACAACGGCTGCCGCCCGCCCAAGAAGCGCCGCGTCTAGCTTGAAGCGAGAAGCTGGCCGCTAGAAACTGGAAACGGCTCTCCAGCTTCAAGCATCCAGTCACCAGTCATCCAATTAACCCATTCAGAGAGGGATGAAAGTCGCCAAGCTGTAAACCTCTCAGGCTAACGATAACAAGTACAGGAGGATCCATTGGCACGACGTACTGATCCGGTGTGCAAGCTGTGCCGCCGGGAAAACATGAAGCTGTTTCTGAAGGGCGAGCGCTGCTATTCGCCCAAGTGCGCTTTTGAGAAGCGTAACTATGCGCCTGGCATGCATGGCAAGAAGGGCGCATTCAAGCACAAGACATCGGACTACGCGACGCAGTTGCGGGAAAAACAGAAGGCCCGCCGCATTTATGGCGTCCAAGAGCGCCAGTTCCGCCGCTATTTCCGCGGTGCGCTGCGGGTGAAAGGGCAAACCGGCGTCACCCTGTTGCTGACGTTGGAACGCCGCCTGGATAACGTTGTGTTTCGCATGGGGCTGGCCGACTCTCGCGCGCAGGCGCGGCAGTTGGTGCGTCATGGTCATTTTATGCTCAACGGGCATAATCATAACGTGCCCTCCTACCTGGTGGAAGTCGGTGACGTCATCGACGTGCGCCCGACCAGCCGCAGCAACGGTTACTTCAAGACCGTGAGCGACAAGCTGGGCCAGCGCGCCATGCCGGAATGGCTGCAGTTCGATGAGGCCAGGTTGAGCGGCCGCATTGTCGGCTCGCCCGATCGCCAGACCATTGATCTGCCGTTGAACGAGCAGTTGATCGTCGAGTACTACAGCCGCTGACGTTGACGATAGACGATAGATCTTGGACAATCGGATACCAGCCATCGTCTATCGTCTGTGGTCCATGGCCACCATCCATGGTCCATCGTCAGTCTCGAAAGGGGGGTGCAACTTTGTTGAACTTTGTGTTGCCCAAGATCGAGCGTGAAGCGAGCGCACGTAACTACGGCAAGTTCGTGATCGGGCCGCTGGAGCCGGGATTCGGCATCACCCTGGGCAACGCCCTGCGGCGGGTGCTGCTGTCCTCGCTCCAAGGCGCGGCGGTCTCGTCTATCCGCATCAGCGGCGTGCACCACGAATTCTCGCCCATCCCGAATGTGCGCGAGGACACCACGGCGCTGCTGCTCAATATCAAACAGATCCGGCTCAAAAGCGACTCGGACGAGCCGGTCCGTTTGCACGTGGACGTGCGCAGCGAGGGGCCGCTGACCGCCGGTGATCTGATCTGCCCGCCTGAGGTGGAGATCGTCAACCCGGAGCTCCTGCTGCTCAACGCGGATTCGCCGGAAGTTGATCTGGACATCGAGATGACCGTCAGCGTCGGTCGTGGCTATTCGCCGGCCGAAGAGCGGGGCAAGCTGCCGCTCGGCGAAATCCCGGTGGATGCCATCTACAGCCCGGTGCGCAAGGTCAACTACACTGTGGGCCGTGCACGCATTGGCCAGCAGACGAACTACGACCGTGTGGTGTTGGAAATTTGGACGGACGGTACGCTGACTCCCGACTTCGCCTTGCGCGAATCGGCGAAGCTGTTGGTGCGGCATCTGGTGTTGATCGCCGGTGCGGACGTGCTGCCGGCCGAGGTCATCGGCGCCGAGGTGCGCGGACTGCCAAGCCGGATCTACGACGTGCCGATCGAGGAGCTGGAGCTGTCGGTGCGGGCATACAACTGCTTGAAACGCGCCGGCATCACCAAGGTGGGTGAGGTGCTGGAACGGCTGGAGAAGGGCGAAGAGGAGATCCTGGCCATCCGGAATTTTGGCCGCAAGTCGCTCAATGAGCTGGTCGAGCGGCTGGAGGTGAAGGGCTTCCTGTCTGCCATCTCCTATCAGCCGGGCGTTCCCGCCGGGCTGGATGAGGACAGCGACTCGGACGACGATAATTAGGGTTCGCGATCCGCGACGATAACGGAGTTTTGTCATGAATCATGGGGTTGCAGGATATAAGCTAGGCCGCAACACGTCACAGCGTAAGGCGCTGTTCCGCGGCCTGATTACCGAGTTGTTCCGGTACGACCGCATCAGCACGACCCAGGCGAAGGCCCTCTCGATTCGCGGCGAGGCCGAACACTTGATCACCGTGGCGAAGCGCGGCGTGGCCGAGGGCGGAAACAACGTGCACGCGCACCGTATCGCGGCGGCGGTCATCACCGATCCTGAGGTGACTAAGCGTCTCTTCAATCACATCGCGCCGCGGTTCGCCGAGCGCGCCGGTGGCTACACCCGGATCGTGAAGGTCGGGCCGCGCCTGGGCGATGGCGCTGAGATGGTTGTGCTGGAGCTGGTGGCGCGGGGCGACCGCGCCGCCGAGGCCGAGGCCGACAAGCCCAAGAAGGCGGTCGAAGAGAAGCCGCGCCGCAGCCTGTTCGGCCGCCGCGGCAGCGCAGAGGCCAAGACCGTCAAGCCGAAGGACGGCAAGGCGAGCAAGTAAGGCGTCTTTTCAGGCACTTTCACAGCAAATAAATGCAGGCCAGGCTGAGACCACGGCTTTTGAACGAGGGACGCCGCTACGTGCGAGCGACGGTCGCCTATGACGGTGCCGACTTCCTGGGCTTCCAATGGCAGGCCCAGGGGCGCACTGTCCAGGGCGTGCTTGAAGCGGCCCTGGAACAGGTGAGCCAGGCGCCTACTCGGGTCGCCGGGGCTGGACGCACCGACACGGGCGTCCACGCCGCCGGTCAGGTGATCGGCTTCTGGACGACGTGGCGTTATGAGCTGCCGGTGCTTCAGCGAGCCATGAATGCGGTGCTGCCGCAAGATGTGGCGGTGCGGGAGGTCGGTCCGGCGGAGCCAACATGGCACCCCCGGTTCAGCGCCGTGGCCCGGCACTACCGGTACGCGGTTCTGAACCAGCCCTGGCGGTCGCCACTGGATCGGCGGTACAGCCACCTGGTGACGGCACCGCTCGATCTGGCGGCCATGCAGCGGGCAGCCGCTCTGCTGGTCGGAGTCCATGACTTCGCCAGCTTCGGCCAGCCGACGCAGGGGGAAAGCACGGTCCGGGCGATCTTTGCCGCCGAATGGCAGCGGTCGGACGAACGCCTCACCTTTAACGTGGTGGGCAGCGGCTTCCTGCGGGGTATGGTGCGTTGCCTGGTCAGCGCCCAGCTTCAAGCAGGCACGGGCGTCTGGCCGGTCGAACGGGTGGCTGAGGTGCTGGCGAGCCGGGATCGCTCGCTTGCCGCTCCTCCGGCCCCTGCCTGCGGCTTGTGCCTGATGCAAGTGGATTACGAGTAACGACGGTTGATGAGTGACGATTGACCATTGACGATTGACCAGAGACACCAGTGAATGGTTTGTCGTCCATCGTCCATCGTCGTGTGAACAAGGAGCAAGACCAAAGTGAGAACTTATTCCGCGACAGCGACGGACGCCGATGCGAGCCGTGAATGGTACGTGGTGGACGCCACCGGCAAGACCCTGGGCCGGCTGGCGACGCAGATTGCCAATGTCTTGAAGGGGAAGCATAAGCCGATCTACACGCCGGGCATGGATTGCGGTGACTTTGTGATCGTTGTCAACGCCGAGAAGATCCGGACCACCGGCCGGAAAATGGACGAAAAGTTCTACTATCGCTATTCCGGCTATCCGAGCGGTTTGACCGAGATCAGCCTGCGCGACCAACTCAAGACCCATCCCGATCGGGTGATCCAGGCCGCCGTGTTGGGCATGCTCAACCGGAACCGTCTGCGCCACCAGTTGATGAAGAAGCTGAAGGTTTACGCCGGGCCCCAGCATCCGCATGCCGCCCAGCAACCGAAGCCTTTCCCGCTTGCGTAGAGGAGATATTGTAGATGTCAGCCAGGTATTTTGAGGCAGTAGGTCGCCGCAAGACCAGTTCGGCGCGGGTGCGCATCTATCCCGGCACCGGCACGATCGTGGTCAATGAGCGCAAGATGGAAGAGTACTTCCCGCGGCAGACGGACATGTTGGCTGTGACCCGGCCGTTGACCATGACGGAATCGACCAGCAGCTACAACATCAGCATCCACGTGGAGGGCGGCGGGTTGACCGGCCAGGCCGGCGCGTGCGCCCAGGGCATCGCCCGCGCCTTGTGCGAGGTGGATGAAAACCTGCGGCCGGTGCTGAAGAAGAACGGCCTGTTGGCCCGCGACGCTCGCGCCAAGGAACGCAAGAAGTACGGTCTGAAGCGCGCCCGCAAGGCCCCGCAGTACACCAAGCGCTAGTTTTCGGAAGCTGGTTGCTGGTTGCTGGAAGCTCGGCGTTTGACGTCAGGTCAAATGCCGGGCTTCTTGTGCTTCTTTGAGGGGCAGGGAGAGGCGATGATCCAAGTCGGCGTTTTGACCGTGAGCGACCGCAGCGCACGAGGCGAGCGAGCGGATCTGAGCGGGCCGGCCGTTGCGGCGGCGGCGGAGGCGCAGATCGCCGACGCACAGGTCGTTCAGCGCGCGCTCGTGCCCGACGATCGAGCCGCTATTGCCGCCACGCTAAGCGCATGGGCCGACGCTGCCGGCCTCGATCTGATCCTGACGACCGGCGGCACCGGCTTCGCGCCGCGTGATGTCACGCCTGAGGCCACCCGCACCGTGATCGAGCGGGAGGCGCCGGGCCTGGCGGAAGCCATGCGCGCCGCCAGCCTCCGCGTCACCCCTCATGCCATGCTCAGCCGCGGGATCGCGGGCATCCGGGGTCGGGCGCTCATCGTCAACCTGCCCGGCAGCCCGAAAGGCGCGGTGGAAAACCTGGCAACGGTCGCCCCGGTGCTGCCGCACGCCATCGAGCTGCTGCACGAGGCGCCTGCAGCGGAGCGACATCACCGGACGGACGATAGACGATAGTCTGTTCTCCAGGGGCCAGCGTCGAGGGTCCAGCGTTCGGCTACCACACGCTCATCGGGTGAAACGTCTCGGCGTACTCTAGCCCGCAGCACTGCCCCATCTCATGGTTCCAGCGCGCCAGCCACTCCAGAGCTTCTTCCTTTTGGCCGAACTGGCTGACGTGGCAGCGCGTGGCCGCGATTTTCTTGTCCCACATCGGCGCGATGTCCACGGTGATTTCCCCCTCGCGGTTGCTGCCGCCGAAGAAGAAGAAGCGTTGAACGTTGGCGACGCCGACGCCATCCACAAGCTGCTCCGGATGGTAAAGCTCCATCTTGGACGGCATGTAGGCATCCACGGCCGCGCGGCCGGCGGCGGTGTGGTCGGGATGCGCCTGGCCGCCCCAGGCCGGATCGAAGGTGAAGACGGTGTCGGGTTGCCACCGGCGATAAACGCCCGCCACTTCGGCGCGCAGCGCCAGATCGGCGACGAGTTCACCGTCGTGGCGGCCCAGGAAGAAGACATCCTGGATCCCCAACACGGCTGCACCGGCCAGCGTCTCCTCCCGGCGGACGGCGGCCAGTGTCTCGCGCGTAAAGCTCACATCGTGCGTGCCGATGTCGCCGTCTGTCCCCAACAGCAGCGCCACTTCGACGCCGCGCGCGATCAATAGCGCCAGAGTGCCGCCACTGGTCGTCTCCAGATCGTCCGGGTGCGCGGCAACCACCAAAACGCGCTTCACCGCGTCCCCGAACTGACTTACGTCGAACCGTTTGTCGTCAGTCATACCCTACTCAAAGCCTCCCTGTCTGTGATTGATTCGATTGCTATCGGGCATCTGCGCAGCCCTTGCTGCCCCGAAGAAGAGAAACGCCAACCCGAACCCAGCAAAGTAGAAGTTGGGCCATCGGGCGTAGATAGACCCAAGGATGACCCCGCATAGAACGGGAAACGCCAGCACGATCGCACTGGCCCGCAGCAGATCGCGTTGGCCGCGTCGGACTGCCAGCACCAGCGCCAGGAGGCCGGCGGCCAGGGGAATCAGCGTCCCGGCGAACGGCAGGACGATCTCGTAGCTGCCGAGTTCATCGGTGGTGTGCAGCGGCGAAAATCCCGCCGGATCGTGCAGATAGAATGGAATTGTCAGCAGTGCGAAGGTCAGGCCGGTGATGGCGAGCGACTTGAGCGCCGGCCGCCAGCCGGCACGCTCGACCAGCGTCGCCAGGAGCAGCGGCACGAGCAGCAGAAAGTTAGCACGCGACGCGAGCCCGATCCCCAGCAGGGCAGCCAGCACCGCCTTGCTCCAGCCGCTGACATCCGTGCGGGGGACGATGCGCACCAGCCACAGGACAAACAAGAAGACATAAAGACTGTTCGCCAGTAAATCTCCCCCGGTCACGTACTCCTGGAGCACGACCGGGGAGAGCGCAAGGATCGCCCACAGCAGGCACAGCGCCCGACGGCGATCCCGCAAATGCACGTTCATGGTCAGTAGAAAGGCGATCAACCAGAAGAAGTTCTGGTAGGCGCTGCTGCCGAGCATGACGAAGGGCGCG
Organism: uncultured Anaerolineales bacterium; assembly: GCA_964647255.1. Classification (GTDB taxonomy): domain Bacteria; phylum Chloroflexota; class Anaerolineae; order CG2-30-64-16; family CG2-30-64-16; genus CAWJEL01. The sequence goes on along the minus strand of CAZYGI010000012.1, from coordinate 52,415 downwards.
GCGAGCACCAACGCGCCGGGCAGAGGGCTGATGGGGTTGCCCAGATAGGTCACGGCATGGTACGGATACTCGCCACGCAGCAGCGCCGTCGTGGCGATATTCAGGGCATCATCCCGATCGCTCCCACCGCCCAACCGCCCGGAGTTGGCGAGCGGATACCCGATCAACAGGATCGCCAGGAGGAGCGCGAAAGTCGCGGCCGTCAGCCACCTGAGGCACCGCTCGGTCAGCCTGGGCGCCAGCGTTGCGGAGCCGTATTTGCGGCCCAGCGCAAGCACCGCGCCGGCGATCACGAGATAGGCCGCGAGGCCGATTGTGCCGAGGTAGCGTTGAACGACGCCGGTTGACGGAATCAGCAGCGCCAGGATAAGCCCGAGCGTGGATCCGTCGACGCGCGGTGCCGGCTGGCCGGCCGGCTGCTGGTTCATCCTGCCGGTTCCTCTCTCAGGGTCACGGCCCGCTGGGGAAGGTCATAGTCGTGAACAGTTTCGCTTGCGGAATGCCCCGTCTTGAAGTCCCAGATCTCCCCGTATTCGGTATCTGTGAGCACTCCGCGCACAAGTTGCAGATTGCGCCGCCACGCCCGCTCGGGGCCGTCGGCGTCCACGCGGAACGTCAGCCTATCGTGAATCGCGTCGGCCGCGATCCACGCCCTTGTCTCTAAACTCAGACCGATCTCTGTTACACACGACTCGATCACTCCCACCCAGCCTTCGCGCCATGCGGTGATGTCTGTGACGCGACCGGAAAGAGAGACGTCGCCCTCCTGCCAGTCGGGTTGCATTTCAGTCCGGCGGGGAAGCGTTATTGTGTGAGTCTCGCCTCGCACCGCCGAGCGGTACGCCATTGCCGAGAAGACCTCCACATCTACCCCTCTGATAAGCATCAGCAGCATACAGCCGCGGTACTCGGGATCGGGCGCCCATTCACACGCCAACTCATTTGCTTGCGCGTGAATCTGATCGAAGTCGGCCCCACTTGGAATGTGAGCGATCCGCGCGGCTTGCGCGGCGAGTAGCCGGTCGCGGCCGTCCGTCATCGCCCGGATCTCCTCCGGTGAGTGCCCCTGCCAGTCTATGACCTCGCCGACGACCCGCAGCGGTGCGCGCGACCGGTACGACTTGGTTGGGTTACCCGCGAACTTTTTGTCTGTGAGATCTGGGTCGTCCACGAACGGGCCGGTAGGTTCGACAATGTAGATTCTGCCGGGACCATCACCCAGAGCGAGTTCGGCCCCCCACGGCGACAGCGTGGCGCTCATGTAGACCCAGGCGCTTTTGCGCTCCCCGTTGCCATAGTTGGAGCGGTATCCGGGCGTGATCAAATCCCCCGGCTTCAGGTCAGCCTTGGTGCCATGGTAAAACGGCCCCGAAATCACCTCGTCGTTAGCTGCCAAGCGGCTCGCTCCTCTCGTGTTGCGCGATTTGACGGGTCCAGTATGACCCTGTTCGTCGGTCGCGATATTGTAAGAACGCATCCTCTGGCTGTCAAACCGAGGGCTGCGCCCGCCCGACCCTTGGCTCGGTTTCTGCCGTCCCAGGCTTTGCGCTGTGCACCCGCTCAGCACGGCTTGAGTCGCATGAGGTGAGCCTGCGCGGGGCGCGCCCGTCGCGTTGCCTTTTCCTCCCGCCCGTGCTAAAATCGTGCTCGCCATAAGCCATAAGTCATAGGCCATCGGCTATCAGCCACCGGCCTGCCAGGATCAACCAAGCATGGGCACACTCAACCCGAACATCCCCTCTCCCGAGCTGACCGCGGCGCTGAACGCATGCGCGGCGCGCATGAAGGCGCTGGGCCTGCCCTACCTGTCGCCCGCGCTGCTCCTCGTGACCTTCACGCGCGATGCGAACAGCGCGGCGCACCGGTTGCTGACGACGCTGGCCGTGGAGCGCAGCTTCCGCCTCGACGAGCTGGCCGCGTCGGCCGAGACGCTGGCGAAGGCCAGCCCCGGCGTCAACGCGGATTTCGATTTCACTGCGGCGGACGGCTCGCGCATCAAGCTCTCCACCGAAACGCTGATCGTGCTCGACGAGGGCCGCAGCATCGCCCAGGCCGCAGGCGAGCAGACGGTCGGCACGGATCACGCGTTAGCCGCGCTGTCGGAGCGCGGGGTCAGCACCGCGGGCATCCTGCGCCGCTACGGCGTGTCGGCCGAGACGCTGGCGAGCCGGCTGGCGAACCAGGCGCAGGTCAAGCGCACTTCCGGCCAGGATACCGTCGCGCGGGCCAAGGCGGGCGAAGCCGCACCGGTCTACGTGCGCGCGGACCTGATGCGCGACCTGCTGGGGCTGCTGGCGCTGGCGAACCATCGCCACGTGGTGCTCGTCGGTGACACCGGCGTCGGCCGGCGCTCGCTAGTGGATGGGCTGGCGCTCCTCATGGCTGAGAGCAAGGGGCCGGTGGATCTGCACAACCTGGTGCGCGTCACCGAGCAGGCGCTGCTGATAGACGCGGAGAAGGCGGTGGACAGCGCGTACCAGCAGGCCCGCGACGGCATCCTCTTTATCCCGAACGTCGAGCGTTTCTTTGGCGGCGCCATGAGCACGCCGGAGTTTCCCCGCGGCACCCGTTCCGTGCAGCGCGCGTTCCTGGCGCTCTCGCCTGTTGTCATTGCGACTACCACCGACGCAGCGTGGAACGAGCGGCTGGCTGCCGACAGCGTCGTGCGGGACAACACCCACCGCCTGCGCGTGCCGGAGCCGAGTATTGACGAGACGGTCGCCATCCTCGGCGTGCACCGTTCGCAGATCGAGAGCGACTACGGCTTCCACGTGACGGATAACGCGCTGCCCGCGGCCGCGACCCTGGCCAAGCGCTACGTCGTCGGCACGTCGCTGCCGTCGTCGGCGCTGGCCGCGCTGCACCGCGCCGGCGCGCTGCTTAAGCTGGCCGGCCAGTCGTCCGTCGCGTTCCGGCCCGACCTTAAGCCGGACTCCGATCTCGATGCGGACGACGTGGCGGTGGCTGTCAGCGCGATGACCGGCATCCCGGTCAGCAAGCTCGGCGTGGACGAGCGCGCGCGCTACGCGCACATGGTCGAGGCGCTCCACCAGCGCATCATCGGCCAGGACGACGCAGTGCTGGCGGTGAGCCGCGCCGTGAAGATCGCCCGCGTTGGCTTGAAGGATCCCAAGCGCCCCATCGGCTCGTTCCTCTTCCTTGGCCCCACCGGTGTGGGCAAGACCGAGCTGGCAAAGGCGCTGGCCGAGTTCATGTTCGGCAGCGAGGACGCGATGGTCGTGCTCGACATGACCGAGTACCAGCAGGATCACACGGTCAACCGGCTGATCGGCGCGCCGCCCGGCTACGTGGGCTATGAGGGGGGCGGCCAGCTCACCGACAAGGTTCGCCAGCGGCCCAGCACGGTGGTGCTCTTCGACGAGGTGGAGAAGGCGCACCCGCGCGTCCTCGACATCCTGCTTCAGATCATGGAGGAAGGCCGGCTCACCGACTCTCAGGGCCGTGTGGCGTCGTTCAGCGAGACGGTGGTGATCTTGACCAGCAACATGGGGTCGGAGTACCTGGACAAGCCGGTCATGACCGATGAGATGCGCGACCAGGTGATGGCCGTCGCACGGGCGACGCTCCGGCCCGAATTCCTCAACCGGCTCGACGAAGTCATCATGTTCTTGCCGCTGACGGCCGACCAGTTACGCCAGATCATGGATCTGCTGCTGAAGAAGGAAGTGAAGATGCTGGCTGAGCAGGGCGTGACCCTGGCGATCAGCGAGGCGGCGATCGTGTGGATGTTGGCGCAGAACGATCACCCGGAGTGGGGCGCGCGGCCGCTGCGGCGGATCATCCAGAAGAATCTGCGCGAGCCGTTGGCCGATTGGCTCCTCAATGCTGCGCCGTCCAAGGGGGCAAAAGTCGCCGTGGACGCTGGGGATGGCGGGCTAACGTTCAGCTATTCGTGAGAGGGTAAAAGCAAAAACCGGTTGGGGGCGGCGCAGCCGCCCCCAACCGGTTCTACGTGTATTTCTCCACGCGGAACCGGAACAGCTCCACCGGCTCCTTCTCCCCGATTCCTGCCTTCATCCGCGCATAGCGCACCTGCGTCGCCACGTCGTCAATGCCTTCGATGTCCGGCAGCAGCAGGCCGCGGCGGTAGCCGCGTTGGACGATGACGCCGTACTGCTTGACGTCGAGCTGGTCGGTCGAGTGGATCGCCTCCGGTGGGTAGAGCACGCTCACATCAATCTCCAGGTCGTCCAGTTCGGCCGGCCGCACGGGCGGGAAGCGCGGGTCGCGCGTCGCGGCCGAGATGGCGTTGTTGATCGTCTCCTGCGCCAGGCTGTTTTCAGCCGGCGTGATCGTCCCGATGCAGCCGCGCAGATCGCCGGTGCTCCCCGTGTGAATCGTGACGAAGACGCCCGCCGGCTCGCCCTCGATGGGCGCGGGCGCTTCGACGGGTTTCAGCCGGCGATGGTCGCGCACGTAGCAGGCGATGGTTGCACGCGCAAGCTGCACAAGGGGGTGATGCGGAGGGGATGGGTTCATCGAGTGCTCCTGTTTCCTGCTGCTAATTTCCGTTTTCGGTTCCGGTCAGTTCCGGCTCTCCCCACGCGGCCCACGCGAATTGGTGTTCGCCCAGGCCATCAGTGGCGAACGCCAGGCGCAGGATGTTGCCCGCGTGAAGCGGCAGCGCGACCTCGAACGGCTCCCAGACATGCGGATACGCCGCCCGGCTCCACACCTGCCAGCCGTCCACCTTGATGCGAAAGGCCACCAGGCGCTCCGCCGCCTCCGCACCGTCGCGGATGCCGATGCTGAAGCGCAGGCGCAGGTTTTTGACGCCGGCCGGGATCGGCACGTGGAATTCGGCCAGCGCCTCGCCGCTCACCGGCGGGTGTTGCCAGAGCGCAGGCCGGCTCAGGCCGCCCACCGTAGCCTCGGCGGCCTTGACCTCCATGCCGGCGCGTTCCCTGGCGGCGTGCACGTCGGCCTCCGCCAGATGCTCCAGGAAGTTGAAGCGCCACGGCCGCGCAGATTCTTCCGGTTTCGACAGGCCCGCAGGGTGTTGCTCTGCGCGCCAGCGCAAGAAAGCGACGTAGTCGGCCACGCGGGCTTGATCGGCCGGGGTGAGGGCGGCCAGGCCGGGTGTGATGGAATCAAGCAGGTCTTTCATGGCATCTCATTCGTTTGATTCAGGCATTCCGCTGGCGGCAAGTTTGTGCGAATTGTACAGCCGCGGCGGCAGGCTGTCAATGCTTCGACATAAAAAAGGCGGAAGCACGCCATTGTGCTCCCGCCGGTTGGTGACTGTCAGCCACCGTTACCGATGGCTGACAGAGCGCCGCGACGGTGTTACCCGAGCTTCTGCCGCAGCACGGCTTCCAGCGTCGGCTGGCCGATCACCTGGAGCTCGTAACTGACCCGCTGCACCGGGTGATAGATCGTCGCCACGCGGGTCAGATCAATGGGTGTGGCGGAGATCACCAGATCGCACGGGACGCGGCGGATGGTCTCCTCCAGATCCCGGATTTGCTCGTCGCCGTAGCCCATTGCCGGCAGCAGGGTGCCGATCTCGGGATATTTCTCGAAGGTGGCGGTGATGGTGCCGACGGTGTACGGCCGCGGATCAATGATCTCGGCCGCGCCGAAGCGCCGCGCGGCGACGATGCCGGCGCCGTACTTCATCTCGCCGTGCGTCAGCGTCGGGCCATCTTCGATCACCAGCACGCGCTTGCCGCGGATGGCGGCCGGGTCGGGCAGGAAGATCGGCGACGCGGCTTCGATGATCACCGCCCGCGGGTTCACTGCGGCCGCGCTGTCGCGCACGGCGCTGATCGCGGCCAGGTCTGCGGTGTCCACCTTGTTGATGACGATCGCGTCCGCCATGCGGAAGTTGGCCGCGCCGGGCCAATAGCTTAGCTCGTGGCCGGGGCGGTGCGGGTCGGCCACGACGATGTGCAGGTCGGGCTTGTAGAACGGCAGGTCGTTGTTGCCGCCGTCCCACAGGATCACGTCGGCCTCCTGCTCGGCCTGGCGCAGGATCGCCTCGTAGTCTACCCCCGCGTACACCACGACGCCGCGGTCAATGTGCGGCTCGTACTCCTCGCGCTCTTCGATGGTGCACTTGTGTGCGTCGAGGTCGGCGTAGGTGGCGAACCGCTGCACCCGCTGCGCCACCAGATCGCCGTACGGCATCGGATGGCGGATGGCGACCACTTTTTTGCCCATCTGCTGGAGCGCGTTCGCCACGTAGCGCGTCGTTTGCGACTTGCCGCTGCCCGTGCGCACTGCGCACACGGCAACGACCGGCTTGATCGAGCCGACCAGCGTGTCTTTGGGGCCAATCAGGCGGAAGTCGGCGCCCGCGGCGATCGCAGTCGCGGCCTTTGTCATGACCGTGTTGTTGCTGACGTCGGAGTACGCAAAGATGACCTGGTCCACCCGGAGGTCGTGGATCAGCGTGGAGAGCTCGCTTTCCGGGTAAATCGGGACGCCGGCAGGGTAGAGCGCGCCCGCCAGCTCGGCCGGATAGCGACGGCCTTCGATGTTCGGGATTTGGGTGGCCGTGAAGGCGACGACTTCGTACGCCTCGTTCCCGCGAAAGATGGTGTTGAAATTGTGGAAGTCGCGCCCCGCGGCGCCCATGATGAGCACACGAGTCTTAGCCATGATGGATTCTCCTCGAAGAGATACAAATCTTCCTTTCGGATCGGTTGAGCGGTGGCCGTCACGCGACGGCACGTGATTGGGCGCGTAAGGTTCATGGATCGCAGAGGTCAGACCAGTAGCAGCGTTGCCAGCGTTTCATAGGGGGTCCCCGCGCCGCAGCCGGCGTTCAGCTCCCGGATGGCGCCGCCTGCGCATCAGCGGCGGGCCGCGGCTTGTACAGGATTTTCGCCAGCGGCACGCCCAGGAAATACAATGCCAGCAGCGGCCCCATGACGAGCCCCATGTTGACCGGGTCTACGGTGGGTGTGATCACGGCCGCGACCACGGCGATGCCGACCACGGCAAAGCGCCACTGCCGGAGCATCGCGGCCGGAGAAACCACGCCCAGGAGACCCAGCAATCCCATCACCAACGGCGTCTCAAACGCCAAGCCGATCCAAAGGATCACGGCCAACACAAAGCTGAAATATTCGCGGACGTTCCAATTCGCGCTGGCGAGATCGCCTCCCGTCGCGCTCAGAAAGCGGAGCCCGAACGGCAGCAGAAGGAAATAGGCAAACGTCGCGCCGAGCGCAAAGAAGATGAGCACCAGCGGGAAGCCGAAACGCGAAAACGCCCGATAGGTCTTGATTTCGGCGGGGGTTTCCAATGCCGGGCGGATGAACTTCAGCACCTGAATCAGCAGCACCGGGAGCGCAATCACGGCGGCCGCGCTGAAGACGATCTCCATGTACACCCAGATCATGTCGGTGGGGTGGAGGAACTGGAACGGCACATTGCCCGCGGGCTTTTTGAGGATCTCCAGCAGCGGGTTGAGGAAAACGCCCGCCAGGACTGCGCCCACCACCAGTGAGAGCAGAACGTAAAAGATCCGCCGCCGGATCTCCAGGAGATGCTCCTCAGCGCCGTACAGGATTTGGATAACGGCGTAGAGGATGCTGCCGTTGCTCTGCCACGAGCGCCGCGCCTGCTCCAGGGTGAGCGGCGGCAGCTCCGAGTTGGACAGCCGCAGGTTGGTCAGCAACAGCAGGAGCTGCTCCAGCCCGCTCGGCAGCTTCCGCGGCCCGATCACCGAGACCGCGAGGATGATAATCAAAACGAGCCCGAACGCGCCTGTGATGGACATGGCTCAGCTTTCTGGATCCGCCGAAGCGGGCGTCGGCGCGGGGCTGGCCTCGGCTTCGATCGGCTGGCCGGCCGGCTCACCGGGGGCGGCGGTCGCCGGAACGGCGGCTGGGGACGCGGCGTCGGTGCTGGCGGCCGGCTGGGTGGCCAACTGGCCGGCGATGGCCCGCTGCAGCGCTTCGGCTGGGTTGCGCACGGTGTCGGCGGTCCTGGCGATGCTCTGCACGACCTGGCTTGTTTCGTCTATGGGCTTGCGCAGCTCGGCCACCGGCTCGTTGACGAGCGTATTGACGTTCCGCGTGATCTCGCGGGACATGTTGCGCAGCTCGCGCACCGAGCGGCCGAGATTCGCGCCGATCTCCGGCAGCTTCTCCGGCCCGAAGACCAGCAGTGCAACCACGAGGATCAGGACAAGTTCCAGCGGGCCGATGCCCAGAATTTCCATCGCCTAGCTCTCCATCACGGCATCGGTGCTGCCCGGTGCCGTTGACGCGGGCAGGGCGACGTGACCGTTGGCCGCGACCGCCGCGCCCAGTACGCCGTTGATGAAGCGGGAGCTGCTATCGCTGCCGAACAGCTTGCCCAGATCTACGGCCTCGTTGATGGCGACCTTCGGCGGGGTGTCGGGGATGCTGCTCAGTTCATACAGCGCCAGCCGCAGGGCGTTCCGATCAATGATGGCGATCTGCTCCACCGGCCAGGCTGGCGCATAGCGGTGGATCAGGAGATCGAGGCGCTCACGATTCTTTACCACGCCGCTGACCAGCGCGCGCACGAATTCCTCGCCCTCCGGGGGCAGCGGCGTGTCCTCCAGGAGATGGGCAATGGCATCGGCGGCCGAGTGAGTGGTCGTGTCGAGTTCGTAAAGCGCTTGCAGCGCGCAGATGCGCGCTTGTCTGCGGGTATGCACCCTTTCGCCTCCCGCGTGTGCGGTTGTCATGCCGGCTTGGCCGTTAGGGCCGCCACCTCATCAATAAAGACGTCAATCGCGATGACGGGGAGCCCGACCATTTCTTCGATCGCACGGGCGATGTTGGCCTGCAATGCGGCGCCGAGCTTGAGCATGTTGGCCTGCGAATCGGCGACGATGTGCACTTCAGCCTTCACCCCTTCGTCGGAGGCGACGATGAAGATGCCCTCTTCAACCGCGCCGCGGCCGCGCATCTTGGCCGGCAGCGCCGCGAGATGGCTTACGCCGCTCTCGTCGAGCACCGTCTGCCGCACAATCATGGTCAATACGCCGGGCGCAATCGTTACTTTGCCTTGAACTTCATCCATAGTTACCCTCACTCCCGTTACCCGCGCCTGTCTATGCCGCCGCGCAGCCGGCTGGGCTTATTGCATGACCAGCCCGCCATCCACGCTGAGCACCTGGCCGGTGATGAAGCCGGCGCGATCGCTGGCGAGAAATGCCACCGCATAGGCGATCTCCTCCGGCTGAGCAAAACGGCCCAGCGGTGTGAGCGAAATCATCGCCTGTTTTTGCGCATCTGTCAATACTGCGGTCAGGGCGGTGGGCACGAAGCCGGGCGCGACCGCATTGACGGTGATCCCGCGCGAGCCGACCTCTTTCGCCAGCGCTTTGGTGAAGCCGAGCAGCCCGGCCTTTGAGGCGGAGTAGTTCGTCTGGCCCGCCTGCCCCGCCAGCCCGGACACGGAGCTGATGTTGATGATCCGGCCCCCGCGCTGCTTCATCATGGGGCGGAGCGCGGCCTTGCTGCAGTTGAACGCGCTCTTGAGATTGGTGTTGATCACGGCGTCCCAGTCGCTTTCGCTCATCATCAGCAGCAGCATGTCGCGCGTGGTGCCGGCATTGTTGACCAGGATGTCCACCCGCCCGAAGCAATCCATGGTCTCCTTGATCAGGCGCTGCGCATCGGCGAGGAGGGCAACGTCGGCCTGGAGGGCCACCGCCCGTCCGCCGGCTGCGCCGATTTGAGCGATCACCGCATCGGCCTGTGCCGCAGAGTCGCGATGGTTGACGATCACCGTCGCGCCCTGCGCGGCCAGCTCAAGCGCGATTGCGGCGCCGATGCCCCGCGATGCGCCGGTGACGACGGCGACTTTGTCTTGCAGCATCAGATGTCCTCCGGTTGCCCGATGTTGGCCGTCTCGACGCCGGCGTCAATCCGCTTGATCAGCCCGGTCAGCACGGCGCCCGGCCCCAGCTCGACGAAGCGGGTCGCGCCCGCCGTGATCATGGCCCGGATCGAGGCGGTCCATTGCACCGGCGCGGTCAACTGCGCGACCAGCTCCGCCCGGATGGCGGACGTGGAGGTCAGCGGCGTCGCAGTGACATTGCCGATGAGGGGCGTGACCGGCTCGTGGATCGGGATCGTCGCAACGTGTTCGGCGAACTGTTCGGCAGCCGAAGCCATGAGGGTCGAGTGTGCAGCCACGCTGACGGCCAGGGGCATGACGCGGCCGCCCGCGGCTTTAGCCCGCGTCGTCGCCGCAGCGACCCCTCCCGGCCCGCCTGAGATCACCACCTGGCCGGGGGAGTTGTAGTTGGCGACCTGGACATTTTCGCCTGAATCTGCGGCGGCCAACGCGCAGAGCTCGGCGACGACGTGATCGTCCAGCTTGAGCACCGCGGCCATCGAACCCGGATGCAACGCACCCGCCTGTGCCATGAGCCGGCCGCGCACGCGGGTCAGGCGAACGGCGTCCCCGAAGGCGAGCGCGCCCGCAACGACCAATGCGCTGTATTCGCCCAGGCTGTGCCCCGCGACGCAGCATGGCGCTGGCAGTTCGGGGCGGGCGGCGCGCAGCGCGCGCCAGGCAGCGATGCTAGTGGTGAGGATCGCTGGCTGGGCGTTGATGGTGTCCGTCAACATCTCCGCCGGCCCGGCGAAGCAGAGTGTGGACAGCGGGAAACCGAGGATCTGGTCAGCCTCGGCGAAGGTCTCGTGGGCGGCCGGAGAGTGCTCGGCCAAGGCCTGGCCCATGCCAACAGCCTGCGAGCCCTGGCCGGGAAAGACGTAGGCAGTGGTGGCGGTCATCATGGCTCCTATAGACAAGAGAGGGGACGTCGGGCAGCCCCCGGTCCCCCCTCAGTTCTTGTCGAGTCGGCGCTTACTCTTTTTTCTTTTCGGTTTCCATCTCGATGACGGTGTCGCCGTTATAGGTGCCGCAATCGGGGCACACGTGGTGCGGAAGATGCATGCTGCCGCACTTGGAGCAGCGCACCAGGTTGAGCGGTGCGAGTGCGTCATGGGCGCGGCGGCGGTCGCGGCGGCCCTTAGAAAGTTTGCGTTTTGGCTGAGGTGGCACGGTCGAAAACTCCTTATAACTGATAAGATACTAGTTGGCTTGTTCCAGCAGATTCAGCAGCGGTCCCCAACGTGGATCGGGCTCCGGTTCACACGTGCACGTTCCCGCGTTGAGGTTCTGTCCGCAGCGCGGACAAAGCCCGCGACAGTCCTCGCGACACAAGGTCGTAATCGGTATGGCGATCAGCACATCCTGGCGCAGCACTTCGCTCAGGTCCAAGACATGGTGCTCGTCAATCCACAACGCCTGATCTTCTTCGTCAGGCGTGATGCTCTTGCCCGTGAGGATGTCCACCGTCGGGGCAAAAACCTCTTCCACATCGGTCTCCAACGGGACGGTGACCGGCTCCAGGCAGCGCGCACAGGTCTCGACGATCTCAGTGCGGAAGTTCCCGGTGGTCAGGACTCCGGCGTTGGTGTGCATCAGCCGAACGGCGCCCCGCAGCGTTGCATCGGCCAGGCCTGGGGTCTCGCCCAGCTCTTTCGGCGCGAGCTCGCCCAACCGGAGCTCGACCTCGGCGCGGCGCGATGCCCCCACCGGATCCCGGAGCAGTTGAGCGACATTGAATCTGAGACTATCTACCACAGCGAACCCGTCCTAACCACGCGCAAAAACGGCGCTCTCAGCGCCAGACGGCTATTATAGGCGAGAGGAGACGGCCTGTCAAAAATGAGGCCTGGCGGCCCTTCAGGCTGCGCCCGGCCGCTGCCCCCCCTCGCCCTCGGCCGGCGGCTGAGTGAGGGCGCGCTGGCCGGCCTGCACCTCGCGCAGCAGGCGGATCAACCGGCTTTCCAGGCTGGCAAAATGGTTGAGGACGTATTGTTCGGCGTCTGTGCGCAGGGCTGCCGCCGAGCGTTCAGCGTCCGCCTGGATTTCGCGCGCCCGCTGCCGGGCGGCTTGCACGATGCCTTGCTCATCCAGTCGGGCGTTAAGCTGCGCCTGCGATTCTTCGACGATGCGCCGCGCCTGGGCCCGGGCATCGGCCAGGATGCGCTCGCGCTCGCTCGCGATCCGCTGGCCGACTTTGAGCTCATCGGGCGCGGTGGCGCGCATCTCCGCAATCAGACGCCGGAGGCCAGCCTCGTCCATGAGCAATTTGCCGCCGACCGGCATCCGCATGGCAGTATTAATCAGGTTCTCAAGTTCATCAATCAGAGATTGCATAACGGCGGCGTACTCCTTTAATGATCACGAAATGCCGATCCCAAGCTCGCTCAATCGCGCGAGGTCCGCAGCGGCACGGTGCGCAGGGCTTCCCGGTTTAGCCCGGCGAAGCGGGTGTGCAGCGCGGTCTGGACACTCACAGAGGCCAGGCCGGCGATATCTCCGCCGAGCATGGCGACTTCCTTCAGGATCGAGGAGCTCAGGTAGGCGTACTCAAGGCTGGTCATGAAACACACCAGCTCGATGTCCGGCGCCAGTTTTTTGTTGGTCAGCGACATTTGGAATTCAAACTCGAAGTCCGAGATGGCGCGCAGCCCGCGCACGATGACCGAGGCGCCGATTTCGTGGGCATAAGAGACGGTCAGCCCGGTGTACGGCGTCACGCGTACATTGGTCAAGTGGTGCAAGGCGTCGCGCACCAGAGCCAGGCGCTGCGGTGTGTCGAAGGTGATGTTTTTCGGCGGGCTATCGTACACGCCGATGACCAATTCATCGAACAGGTTGGCCGCGCGGGCAGCGATGTCCACATGGCCGTTGTGGATTGGGTCGAATGTTCCCGGGTAAAGGGCTCGGATCATGGTTGTTCCTGTGTTTGGATCAACTGACGTCGCCGGCGCCTTGCCAGAAGGCTGCCACGTGCGCGGCCAGGGCTTGGTGCTCGGGTTGGCTCAGCGTCGGATCGGCCGCGAACAGCCGTTGCGCCGCGGCCCGGGCCTCTTCAAGCGTTCGCAGGTCGCCCAACGTAGCAGCCTGGAGGGGCGGCAGCCCGCTCTGGCGCGTGCCGAAGAAGTCGCCGGGGCCGCGCAGCTCGAGATCAATCTGCGCCAGCGCGAAGCCGTCGGCGCTTCCTTCGAGCGCCTGCAGCCGTTTGACGCTCTCACCTTCGGCGGCGTCCGAGATCAGGATGCAGTAGGAGGGGAACGCCCCCCGGCCGACGCGGCCGCGGAACTGGTGCAGCTGCGCCAGCCCGAAGCGTTCTGCGCCTTCGATGACGATCACGGTGGCATTTGGCACATCAATGCCAACTTCCACCACCGAGGTGGCGACCAGGATGTCCAGATCATGCGCACCGAACGCGCGCATCGTACGTTCTTTTTCGTCGCCGCGCATCCGGCCATGCAAGAGACCGACGCGCAGCTGCGGGAAGACCCCGGCCGAAAGCCGGGCGTGCTCCTCAACGGCGGCTTTGGCATCGCTGGCGGTGGACTCTTCCACCAGCGGGTAGATGATGAACGCCTGGCGTCCCTCGGCCACCTGCCGCCGGATGAAATCGTAGGCGCGCTCGCGCTGGCTCGAGGCGAGCCATTTGGTCTTGATCGGCGTGCGACCGGCGGGCATTTCATCAATCACCGAGATGTCGAGATCGCCGTAGATCGTCAGTGCAAGCGAGCGCGGGATCGGTGTGGCGCTCATCACCAGCATGTGCGGCTGGAGGCCCTTTTGGCGCAGCGCCGCGCGCTGCTCGACGCCGAAGCGGTGCTGTTCGTCCACCACCGCGACGGTCAGCTCGCGGAAAGCGACGCTCTCCTGGATCAGTGCATGGGTGCCGATCGCGATATCGGCCTCGCCTGCCGCCAGCGCAGCCAGCGCCTCGGCCCGCTCCCCGGTGCGTTGGCTGCCTGTCAGCAGGGCCACGCGCACCGGCCGATTCAACAGCGGATGCGTCAGCCCCTCGAACATCCGGCCAAAAGCCCGCGCGTGTTGTTCCGCCAGGATTTCGGTCGGCGCCATGATCGCGCCCTGTGTGCCGTTTGCGACCGCGGCCCACAACGCGGCCGCGGCCACCGCGGTCTTGCCGGAACCGACATCGCCCTGGAGCATGCGGCTCATCGGGTGGCTGTCGCGCAGATCGGCAGTGATGCCCTCCAGGGCGCGGCGTTGCGCCGCGGTCATGGCGAACGGCAAGACTGCCAGGAACGGCGCCAGGGTGTCCGGGTCGGTCTGCAGCGGCCTGGCTGCCGCGCTGCGGAATTGCTGCCGGGAGGCCAACACGCCCAATTGCAGCACAAAGAGCTCATCGAAGCTCAGGCGGCGATGGGCCGCGGCCAACGCCTCGTGGCTGTCCGGGAAGTGAATTTGAGTCAGCGCCCGGCTCAACGGCAGCAGCCCGGCGTCGTTCCGGATCGCTTCCGGCAGGAAATCCGGCGCCTGGTCGGCGAACGCGTCCACCGCATGCTTGATCGTCCCACGCAGCCACTGGATGGTGAGCCCCTCGGTCAGCGGGTACACGGGCGCCAGGCGGCCGGTGCTGAGTTGGTTGCGATCCAACGGCTCGAATTCCGGGTTGCGGATGACGAGGTAGTTGCGGAAGGCGTCAACTTTGCCGCTGAAGGCGTAGGCGTAGCCCGTGCGTAGACGACGCTCGACATAAGGATTAAACCAGGTCATCTGCATCTCGCCCGTGCCGTCCCCGACGACAGCGGTCACCATCTGGCGATCATCGCCGATGATGCGCGTCTTGAGGCTCCACACCGTGCCGATGACCGTCACTTCTTCGCCCCATTTGAGTTTGTCAATCGTGCGCAGCTGTGTGAAGTCGTCGTAGCGATGCGGGAGCAGGTACAGCAGGTCGCGCACGGTGTGGACACCGAGTTTGCCCAGCTTCTGCGCATAGCTTGGTCCGACGCCGGGCAGACGAATGACGGGCGCTTCCAGGCCGAAGCCGGGCGCCGTGGGCCGCGGCGCTGGGGCGATGGCTGCACGGCCCGGCTCGCGTTCCGGTAGTTGTCGCTCAGCGGGGACCGACCGCTGATCGGCGGGCGGCGCCATGCGCGGCTCGGCGGTTGGCTTGGGCGCGGGCGGGGTTGAGGGCCGCGTTTCGGCGGGGACCGGCGTGGGCGCTGGGGCGGCGGTCGCGCGCGGCTCGATCGACGCGGGGAGCGGTGCCGCGGGCCGGATTTCGGACGGAGCGCTGGGCTTCGTCACGTGCGGATGCAGGGGCGGCGGTACAGCGATGTCCGCCAGCGCGGCACCCATTGGCTTGCTTACGACCGGCGCGAGCGGCTCCCGTTCGCGCAGCCGTTCGTCAGCGCCGGGCGTCGGCACCGGGTTTTCCGGGACAACCGGTGCCGAAGACGGCGCGGCGTTTTCCCCGGACAGTTCCAACGCGCGCCGGATCACCAGATCCAGGATGCGAGCGCGAGCGGTGGTGTCTTCGAGGGTCGGATAGCCCAGGAGCAGCGCAACGATTTCATTGATCGCCGCGGGGCTGTTGGTCTCAGCGCGCGCGGCGGGTTCCCAGCGGCTGACGAACTTGTCCAGGCCGCCGATCACGGCTTTATTGCGACAGCCCTGTTTCTTTTCCAGGGCCAGGACCTTCAGGAGGCGGGAGATGGCGTTATCTGACATAAGGTGTTATGCGGCTAATCCGTCCCTTCATAGACGATCACGCCCAGGCCGCGGGGGCCGATATGGACGGCCAACGAAGGCGGGTAGCCGATGACCGGGAAGTCATGGTTGGGAAAGGCGAGCTCAAGTTGTTCAAGCAACTGCGCGGCCTCGGTCTCGAAGCCGTTGTGCACCAGGTAGAGTTGCTCAATGTGCGGAAATTCGACTGTGAAATCGTGCAACTTGTCCACGGCGCGGTTATAGGTGCGCACTTTTTCGATAGGGATCAAGTCGCCATCTTCCATCATCGTGATCGGTTTGAGGTTCAGCATGGTGCCGAGCATCGTCTGCGCCGGCCCCAGCCGGCCCCAGGCTTCCAGATATTCGAGGCTGTCCGAGAGGAAGAGGGCGTAGAGGTGCGGGATCATGCCGCGCACAATCTTCACGACCTCCGCCTGCGTCGCGCCGGCGGCCGCAGCTCTGGCTGCCGCCTCGACGATGACCCCGACCCCGGCGGAGGCGGTCAGTGTGTCGAGGACCACGATGCGCTGCCGTCCCATGAAGCTGAGCGCCGCCTGGCGCGCCACTTCCGCCACATCATGCAGGGCGCTGGACGTATGAATGCAGACGACGCTGTCGGTCATCTGGCCGAGCCGCTTGAACAGGGCCTGCACCTGCCCCAAGGCCGGCGGTTCGACCGATACGAGCTTGGGGTTCTGGGCCTGCTTCTTGAAGAACGTCTCGTCGAACTGGTTGATCCGCTCCGGGTAGGTCTGCCCGCCGATGCGCACGGTGAGCGGGATGACTTCGATGCCCAACTCAGCCACAAGGTTCGGGTCGGACAAATGTGCGCTGCTATCGGTGACTATTTTGACGGGTGGCACGGTGTCGCCTCTTATTCCGCGGAAATGATATAGTGATAGAACGGCTGGCCACCGTCCACGGCCTCGATTTCCTGGTCGGGATAGTGCTCCTGGAGCGCGTCCCGCAGCGCTTGCGCCTCATCGGTGCTCACCGGCTCGCCGTAGTAGAGCGTGATCACTTCTAACTCGGCCGCATTGACTTGTTCAAGGAGCTGCTGCACCACTGCCGTCGCGGTCGGGCCGGTTGCCGTGAGGGTATCATTCAGCAGGCCGATGAAGTCCCCGACGTGCACCTGAATCCCGTCGAAGTGCGCGTCTTGCACCGCCCGGGTGACTTCGCCGGTTTGCACATGCCCCAGGGCGGCGGTCATTGCGGCTGCGTTGTGCTCCAGGCCGCTGTGCGGGTTCAAGGCCAGCAGCGCGCTGATGCCCTGGGGCAGGCTCTTGCTGGGCACCACGCGCACCGCTTTGCCTTCGGTGGCGGCCACCGCTTGGGCTTGCTGGGCGGCCATCAGGATGTTGCTGTTGTTTGGCAGCAGGATCACTTCATGAACCGGCAGCCTGCGGATCGCGTCCAGCAGATCGGCCGTGCTCGGATTCATCGTTTGTCCGCCGGAGACGACGACATGGGTGCCGAGGCTGCGGAAAACGCCCGCCAGTCCGGCGCCTGGAACTACAGCCACCAGGCCGATGCCCTCGACGGGGCCGATTTCCTCCGCCCCCCTCGAGGCAGCCGCGCCGGGCACCTCCTCGAAGCGCGGCGGGACCGGATCGAACCCGGGCGGCATGTCGGGGATCTGCATGTCGTCCATGTTTTCGACCACAACGTCCGTGACAAACCCCAGGCTGATGGCATAGGTCAGCGCCACGCCGGGGTCAGGCACGTGCACATGGACTTTGACCAGGGTTTCGTCGCCCTCCACCAGCGGGCAGTCTCCCATCGCTGTGATGTGCTGGCGGATGGCCGGAACGTCGAGGTTCTTCCCTTCGACAAGGAACTGTACATCGAAGCCGTAGACCGGGGCGGGCAATTCCCGATTGCCTTTGACGGGTTTCGGTGCGGCGATCGCTTCCGGGGCGGCCGGCGCCGGCCCTTCGCCTTCGGCCTTCTGGCCGGTCAGTGCGCGGTACATCCCTTCCAGGATATAGAAGAAGCCTTTGCCGCCGCTGTCCACTTTGCCTGCCTGTTTGAGCACGGGTAATTGATTGGGGGTGTTCACTACTGCCTCATCCGCCGCGCGGACCGTGCGGGCAAGGATGAAGCGCAGATCGCTGTCCAGGGTGGCGGCGCTTTCGGCGGCGGCGGCGGCCTCGCGCGCCACTGTCAGGATCGTCCCTTCCACTGGCCGGTTGACGCCTTTGTAGGCGATGCGGCTGCCTTCGGCAAGCGCAGCGGCGAACTGCGGACCGGTGACCACCGAGTGATCGCCCATGCT
This sequence comes from uncultured Anaerolineales bacterium, assembly GCA_964647255.1. Classification (GTDB taxonomy): domain Bacteria; phylum Chloroflexota; class Anaerolineae; order CG2-30-64-16; family CG2-30-64-16; genus CAWJEL01. Next base: position 34,603 of record CAZYGI010000012.1, on the reverse strand, counting down.
GCGCGAGATGCCGCGCAGGATCTGCGACAGGATGACGCCGGAGTTGCCGCGCGCGCCCATCAGTGCGCCGTGCGCAGCAGCCTTGGCAACCGCGCCTGCGCTGGGAAGGTCGCTATCGGTTGACTCCCCGCACGCCGACCTCATCGTCAGCAACATATTGGTGCCGGTGTCCCCATCGGGAACGGGGAACACGTTGAGCGCATTGACGATCTCGTGATGGCGATCCAGCCAGGTGAGGCCAGCATTTAGCAGGTCGCGCAGACCAACGGCGTCCAGGATCACGATGGGCTGGCCGCTGAGTTCCTGGCCGGTTTCGCTGCGCGCTGCAGGCGAAGGTAGTGCTGCCAAGTGATAAGTCCTCCAATAAAAACGTGATAGACCGAACAATGAAATACAGCCCCTAACATCTGCCGGCAGACCCCATGAAATGATTCGGTCGCGCAGCAGATGTGGGTTCCAAACCGCCGGGTGTTTAGCCGTTTTTCGAGAATCGGCGCGTTGGCCGGCCCGGCGATCGTTGACCGTGCCAACGATCGCCAGTGCTTACTTTCCCTGATCGTTCAACATCCGCAGGCCCTGCACGTGGACGTTAACTTCGGCCACAGGAACACCCAGCGCTTGCTCCAGGGCGTACTTCACCTGGTGCATCACGCTGTGTGCGACCTCTGAGATGCGCGTGCCATACTGAATGACGACGTAGAGATCAACGGCCACCTGCCCGTCCCGCACCTGGACGTCCACCCCGCGCCCCCAACGGTCGGGCTGGAGCAGGTCGGCGATCCCACCGATCAGGTTTTTGCTGGCCACGCCAACCACACCGTAGCAGTGTAATACAGCTTCTCCGGCGATCGCGGCGATGGCATGGGGCGAAATCTCGATCCGCCCGCGTGTCTTTTCATCAATCATACGGTCTCCTGTAGAAGATATGCACCGGTTTTGCAGGAATCCGTCCCTTGTGGTACTATCTATCAGTCTGTGGCCGGGCCCTCGTATGGCTCGGTTGTCATTTGTACAGACTTAGAGCGTTTACGAGGGGGACTCAGATGGCAAAGTGCGATGTTTGCGGCAAAGGGCCGCAGTTCGGGCATAACGTCAGCCATTCGATGCGCCATACCAAGCGCCGCTGGAATTCCAACATCCAGCACAAGCGGTTGGTGGCCGACGGCGTCGAGCGGCGGGTGTTCATCTGCGCCAAGTGCATCAAGACCATGCAGAAGGCTGCCTAATCATCATCATAGCCCGATCCAGGCATGCGGCCGACGAAACCTCGTCGGCTGTTTGCTTTTTAAAGCCTGGAGATTGCCCTGCGATCTCCAGCAGCCGCCGGAACTAGCCCCGCGCGGCAGCTCTGATGGCGGCGATCCCGCCTGCGATGCCGTCGGGATGGCGAAACACCGCGGTCCCGGCGACGAGCACGTTGGCGCCGGCAGCCACGATCGCCGGGGTCGTCGTCACGTCAATGCCGCCATCCACTTCGATGTCAATCGCGCGGCCGGTGGCGGCGATCATTTCGCGCAAACGCGCCACTTTGGTGGTCATGGTCGGAATGAAGCTCTGCCCACCGAAGCCGGGGTTCACTGTCATGACCAGCACCTGATCCACGTAGGGCAGGATCTCGGCGACGGTCTCGAGCGAGGTCGCCGGATTCAGCGTGACGCCGGGCCGGGCGCCTGCCTGGCGAATTTGTTCGACAGTGCGGTGCAGATGCGGACAGGTCTCGACGTGAACGGTGATGATGGTGGCGCCTGCGGCGGCGAAATCGGCCAGGTAGCGTTCGGGCGCTTCGATCATGAGGTGAATGTCAAGCGGCAGCCCGGTGGCTCGATGCAGAGCAGCCACAATGGCGGGGCCCAGCGTAATATTGGGGACAAAATGGCCGTCCATGACATCTACATGGATGTAGTCGGCGCCCGCGGCTTGCGCTGCCCGCACCTCCGCGCCGAGGGCGGTGAAATCAGCGGCGAGAACAGATGGCGCGATCTTAATCACCAGCAACTCCTTATCCGACAGACGCATAAGAACATAGCAGGAGCCGAACGCACGCGGTCCGGCTCAACATGAGCGCCATCATACACCGGAAGCCCGGTTTTGGCAAGGTCGGTCAGCCTCGACTTGTGACGCAGTTTGTTTTTTCAAATCTGTCCCTGCCCGGTCAGCAGCGTGGCCACTGATCTGAAAATAGAACGCTGATGACGTTGACGCCTGCTCCCACCCGCAGGTGCGGTGTGAACGCTGAGCGGCGCTGATCGCTCTATTTTCATCTCGATTTTGCCCCGGCAGGGGCATGGCACTGGTCTGCAACCTTCTGCCCCGATGTGCGTATACAAAGAGGAAATCGCCGATGATGTGGCTGTGCCGGGCCGCCGGCGCCAGCGTCATCCATTGTCACAGGAGGGTGCCATGTCCGAGGAACAGAAGGTCGAAAAGAACATCGCCGATGAGCTGGGCAAGCTGGGCAAGCAGGCCGCTGACACGATCAAGGCGGCTTGGGAGAGCGACGATCGTAAGCGCATCCAGTCCGAGCTGACCGAGGGCCTGCAAAAGTTCGGCAACGACATCAGCCAGGCTGTCCAGAAGGTCAGCGAGGGCGAACAGGCCAAGGATTTGAAGGTGAAGGCCGAGAAGGTCGCGGTGGACCTCAAGGAGAGCGACGTCGTTGAGGATGTCCGCAAGGGCATCTTGAGCGGGCTAGACGTGCTCAACAAGGAACTGGGCAGGCTGTTGGAGAAGCTGGAGTCCAAGCAGGCTCCCGAAGCGCCTGCGGAGCCGGAGAGCCCGGCCGAGCCGCCGGCGTCTGAAGGGTGATCCTGAGAGATCGAGGCATGGGGGCGTTTTGAGCGAGAAAGCCGCTCGGAACGCCCCTATTTTTGGGGGTCGCCGGTCTGTAAGCTGTCGCCGTACTGAACAAAGAAATCCCATGTTGCGCGGGCGATATCCTTCATCGTCGGGTTGGAGATGTCCCACTCCAGCCAGGTGGGCCGATAGAGGAAGAGCGACAGCACGTAAGGCCCCGCCGGGCTCCAGATGGCGGCCACGTCACCGTGCGTGTCGGGCACGTAACCGTGCTTGTGCACGGCCTTTGCCTCGCCTGGCAGCCCGCCCACCAGCATCTCCTTCATCTCATTCAGCGACATGAAGTTCAGCGCCTGCTGGCACTCGGCCGGGGTGATCCGGTCGCCGTAGGCGGCGATGAGGGTGCCGCCGCCCTCGCTGCACGCCACCAGCATCTGCAATGCCATGCCGATGTCCCGCGGGGTCGTCTGCATGTAAGGATCGGGCTGGGTGTTCAGGTCCGTGCGGCTGTTCGCCTGTGTGACGATGCGGGGCGCCACGGCTAGCTTGCGGTCATAGGGGGTCGCCATAAAGGTGTTTTTCATCCCCAGGGACTTGAACGCCTGGTTCATCCGCTGCACCCCGATGTCCCAATCCCCGCCGCCCACGATGCCCAACATCAGATTCGCCGTGAAGTTGCCGCTATGCATCATCGTCTCGCTGATGATCTTGCTCGTCTCGACATCGGGCGGGGCGTCCAACGTCCGGTAAACCTGTTCCAGGATAGCAATTTTCAGGGTGCTGGTGCCTGCATACGCAACATCAGCGTTGATCGTGATCTCCTCGCCGGTGGGCAGGAAGTGCAGGTAGAGGCCCGCAATGCCGGGAAACTCATCCAGCCGGGCCTTGAGCAGCTCGCCCAGCGCTGCGATATTGATGGGCGGCGCAGGCGTTTCAGCGACCGCCAGGTGGACGGTGCGCTCCCGCGCAGTGATCAGGGTGGCGAGCAGTTGGCTGCGGGACGCCACGAGATCCAGCGCCTGACCGGGTTGGCCCGGCGCCAGGCTGAGGGTCGCCACGAGCGGCTGCGGCGGTTGGGGCGGGCGATCATGTTCGGTTGCGACGTCCTGCAGCCAGGCATCGAGCGCGGCTGAATCGAACGTGTACTTGAGCGGGATTTCCATGGTTTTGGGTGGGCGGTGCAGCGCGTCTTCGGCCAGGTAGCGGACCAGGTTGACCACGGTGTCGGCCTGCTGCGCCGCGGCAAGCATGGCCGCGGTGTCCACGTGAAAGCCAATATTCTGTGGCCGGAGCAGGATGCGCTGGCTGCCGTAGTACGCTGCGACCGGTTCCTCAAAGGCCTGGCGCAAGGCGGCATCCGCGTCGGCGGCCGTCGCGGCGCTCACTTGCGCGCCGCCCAGCCGCACCCAGGCCGGGATCACCCCTGCACTGCGGCGATAGCGCAGATAGGAGGGGGTCAACAGCGCAGCGGCGACGGCGGCGAGGATGAGCAGGGCCACAATAAGTTTGCGCATGGGGTGTTGAGTGAGATAGTAACGTAGTGAGTTAGTAGATGCCGATCAAGCGCCAGGTATCGCGCAGATTGCACCTCACTGGCCGATCTCCGTGTGATTTTGAGTACTCTCTTACTCCCATTCGATCGTTGCCGGCGGCTTGGAGCTCACGTCATAGACCACACGGTTGACGCCGGACACCTCGTTGACGATGCGGTTGCTGATGCGGGCCAGCAGCTCATAGGGCAGCCGCGCCCAGTCGGCGGTCATGAAATCGTCGGTGGTCACGGCGCGCAGCGCGATGGTGTCAGCATAGGTGCGGCCGTCGCCCATGACGCCGACCGAGCGCACCGGCAGGAGCGCGGCGAACGCCTGCGATACCGCACGGTAGAGGCCCGCGCCGCCCAACTCCTCCAGGAAGATCGCGTCGGCATGGCGTAGCGTCTCCAACCGATCCCACGTGACCTCACCGATGATGCGGATCGCCAGGCCGGGGCCGGGGAACGGGTGCCGCCAGACGATCTCGTCGGGGAGGCCCAGTGCCTGGCCGACCAGGCGCACCTCGTCCTTGAAGAGGCTGCGCAGCGGTTCGATGAGCTGGAACGTCATGTCCGCGGGCAACCCGCCGACGTTGTGGTGCGTCTTGATCGTGCGCGCCGTCGCCTGATCGTCCCGGCTGGCGGACTCGATGACGTCGGGGTAGAGGGTGCCCTGGGCCAGGTAGGTCGCGTGGCCCGCCTCACCGGCGCAGGCGGCTTCAGCCTCCGCCGCCTCGAAGGTGCGGATAAACCGGGCGCCGATGCGCTTGCGCTTGAGTTCCGGGTCGGTGACGCCGGACAGGTCGGCCAGAAACTCTTCGGCAGCGTTGACGGCGATCAGTTTCATGCCCATGTGCCGTTGGAACGCCTCCACCACCTGCGCGGCCTCGCCCTGCCGCAGCAGGCCGTGATCCACGAAGATGCACGTCAGCCGCTCCCCGATCGCGCGATGGATCAGGGCGGCTGCGACAGCCGAGTCCACCCCGCCGCTCAGCCCGCAGATCACGCACCCATCGCCCACCTGGTGGGCGATGCTCTGTGTGGTTTCGGCGATGAAGTTCGCGGGCGTCCAGTCGGGCCGGCACCCGCAGATGTCGAGCACGAAGTTGCCAAGCAGCTCGCGGCCGTGGGCCGTATGCTGCACCTCCGGGTGGAACTGCACGCCGTAGAGGCCGCGGCTCGGATCGCCCATTGCGGCGACCGATGATGCAGTGATAGCCAAGGGCGCGAAGGTGGGCGGCAGGTCGGCTACATGGTCGCCGTGGCTCATCCAGACGCTGATTTCCTCGGGCAGGCCCTGCCACAGCGGGATGTCTTCCGCCACGACGCGCACCTCGGCATGGCCGTACTCGCGCCGCGCAGCCGGATCCACCCGGCCGCCCAGGTTGTGCGCCAGGAGCTGCATCCCGTAGCAGATCCCCAGCACCGGCGCCCCGGACGCCAGCACGAACGGCGGCAACGTCGGCGCACCGGCCGCATACACGCTGTTCGGTCCGCCCGACAGGATGAACCCTTTCGGCGCGAGCGCCGCCAGCCTTTCGGCGGGCGCGTTCCACGGGATCAGCTCGCAGTAGACGTGCAGCTCACGCACGCGCCGCGCGATCAGTTGGGCGGTTTGCGAGCCGTAGTCGAGGATGACGATGGTGTCGTGGGACGCCCATTGACGATTGACCATTACCGAACGCGATGCTTCCTGGCGGGACGGGCCCTGGACCTTCGCGTCCGGTGCGATGCCTGTCGTCGGTTGTCCATGGTCCATCGTTGTTCACTCCATTTCGATCTTCCCGTTGTCCATGCTGGTAATTACGGCCAGCGTCTCGATCGGGACGCCGAGATCGGCCAGGGCTGTGCGGCCACCTTCGAAACGCTTCTCGATCACCGCGCCGATGCCGATCAGTTGGGCGCCGGATTTGCGCACCAGCGCCACCAGCGCGCGGATCGTCTCGCCACGGGCCAGGAAGTCGTCCACCACCAGCACATGATCGCGCGGGCCGAGGAACTCCGGCGAGATCATCAGCTCGGTCATCACGCCTTTGGTGTGCGATGGCGCGGAAGCAGTCATGGCGTTCGGGTGCATGGTGACGGGCTTCGTTTTGCGGGCGTACACCACCGGGATGCCTAGCGCGAGGGCGGTGGTCAACGCGGGCGCGATGCCACTGATTTCGGCGGTGACGATCTTGTTGGCGCCCAAGTGGGCAAAGCGCGCCGCCAGCGCACCGCCGACCGCCAGCATCAGTGCCGGGTCCACTTGATGGTTGATGAAGGAGTCAACCTTGAGGATGCCGTGCCCCATATTGACGCCCTCGCGCTGGATCCGTTGTTTGAGCAGTTCCATGGATGAATTCTCCTCCGCAGGTGTAACAAGACGCTATTCTACGGCGAAAAAGATAAATCGAGAAATCAGCGCGCCGGGTTGCGCAAAGTGAAAGGCGCGATTACGCCGCTTGCGCTGGCCTGTCGGCCGGTTTAGCAGGCAGGGGCTGATGATTTTTGTGCCTCTTACGCTCGATTTTGTCACTTCCCACGCCGCCGCGCCGCCGGGCATTTGCGGGCACCCGGTGTGTTGGTGTAGAATGGTCGAGACCAAATCCTGAGGCAGAGGAGTTCAAGCGATGAGAAAATTCAGAATGACGGTGTGGCCGCTGTTTTGTCTGTTGGCGGTTTTCGTCCTGTTGGCCGGCTGCGCGCCGGTCCCGGCGGCGCAGCCGCAGTCGGCCGTCCCTGTCCAGCCCGCGGCCACCGCCGAGGGCAGCAAGATCATCCTGCGCGTCGGCACCGGCGACAGCGGCGAGGGCCTCACGCCCCACCAGGAGATTATCAGCCGTTTCGAGAAGGCTAACCCCGACATCCTGGTGCAGCTCGAAGCCGTGGCCGGCAGCGACTACTACACTCGCCTGCTGACCCAGATCGCAGCCAAGCGACCGCCGGACATCATGCAGATCGGCGACGACGCGGTGCCGATGTTTGTGGAGAAGGGCGCGCTCCTGCCGCTGGATGATTTCCTCAAGAGCGCAGACGGCCTGGACACCGGCATCTACCTGCCCGGCCTGACCGATCCCGGCAAGTGGAACGGCAAACAGTACCTCCTGCCGAAGGATTACTCGCCGGTGGCGGTCTATTTCAACAAGAAGCTCTTCGATCAGTTTAAAGTGCCGTATCCCAAAGAGGGGTGGACCTGGGAGGACCTGCTGACGACGGCGAAGGCGCTGACCAAAGACACCAACGGCGACGGCAAGACCGATGTCTGGGGCGTCCAGCTCCCGGCCTCATGGACTTCCGGCTTCGAGTACTGGGTGGCGGCGGCCGGCGGCCGGCTGATCAGCGAGGATGGCAAGAAATTCGTGGGCTACATGGACTCGCCCGAGACACAGTCCGCGCTGAAGTTCTACGCTGATCTGTATAACGTGCACAAGGTGGCGCCGCCTCCGGCCGATCTGGCGATGTGGGGCGGAGGCAACACCGAGTTCGATCAAGGCAAGGCCGCCATGCGCCTCTTCGGGCGGTGGCCGCAAGGCGGTTACAAGGCGAACCCCAACATTGACCTGGGTGTGGTGGGGGCGCCGGCCGGCAAGGTGCGCGCCAGTGTGTTGTTCTGGGGCGGCTTCGGCATCGCCGCGGGCGCCGAGCATCCTGAGGCGGCCTGGCGCTTCTTGAGGTTCTACGCCGGTGAGGCCGGCGCTGAGGTGTGGAAGGATTGGGCGCTGCCCGCAGTCAAGTCGGTGGCCGACTCCTCCGGGCTGAGCAAAGACCCCATCGAGGGCGTCTGGATCGGCGAGCTGTCGCACCTGGCCCCGCGCGCCTACGTCTCCACCCCTTACTGGGGGCAGACGGCGGATCCCGCGCTGCGCAAGGCGCTGGAAACCGTGCTGATTGATCCGACTGCCGATGTGGCCACTGTGTTGAAGACCGCTGCCGCCGAAGCCCAGAAGGCGCTGGACGAGCAGTTGGCGCAAAAGTAGGTTCAGAAGCGGTTGGCTGGTTTGTTCGTTGGTTAGTTGGTTGGTTGGCACACGTGGACCAACCAACTAACCAACAAACCAACCAACAAACCAACCAACTAACCCACCTGCTATTCCCACCCATGTCATCACGCCGCCGTGAAGCCATCACCTTTTACCTGACCATCTCGCCGTGGTTGATCGGGTTCCTTGCTTTCACCCTCGTGCCGATGGCCATTGCCCTCTACCTGGGTTTCACCGACTGGGATCTGTTCAGCCCCCCGCGGTGGATCGGCCTTGACAACTACGTGCGCATGGCGAGCGACCCGCTGTTCGGTCAAGCGCTCAAGGTCACGACGATTTATACGTTGGTCTACGTGCCGATGGAGTTGATCGGCGGGATGGCCCTGGCGCTGCTGGTCAACCAGAAGGTGCGTGCGGTAGGCGTCTTTCGCACGATCTTCTACCTGCCATCGGTGCTGGCCGGCGTGGCTTACGTGGTGTTGTGGATGTGGATCTTCAACCCGCAGGGCGGGCTGCTCAACACTCTCCTGGGCGTCATCGGCATCCAGGGCCCGCGCTGGCTGATTGACCCCCGCTGGGCGTTGCCTTCACTGCTGCTGATGACGTTCTGGGGCTGGGGCCGGGCCATGGTGATCTACCTGGCCGGGCTGCAAGGGGTGCCGCCGGAGCTCTACGAGGCGGCTGCTATTGACGGCGCGGGGGCCGGCGCGCGGTTCTGGCGCATCACCGTGCCGATGATCACGCCGACCATCCTCTTCGCCTTGATCCTGAGCGTTATCAGCACTTTTCAGACCTTCACCAGCGCTTTCGTTGCCACCAACGGCGGCCCGCTGGATGCGACGCTGTTCTACGTGCTTTACATCTACCGCCAGGCATTCCAGTTCTTCCACATGGGTTACGCCAGCGCGCTTGCCTGGGTGCTGTTTATGATCATCATGGTGCTGACGCTGGTCCTGTTCCGCAGCGGACAGTTCTGGGTGTATTACGAGGGAAAGCGGGAGTAGGCCGGGATGAGGAAAGCGGAGGATGACCGAAAAGTGAAATCGCCTAAGCCCGTCATCCCGTCAAAGCGGGTCCTTGTTTACGGGCTGTTGGGCGCGGCCGCGGCGATTTTTCTGCTGCCGATCTTTTGGATGCTGTCGTCGTCGCTGAAGCCTGAGTGGCAGGTGCTGGCGAACCCGCCGGTGTGGCTCCCTAACCCACCGCGCTGGGCGAACTATCGCGAGGCGCTCACCTATCTGCCGTTTGGGCGGTACGCGCTCAATACGTTGCTCATCAGCCTGGGCGCCATCGTTGGACATCTGCTGTCCTGCACCATCGTGGCTTATGGGTTTGCGCGGCTGCGCGCGCCCGGCAAGGGGTACTTTTTTGCGCTGCTGCTCTCCACCTTGATGCTGCCCTACCCGGTGACGATGGTGCCGCTCTTCGCCTTGTTCAACCGGCTGGGCTGGATCGACACCTTCCTGCCGCTGATCGTGCCGGCCTTCTTCGGCAACGCGTTCCAGGCCAGTTGGAACGACTTCCTCCAGCCGTTGATCTTCCTGCAGGACCAATCCCGCTACACTCTGACCCTGGGCCTCAACTTCTTCCGTGGCAGCTTCCAGGTCAAATGGAGTTATCTGATGGCGGCATCGCTGGTGGTCGTGCTGCCGGTGGTGATCGTCTTTTTCCTGGCGCAGCGCCTGTTCATCGAGGGGATCGCGATGACCGGGCTCAAGGGCTGACGGAGGATCGCGGCGGCGTAACTGGAGGTTCCGGCATGTCTTCTATTTTCATCCGGGGCGCGCGGCTGCATAACCTCAAGAATGTAACGCTAGAAATCCCCAAGGACAGGCTGGTGGCTTTCACCGGTGTGTCCGGCTCGGGCAAGTCCACCCTGGCGTTCGACACACTACATAACGAGGGGCAGCGCCAATACATGGAGTCGCTGGGGATGGTGACTTACGCCAGCAAGCCGCCCTTCGACTGCATCTCCGGCCTGTCGCCCTCGATCAGCGTGGGGCAAGGGCTGGCAAACCACTCGCCGCGTTCGACCGTAGGCACGGCAACCGAGGTCTTCACTTATCTGCGCGTGCTCTATGCGCGGGTCGGCCATCGGCCCTGTCCGCGCTGCGGGTGTGATGTGCCGCCGCAGCATGAGCGGAGCGCGGAGGGCGATGCAGGGCTGTGGGATGACGGTCCGTCGCTTTGGGCCGGCGAGACGGCTGAGCTCTCGGGACCGAACGCACCGGCTGCCCCGGAGTTGGCCGGCGGAGAGGGCGAGGCGTTGGTGGCCTGTCCGCACTGCGGCGCGGCGCTGCCCGAGATGAACATGGCGCAGTTCTCGTTCAACAAACCGGATGGCGCCTGTCCCACCTGCACCGGCCTGGGCACGGTTTACACCCCTGACCTCTCCCGCCTGTTGGACGAAGACAAGAGCCTTCTTGCTGGCGCGGTGGCCGGGTGGGATGCCACGTACGCGATCCCGCGCTTTGCCGAGACGCTGGTGGCCGCCGGGCGCCACTACGGCTTTGAGTTCGATCCGGCGCTGCCGGTGCGCAAGCTAGGCCCCATCCAACGGGACCTTTTGTTGTACGGCGTGCTGGGCGGCCCCTTTCGCCGGCACTTCCCCGCTGTCGAGCCGCCGCCCACCCTCGCCAAGGGCCGCTTCGAGGGCGTTGTCACCACACTGCTGCGCCGCCACGCCGAACATGCCCACGATGCCGAGTACCTGGAGAAGATCGAACGGTTCTTGATCTTGCACACCTGCCCCGACTGCGGCGGTTCTCGCCTGCGGCCCGAGTCGCGCGCCGTGACCGTTGCCGGCCGGCCGCTGGTGGCCCCGCTTCAGTGCCAAGCTGAAAACCGCACCCTTCCGGGCGGAGTTGAAGGCGGGATTGCGGACGCTGCGGTGGAGCCGGTCTCTCGCCTCTCGCTCCTGGCCTTGGCCGAGTGGATCGGCGGCCTGCGGGACGCACTGTCGGGTGACGACTGGCGCGTTGCCGAGACCATCGTGGCCGATCTGACTGAACGCATCCGGCGGTTGGTGGAGGTGGGGTTGGGCTACCTGACGCTCGAACGCGCGACGCCATCGCTGTCCGCCGGTGAGGGACAACGCCTGCGTCTGGCCGCGCTGCTCGGCTCCGGGCTGACCGGTGTGCTGTACGTGCTGGACGAGCCGACCATTGGACTGCACGGGCGTGACACCGCGCGGCTGATCCACACGCTGGCTGCGCTGCGCGACCTGGGCAACACCGTGCTGGTCATCGAGCACGACCTGGAGTTGATCGCCGCGGCCGATTGGGTGGTGGACTTTGGCCCCGGCGGCGGACGCTATGGCGGCCAGATCGTGGCCCAGGGCACACCTGCGCAGGTGGCGGACGCGCCGGCATCGCAGACCGGCCGCTACCTGCGCGCCGCGGCCGTAACGGAGGTCACCGCGCCGGCCGCGCACCGCTCGCCGGATAGCGCCGGCCCGTTCCTGACCGTTCACGGCGCGACGGAACACAACCTGCGCGGGATCACGGTGCGGTTCCCGCTGCGGGCACGGCCGGTGCGCGCGGGCGAGGCCGCAGCCGGGCTGCTGGTGGCTGTGACCGGGGTCTCCGGTTCGGGCAAATCCACGTTGATGTTCGACATCCTCGACCGGGCGGCGCGTCGGCATTTCTATGGCGCGACCGCTGAGCCGGGCGCGCACGCCGGGATCACCGGCTGGGAGTTTGTGGACAAAGTCATCACCATTGACCAGACCCCCATCGCCCGGAGCACGCGCTCCAACGCGGCCACCTACACCGACGCTTTCACCGCGATCCGCGAAACCTTTGCGGCGCAGCCGGCCGCCCGCGCCGCCGGTCTGACCGCCCAACACTTCTCGTTCAATATGCCCGGCGGCCGCTGCGAACGCTGCGAGGGCGCGGGGGTGCTCCCTGTAGAGATGCACTTTCTGCCGGATGTGTTGGTGCGCTGTTGGGCCTGCCGCGGCCGGCGCTACAAACGTGAAGTGCTGGCGGTGAAGCACCTGGGCTACGACATCGCCCAGGTGCTCGACATGACCATCGAGGAAGCCCTGCTGTTGTTTGCCGATGTGCCTGCTGCCAGGGCGCGCCTGGCGTTGATGGTCGAGACCGGCCTGGGCTATCTCCAGCTCGGCCAGACCGCCTCGACCTTTTCGGGCGGTGAGGCCCAGCGCGTCAAGCTGGCCCGAGAGCTCGCGCGCCGCGCGACCGGCCGCACGCTCTACCTGTTGGACGAGCCCACCACCGGCTTGCACCCGGCCGACACCGCCCACCTGCTGCATCTCCTCCAGCGTCTGGTGGACGCGGGCAACACGGTCATCGTGGTCGAGCACAATCTGGACGTGGTTCGTGCGGCCGACTGGGTAATTGATCTGGGACCGGAGGGCGGCACGGCCGGCGGACAGGTGATCGCGCAAGGCGCCCCGGAAGCTGTGGCGGACGCGGCCGGCTCGCACACCGGCGCGCAGTTGCGGAAGCTGCTGCGGCGGGGCGGGTGAGCACCAGAAATCGCACCTTTGGAGTGTCCCCTACCATCCATCTCACGAGGAGGTGAGCGATGAAGCCTTTTGTGCCCCTGTTCTGCGGTGTGCTCCTGCTCCTCTGCGCTGCGCTCATGGTATCCGCACCCTCCGTGCTGGGCGCCGCTGATCCCGGTCCGGTTGCGTCTCAGGCCATGACGGCCGGCGCATGGCAGGTGGATCTCAGTTGTGGGTCCTGTGCCGCAACGCTTAACGCCGTTGACATGATCTCGGCAACGGATGGTTGGGCGGTGGGCGACGAAGGCACGATCCTGCATTGGAACGGCGTTCGGTGGCAGCAGGTCAGCAGCCCGACGACCGCTTCGCTCAAAGGCGTGGACATGATTTCGGCCAGCGATGGGTGGGCAGTGGGGGATGGCAGCGTCTTTGGTGGTCCCGGCATGGGCGTCATCCTCCACTGGGATGGGAGTGCGTGGCAAGAGGTGACCACCCCAGCCTACACGTGGCTGCGATCGGTCGCCATGGTCTCGCACACTGACGGTTGGGCCGTGGGTTTCCGGCCCGACCGCTACGGTCTCGGCTGGAACTATGTTCTCCGCTGGGATGGCGCGAGCTGGCAGGTTCACGATGTCAGTTGGGACTACGGCCTGAAGCCGATGTCCGTCTCGATGTCCGGGGCTGATTACGGCTGGATGGCGACGTTTGATTTCTATGATGCGCCCATGCTGCGGCATTGGACCGGGACAAGCTGGGAATTTGTGGAGAGCCCGATCGCGGCGAATGCGGTGGCAGCCAACGCGCAATACGGCGGTTGGGCCGTGGGCGAGGGTTTCGTCAATCTCGAATCACTCCAGCAGTGGCCCACTGTGCCTGCCTCGTCGCTGAACGGGGCGGCGCTGGTCGCTCAAAACGACGCCTGGGCCGTGGGGGAGAACGGGGTGATTTACCACTGGACCGGAGCGGACTGGCAAAGCACGGCCAGCCCGACCCTCCAATCCCTCAAGTCCGTCGCGATGACCTCGGCGTCCAACGGCTGGGCCGTGGGAGCCGGAGGCGTGATCCTGCATTACGTCGGCGCGCCACCGGCCGGCGGCACGCCGACGAGCACGCCGACTTCACGCTGCCGGGTCACACCGACCCCTTTGCCGCCGTACAACGGCACGCCGCCGGCCAGCGGGCTCATCCAGCGACAGGTGGGGCACTGCATGGATGACGCGTATGTGGTGCTGGGCAGCACGACCGACCTGTGGAATGATCGGAACTACGTGCGCATGGGCGGGATCACCGGCACAGCCGTCCCATATGTGGGGTATGTGGACGGGCTGCTGTTTCGCGACGTGCGCATCCCGCGCGGCGCGCAAATCACGTCGGCTCGCTTGACCCTGTTGCCCTATGGCTTCCAGACCGGCCAGCCGATTGTGGTGGAGGTCGCCGGCGAGGCGAGCGGACAGGCAGCCGATTTTAACCCTGCGAATCCATGGCCGAACGTTCGGCCACGCACGACCGCCCGCGTGCCCTGGCTGATCACGGGCACCGTCACCCAGACGACCGCTTCGCCGGAACTCGCGCCGATCGTACAGGAGATCGTCAAGCAGAGCACTTGGAAGGCGGGCAACAACCTGGCGCTGCTGATTGATCCGGTGATCTCTGGCGTTCATTTCATCAACTGGATGACGTATGACTCGGGCGCGACCAACAGCGCCCGGTTGGATGTCCGGTATGTGATGCCGGCGGTGACGCCGACGCCCACCGCCACGCTGACGGCGACTGCTATGCCGACCGCCACACCGACGGAGACTGCTACACCCATCCCTCCGGTGCCAGGACTGAGCGTGCGCGGCCATGTGCGCCTGGGCAGCGCGCTGGGATCGGGCATCCCCGGCGTGTCGGTTCAGGTGTTCTTGTCCGCTTACGCGTGGCCGGTCATCTCGGCGACCACGAATGCTGAGGGATATTATGCAACGGACCTGATCTATCTGCCGGGCGACGAGACGATCAGCGTGCGGCCGGTGTTGGCCGGCTACACGTTCGACCCGCCGCAGTACACCTGGTGGCACCCCGTCGGCGCTGAAGAAGCCGTGCGTGACTTTGTCGCCTTCAGCAGCCTCCCGACGGTCACGCCGACGCCCACCCGCACGGCCACTCAGTCGCCCACAGAGACGACCACTCCAACGCCGCCCCCGACGCCATCTATGACGCCGTCGCCGACCGTCACCTGCACGGTGACGCGGAAGGTTTGGCTGCCGCTCCTGTGGCAGTCAGCGGCGGGCCAGACCTGACGGGAGCCGCGTATTTCGTGCGCCAAGAAATCACGAGCCTGGCGCTTGACTGCGTTGAGCAGTCAAACGCCAGGCTCGTGCGTGCGAAGCCAACTCAACGACGTGTTAGCCGAGCGGCGCCACCTCGCGGTAGGCCAACGTCCACACGCTGGACTTGAAGGTCTCGTACAGCCCGCTGACGAAGGTCATCGGAATCCCCAGGATCAGCAGGAAGATCGGCAGGCCGATGCCGATCGCCCAGCCCACTGAACCGGACAGGGTGTAGAGGACATAGCCTAACCCGCCGCCCATCAGACCCGCCACCGCCAGCAGGATCAGGACGATCGGGATCAGCACGATCGCAAACGCGATCCCGACGCCGACCATCAGCAGCCAGAGCACGCCGAGATCCTTCAGACGGCCGCGCACCTGCGCATATCCCAGGCTGATGGCGTCACCGATGCTCCGGTCGCCCAGCACGATCTCCCGCGCCCAGAACTGGCCCAGCACGCTGAGCGCGATGAATGCCGCGATCAGGAGGAAGACGACCGGCAGCCCGAGCAACACGGTCAGGATGACGCCGATCACCCGCGCCGCATCGCTGCGGATCAGCAGGAGGAGCAGCGGCGACGCGGCCACGGCGATCAGCACGAGCACGGCCAGCATCGCCAGGATGCCGACGATCAACTCCAGCAGCCAGAGGCGGAAGGTCCGGTTGCTCCAGCCCAGGCGAAAGCCCGCGCGCCACGTCGGCGCGCTGCCGGTCGTCTCAATCTGGTCCACGCTGCGCATCAGTGCGGCGCGGGCGACGTACTGCACGATCAACGCCGCGATGGCGAATATCACCAGCAGGCAGCAGCAGGCGATGAACAGGCCGACGTAGCGGCTGGGGTCGAAGTGGTCAAACCACTGCTTCACCTGCTGGGCCCATTGTTCGACGGGCTGCCAGTGGGGCCAATTCCCGTTCTGCATGTCATTCTGGCCGAAGTTGACGCCTGAGTTGCCGCCCCCTGACGAGCCGCCGCCGGCAGTCAGTGCGACCAGGATGCCGAAGAGCCAAAGCACCCGGTAGCGTTTCGTGATCTCGAAAGCACGTTTGAGCAAAGCACTGTGATTCATTCTTGTCTCCTTGCGTCCTCACGCATATGATGGATTCGGCGCGGCATGATTGCGCGACCACCACGCCGCCAGCCAGATCAGATAAAGCACACCGGCCCAGCCGAACAGGCCGATCGGGAGCAGGCCCGGCACCGGCAGGCTCGGCAGGCTTGCGCCACCACCTGTGAGCCAACTCAGCACCGGACGGATTGCCAGCAGCGTGCCGATGGCTGCCAGAACCCCCTGCAACCCCAGCAACAGCAGCCCCGGCAGCCAGGACCGCCAGGGAATAGCGGTCTGTTGGCTGCCCAACTTGGGTTGCAGTGCCAGCCAGAACGCCCCGGCGTCCGCGGGAGCGGCCGTTTCCTGCGCCGCCGCCAACGTGGCCGACAGTGAGCGCAGCGCCTCCAACTCGGCCCGACACGCAGCACACGTCCCCAGATGCAGCTCCACTGCGCGGGCGCTTTTCCCCGTCAGTTCTCCGTCGTAGTAGCGGGGCAGCAGCCCCTTGAAGCTATCTTCCATCGGTCACCTCACAACGGCAACTGCATCGGCCCGCGCCGCCAACGCCTTGCGCAACGCGGTCCGGGCATAACTGAGGCGAGACATCACGGTGCCCAGCGGGATGTCCAGGGCATGGCTGATCTCGCCGTACGACAACCCCTCGAACTCGCGCAGCGCCAGCACTATCCGACAGGCGGGCGGCAGCTGTGCTACCAGAGCTCGCATTTCGGCAGCCGCCTCCGCCCGCAGATAGGCCGCCGCCGGGTTGCCGTCTCGCCCCTGGAGCGTCGGGACAGGCTCCTCATCCAGGAGCGCCTCGGGCCGGGCGCGGCGCAGGACATCCACTGTCAGGTTGTGGCTGATGCGGCAGAGCCAGGCGCGAAAGCTGCGCTCGCCTTGGGGCCGGAACCCGGGCAACTGCTGCCAGGCCCGCAGAAAGACCTCTTGCGTCACGTCTTGCGCCGCGTCCGCCCGCAAACCCAACCGGAACGCCACCGTGGCGACCAGCCGGTAGTAGCGCTGCACCAGCTCGCCATACGCGGCTTGATCGCCTTGCTGGCTGCGGCTGAGCAGATCGGCCTCAGTAGCGGTTCGGATGTCATTCATCATGCGATTATTATACGCCCATTGCGCTGTCTGAATCTATGAGTTAAACGCAGGGGGTGGGCGTTTTATTCGCGAGGATTCGCTACGTCGCGTTTGCAAAATACTTCAGGATGGTTAAACTCGGTTGCACGATGCATCGAAGCGTCCGATCAGATGAACGTTGGGGGCAGCAGATGGGGTGGGATGCGCCAGGCGCCAGCATAAGCACCGATGGCCCGGATACCTCCGTGTATCTGGAGCGTTTTCGTCTCGGCATCGCCCGTAACGCGGCCGGTTGGTTGGCGTTCGTCAGACAACAGGGACAGGATATCACCGCGCTGGAGTCGGAGTTTGCTAACTTGACCAAGGCGGTTAGGCAGGCGCTGCTGGAACCGCTGGCATTTGCTTCGGGTCTCGATCTTGTCGCGGTAATGTGGCCGATGATTGATCTGCGCGGGCACTGGCTCGGTTGGGAAAAGGTGCTGCAAGAGGCGCTGGCCGTGTGCCGGAGGTTGGGGCAGCCGACGGTTGAGGCGCAATTGCTGGATCAGTTGGGCAGCCTGGCGCGCATCCTGGGCGATAGCCGCCGCGCCCTGGTCTGGCAGGAGCAGGCCCTGGCGCTCTATCGCGGGCTGGACGACCGGACCAGCGTCGCCCGCGTGCTCAATCACCTGTCCATGTTGCATCTGATGCTGGGCAACCAGACGGCGGCGATGGAGTGCAGCCAGGGAGCAGTCGAGCTATTCACCCAGATCGGCGACCAGCGCGAGCGGGCGAACGCGATCAACAACCGCGGCAGCGTGCACTTGCGCGGCGGGCAACCCGAGTTGGCGCTCCGTGATCATGTCGAGGCCGAGGCGCTGTATGAAGCCCTGGGCGACCGATCCGACCAGGCGATAGCGATCCATAATCAGGGCGAGGTCTATCGGTTCCAGCGCCGTCTGGATGAGGCGGCAACTTGTTTCCGGCGCGCGGCGGCCATGCATGAGGCGGCCGGCGCTGAGATCAACGCGGCGCGCAGCCAGATAAATGCCGCCGTGATCTTGCACAGCCAGGGCCAGACGGCCCAGGCGCTGGCGATACACCGCATGGTTGAACCATTGTTCAGGCGTTTGGGCGATCGGCCGTGGCTCGCCAGGGTGATCAACAATGAAGGGGTCTTTCTGGCGACCCTGGGCCAAGCCGACGCGGCGGCCCGGGCCTATGCAGAGGCGGCCGACCTGTACCAGCTCTGCGGCGAAGCGGCCTTTGCGGCCAGCTCCCTTCTGAATTGGGCCGAGCTCCTGCTGGATGGCGGCCGGACCGCCGAAGCGCGCAGCCTTCTGGAGCAGGCCGACCAACTACTGCGCACACTGTCTGCGCCACCGGAATGGGTGATGCGCTCCTACGAGACGCAGGCCCGGCGGCTCGCCGATTCTTAACCGCTCGCGCCTGCAAGGGCCGGCGAATCATCGGAGGCTGCGTGCCGGCCGTGATCGGCGCCTTGCGCCTGCATGCGTGCAGCGCCGCGTAACGTTCCTTTAACGCTGGCTGGGTACACTCCGGGCAGTTCGGGTGACATGATCACCGGAATAATCACGGAGGTACCCCTATGCGCCTTCAACTCCTTCTCGTTTGCTTCAGCGTCCTTTTGCTGTTTCTGGCCGTGTTCGGCGCCGCCTCGTCTGCGGCGCTGGCCGCACCGACTGTCCTGCTGCCGGGCGCTCCAGCGGTAAACCCGGAGCCGGTGGCGCCGGTGGCGCTCAGAGCAATCTCTCAGCGGCCTGTGCTGCCAGGCGTCCTCCTGAATCAACAGCCGGCGGCTGCCGCTATGAACCAGGGGTTCGAGGCGGCCTGGCCTGCAGCCGGCTGGTCAACGGGCGATAGCAGCAGCACCGACGGCGGTGAGTACACCTGGGGCAGGAGCAACTGTCACCCGCACACGGGCGCCTACGGGGGGTGGGCTGTCGGCGGGGGAGCGCAGGGCGGGGGACTGGCCTGCAGCAGCGACTACCCCAATAACGCAAACACCTGGGCGGCGTATGGCCCGATTGATCTCAGCCAGGCGACGGCGGCCAGCCTCACCTTTTATGTTTGGGGCCAGTCGGAAACGCTAGGCAACGCTTGCGCCGATTACCTGTATGTGGGTAGCTTCACCAATGACAGTGACCTGGCAGGCGGGGGCTGGTGCGGCGACGCCACGGAGGGTTCCGCCGGCAACGGTTACTACCGTCTGACCCTTGATCTGGGCGCCCGCTTGGGCGTGAGCCGGGTGTGGATCCTCTTTGCCTTTGTCAGTGACGAGACGGTCACTTATCCGGGCTTCACGATTGACGATATGACCCTGGATGTGGCCGGTTCGGGCCTGGCGGCCGCCGCTAAGTCGTACCTGCCCCTGGCGTTGGCCCCCGGTGACAGCGCGCCCCAGGCGCCGACTATGACGCCAACGCAGACGCGCACATCTAACCCGGGCATCACCGCCACGCAGACGCGCACGCCCCAACCGACCGTCACGCCCACACAGACGCGCACACCCCAACCCACGGCGACACCCACCCGGACGCGTACACCCGAACCGACGCCGACGCCAACGCCCACGCGCACGCCGGACCTCAACTCGGCTTTCGCCCAGGTAAGCCAGGCGCTGACGACCATGGGGCGCGGCACGATTTTTGGTCTGGATACCGGTCAGTGCATGTTCAGTTCGGCAAGCCTATACATCTACTCCGGCCCGCGACCGTGCAGTACGCCGCTGCCCTATCCGCGCAGCGATGCCGAAAGAGAAGTGCTGGAGAAGATGAATGGCCTGCTCTTCCGCGCCGGCTACAACCTGCTCAAGGCTGACTACTCGAGCTTTCCCCTGACCGACGCCAGTTTCAGTTATCCGGATGCCAGCCGGCTGCACATCGCTTTCACCGAGGGGACGTCGGTCCGTTTCAGCGGCGATATCTCCGGGAATGCAATGCAGGTAGACTTCGCCGAAGGAGGCGGCAATTCTTACGACAAGCAGTGCCAATTCTACGTGCTGTATGGGCAGTTTCAGTGTCCTGTCAAGGTGGCGCCCCAAAGTGACTGGTCGCCCCTGCCCGTGACTAACGTCGTAATCCGGGAGCTGCCGAATCGCTGTATCCGCGTAAGTTGGCAGCCCGCCGCGACCAGTATACCAGCGGCTGCACCGGTTGGGTATTCCCTCCGGTTGAGCACAGGCGGCACTGCCCCATTTCTCAATGACATCCGTGCGCCAGGCACCGTGTCCACCTATGACGACTGCTCCGACGTCGCCACGCGGAAATCGTATTGTGGCACGTTCCAGGACACGGTGTATGCCATCGCGGCTAACGGTAAAGTGAGCAGCCCGGCATACTCAAACCTGCTAGGAGTCTGCCGGTTCGGACAATGAACCCTGGAGGGGCAGGGAGCCCTCGCCCCTCCGCCAGCGCCCGCTGGACTGACACACTCTCCAAGTACGACTGCCGCAGGGCGGGGCGAGGGGATTTGGTGCCATCGTAGGAGTTTATGGGTCTGCTATCTGCGCCAGCACCCGATGGACCGGCACGTTCTCCAGGTACGATCGCCGCAGGGCCAGATCGGTGATCTTCGCGGCGCGTTCTGCCAGCAGGCCGCGCGCGGTCTCCAGGATGTCGGCCCCGCGCAGGTCGCCGCTAGCATGCAGGACCCGGCAGCAGGCCAGGTAGATGCGCAGCGGTTCCTCGGCGCCGTCGGCCGGGGCCGCGGCCAGGTGCGCGAGGATCTCCTCGACGTGCTGCCGGGCCTGGGCCAGGTCGCCCTCGGCCAGGGCGATCTCGGCCAGGCCGGCCAGGTTGTCGAGCGCGCGGGTCTTCTCGCCGGCCGCGCGGCGGCCCGCCAGCGCATCCCGGTGCGCGGCGGCCGCTCCGGCGAGGTCGCCCGACGCGGCCAGGGCGTGCCCCAGGGCGGTCAGCGCGTTCGCGCGGATGTGCTGCTCGCCCAGCGGTTCGACCGTGGCCAGCGCCTCTCGGCTGAGGCGTTCGGCCTCCCGGTTCTCCCCAATCTGATGGCTCAGGAGGCCCAGCGAGGCCAGCGCATCCGCGGCTTCGCCCTGCCCCTCGATCTCGCGCGTCAGTTGCAGCGAACGCTCGTAATACGCGGCCGCCGCGGGGTAGTCGCCCAGGTTGCGAGCGATCTGCCCCAACAGGTGCAGCATGACCGCTTCACCGTAACGGTTCCCCACCTCGCGGCAGATCGGGAGGCCTTCCGAGGCGTAGGCCTGCGCCGCGGCGTAATCCCCCTGGTACAGGGCGATGTTCCCCAGGTTGCCCAGGCTGATGCCCGCGTTCGGCCGGTCGCCGATCTCCCGGCAGAGACTCAAAGCCTGCTGATACCACGTTTTGGCGTCGCCGTAGTTCCCCTGGTCATAGGTGATGCTGCCCAACATGCCCATCGCCATGCCCTCGATCCGGCGGTCGCCGCAGGCGCGGCTCACGCGCTGGGCTTCGATGATCTCTGCGCGGGCGCGTGTAAAGTCAGTTTGGCTGTAGGAGACCATCCCCAGGTTGAACCAGCAGTGAGTTTCCACCATCGCGAGATGATTGCTTTTCGCGCCGGCCAGCGCCTCGGCGAGTTGTGTGCGTGCGCCTGCGTACTCGCCCATCCAACTCAGCGCCTGGCCCCAGACCAGGTGCACCCGCGTCGCCGTTTCCGAGCCAGCGGGGACCATTTCCGCAGCGCGACCGGCCTCGCGCACTGCGGCCCGGTAATCGCCGGTCATGTAGGCATACCGTGCAGCCTGCACAGCCACTGCTGCTCGCCCGGCGTCGTCCAGGCGTTCCGCCAGCGTGGTCAGGGCGGTCAGGTCCGCTTTCTGCGCGTCGCGCGCCCCTTGCAGGTCGTAGACGAGCAGCCGGGTGTACAGCAGCGAGAAGCGCTCGGCCTCGGCGTCTTCCGGTGTCAACGCCAGCGCCCGGCTCAGGTAGGTGACGGCCTCGGTGTTGGCGAATTGGGCCGCGGCCCGCTCGCCGGCCAGTCGGGCGTAATGCCGCTCCTGCGCTGCCTCGCCGGCCTGACCGTAGTGATACACCAGGTCGCCGTAGTAGGGCGCAAGGCTCGCCGCGTGGATGTGCTCCAGTGCGACGGCGGCCGCTCCGTGGAGCTGGCGGAGCCGGGCGCGCAACTGCATGTCGTAGACCGCCTCACGCAGCAGCGCGTGCTGGAACTGATAGTGGATGGCATCCAGCGGCGCCCAGATCCCTGCGTCGGCGGCGGCCGCAACCCGGGTGTCGAGCGCCGGGCCGTCCGGCGCGAATTCCGCCAGCACAGTCGTCTCGAATGCGCGGCCCAGCACGGCGGCGCGCTGTACCACATCCCGCACCGGCGGGGCCAGCCGGTCCACCCGGGCGATGAGCACGCCGCGCACGTCGGCCGGCAGGGACGCGTGGCCGGTGACGGCGAGCGCTCCCGCGGCGTTCGGTGCAAGCGAGCCTTGCTCCTGCAAGTGGCGCAGCAACTGCCCGGCGAAGAAGGGGTTGCCCTCGGTGCGCGCCTGGAGCAGATCCAGCAACGCCGGGGCCGCGGGCGCGCCGAGGTGCGCCCCGGCCAACTCACTCAACTCGGCCGCCGTCAACGGCGCCAGGCGCAGTTCGTGCCGCGGCAGTTCGGCGTCGTACCCGGCGAGCGCCAGCGGCTCGCGACTGACCAGCAGGATGCACAGGGGCGCGTCGTGCTGCGCCTGGGTGAGCCGTTGCAGGAATTGGATCGAGTCGGCGTCCAGCCAGTGGGCGTCCTCCAGAGCCAACACCAGGGGCCGGCTGCGGCTTTCGGCCAACAGGAACGCTTGCAGGGCGGACAGCGTGTTGTCGAAGCGCGCCTTGGGCTCCGCCTCGTCGTAGCGCGGGTCGGGCCAATGCAGGTCAGCCAGGGCGGCAAGGAACGGCAGGCCGCGCTCCAGGTCGGCCCGCAGGCCGGGATCGTGCGTCGCGGCGGTGAGCGTGTCCAGCTTTTCGCTGAAGCGGCGCGCGTTTTCTGCGTCAGCCTGTGTGTTCCCGGCTGCGGCTTGCTCGCAGTAAGCGCGCAGGAGGTGTCGGAACGGCTCCAGCGAGTAGCGGCGGATTTCGTCGGCCGGGCAATCGAACCAGGTGACCGCCGGCCGGCCGGTCGGCGCGGCCGCGCCAAGCCGCTGCCGCAGTTCGTGCACCAGGCGGCTCTTGCCGATGCCGGCCTCGCCCAAGATGGCGATGATGCCGGCCGGCCGGCCCGCCAGCAGGGGTTCCATAGCCGCGGTGACCTGCTCCAGCTCGCGCTGCCGGCCCACCAACGGGCCTGAGAAGCGCAGCGACGTCATGGCGATCCGCCGCCCGCACAGCGCAAAGATGGGCTGCGGCGCCGCAAAGCCCTTGAACATCCGCTCGCCGAGGGGTTCGACCGTGAAGTGGGTGGCCGCCGTGCGTGAGGGCGCAGCCACGCGGCGCGCGATCGCCTCGTCCAGCCAGATGTCACCCCAGCCCGCGGCCGCCACCAGCCGGGCGGCCAGGTTGGTGCCCTGGCCGTAGCAGACATAATCCGCGCGCCGCGCTGCGCCCACCCGTCCTGCGTAGGTCACCCGGTAGGTGATGCCGGCCCGGAGGGGGCGGCCGCCGCGCGCCTGCGCATCCAGAGCGAAGTTGAGCGCCTGCTCGACATCGCTCTCGTGCGCCACCGGCGCGCCCCAGAAGAGCAGCACCCTGCACTCATCGCTTCCCAGGTCAATGTTGCTGAGGTAGCCGCCGTACCGGCGCTGCAGATCGAAGACGACGGCCATGAAGGCCGCCAGGGTCTCCCGATCGTGCACATCTCTGACGGCCAGGAAGACCGCAACGGCGTTGCGCAGTTCCCCGCCATCGGCGAGTTCGCGCACGGCCGGCGGCAGGAAGCGCGCGGCCGCCTCTTCCAACGCGCCCCGGTCGCGAGGCAGCGGTGGCCAGGGAACGGGCACCTCATCCGCCAGCGCTGGCGCGGGCGCGGATTGCGCCGCCTCGTGGACCGGCTCCCGATCAGGCGCCAGGCGAGTCACGCGCACAGCGGGCGCCGGCGAGCCGTCCTCCGCCGCGGCGAGCCACTTCTGCGCGGATGCAGCCAGGGTGTCGCTCACGATGACCTCGCCGCGGCCGGCCTGCTGTTGCGCACGGATGCAGTCAACCATCGCGGGGCCGCTGAAGTACCAGGCGAGCGGCAGGCCCTCACCGGCGGGCAAGATCCCCCACGTCACCTCCCCCCTGGCGATGCCGACCCGCGCGCTCAAGGGAAACGCGCCGAAGGGCGTGGCGCATTCCGGGTGGGTGCGCAGGTGTTGGCGGATGGCCCATCCGGCAGCCAGCGCGCGGCGATTGGCGCGCGTCTCCGGCCCCGGGAACAGGGCAGTGAAGCCATCGCCGGCAAAGTGGGTGAGGAAGCCCGCCTGGGCATGGACGCTCTGCACCAGCGGCTCGAACAGCGTGCTCATCACGTCGGCCAACGCCTCTGAGCCGGACTGGCCGTGCCGGGCCAGCGCCTCGGTGAGCGCGGTGAACCCCGCGACGTCCAGCGACAGGCTGGCCGCCGAAAAACGCCCTTCGAATTGCCGCCGGAGATACGCCTCCAGGATAAAGGTTGAAATCAGGGTGTGCACGGTTCAAATGCCTTTCATGGCGCGGCCCAGGACTTCGGCCAGCCCGGTCCGGGCATGCTCGCTGCCGGGCTGGTAGCCCAACGCGTGAAAGATGCCCAGAGCCTCGCGGTAGCAGCGCTCGGCCTCTGCGTCGGCGCCGCAGGCCAGGCGAACGTCGCCCAGCAGGTTCAGGGTCAGCCCACAGCCCCGCCGATCGTGCATCTCCCGCCGGATGGCCAGGCTTTCCGCGAAGAGTTCACCGGCGACGCGGCAGTTCGCCTGGGCGAGGCTGATCCGCCCCAGCAGCTCCAGCGAAAAGGCCATACTCCAGCGGTTGCCCAGTGTCCGGGCGATCTCCAGGCTTCTTTGGCACTGCCGCCGCGCTTCGTCGTAGTCTCCCACCTGGTGCGCGGCCTTGCCGAGGATGTCGCATGCGATCGCTATCCCGTAGCAGTCGCCGTTTGCCTCATGGCGGGCCAGGCTCTCCGTGGCGGCTGCCCGTGCGGCGGCGACGTCGCCCTGGTGCAGCGCCATCGCGGCGTGATAGGCCAGGATGAAAGCCAGCGCGGGGCCCGCGTTCGCCGCGCGGAGATGGGCCAGACCGCGCTCGAACAAGGCTTGTGCCTGCTCAGCGTGACCGGTGAGGAAGGCGAACCAGCCCTGGCTTGCCAGCGCAGAGCCGTAGAGGGCGTCCAGTCGGGCGTCAATTCGATCGGCGAGGGCATCCGCCAGGCGGCCAAATGCTGTCATGCCTTCCGGGAACCAACTGCGCATGTAGCAGAACAGGAACATGCCGGGCAAGGTCGTTTCCAACTCCGTCCAGCGCCCATGCGCCGCAGCCCAATCCCAGGCTGCGCGGACGTTTTCGCTCTGCTGCGCGATTTCGGCCAGCGCCTCCAGTTGACCGGCGCCGATCAGGGCCGCCTGGTGATCTGCCAGGAAGGCCAGGAAGTAACTGCTGTGGCGGCCTTGTGTGGCGGCCGGCTCGCCCGGCAGCTCGGCCAGGCGCCTGGCCGCATACTGCCGCACAAGTTCGTGCAGGCTGAAGCAGCCCGCCTCGCCATCCCTGCTTTGCGAGGCCAATGGGCTATCGTCTGCGCCGCCCCCGATTGGCCGACATTTCTCCCGGTGCAGGAGCGCCTTATCGGTCAAGGAAGCCAGGATCGGCAGGGTGGCGCCGGCCACTGCGCCGGCGCTGGCTCGATCGAACCCGCGGAGGAAAACGCTCAGGCGGCCGAGCGCGATCTGCTCGGTCACGGACAGCAACCCCCATGAGTAGTCAAACACCGCGCGAAGGCTGCGGTGCCGTTCGGGGACATCCTGCAGCGATGTGGTCAGGAACCCCGGATCCCGGGCGATTTCCGCGGCGATGTCGGCGCAGGTCAGGGCAGGGGTCCAGGTTGCGGCCAACTCAATGGCGAGGGGCATGCCCTCCACCAGTTGGCAGATGCGCGCCACGTGAGGAAGCTCGTCCGCCGTCAATGAGAAGTCCGGCTGCACGCGGCAGGCGGACTGCACAAAGAGCTCGATGGCGCTGCAGCACGGGTTGGGCGCTGAGCCGCACTCGGCCGGAGCGGAGGCAGCGGGGAACGTCAGGCCCGCCACGCGCAACAGGCACTCGCCGCGCACGTTCAGCCGGTGCGGGGCCGTGGCCAGGATCCTGAGCTTTGGCGCACGGTGGAGCAGGTCAACGGTCCAGTTCGCCGCGGCCGGCGCTGCTCGCAGATCGTCGAGCACGAGCAGTAGCTCTTTGTTGCGCAGATAACCCAGAAGCTGGGCCTTCGGGGTCGAGCCATTTGCGGCCAGCGGGAGCTGCAAGGCTTCGGCCAGGGCGAGATCGTGCGCATCGGGCGACTCGGTGGTGGGCATCGGCGCAAAGCACACGCCATCGGGGAAGAGCGCCTGGTGCTGGGCGGCCGCGGCCAGCGCCAGCCGGGTCTTGCCGATGCCGCTCGTGCCGACCAGGGTGATCAGCCGGCAGGCGGGCTGGTTGAGCCAGCCCGCAATCTGCTCCAGCTCGGTTTCCCGGCCGATGAACGGCGTCAGCGGCGCGGCCAGGTTGGAGGCTCCGCCCGGCGCCAGCGTTCTATCGCGGATGCGGGCCCACAGCGCTGTTGTCTCGGGTTCCGGTTCGGCGCCCAGCTCGTCGGCCAGCGCGCGGCGGCAGGCTTCGTATTGCACCAGCGCGGCGTTCCGTTGGCCATCCAGTGCCAGGGCGCGCATCAGTTGGCGGTGCGCCGTCTCATGCCAGGGTTCCAGCGCCAGCAGCTGCCGGGCATACCGCTGCGCCTCGGCGTAGGCGTTCAGGGAGAGGTCGTGTTGGGCGATGTGCTCCAGGGCGCCGATGGCCTGCCGGTGGTACCGTTCCTGGCACAGCAGCCGCCACTCCTCGAAGGCCGGCCCATCCTCCACCGCCAGATCGGCCACGAAATCGCCGCGGTACAGCGCGGCCGCCTCGGTGAGGCCGCGGATGCAGGCGGGGCAGCGGGTGATGGCAGAGTGCGCGTGGCTGGCGCAGGCCGCCAGGCGCGCGTCAAACTCGCCCGCATCCACCCAGCAGAGCTCGGGAACGGGGTTGAGTTGTACGGACTGGTGGGTGATCTCCAGCAACGGTGTGTGACCCTGGCTGGAGCCTAACGGAGCCAGGGTGTCGCGCAGGCTCGAAAGCGCTACGCGCAAGCTTAACCGGGCAGCTTCTTCGGGGTGCTCGCCCCACAACAATGTGGCCAGCGCTGAGCGCTGATGAGGACGACCGGCCTCGCCTGCCAGATACGCCAGCAGGGCACGGCTCTTGCCGGAGCGCAGCCCTGCCAGCGGGGACTCATCCAATGTTGCTTGGAACCGCCCCAGCAAATGCAGCTTCAGGCGCGCCATGGCCGATATTTTAGCATCTGTGCGCCGCTTCTCAAAATTACCCCGTGACGACACGCGTCCGGGCCAACTTCTCGTACCGTCTCCCGGCCAGGATGTAGTTGTTGGCTCGCCGCGTAACGCTGCATTAACGCTGGGGGCATAGGATGTGCAGCGTCGGGCAGGGGTGGCGTAGCCTTCTGGATTTGCCGTCGGAGAAAAAGGAGGTTTCGAGTTGGAACACGGCCAGCAGCGCCGGCAGATCGCGCAGACGGAGTATCACGCCTATCTGTTGCGGCTGTGGCGGGAAAGCGCGGGTGGCTCGTGGCGGGCGATGCTGCAAGACGTCGTCACGGGCGAGCGGCACGGATTCCCGGGGTTAGTCGCTCTGTGGTCGTTCATCCGCGCTGAGATCGGGGAGTCTGCGCCTTGCTCCGGTGAGCCGGCGCCTCCATCGGGGAAGCCATAAATGTAGAAGAAGGCGGGCCATCATCGGCAGTGCAGAAACAGGATCACACCATCAAGGAGGAGTTTCATGACCACGCGAACTGTTCGTATCTTGATGATCTTCGTGTTGCTGGTCGCAGTGGGAGCCAGCATGGGAGTGGACAGATCTGCGGCAGCCGGTCCCGTTACGCCGCCAGCTCTGCCCGTTGCAGCCGATCCGCAAGTTAGGGCCATAAAGCAGGCAGTGCTGTCCCGTTCACAAGGTCGGGTCGCGGCTGCGGTTGAGACGCCAACCCCATCCGTGCCTGGAATGTCTCTCCTCGGCAAGTGGCCCGCCGTAGCCCTTCCGCAGAACCAGCCGCTCGGTGCGGAGGGACTGCAGGTCGGCCAGGTGCGCTTCGTTAATCCTGGGGTGCCCCCCACGCCCTCAACGCAGCCTGCACCTATTGCCAAGATCCGACCCGACGAAGCAATTTCAGCCGCGGGGGGGCCGCCCAACCCATACTACAGCGTTGAGACCTTCACGCTCAGCGACGGCACGCGGGTGGACGAGATGATGATCAATGGCCCGCCCAACCCACCGCCGGGCTATGAACGTGAGCGCGTGCCTGTGGCCTCCTCCGCGCTCAACCGGCCGGGGGTCGCTTCCACGCTTTCTGTTCCAGCGTATGACTGGGTTTTCGGATGTTCTGCTGTTTCGGCCTCAATGATCGGCGCATACTTCGACCGCAACGGGTTTCCCAACATCTATACCGGGCCTACCAACGGAGGTGTCATGCCGATGGATAACAGCGGTTGGCCGACCTGGACAGACAGCGAAGGTAAGGCATATCCTGGGAATCCGCTCGCGGCTTCACATAGAGGATCGGACGGCAGAACAACGCGTGGTTCTATCGACGACTATTGGGTCAAGTCTAACAGCACTGCCCAAGACCCCTACATCACCGGTGGGTGGGCGCAACACACCTGGAGCGATGCGTTTGGCGACTATATGAAGACTAGTCAATCTGCCTATGACAATCCTGACGGTGGAACAAGCTTCTACGCGACGGCCTCGCGGCTGACGTGTGCGGCTATGGAAGCAGGAGGCGTTGCGTCAGTGGATGGCACCTACGGACGCAAGCTGTTCTATGAGGCTCGCGGCTATACCGTGGGGGATTGCTACAGCCAGAAAACCGATAACAACGGCGGGGGGTTCACCTATGCCAACTACAAGGCGTTGATCGACGCAGGGTACCCCGTCCTTCTCAATCTGGCAGGACACTCTATCGTTGGCGTCGGCTATGCCGATCCATCCACGGTCTATATCCATGACACGTGGGACTATGAGACCCACCAGATGCCTTGGGGTGGCTCCTATTCAGGCAAGTTGCTGCTGTCCGTCAGTGTTGTGAATCCGATCGGCGGCAGCGTCGTCCCCACCGAGACGCCACATCCGGGGGGAAGTGCCCTCGTCAACGGCGATTTCGAGCAGGGGAACGGCGTGGGCTGGAGCGAATCGTCCGCCCTGGGTTACGATCTGATCGGCGACTGGGGGTTTGCGCACGGCGGCTCATGGTTCGCTGCTCTGGGCGGCGACGACAACGAAACCGCCGAACTTGCGCAGACCGTGACGGTGCCGACGTCCGGGGCGCTGACCTTCTGGCACTGGATCACATCTGAGGATACTTGCGGCAATGACGTCGGGCAGGTGCTGATTGACTCGGCGGTGGTCAAGCAGTTCGATCTGTGCTCTACGAATTCCGCCAGCGACTACAAGCAGGAGACAATCAGCCTGGCGGCTTATGCGGGCCGATCGGTGAAGCTGGCATTCCGCGCAACGACCAACGCCTCCGGGTGGAGCATCTGGTTCCTGGATGATGTTGCGATGACCGGCGACTCCGTGACGCCGACCGAGACGCCCGACCCGAACAAGATTTACACCATCAGCGGCCGGGTCAGCGACGCCGGCGGTGCAGGTGTGCCAGCGGTCACGGTCGCGGATAACCACGGGCACAGCGTCACCACCGACGCCAACGGCAGCTACACGATCAGCGGACTGACGAAGGCGGGAACCTATTTTGTGACGCCGGCCAAGAGCGGGTGCACGTTCACGCCGAGCATGCTCTCGCCGACCGTGCCGCCGAACGCCACCGGCCAGAACTTCACGGCGAACTGCGGGACCGCCACGTACGCGCTCTCCGGCCAGGTCACCGCCGCGGCGGGCGGCGCGTTGTCCGGCGTCACGATCTCGGACGGCGCGGGGCACAGCGCGACCACGGATGCCAGCGGCAACTACACGCTCAGCGGATTGGCGGCGGGCAGCTACACGGTGACGCCGGCGAAGAGCGGCTGCACCTTTGCGCCGACATCCCAGTCGGCCAGCCTGCCGCCGAGCGCCACCGGCAAGAACTTCGTCGGCAGCTGCACCGTTGTGCCGACGCCGACCCCGTGGGGCACGCCGCCTGCGGTGTACTCGATCGCGGGCCAGGTGACCGCTAATGGCGCGGGGCTGGCCGGCGTCACGATCTCGGACGGCGCCGGGCACAGCGCGACCACCGACGCCAGCGGCAGCTACATGTTCAGCAGCCTGGCGGCGGGCGCCTACACGGTGACGCCGGCCAAGAGCGGCTGCACGTTCTCGCCGGCCTCGCTCTCGGTCAGCCTGCCGCCGAACGCCACCGGGAAGAATTTCACGGCGAGTTGTCCGGTAGGGGGGACGCGCGTGAAGATCCTGCCGGCGAGCCTGAGCGCGAATCTTGGGGGCACGTTCAACGTGACTCTGAGCGTGGAGGGTGTGACCGAACTGGCGGCCTACGAGGCCAAGCTGACGTACAACCCGGCCATCGTGCAGGTAACGGCGGTCAATCAGGGTCCGTTCCTGAGCAGCACGGGGCGCTCCGAGATGCCGGTGGCGACAGTGATAGACAACGTGGCGGGGCGGGCGGAGTTTGGCGCTGCGTCGCTGGGCACCAAGGCCTATCCGAGCGGTGGTGGGGTGCTGACGACGATCACCTTCCAGGCGAAGGCTGTGGGGGTCTCGGCGCTGCACCTGGAAAGCGTCCTTCTATCCGATCCCAGTTTCCGCGCCATCGCCGTCAGCCCGGAGGATGGGCAGGCGCGGGTGACGAACTGCTTCGGGGACTTCAACGGGGACGGGCAGGTGAACATCTTTGACCTGCAGATGGCGGCGGCGCGGTGGAACTGCCACACCGGGCAGGCGTGTTATGATGCGCAGTTCGATGTGATCCCGGAGGGTGCGCCGGACGGGGCCATTGATATTCGGGATATCCAGCGGATCGCAGCGGCCTGGAACACGACCTGCGGCGGGCAGGCGCGGCAGCCGGCGATCGGGGCGCTGGAGCCGGTGCAGGTGGTGGCGGTGAGCCTGGGGCTTCGGCCGGTCAGCACGCAGATTGCGGCGGGCCAGGTCTTCAGCCAGACCATCCGGCTGCAGGATGTCAGCGACCTGGGGGCGTTCCAGGCCGATGTGACCTACGATCCGGCGGTCGTGCAGGCGGAAGGGGTGACGCAGGGCGCCTTCCTGGGCAGCACGGGACGTTCCGTGTTGGCGCCGCCGCCGGCCATTGACAACGTGACCGGCCGCGTGCGCTGGGGGGCGGGGAGCTTTGGCGCACCGGCCGGCCCCACGGGCAGCGGCGACGTTGCGATCATCCGGTTCCGCGCCCTGGGGACGGGGAAGACGACGCTTTCCTTTGAGCACGTGCTGCTGGCCAATAGCCAAAGCCAACCGTTGGCGCTGGGGAGCGTGGCGGGGAGCCAGGTGACGGTCGGCGGCGCGCCGCGCCGGACCTACCTGCCGCTGATCACGAAGTAGGGCCGCACGCCTGGTCCTCCGGCTACGTGATCGCCGGCTGACGGACCTTTAGGTCAATACCTTTCAAGTGGGGCTGGAGTAGAGCCTTCAGGCGGTCTCTCACCGGCGAAGGTCTCGATTCCGATGCCCTATTTGAAAGGTATTGCCTTTTGGGGGCGGACAGGCCCCGAGCGACTCCACATCGCCGCAAAGGCCTCTGCCCGTTTACGCGGTTGCCTTCAGCACCCGCGCTGCCCGGAGCGTCACCCACGGGTTGGGCTGCTTCTTGGGGCCGAAATCCACCCAGGTCTTGCCGGTGGTGTCGTATTCCAAGGCCCAGCGGCCGCTCGCATCCTGCTTATCACGGATGAGGTCCAGTGCATGGGCCAGGCGCGGGTCGCGACCGTAGCCCCCGCCCTGAGTACCCGCTGGAAGGCCGACCAACGCCTCGATGTTCTGCAGCAGGTCGGTGACGTAAAAGACGGGGAAGCCGAACTTCCACCAGTTGCCGCTTGGCTTGTCGGCCCAACCGTTGGGATAGCCAGCCAGCGCGGGATCGCTGCCCAGGAAGAAAGCAACGCCGTGCTCGATGGCGCGCTGCATGGCCGGCGTGCGCCGATTTACGGGCCAGCAGCCCAGCGCCAGCATCACCTTGACCCCGCCCCAGGCACACGGCAGTTTGTTGTTCGCGCCGCAGGCGAAGGTCGGGCCGCATTTGCCGGCGTAGTAGCGCACCGCCGCGGCCTTTTCCTCCAGCGGCGCGATCCCCTCGCCGGTGACGCTGCGCGCCAGCCAGTCGAAGGCGGCCTCCAGTCGAGGATCTGCGCAGCCTAGCTCGAGCAGCGCCCAGCACAAATTGCCCTGCAGACAGTCAGCCGTCCCTGACGCCGTGGCGGTCGTTGAAAACTGCCCGCCGGACGTCAACGCATGATCGAGCACGTAGGCGCAGGCGGTCGCGATGCGCGGGTCTTCGTCCACCGAGGCGCCCAGTTGAGCCAACAGGATGACCGACCAAACGGTGGCTCGATACTTGGGGTTGTAGCCGGGGCCGGGTTCGACCCAGAAGCCGGCTGGCGCCATCTGGTCGAGGATGGCCGCGATCGGACCGGCGCGGTGGGCCGCGCCGCGCGCCGCTGCCAGTTGCGGGTCATCGGCTTGGAGGCCGAGCAGATCGCGCAGCGCCAGGTAGCGCACGCCTGGCCCGTTCTCGGCTAGCAGCCAGGGCAGCGGATCGCTACGGAGTTGGTCTTGCCAGGACATCGGTGATTCGCCTTTCAAGGTTGCCCTGCAAAGCTGCCAAGCTGATAATGGTAGATGCCCGTGCCCTTCGCCAGCGGACGGAGATAGCGCATGAATTGTGCGGTGCCCAGGCGGGGCTCGGGCCGATCGAAATAGAACCATTCATCGAGCAGCCGGATGCCTGCGCCGGCCGAGCTAGCATCGCTCCAGCGCTCGGGGTCACGGCCGCGGCGCAGGCCCCAGTGGAGCCGCGCTCCGACCCGCAAGAAGCGCAGTTGCAGGTTATTCGCCCGCACCATCAACGGCGTCATGGCGTCACATACCAACTCGGCGCCCGGGAACCGCTCCAGAAAAGTGAGGAACAGCCCCTTCACCTGCGCCTCCTCGAAATACGGGAAGACACCTTCGGCCAGGAAAAGGGTTGGCCGGCCGGCTTGCGCGCCGGCGGCCGTCAACCAGGAACCATCGAAGACGGAACAGCCGAGATAGCGTCGTCGCTCGCCCTCGGCGATCAGTTGCCGGCGCAATGCGATCACTTCCGGCAGGTCGAGATCGTACCAGGTTACCTGTCCGTTATCTACCCGTTCGAAGCGGGTGTCCAATCCGCAGCCGATATGGATGACGATCGCCTGGGGGTGGCGCGCCAGGAAGTCCCGCGCCCGACGGTCGAATTCGCGTACGCGCATCAGCGTGAAGATCTGGTCGTGATGGTGCATCCTGGTGCGCGCAAAGTCATAGTCAATCTGCTCGACGAGGGCGGCGGCCGCCTCGTCTCGGATGAGCGGAACGGGTTGCCGCGCCTCCAGCGCACGGGCATAGAGCGGAATGAGCAGCGTCTCAGCCACGATGTTCTCGCTTTGAAGCTTGATCTTCGGCATATCCCATGTATCCCGCATGCCGTCCAAACCGGTATGGACAAACCACCGGATTGGCTGGAGCTGGCAGTTGTTCAACTGCCGGCTCCAGAACCATCTACTGGCTTGAGCGGCGCGCCCGGAACTTACCCAACCAGCGACTTCGCCAGGCGAACGGCTGCGCTGGCGTCCGTGCTGTAGCCGTCCGCGCCGATCTGCCTGGCGAACGCCTCCGTCACGG
Source organism: uncultured Anaerolineales bacterium (assembly GCA_964647255.1). GTDB lineage: Bacteria > Chloroflexota > Anaerolineae > CG2-30-64-16 > CG2-30-64-16 > CAWJEL01. The sequence goes on along the minus strand of CAZYGI010000012.1, from coordinate 395 downwards.
GTGCGCCGCCGATCATCACCTTCACCTGATCGCGCAGCCCGGCTTCCGTCAGCGCCTTGACTGTCGTTCCCATGCTCGGCATCGTGGTGGTCAGCAGCGCCGACATGCCGATCACCTGCGGCTTATGCTCCATCACCGCCTTGACGAACCTCTCCGGCGCGACATCGGTGCCCAGGTCAACGACCTCAAAGCCGGCCCCTTCCAGCATCATCGCCACCAGGTTCTTGCCGATGTCGTGCAGATCGCCCTTGACGGTGCCGATGATAACCTTGCCGGTTGACACAGCGCCGCCGGCCGCCAGGTGCGGCTTGAGCAGCGTCAGGCCAGCCTGCATGGCGCGCGCGGCCACCAGCATCTCCGGCACGAAATACTCGTTTTCCTCGAAAAGCCGGCCG
>CAZYGI010000011.1:976-75758 GCA_964647255.1 uncultured Anaerolineales bacterium | reverse complement strand
CGGTATGGGGGCCAAAATCATCCTGTGCGACCCGCACCGCGCGGTGATCGTCGGCCCCGGCTCGCTGCACGGCGCAGAGCTCAGCAGCCCCGACATCCGGGCCGGCATGGCGCTGTTGATCGCCGCGTTGGCCGCCCAAGGCACCAGCACCATCGCCAACATCGGGCAGATTGACCGCGGGTACCAGGAAATTGACGCCAAGCTGAAAGCGTTAGGGGCGCACATCGAGCGGGTGAAGGTGTGATGGGAAGTAGAGGTAGCACATGTCAAATCGGTCATTGCGAACTGGCTGGTCCCTCATCATTGCGGCTGCGCTGATCCTCTCGTACAGCGCCGTGACCGCGTCACCGGCGCCGGCGCACGCCGGATCGGCGCCCCGCCCGCCCGCGCCCGATTGGGGCGCACCGCACGTGGCGCGGCAGCTGCTGGTCAAGCTCAGTGACGCGAGCGCGGCAAGTGCAAACGAATCCGGCGCGGCCGCCGCCCTGGCCGGCGCCGGCCTGCGCGTCCTCCGGACGATCCCGCAACTCAACCTGGCCCTGGCGGAGACCAGCGCCGCGGCCGATCTCGCCGCGGCTGCCGAGCGGGCGGAGGCGCAACCGGGGATCGAATGGGCCGAGCCGAACTACACCTTCGCCCTGGATTCCACCGACTTCGTTCCTAACGATCCCTACTACGCATCGCCGCAGGCCGCCTACCTGAGCCGGCTGCAAATGCCGGCGGCGTGGGACATCACCACCGGCAAACCCGAAGTAGTCGTCGCGGTCCTGGACACCGGCCTTGACATGACGCACCCGGATTTACTGGGCGGCGTTTGGGAGAACGCGGCCGAGAAGAACGGCCGAACCGGTGTGGACGACGATGGCAACGGTTTCGTGGATGACGTGAACGGCTGGAACTTCCCGGACGACAACGGCAAAATCTACGATGATCACGGTCACGGCACGCACGTCGCGGGCACCATCGCCGCGCGCATCAACAACGGCATCGGGATCGCGGGCATCGCCGGAAACGTCACGATCATGCCGGTGGATGTGTTCGGCGGCGGGATCGGCGCGTACGAGGACCTGATCCGGGCGATCATCTACGCCACCGACAACGGCGCGCGGGTGATCAACATGAGCCTGGGCGCCAGCAGCTACAGCCTGGGCGAGGCGATGGCGGCGAATTACGCGGTAGATCACGGGGTCGTGACCGTCGCCGCGGCCGGCAACACGGGCAACGAGACCTATCACTACCCGGCCGCGCACCCCGCCGTCATCGCTGTGGCCGCCACCAGCGCAAGCGACACCCGGGCCAGCTTCTCGACGCGCGGCGATTGGGTGGATGTGGCCGCGCCGGGGGTGAGCATCTACGCCACCTTCCCCGGCGACCACTACATCTACATGAGCGGCACCAGCATGGCAACCCCCCACGTCTCCGGGCTGGCCGCCCTGATCCTCTCCGTCAATCCAGCGCTGACCCCTGGGGCTGTGCGCGGCATCATCGAGGGCACGGTGGACGATCTGGGCGCGCCGGGGCGCGACATTGACTTCGGCTGGGGCCGCATCAACGCCGGCCGTGCGCTCGCCCAGGTGACGCCGGGCAGTGCGCCGACCGAGACGCCGCCTCCGCCCCTGGCGGAATGGCCGGCCGGCTGCACGGATCTGATCACCGACGGCAATTTTGAGGCTGGGCCGGGCGCATGGCAGCTCAGCGGCGATGTGCGGGTGGACGCCACGCGCGCGTACACCGGCACGAACGCCCTCCACTTTTTGGGCGGGGCGAACACATCCGGCGTCGTGTCACGCACGATCACGCTGCCCGCAGAGCCGCTGGCCGGGACGCTGTGGTTCGCTTACCGGATCGAGGACTACGACAGCGGCATGGGGACAAACCCCGCGTTTCCGTACGACGACTCCCTGACGGCCAGCTTCGTCGTCACGCGGGCCGGCGCGGCGCCGGTCAAGCAGCTTCTTCTGACCACCGGCAATATGGCCGACACTGCGTTCGACGGCCTGCCGTGGGATCGCTATCTCTACCGGATGCAAGCGGCCGATTTTAGCCCGCTGCTCGGCGCCGGCCCGGTCGAGCTGGTCTTTCAGGCCCGCAACGACAGCGACAGCCAGCCTACCGATTTCTGGGTTGATTTTGTGCGCCTGTGCGTGACCGGGACCGGCGAGCCGTCGGCGACGCCCACCCCAACCGCGTCGCTGACACCCACGGCGACGGAGACGCCAACGCCCACGGCAACAGCAACGCCGACACTGCGGCTCCGCCACTATCTGCCTTTGATCTGGCAGATTCCGTGAGGGGCAGACAAAGCGACGGTTTGCCTCTGAAGAGACAAACCGCCGCTGACTGGCCCCGAAGCCTACTCAATCTTGCCCGCACCACAGCTTCAGAAACTCAGCCGTGGACTCGAACGCCAGCTCGGCCCACGGGATTTCCGATCGCGTAAACCAGCGCGCCTCACTGACGTCATCCTGTGCGGCCAACTCGCCGGAGATCGGCTCCGCCCAGTAGAGCAGCAGGATGCCCCGGCGCTCCTGCCAGCCGGCCAGCGGAGCAACGCCTTGGAGGCGCGCGGTGCGCACCGCCAATCCGGTCTCCTCAGCCACCTCGCGCACCAACGCCTCCTCAGGCAGCTCGTCGGCGTCCATATAGCCCGCGGGCAGCGCCCAAAGTCCGATGGCCGGCACGACCGCCCGGCGCACCAGCAACACCCGTTCGCCATCCGTGACAAGCGCGCCCACAGCCACTTTGGGGTCGGTGAAGTGGATGAAGCCGCAGGTGCGGCACACACGGCGCACCCGGCCGAACCTGACGGCGTCGGCCAAGGGGGCGGAACAGTGAGGGCAGTAGGTATAGGGCATAAGAATCAGCGAATGGCGAGTCAGTGACAGTGATCAGGTCAATCACATGACTCTGCGTCATCAGCGTGCTATTTTCCGCCTGACTGTCAGTGTTCCACCACCGCGCGCAACGCCCGCAGGTTCGAGAACGGCGCGTTGACCGGCGCAACGCAGCCGGAGGACAGGATCAGCCGCCGACCGTCGGTCTGGGTGACGGCATCTGCCGCGCGCTCGCGCACCTGGTCCGGGTCGCCGCGCAGCAGGTCGTCCCAGTGCTCCAGCCCGCCGCACACCGCGCCCGGGAAGCGCCGCACGCCCTCGCCCAGGCTGGGCCGCGACTCCCGATCGTGCCAGTTCAACGCCTGGAATGGGTACGCGGCCACCAGGTCGAACATCCCCTCCGCGCCGTGCAAATGACCCATCGTGAACCACAGATCAGCCACTGCGGCCAGGATGCGCCGGTCATACGGCTCGCCGAAGGCCCGGTACTCGACTTCGCTCAGCAGCGTGTAGTTCGCCATCTGGACGGCGTAGTAGATCCCCGCGATACCGAGCGGCTTGCACGCCTCGACGAAGCGCAGCGTGGTCTGCGTGATCGCCTCCAGACCAGCGCGCACCAGCTCCGGCGCCTGGCGCAGATGTGCGAGCAGCCGCTCGCTCCCCGCCAGGTTCTTCGCCTGCGCCAACGGGCTGAAGATCGTCTGAATAAAGGGCGTCGCCCCGCCCACGCCGTCGCGGATCAGCTCGATGGCGTGCAGTTGGGCCCCCAGCGCGCCCACAGACGGGTCGAGCACGGGCAGCGCCGCCCAGTCCTCGGGCCGGCTGATGACCCGCCTGGTGTACTGCCGATTTCCTTCATCACCGCCCATCCAGCGGTCTTCGGCGCCCCAATCCACCAGGCAGAAGCTGCTGGACGGCGAAATCTTGATAAAGTCCCAATCGTATTGCGCCTGCCACGCCAGCGTCGCCGCGGCCAGATCGGCGGGCCGCTGATCGTCACCGGGAAAATGGCGCCACAACGCGACGGCGATCCGATCCACATCGTGCCCGGCGAAGGTGGCGAGCAGCCGTTCACGTTTGGTCATTTGAGTCATGGTGATCTCCTCTGCCTGGTAACGTTTAGAGTAGCCGAGCCAACCAACTCCACACCCGCGGCCCGAAGATCGCCACGCCGACCGCCACCGCGGCGATCGCGGCGACGAGCACCGCGCCTGCGCCGACATCCTTGGCCACCTTTGCCATCGGATGATAGTGTTGCGTCAGGAGATCAACGGCCAACTCGGCGACCGTGTTGATCATCTCGGCGCTGAACACCATCCCCATCGCCAGCGCCAGGATCGCCCACTCCACCGCCGACACACGAAAGAAGAAGCCCGCCGCGATCACCAGGACGATGATCGTCAAATGCACGCGGGCATTGCGCTGCGTCCGCAAGACATAGCCGATGCCCGCAAACGCGTACCGGAAGCTGCGCAAGAAAGCCTTCATCTTTCGTCTATCGTCCATCATCTGTCGTTCATCGTCTGCCGTCTATCGCCCGGCGTCCAGCCCCGCCAGGATCGCGTCCTGTTTCGCCCACATCGCGGCCTCTTCCGCCGGTTCAGCGTGATCGTAGCCGAGGAGATGCAGCGTGCCATGGACGGCCAGCAGGCGGAGCTCGTCGCGCAGCAGCCGGCCGAGATCGGCGGCCTGGCGCCGCGTGAAGGGCAAGGCGATCAGGATGTCGCCCAGATAGGCGGCCATCTCCGGGGCGGTAACAAAACCGGGCGTATCCTCCTGGGCTCCAAACGACAGCACGTCGGTGGGACCTTCGACGCCGCGGTACTGGCGGTTCAGTTCGGCCACGGCCGCATCATCGGTGATCACCAGTGTGACTTCGCCATCCGGGTGGCCTTCGGCGCGCAGCGTGGCGGCGATCGCCCGTGCCAGGTCGGCCGCGTCTGCCTCGGCGGCAAAGGGCTCGTCCACATCAACGGTGATTTTTTCTTCGATCGGGACGTCCATGCGTTCCTCCGTCTGCTATACCCCGCGCGGCTCGGGCGTGGGCTGCGCCACGGCCTCCGCGGGATAGCTGATGCGCGGGTGATGCAGACCGCGCAACACATCCACAAACGCCCGGCGCACAGCCGCCAGGTCGGCGAGGGTCAGCGGGCACTCATCCAGTTGGCCGGACAGCACCCGGTTCTGGATGCTTTCGCCGACGACCTTCTCCAGCTCTTCGGTCGAGGCGGGCCGCTTGGAACGGACAATCGCTTCGGCGCCATCGGCAAGCATAGTGATGGCGGTTTCGCGGCTCTGCGGCTTGGGGCCGAGATAGCGGAACTGCTCCTTATCCACCTGTTCCGGTGCGCCGGCCGCCTGCGTCGCCTGATGGTAGAAATACGAGACCAGGAGCGTGCCGTGATGCTCCGGGATGAAGGCCACGATCCGTTCCGGCAGCCGGTATTTGCGCGCCAGTTCGACCCCGTCGCGCACATGGGAGATGATGATCTGGCTGCTGGTATAGGGATCGAGGCCCGCGTGCGGATCGGCCGTCCCCTCAGCCCGGTTTTCCACAAAGAAATGCGGTCGCATCGTCTTGCCCACGTCGTGATAGTACGCGCCGACGCGCGTCAGCAGCGTGTTCGCGCCGATCGCCTCAGCAGCGCGCTCGGCCATGTTGCTGACGATCAGGGTGTGATGGTAGGTGCCGGGGGCCTTCAACAGAAGCTGCCGGAGCAAGGGATGCGTGGGGCGGGAGAGCTCCAGCAGTTGGAGCGACGTGGTCACGCCGAGGAAAGCGCCGGCCAGGTAGAGCCCCAACAGCGCAACAGTGATCGTGATGACGCTGTTGATGAGGGCAGCGACGGTCAATTCGATCAGCCCGCGCGCATCCCACGGCCCGCCGGCCACCCGAAAGGCCAGCACCACCAACAAATCCGTGATCAGGATATAGAGCGCGGCCCAGACAAAACTGCCGAGCCGATCGCCTTGCCGCACCTTGAGCAGCCCCACCAACGAGCCGCATAACGCGTACGCCATCAGTTCAAGACGAGCGTTGGTTAACCACCCGACCACCAGCACAAACAAGACCGTCGTCACCAGCGCCACACGCAGGTTCAGACCGATCGCGAGAATGATTGCCAGCGCAGCATAGGGCACAAGATAGGGCAGGATCGTGCGCGCCGGGATCATCAGTTTGGCCGCCAGCACGAAAACGACGATGGATCCGGCAAGCAAGACGGCGTTGGTCCAACCGAACCAAAGATGCGGCTCCAGTCGCCAGAGATAATACAACATGACCAGGCCGAGCAGCAGCACGAACCCGCCCCCCGCCTGTAGATCGGCCCAGGTCCAGCTCCGGCCCTGCAGGCCAAGCTCCTGGAGCGCCTCGATCTCCAGATCGCTGACGATATCGCCCGTGCGCAGGATCGTTTCGTTGCGCTCGATGGTGCGCGTGGCCGGCTCAACGGCCTCGCGCGCGGCCCGGCGGCGTTCTTCGGTTCGCTCCTGATTGAAGAAGCTGTTCGGGACGAGCAAGGCCTGGACGAAGGCCGCCACGATCGCCGCATCCTCATCGCTCATGTCGAGCCGGACCCGCGCGGGGATTTTGCGGCGCTGGTCGGCCAGATTGTTCTCGCGGATCTCCTCGCGCATGGCGTTATCGAGCACGGTCAGCATCTCGGCGGACATGCGCTCCCATTCGGGCGCCGGCATCGCCACAATGCGCGCATACACCGCCGAGGAGAGGTTCAGGGCCGTGACCGCCTGCAAATTCGCCGTCTTGGTCGCCCCATCCGCAAAGCTATCGCTACGGACCGCGGTGACGAAATCAATGATCTGGCTCGCCAGGGCCAGTTGCTGGCGGCCAACGCGCGGCTGCGGCGGATCGTAAATATCCGGCACCGCATTAGCCGCCATGGCGCGGCGCTGCTCGGTCAGAATCGTGCTGACATAGGTGACCTGCCGGGGCGCAACCACGTCGCGCGCGGCCACTTCCCCCTCCTGGACGCGCACCTGGCCGGCAAGCGGCAGGCGCGTCACTAGGATTGCTGTCACCGCCAAAACGGTCAGCGCCCAGATGCCCAGGACGCGCGCACGCGCGGGCCAGGGGATATCCTCCGAAGTGAGCGGATGCCCCAGCCGCATGAGCGGCTCAACAGACGATGCGTGGTCAGGAGACATGGCGATCAAACCACCAGCAACGGGCAGCGGCCATCCCGGCGCACGTCACGAGCCCGCCAGCAGCTCTCGCACAACCCGATTGACCACCTGCCCATCCGCGATGCCGCGCAGATCGGCGGAAAGGCGCTTCATCACCGGTCCCAGTCCCTTCATGTCGGACACGCCCAGCTCGGCGATGACGGCCTGTGCGCGCTGACGGATCTCCGCCTCGCCAAGCTGCTTGGGCAGATAGACCTCCAGCACGGCAATCTCCGCTTCTTCCTGGGCGATGAGATCCTGGCGGCCGCCCTTAGCGAACTCCATAATGCTATCGCGGCGCTGCTTCACCTGCTTGCCGATGATGGCAAGCACATCCGCGTCGGTGAGGGTGCGCGCCTCAGTCCCGGCGACTTTGGCCTCGGTGATCGCGGTCTTGACGGCGCGGATCGCCAGCTTGTGCGTGTCCTGGTGATGGCGCATCGCATCTTTCAGGTCAGCATCGAGACGTTCTTCGAGAGTCATGTATCACTCCTGCTCAAGTAGACAAGTAAATCAGATAACCGGGTCAACAAGGGACCGAACGGATCAAACCGGCCGCTCTACGACGCTGCTTCCGGCACGATCGGCTCGCCCCACAACGCATCGCCTTCCAGGCGCGTGAGACGCACGGGCGTGATGCGGTTGTGCAAATCCACGCCTGTTGGAACGGCTGCAAACACGCGCAGGTAGTTGTCGGTCAGTCCGGACCAAACCCCAACCGTTGCGTCTCCCGCGCCGGATTGGGCATGGAGCGCGGGATCGCGGTGCTCCCACAGCACGGGCCGCGTCCCGCCGACAAAGGCGTGGCGCACCGCGGCGCCAAGCTCAGCGTCCAGCTCGTTCAGGATGCGCGTGCGGCGTTTTCGTTCCGCTTCGGGCGCGTGGTTGCCCAGGCGCGCGGCTGCGGTGCCCGCACGCGCCGAGAAGGTGAAGGCGTGGATGTGGGCAAAGCGCAGCCGACGGGCAAATTCAACCGTTTCAGCAAAGTCAGCCTCGGTCTCCCCTGGAAAACCGGCGATCAAATCGGTCGTGATGGTGAGGCCAGGGATCGCCAAGCGGGCGGCCGCAGCCAATGCCTCAAACTCAGCCGCGCGGTTGCGTCGGGCCATCCGTTTGAGCACCCCGTCGCTGCCCGATTGCGCGGGCAGATGCAGGTGCGGCATCAGCCGGCCCGCGCTGGCGGCCCACAAGTCGAAAAAATCCGGCCGCAGATCGAACGGTTCGAGTGACGACAGCCGCAGCCGCGGGATAGTCGTGTCGGTCAGCAGCGCCTCGACCAGCGCCCGCAGCCCGCTCCTTGAGAGACGGAACGCAGATGACACCGATGGTCCAGATAAACGCAGATCATGACCGTCATCGTCATAGCCGCCCAGGTGGACCCCGGTGAGGACGACCTCCTGGTAGCCCTCGGCGTGCAGCGCGTTGACCTCGGCCACCACCTCGGGGATCGGCCGGCTGCGCTCATCCCCGCGCACCACGGTCACGATGCAAAACGTGCAGTGATTCCGGCAGCCATCCTGCACCTTGATGAAGGCGCGGGTGCGCGCTGAGGTGCTGACAGCCGATGGCCGCCGGCCGATGGCAATTTTCGTGGGACCATCAAGCGCGGATTCAGAGTCCCTTGCGCTGCTCGTCGGCTCCTGACGCCTGCATTCTGCCTCCTGGATCAACGCCAGCAGTTCATCTTTGTGCGCGTTGCCCACCACCAGCGACACATTCGGCAGGTTGGCGACGGTCTCGCCCTCCAGCGTGGCGTAGCAGCCGGTGACAATCAGCCGAGCAGCCGGGTTGGCGCGGGCAAGCTGGCGCGCCAGTTGCCGGCTCTGCCGCGCGGCCTCGCCGGTGACAGCGCAACTGTTCACCACACACAAATCAGCATCGTCTGCCGAATCCGCGATCTCGTGTCCCGCGCCGGCCAACTGGCGGCCCAGCGCCGAAATCTCGGCGTAATTCAGCCGGCAACCCAGCGACTCCAGATAAATCCGCATGGAAGCCAGTATAGCGGAAAGCGGATGTCAGGACAAGTATCCCGTCTTCCTTAACCAGGCCTCCGTCCGCCGCATCCCCTCCGCAAAGCTCACCTGCGGCACATACCCCAGCCGCTGCTGCGCCTTCTCCACGCTGAACTGCGACGGATTGCGCCGAAAGTGTAGGCTCCACGGCCCGATGGGCGGCCGGCCGAGGATGCGCCGGGCCACACCCGCCGGCGCCGAACGTGCAAACGCTACGACCCAGCCCGGCACGGTCGGCAGGGAGCGCCGGCCCAGCATCCGGGCATAGGCCAGGTAAAACTCGCGGTAGGTCACGGCGCGGTCGTCGCACAGGTTGAACGTCTCACCGGCCGCGGCGGGATGGCTCAGCGCCAGCAGCAGCCCGTCCACGACGTTGTCAATGTAGCCCGGCGTCACCAGACCAGCATCGCGGCCCAGCAGGATCAACCGGCCGGTCTTGATATTTTCGATCGGGCCGACCGTCCAGGCCGTACCGCGCGGGCCATAGGTGGACGCGGGGCGGATGATCACATGCGGCAGGCCCGCAGCCCGCACGGCCGCCTCGGCTGCGATCTTGCTGTCGGGATACGCCTGGCCCACGACCGGCGTCGCCGCGGCCTCGTCAATCAGCGGCGCCCGGTTCACGCCGTAGACCGCCACGCTACTGATGTAGACGAAGCGCTCGATTCCGGCCTCCCGCGCCGCGGCGAGCATGTTGGCCGTGCCCTCGACGTTGACGCGATAGCCGGCCTCCGGCGCCAGTTCCGGCCCGCCGGTCCACGCAGCCGCATGAACGACCGCCGCGCATCCCGCAGCCGCGCGGCGCAGCGAGCCGGCATCGCTGAGGTCCGCCTGAACCACCTCGACGCCCTGTTCGCTCAGCCATGCGGCAGCGTCCGGCCGCCGCGCCGTCCCGCGCACCGGTGCGCCCTCCCGCCGCAGCCGCTCCGCCAGGTGCCCGGCAATGAAGCCGGTCACACCGGTGATGAGGACGGGGTGCTGGAAGCTGGAACCGGGTAGCTGGTGGCTGGTGGCTTGATCCATTCGCTGATTCGCCATTCGTGATTCGTCATTCTATCCCACTCGTCGCGCTTCGGCCAATCTGCCTCGACGTTGCCGAAGACGGGAGGTCGTGGTAGACTTCGCACCGTATCCGGTTTGATGCGGAATTTCAGCGCAGAGACGAGAAAATGCCTACCACTGAACCCACCTGGAAGAAATACCTGACCGATTACAACGAAGGCCTCGGCCTAGTCTATGAACGCTTTGTCCTAAACAACTTCCTGCTCTATCTCAAGGGGCAATACGGCTTCTCCACCGTCCTGGAGGCGCCGCTGTACGGGATGGCAGGCGTCAGCGGGATTAACAGCGTGGCGCTGGCGCGCATCAAGACGTCGGTCACGCTGGTGGATGACGACGCCGAGCGGCTGGTCGGCGTGGCGCGCATCTGGGGCGAGCTGGGGCTGCCCGCCCGGTTCGTCCAGGCCGACAACTGGGGCAAGCTGCCGTTCGACGACCACAGCTTCGAATTTATCTGGAACTGGGCTGCGCTGTGGCATCTAAAGGAGCCGCTGCGCCTGCTCAGCGAGATGGTGCGCTGCGCCAACAAGCTCATCTTCGTTGCCGTGCCGAACCCGGTGCAGGTGGGCTATCAGTTCCGCAAATACATCGCGGAGCCGGAGTTCGTCAAGGAGATTGACGAGCGCTGGACCAACATCGCGATGATCCGCCGCGAGCTGGAGGCGCTGGGCGTGGAAATCATGGATCAGGGCGTGCTCGACGTGCCGCCGTGGCCCGACACCGTGATGCCCGCCAGCGAGCTGCTCGGCCGGTTGGGCATCCGCTCGCAGAAGCTCCAGGGTCGCTTCCAGGGGGAAGGCTGGCGTTGGTCCACCATGGATTACTACCTGGGCCGTGACCCAAGCCTCTACGACCGGGTGATGAAATACGCCTGGCTGGAACGCCTGGGCATCCCCTGGCGTGTCAAGCAGATTTGGGCGCACCACCGGTGGGTGCTGGGACGGGTGAGGGTGACGCGGTGACTCTGGGACACGGCGACAGGGCGTCACAGGAACGCGGGGACACGGGGAATTCGCCCCTTCACCGCGTCGCCCCGTCACCGCGTCTGACATGGCTCACCAACCCCTGGCTGCACATTGCGCTGATTGTGCTGGTCGCGGGGTTCTTCCGGTTGTGGCAGCTCGGCGCGATCCCGCCCGGCCTGTTCGGCGATGAAGCCACGGATGGGCTGGATGCGTTGGACATCCTGGCCGGCCGCGGTGCGGTCTTCTTCCCGGCGAACTTCGGCCGCGAGGGGCTGCACATGTGGATCGTGGCGGGGATGTTTCGGCTGCTGGGCGTCACCCCGCTGGCGCTCCGCCTGCCCTCGGCCATCGCCGGCATCCTGACTGCGGGCGCGACATATTGGTTGGGAAGAGAACTTGGCAAATCGGGAAACTGGGGAATTGGGAAACTGGGGAGACGTGACCTTTCTACCAGTACACCAGTTTCCCGATCTACCGATCTACCGATCTACCAGTCCATGATCCCGCTGCTCGCTGCGCTCTACCTCGCCACCTCCTACTGGCACGTCCACTTCAGCCGCTTCGGCATCCGCGGGGTCTTCACACCGCTGTGCGGAGCGCTGGCCTTCGCCGCGTTCTGGCACGCGGTGAACGTTCCAACGGCCCAACGGTCCAACGGTCCAACGTTGCTTTGGTTTGCGCTCAGCGGCTTCTTCCTGGGCCTGGCGACGCATTTCTACACCGCCAGCCGGTTTTTTCCGTTTTTCCTCGGCGGCTTCCTGGTGCTGCAGGCGCTCGTCGCCTATGCGACGGGCCGGCGCGAGGAGGCGATCCTCGTGCGGCAGTTCCGGGGCATCGTCGTGTTGGTTGCTGTGGCCGCGCTGGTCTTCCTCCCGCTCGGCATCTATTTCATCCAGCACCCCGGCAGCTTTGCGCAGCGGGCCAGCGAGGTGGCGGTGACCGGCGAGGCGAACCCGCTGGGTCGGATGGCGCAGGCCGCGGTCGCCAACGTGCTTCAGTTCTTCGCGCCCGGCCGCGGCGACCCCGCGCGCTTCTACAACCTGCCGAAGCGCGCCGTGTTCGACGCGCTGACCGCGCTCCTGGCGTTGATCGGCATCGGCGCGCTGGCGTGGCGCTGGAAACGACCGGCCGCGCTCTTCCTGCTGACGTGGTTTCCCGCCTTGCTGCTGCCGTCGTTTCTCGCCACCGACCGCTTTCCCACCCTGCCGCGCGTGCTCGGCGTGATCCCCGGGGTGTACTTCTTCCCGGCAATCGGGCTGCTGACGGTTGCAGGACTGCTACGGCGACGCGGGGACGCGGCGACGCGGGGACGCGGGGTCTATCGCCTCCCCTCCCTTCCTCCGCTCCTTCGCTCCTCCGCTCCTCCGCTCCTCTGCGCGCTCGCGCTGGTGGTCCACGCGAGTTTCACGTATCACGACTACTTTCGCGTGTGGGGGCCGGCCGCGGCGACATTCGATGCGTTCGAGGGCGATATGACCGCGGCGTGGCGGTGGCTCGCGAACAACACGCCGTCCGGGCACGTCTATCTGTCGTCCGACATCTACCGTCATCCGACGTTCATGCTGCTCGGTGAGCAGGCGACGGTGCAGACATACTTCGAGCACCGCAATCCCGATCTGAGCTGGTATGATGCTCGCGCCGCGCTGCCCCTGCCGCCGCCGGGCAGCCACGCCACCTATCTGATCGGCGCCAGCGCAGCTCCGCCCGGTCCCGCGGCGGAATGGCTGGCAGCCAACGGCCGCGAGCGGGATCGCGTGCTCGACCCCGACGGCGCGCCCGCGCTGACCATCATCGAGAGCGCGCCTGCGGCGGCTGGCCTGGCGGGAGAAGCATGGTTCGGCCAGCAGGCGCTCTCGGTGCGCTTCAGCGATCAACTCACGCTCACCGCCGCGGCCTGGCGCACGGGGAGCGACGGCGCGGCTGAGCTATGGCTGCGCTGGCAGACAGCCGGGCCAGACATGGCCGAATGGCCCGGCTACCGGCTGGAGATCGCAGCCAACGACCAGGTAAGCACGGCGCCGTTCGACAGCTACCGGCCGACCGAATGGGTGTCCGGCGGCAGCTTCATCACCTGGCACCGCACGGAACTGGCGGGGCGGCCCGAGCGCCTGCGCCTGCGGCTGCTCCGTGTGGCCAACGGCCAGCCGGTGACGCGGCCGGACGCGGCGGATGGCTGGCATGCGGTGGCGGCACGGTAGTCGGGGAAGCGTGACACAAGACCGCCGGTGCACGGGCGCTGACACGCTTGCGCGTTGCTCCGCCCTGGGCCTGCTTTGCACACCATCCCGCGGTATGATACTATCCGCTCCATGAGCACGCCTGAACCGACCCATTCCGTACCGGCCTCAACTTCGGGGGGCCGCCGCGCTGCCTGGCTATTCCTCGGCCTCTTCGGCCTGCTTGCGCTCCTGCTGAGCTGGCCGCTGATCGCCGACGCGATCCGGCGCATCCCCGGCACGGCCACCTGGGCCTTCGACGAATCCACTTTTGTCTGGAACATCTGGTACTTCAAGCACGCCCTGCTGGATTTGCACACCAGCCCGCTGCATTCGGAGCTGATCTGGTATCCGTTGGGCATTGATCTGATCCTCTACACCTACAATTTCTTCAACGCGTTGATCGCCCTGCCGCTGCAAGTGGCGTTCAACCTGCCGCTGGCAAGCAACGTCACGCTGTGGCTGGCGACGACGTTGAGCGGCTTCGGCGCTTACCTGCTGGCCTTGTCCGTGTTGCGCGGCGATGCTCGCGAGACCGGCGTTCCCCGCTTCCCGCTCCACGCCCTCCGTCTTGCTGCGTTCGTTGCCGGCCTTATCTACGGCTTCGCCTCGAACCGGGCGATCTATGCGGCATTGGGCCACTACGACATGGTGACCACCCAGTGGCTGCCGTTCTACGCGCTCTACCTGGTGAAGACGCTGCGACAGCCGAAGCTGCGATACGCGGCGATGGCCGGCCTCTTCTTCGCGCTGGCCGCGCTGGCGGAGATGATCTTCGCCGCCTTCCTGGCACTGGTTACGCTGGTGATCGTGCTGGCCGCATGGCGGCCATGGAAGCTCCGCTGGGGGGCGCTGGGCCGGCTGGCCGTGGCGTTCGTCATCGCCGCGCTGCTCTGGGCGCCCGTGCTGATCCCCGTCGCACGCGAGTTCATGACGGGCAACTATGCGCTGACGGGCTGGGGGGAAAGCCTCAAGCTCAGTGCTGACGCGGCCGGGCTGGTCACGCCAACGGCGCTCAACCCGTTGGCGCGTGCGGTGGGGCTCACGACGGGGGCTCCCGCGCAGGCGGCCGGCAGCACTGAGACCACCGCGTGGGCGTCCGCGCTGCGGGCGGTCGAGGAAGGTAAGAGCCGCTTCAGCGACATCAACACCGTGTTTCTGGGTTATGTCACGCTGGCGCTGGCCGTGCTTGGCGGCTGGGCGGGACGCAAGAAGCTAGGGCCGTGGATCTGGAACGCGTTGATCTTCGGCGTGCTGTGCCTGGGTCCGCTCCTGCAGATCAATGGCCGCTACCGGTTCAGCCTGGACACGATGCTGCCGGAGGGCGTCACCTTCCCACTCCCGTTCACGCTGCTCCATTTCATCCCGTTTGTCAACGGCAACCGCGCGCCCAACCGCAACAGCGTGATCCTGATGCTGGCGCTGGCGGTGTTGGCGGGGTATGGGGCGGCATGGCTGTTGAGCAGAAGGGCAGAGGAGCCGCGGCGCGCAGGAGCCGCGGCGCAAATCTCCGCAACTCCGCGCCTCCGCCCCCGCGCTTTTCGCTTCAGCAGCTCCCTTTTTGCTGGACTGCTTGGTATTGCTATCCTCGCCGAACACCTTGCCGTCCCCTTGCCGACGACCGATGCAACGATCCCCGCGGTCTACCGGCAGATCGCGGCGGAGCCGGGGGAGTTCGCGGTCATGCAGTTGCCGCTGGGCTGGCGCAACAGCTTCGGCGTGCTGGGCAGCGAGCAGACCAACCTCCAGTACTTCCAGACGGCTCATGGCAAGGCGATTATCGGCGGCAACATCAGCCGCGCGCCGGCGTTCAAGATGGCGTACTTCGCCCGCATCCCGCTTTTCAAGGCGTTGACCGATCTAGAGATGTACCGCGACGTCTCGCCCGAAACCGATGCCGCGGCGCGGGCCCAGGCGGGCGATCTCATGACGCTCTACAACGTGCGTTATCTCGTCACCACGCCTGCAATCCCCGGCCGCTATCCTTACCAGGACACGCGGCAGAACACCGAGACGTACGCCCTGGACGTGCTGCCGGTCGAAAAGCCGGCGGTCTGGTCAGGCGACGGCTATGCCGTTTATCGAGTGAAGCGGCCCGCGGCCGCGTGGCCGTTCCGCCTCGACCTGGGCGCCGCCGGCACGGAGGCGTATGTCGGCCAGGGCTGGGCTGACCGCACGGATGAACAACCTTACGCGGCGAGCGCCCTCTGGGCCACTGAGGCCGCCGCGGAGCTCTATCTGCCGTTGGACGCCCCGCGCTGCGTACCCCAGGACACCAACAGCGTGAACAAGTTCTATCGTCTGCGGCTGGCGGTCGCGCCCTTAACCTACCCCGGCGCGCCTGCGCAAACCCTGAGCCTCAGCCTGAACGGAAACCCACTTCTCATGAGAGTGAATGGCGGGCAGCTCATCGAGAAGTTCACGCTGCAGCCCGGCTGGCAGGTGGTCGAGGCGCCAATCCTGGATTTTGACCTCCGGTGCGGGCCGAACCGCGTCCGGCTGGCGTTCGCGTGGACGGCCAGCCCGCGCCGGGTCTTCCCGGACGCCGCCAGCCGCGCCGCCATCGGCTCAACCGGCATCGTCAGCCCGGTCAACCTGGACGTGCACGGCTTCAGCGAGGCGTACATCAGCCTCTTCGGCCCGGACGGCGCCGAGGTCAAGGCCTCCGCCGGCCGGCAGGGGTACAATGTAACCGTGATCCACCCTCAGACGGGCGAGGTCATCGAGATGCGCGGCTTCGACACCGCGGCGAACCGCTACGAAGCGGACGCGCTCGCAAGCTACCTGCGAGGCATCGCCGCGGGCCGCATCGTTGCGGTGGCGACGAAGGGCGACGCGACGGCCAACCTGACCCCGGCCGCGGTTGAGGCCCTGCGTGGCATCGGCTCCCGCGCCGGCTCACCTGCCGACCTGGCCGGCAATGCACACGCGCTGATCGGTGTCCGCGGCTCGGCGCCCGGCACGGCCGCCGAGGAGATCAAGCCAGGCGATGCGTTTGTCCGGGTGGCCGGTGACTTCCGCAACCTGGCGGCCGCCGTGGATTGGGTGGAATTGGGTGACTAGACCAACTTGGCGTAGATCCACCCAAGACGCAATTCAGCCGAGATGTGCTAGAATCGGCACACCCGGATGTCAGCGGGACTTTTAGTGACGACTTTAGTCGTTAGCATTGGCTAGAACGACCGAAGCCGTTACTACCCGGACCATAAGAAACTTCGTCCGCGACGAGCCAGAAGCTGGACACGATAAACGATGCGAGACTCAGCGGGTCCGCCGAACAGCCAACGCATACCGGTTTTCAGTCGCACAGACTACCTCTTGGCGCTTTTCAGCGCGCTGCTCGCCTTCGCCCTCTACCTGCGCACACTCGCGCCCGGCCTGCTGGGCGGCGACAGCGGTGAGCTCCAGTTCGCGGCCTGGCTGGGCGGCGCAGCGCACCCCACCGGCTATCCGCTTTACCTGATGCTCGGTTGGCTCTGGGCGCACCTGCTGCCGCTGCACGACCCTGCATGGCGGATGAACGCGTTCTCAGCGCTGTGGGGCGGCGTGGCGGTCGGACTCACCTATCTCCTGGCCGTGCGGATGCTGAAGCCTCTATCATCCGCGTCCCTCAGAGCTCGTCCGCGTCCCATTTTCGGGCCAATTCTCGAGCGCATTCCGGCCCTGTTTGCCGCGTTGACCACCGCCGTCACTCCGACCTTCTGGTCGCAGGCCACGGTCGCCGAAGTGTACACGTTGAACGCGGCGTTCGTCGCGGCGATCCTCCTGGCGGTGCTGATCTGGGGGCAGACCGGCAGCCGCCGCGCCCTGTACGCCGCCGCGCTGCTCATCGGCCTCAGCCTGGCGCATCACCGCACGACGCTGCTTTATCTGCCGGCGATCCTGGTATACAACAGCTTTCAGAGATCAGGTCAATCAGGTGAATCTGCGTCCCATTTTCCGAGGCGTTTGTCGCTGCGCACGGCCGCGGCGATCGGTCTGCTCGTGTGCCTGCCGCTTCTGCTCTACCTCTACCTCCCGCTCCGCGCGCCGCACACGGCTTACAACCGGATGCAGGTCGGGCCGGGACAAGTGCTGGAGTTCTACAGCCCGACCTGGCGCGGATTTATCGAGCACGTCAGCGGCCAGGGGTTCGGCTCGGCCCTGGGTGCAGGGAAGATCGCTGCAGCGCGGCTGGCCGGCCTGCCGGCGCTCTTCATCCGCGAGCTGACCCTGGTCGGCGTGGCTCTAGGCCTGCTCGGCCTGGCGTGGCTGGCGTGGCGCCGCCGGCCGCTGCTGGCGCTGACCGGGCTGAGCTGGTTGGTCGTCGTCGGGTTCAATCTGGTTTACGGTATCGGCGACATTTATGTTTACTACATCCCGGCGTATCTGATCTGGACGCTGTGGATGGCGGCCGGCGTATGGGCATGCGGGAACGCTCTCGTATGGCTCTTGGAGCAGCGAGGCAGAGGAACGGAGGCGGAGGGGAACCGAGGGGCAGGGGAGCCGAGGAGCAGAGAGGCCGAAAGGCGGGAGAACAGGGGGGCCGAAACAAAAACGCTTGGTTTCCTTGCCTCCTTGTTTCCTTGTTTCCTCGCCTTTCTCTTACCTGTCTACTTACTCATTGCGCACTTCACCACGCTTGACCGCAGCCAGGATCAGACCGCGCAGGCGTGGGCCGCCCTGCTCGCGCAGCCCATCCAACAGAACGCGATCCTCGTGACGAACGACCGGGACGAAATGGTGCCGCAGTGGTATCTGAAGTACGTTGAGGGGCGCCGCACCGACCTCGACGGCATCTTCCCGCTGATCCAGCCCGGCTCCGCGTGGGCCGATGTCGGCGCGGTGACTGAGCAGGCGTTGGGCAGCGGCCGGCCGGTCTATCTCATCAAGCCGATGCCGGGCATCGAAGTCAAATTCGCCTTGGAGCACACGGCGCCGGCGCAGGTGATCGGCCCGGCCGCGGCGAACCCGCCCACGCAGGCGTCCACAGCCATCTATGGCGGGAGCCTGCGCCTGGCCGGCTATGATGCGGCCCCGGCGGCGCTCCAGCCCGACGGCGCGGCGGAGATCACGCTCTACTGGCAGCCGGTGGGGCAGCTCGGTGCCGATTACACGACCTTCGTCCACCTGGTGGATGCCGATGGGAACAAGATCGCGCAGAGCGACCACCAGCCCGGCGGCGTCTACTACCCCACCTCATTGTGGAAGCCGGGCGAAACCCTGGTTGATCGGCACACGCTGGCCCTGCCGACGGCCCTGGGCCGACCGCCCCACAGCATCGTGGTCGGTCTCTATGACCACTCGGGCGAGCTGCAGCATTTGGGTGAGCCGCAAACAGTCGGCCGCTGGCCCGGCGCGCCGTGAAAGGCGGGGGGAAGGACATGGAATCCTGGTACGCCCTGTACACCAAGCCAAACGCCGAGGCACAGGTGGCGCGCACCCTGACGACGCGCGGGTTGAACGTATTTCTGCCGCTGCTGCCGTCCAAGACAGGGGAGCGAATCAAGCCGTTTTTTCCGGCCTATCTTTTTGTTCGCTGCGATCTCTCGCTGGTCGGCATCGAAAACCTGCAATGGATCCCCGGCCTGCGCCACATCCTGAGCTTCGGCGGCCGGCCGGCCGTGGTGCCTGATGCCGCCATTGCGCTGATCCAGCACGGGCTGGCTGAGGTCGAGGCGGCGGGCGGGCTGCCGACGCACCACTTCAAGCCCGGCGACACGGTGGTGATTGACCAGGGGCCCCTTGCCGGGCTGCGCGGCGTGTTCCAGGGGCCGGTCGGCCCGGCCGAGCGCGTCCACATCCTGGTGCGCTTCCTGGGCGAGGCCAACCGCACGGAGGTCCCGGTGGACGCGCTGCGCCGCGTTGATGAGGAGGCCGAGCAGCTCCGCGCCCGGCGCCGCGGCACCCGCGGTCGCGGGCGGCGCATCCGGTATACGGAACCTGAAACACCTGCCGGTTGACGCTCGTATATGTGCAATGTAAAGAGCGTTGATCAACGCTCCCAGCAGCAACTTCAGCCCGGGCCAACTGTTGGGTGGGAAGCAGTAGCGAGACATGGAACCGATCGGACTGTGCGGCGGTGGGCTGGTTGCCCTGATCCTCTTCCTGGTGGCAGCGGTCGGCTCGGCCGCGCTCGCAGGCGTCGTCGCGCTGGCGCTCGCAAAACTTGGCGTGACCGTGGATGCCCGGCTGAGTGCGGCTGCGCGCCGGCAGCCGCACCGCAAGGCGCAGCCCGAACGGCCCGCGCCGCCTGCATCGCCGCCGGACGCCTAAACGGCACTTATCGCACACTCGTGTCAACTTATATTTGCGCGCGTCCCCACTCCCTGCTATAATCCGGCCCGACGCAGCGGGCGTCACAAGGCGGCCAGTCGTGATAAAACAGCAAAGTCCACGGCCGGTCTGGCGTATGGCCGGGGTGTTGGTATTGTCCACCCTGGTTCCCCTCGGGCTAGGCCTCTGGCTTGATCGCCGCCTCGGCACCGCCCCGCTTGTGCTTCTGATCTGCGCTTCCATCGGAATTATCGCTGGCACCATCGGCATTGTTCGCATTGCAGGCCGGACGCTTGAGGCTCTGGGGACGCCGGAGACCAAAGCCGGCTCTCATAGCCCCGTGAGCGGGCAGGAGGATAGAGCGTAGTGCTTAAGAAGCTTTTCACCGTCCGCAATTTGGTGATTCTTCTCGCGGTCGTCGCCCTGTTCGTGGTGTCCGGCTTGTTGGGTTTGAAGGTCCCGCCGCCGCACGTCGTCCTGGCAGCCGAGCCGCTCTTCCACATCGGCGCCTTCGCCGTCACCAACGCCCTCCTCACGACCTGGATCGTCATGATCATCCTGATCCTGCTGGCCTATTTCGCGACGCGCTCTTATCCGAAGGACTTGGACGCGGCTAAGAACAACGAGCTGGTGCCTAGCGGCCTCGGGAATGCGCTCGAGATGATCGTTGAAGGGCTGTACAACTTCTCCGCAGAAGTCGCCGGCAAGTGGACCCCCAAGTTCTTCCCGATCGTGATGACGATCTTTCTCGTCATCGTGCTTTCCAACTGGATCGGCCTGCTCCCCGGCGTCGGCACGATCGGCGTCTTCGAGCATCCGGAAGGTGCAGAAACCACAGGATATGTTGCCCACGGCGCCATCATGACAGCCCAAAAGGCGGCTGCCGGAGAAGAAGGTGTGCTGCTGATTCCCTTCTTGCGTCCGCCCGCCACCGACCTCAACTTCACGGTTGCCCTGGCGCTGGTGGCCGTCTTCATGGCGCAGTATTTCGGGGTTAAGGCGCAAAAGCTGAGCTACTTCAAGAAGTTCGTGGACTTGAGCGGCTTCAAGCAGGGCGCGTTCATGGGGGTCATCCAACTGTTCGTCGGTCTGTTGGAACTCATCTCGGAATTCGCTCGCATCATCTCCTTCAGCTTCCGTCTCTTCGGCAACGTCTTTGCCGGTGAGGTGCTGCTGCTAGTGCTGGCATTCCTGATCCCCTACATTGTTTCGCTGCCGTTCTATGCCCTGGAAGGGTTCGTCGGCTTCATCCAGGGCTTTGTCTTCTTCATGCTGGCGCTGGTGTTCTTCACACTGGCAACGCACGGGCATGGCGAAGAGGAGCATCATTAAATCATTCACCATCCTGCTCAGAAGAGGAGTCACACATGGACGTTGAAGGACTGAAGGCTATCGGCGCAGCGCTCGCGATCGGTCTCGGCGCGATTGGCCCCGGTGTCGGCATCGGTATCATCGGCGGTAAGGCCATGGAGGCCATGGGGCGCAACCCCGAAGCGGCCGGCAACATCCGCACCAACATGATTCTGGCGATCGTGTTCGCCGAGTCGGTTGCGATTTACGCCCTGGTCGTCGCACTGCTGTTGAAGTTCGTCTAATCGTCTGCTAGTCTGATGGTCTTGTAGTCTGACAGTCGTCTCATCGTCCGGGAATTCCTCACTTCAGACCGGGGTGCGATGTGGCTAAACGACGAACGACTATCCGGCCATTCGACTAAGGAGGGGCCATTGGCAAGTCTTGGCATCAACCTGAGTTTTTTGATTTCGCAACTCGTCAACTTCACCCTGCTGGCGATTCTGCTGTACCTGCTCCTCTACAAGCCGGTGCTGCGGATGCTGGCGCAGCGCAAGGCGCGCATTGCGGCCAGCATGGCCGACGTGGATGCCGCGCGCGACGCGGCGGCCAAGGCGCAGATCGAGTACGATAAGAAGATCGCCGAGGCCCAGCGCAAGGCGCAGGAAATCATCGCCCAGGCCGCGCAAACCAGCGAGAAGGTCGGCGCCGACATCAAGACCGAGGCGCAGCGCGAGGCCGATGCAATCCGCCAGAAGGCGCGCGAGGAAGCCGAACAGGAACGCGCTCACATCCTGACTGAAGTGCAAAGCCAGATCGCCAACCTTTCCATGGCGGCGACCGAGCGGGTGTTGGGTCAGGGTCTCAACGCCGATGTCCAACGCAAGCTCATTGACTCCTTCCTCGCCGAATTGGGCGGCTCCAAGCCATGAGCGCCGATCGCGTCCAAAGCTACGCCACCGCCTTCTTCGAGGCCGCACTGGAACGCTGGACGGCGACGCTGGACGGTGTGGCGACGGCGCTGACGCAAGCCCCCCAGATCAGCGCGCGCTTGGCAGCCACGGATGTTGACTCTGCGGCCCAGCAGCGCGTGTTGGATGGCCTGCTCCCTGCCGATGTTGATCTGCCGGTGCGCAACCTGGTCTATACGTTGGCTCAGCACGGCGAGCTGGGCCAACTGGCTGACATCGCCTCCGCGCTGCGCGAGCGCGTCCACCGCGCTGAGTCGGGCCCGACCGCGGTCGAGGTGGTCAGCGCCATCCCCCTCGCAGCCGAGCAGCAGAGCGCGCTCGTCGCCAAGTTGGAAGCACAATACGGCAGCAGCCTGGTCTTCAGCTACCGCGTCGACCCGGCGATCCTGGGCGGCCTGGTTGTGCGCGTTGGCGATAAGCTGATTGACGGCAGCGTCGCGGGCCGGCTGGCAGCGATGAAACAGACGTTGGGTGTGCCGAGTAATGAGTGAAAGAGGTCTTTCATGGCTGTACGAACCGAAGATCTAGTCGCGCAGCTCAAGCAGCAGATTCTCAGCTTCCAGGCGCCCACGCGCACCGTAGATGTGGGCACCGTGCTGCAAGTGGGTGATGGCATTGCCCGCCTGCGGGGTCTGGCAAATGCCCGCGCCTCCGAGCTGGTGGAATTCGAAAACGGCACCCTCGGCATCGTCCTCAACCTGGAGACGGACAGCGTCGGTGTGATCATCATGGGCGAAACCAGCGGCATCGCCGAGGGGCAGATTGTTCGCGGCACGGGCCGGATCATCTCGGTGCCGGTCGGCAACGCGATGATCGGCCGCGTGATCAATGCTGTGGGGCAGCCGATTGATGGCAAAGGGCCGATCGAGTCGAACAGCTTCCGCCCCATCGAACGCATTGCGCCCAACGTGGTCGTGCGCAAAAGCGTGGACACCCCGGTGCAGACGGGCATCAAGGCGATTGACGCCATGATCCCCATCGGCCGCGGCCAGCGTGAGCTGATCATCGGTGACCGGCAGACGGGCAAGACCGCCCTGGCCATTGACACGATCATCAACCAGAAGGGGCAAGACCTGATCTGCATTTACGTTGCCATCGGGCAACGGCAGGCGCAGGTGGCCCAGGTGGTCGCCACGCTGGAGAAATACGGCGCGCTGGATTACACCGTGGTGGTGGCCGCGACGGCCTCGGAGCCGGCCGCGCTGCAATACATCGCCCCTTATGCCGGCTGCGCCATCGGCGAAGAGTTCATGGAGCAAGGCAAGGATGCGCTGATCATCTACGATGATCTGTCCAAGCACGCCCAGGCCTATCGCCAGGTCTCATTGCTCCTGCGCCGTCCCCCCGGCCGTGAGGCATACCCCGGCGACGTCTTCTATTTGCACAGCCGGTTGTTGGAGCGGGCAGCGCGTATGGCGCCGGAAAACGGCGGCGGCTCGCTGACCGCGCTGCCGATCATCGAGACGCAGGCGGGCGACATTTCAGCCTACATCCCGACCAATGTCATCTCCATCACCGACGGCCAGATCTTCCTGGAGAGCGACCTGTTCTACGCGGGCATCCGGCCCGCCGTGAACCCCGGCCTTTCCGTGAGCCGCGTGGGCGGCACCGCCCAGACCAAGGCGATGAAACAGGTGGCCGGCAAGATGAAGCTGGAACTGGCGCAGTTCCGCGAGTTGGCGGCCTTTGCCCAGTTCGGCTCCGATCTCGACGCCACCACGCAGCGCCAGCTTGACCGCGGCCAACGGATCACCGAAATCCTGAAGCAGCCGCAATACCGGCCCGTGTCGCTCGAGCACCAGGTCATGGTCTTCTATGCGATCACGAACAACTATCTGGACAGGGTGCCGCTCGACAAGATCCGGGGCTGGGAGGATGCGTTCATCCAGTATATGGACGCCACCCATCCCAACATTGGCCGGGCCATCGCCACCACAAAGCGGGTCGAAGACCCGACCGCCGACGGGTTGAAGCTGGCGATCCAGGACTTCAACCAGATGTTCCTGACGCAATAACATGGCCAGCACACGCGAAATCCGCCGCCGCATCCGCAGCGTCAAAAACATCGCCAAGGTCACCAAGGCGATGGAGACGGTCGCCGCGGCCAAGATGCGCAAAGCCCAACAGCAGGTGTTGGCGACGCGCCCCTATGCTTCGAAATCGTGGGAAGTGCTGAAATACCTGGCCCGCTTGCGCCGCTCCAACGCTGCCGAGCAGCCGCTCCTGCAGCAGCGGGAGATCAAGAAGGTCTGTGTACTGCTCATTTCAGGTGACCGGGGCCTCGCCGGCGCATACAACAGCAACGTTCTGCGCGAAGCCCTCAAGCACATCCAGGAATGGGAAGCGGCGGGGCAAACTGTCAGCCTGGTGACGATCGGTCGCAAGGGCCGTGATTGGATGCTGCGCCACGGCCCGCCGGTGCACGCGGATTTCAGCGATACCTTAGGCGATCGGCCGAGCAGCAATGACATCGGCCCGGTGGCCAACCTGGTGATCGAGGATTTTGTCTCAGCCGCCTACGATGCGGTCTATATCATTTTCACGAACTTCGTCAGCACGCTGCGCCAGGAACCGACGATGTGGCAACTGCTGCCTATCGTGACGGCCGAGCCTGAGACGCCGATGGCCGCCGACTACATCTTCGAGCCGGACCCGCAATCCGTCCTCAGTGAGGTCTTACGCGGCCTGACGGAGCTCCAAATCCTGCAGGCGGTCTACGAGGCCATCGCAAGCGAACAATCTGCGCGCATGGTGGCCATGCGCAATGCCACCGAGGCAGCCAACGATCTGATCGGCGAGTTGACCTTGAGCTATAACAAGGCCCGCCAGGAAGCCATCACCAAGGAACTCCTGGACATCGTCGGCGGCACGAGCGCGTTGGTGGCGAATTGACGAGTTTGGTTCTATGAACGGAGAACGGACACATGGCAAAGAGCGGCGCTATCGGTAAAATTGTTCAGGTCATCGGTCCTGTGGTGGATGTCGAATTCGCCTCCGAAGACCTGCCCGACATCTATGATTCCCTGGAGATCCAGCTTGACGCGGGCGGCCGGTTGGTCTGCGAGGTGCAGAACCAGTTGGGCAGTGGGCGGGTGCGCGCGGTCGCGATGTCGAGCACGGATGGCCTGCGCCGCGGGATGACGGTCATCGGCACCGGGCGGCCAATCACCGTGCCGGTGGGGCCAGGCACCCTGGGCCGGATCTTCAACGTTCTGGGGGACACGATTGACAGCACCGCGCCGGTCGAGGCCGCCGACCATTACCCCATCCACCGGGCCGCGCCGTCGCTGGTCGAACAATCCACGAAGGCCGAGGTGTTCGAGACCGGCATCAAGGTGATTGATTTGATCGCGCCGTTCACCAAGGGCGGCAAAACGGCCATCTTCGGCGGCGCAGGCGTCGGCAAGACCGTCGTGATTCAGGAACTCATCCACAACATCGCCAAGTTCCACTCCGGCTACTCAGTTTTCGCAGGGGTCGGCGAACGGAGCCGCGAGGGCAACGATCTGTGGCATGAGATGCGCGATTCCGGCGTCATCAACAGCACCACGATGGTCTTCGGCCAGATGAACGAGCCACCGGGCGCCCGTTTGCGCGTCGGCCTGACCGCAGTCACGATGGCCGAGTACTTCCGCGATCAGGGCCGTGACGTGCTCCTCTTCATTGACAACATCTTCCGCTTCGTGCAGGCGGGGTCCGAGGTGTCGTCGCTGCTGGGCCGCCTGCCCAGTGCGGTGGGCTACCAGCCGACCCTGGGCACAGACATGGGCGAGCTCCAGGAACGCATCTGCTCGACCAAGACGGGTTCGGTCACCTCGATGCAGGCCGTCTACGTTCCCGCCGACGACTACACCGATCCGGCGCCCGCGACGACCTTCGCGCACCTGGACGCCAGCATCAGCCTGGAGCGCGCGCTGGCCGAACAGGCGCTCTTCCCCGCCGTAGATCCGCTGGCCTCCACGAGCCGCATCCTGGACCCGCTGGTCGTCGGCCAGGACCATTACGATGTGGCCCGCGCCGTGCAGCGGACCCTCCAGCGCTACAAGGACCTGCAGGACATCATCGCCATCCTGGGCGTCGAGGAGCTGAGCGAGGACGACCGGCTCACCGTGGCGCGTGCCCGCAAGATTCAGCGGTTCCTCACCCAGCCGATGTTCGTGGCCGAAGCCTTCACCGGCCGCTCCGGAGTGTATGTCAAACTGTCGGACAGCGTACAAGCCTTCAAAGAAATCCTGGAAGGCAAGTACGACGACTTGCCGGAGCAGGCGTTCTACATGGTCGGCTCCATCCAAGATGTTGTGATGCGGGCCAAGGAGCTAAGGGCCTGATGTCTACCATCCGCCTGGACTTCGTCTCGCAAGACCATCCGGTCTTCTCGGACGATGTGAACGAAATCATCGCGCCCGGCGTGGAGGGGCAGCTCGGCATCCTGCCGATGCATGCGCCGCTCATGACCGTCCTGACGGCAGGCGAAGTGCGGATCAAGCGGGAAGGCCAAGCGGAGATCTCGTTCGCAGTGTCCAGCGGCTGGATGGAAGTCCGACCCGATCATGTGACGATCCTCGCGCGCACCGCTGAACGCTCGGACGAGATTGATGTCCAACGCGCCGAGACCGCCCGCGCCCGCGCCGAAGACCTCCTGGCGCAGGGCGTCCCAGCCGAAGAACGCACCGGCCTGGAGATGGCCCTCAGGCGATCACAGATTCGCCTGAAAGTGGCGGGGCGCCGCACCGGCTGGCGGCCATCCGGCCCCGGGATCGAGCATCGCCTGGAAGGCGAGCAAGGCAATTAGCCGATCCTGCACGGTGCGCAGACCCGATATGTTGAGGCCCGGATCCTGACTGGAACCGGGCCTCTGGTTTTATTTTGCGCGCGGTCGCGTTTCGCTTATAATGTCAGTATTGGATGTGATCCAGAGATGCGACGCCTTTTCGGCAGTGCGTCGCATTTTTCTGTCCGACCAGGAGCAAGCATGTTTGAACGTCAAATCGGCATTGACCTGGGGACGGTCAATGTGCTGGTGTATGTCAGCGGCCGCGGCATCGTGCTGCGCGAACCGTCAGTGGTCGCCATCTCGACGCGCGATAACAAGATCGTGGCCGTGGGCCAGGAAGCACGCGACATGGTGGGCCGTGCGCCCGAGAGCATTGAGGTCGCCCGCCCCATGCGCGACGGCGTCATCGCCGATTACGTCGTCACCGAGGCGATGCTGCGGTACTTCATCAAGAAGGTGATCGGCCGCAACCCGCTGCTACGGCCGCGAGTGATGATCAGCACGCCCAAGGGTGTGACCAGCGTGGAGAGCCGCGCGGTGCACGACGCCGCGGTGCAGGCGGGGGCGAAAGAGGCCTATCTGATCCCGGAACCGTTAGCTGCAGCATACGGCGCCGGACTGCCCATCGGCACGCCGACGGGGAACATGGTGGTGGACATCGGCGGCGGCACGACCGAGGCTGCGGTCGTCTCGATGAACGACATCGTCGTGTGGAGCAGCGTACGCGTCGGCGGCATCCGCACCGATGAGTCCATCATGGCCTACGTCCGCAAGAAATACAATCTGATCATCGGCGAGCAGACGGCTGAGGAGATCAAGATCAACATCGGCAGCGCACTGCCGCTTACCGAAGAATTGACGATGGAAGTGCGCGGTCGCGATCAAGTGGCCGGCCTGCCCAAGACGATCATCCTGACTTCCAGCGAGATCACCGAGGCGATGGCCGAGCCGCTGGCAGCGATCACCGGCGTCATCAAGCAGACGCTTGAGAAAACGCCGCCCGAGCTGGCCGCCGACATCATAGACCGCGGCATGGTGCTGAGCGGCGGCGGCGGACTGCTGCGCAACATTGACCGGCTGGTGACCAAGGAGACGGGCGTCCCGGCCTTCATTGCCGAACATCCGCTGGCCTGCGTGGCGTTAGGCGCGGGCAAGGCGCTGGAAAACTACCCGATCATGCGCCGCAGCCTGCCGCAAGTATAACCCATAAAGTAAGGGGGGCGGGGCGGTTTTACCGCCCCGCCCCCCTTACTATTTCCCCCGTGTTCCTCTCGCTCGAATCTGCTCCAGTGCAGCCCTGGCGGCTCTGCGCACCTTGCCCTTGGGATCAGACTCGGCCGCACGTGCCAATGCGGCCTCAGTCGCGCGGTCGCCGATGCGGCCCAGGCTTTGCGCGGCGGCCTCGCGCACCATGCTGTTGCCATCGTTCGCCAGCCGCTCGCAGAGATCAGGGACCGCGGCCTGCGCACCCAAATTGCCCAGCGCCAGCAATGCGGCCGCGCGCACTCCGGCCTCATCGTGCAGCAGCGCCACCCGCAGCGGCTCTACTGCGGCCGCGCCGCCGAACTGGCCCAGCCAGCGCGCCGCCTGCGCAACCAACTGCGGGTCTCCCCGGTTCAGCCGCTCGATCCAAACCGCCGGATCACCCGGCTTTGCACCCGCCAGGCGCGCCTGCGTCTTCTCAACCTCGAGAAAACGCGTGTAGATGTCGGCGTAGGTCGGGTCGTGCGGGTCATGGGCAGGTTCATCCTCTGCCGCCGGGAATCTGGGCAGCGCGGTCAACTTCGCAGCGAACTCGCTGGCGAGCAGGATGCTTGCGCCGACATCGCGCGCCCGCCGGGCCAACCCTTGATCATTGGTCACCACCGCGTACTGTCCGGGCTGAGCGCGGCCGGCCAAGTATTCGACGATCGCATCATCCGCGGTCTGCCCACGGCCGGCGAAGCGCACCTGCACACCGGGGCTCGACAGATCCGGCGCCTGCGCGGGCAGATCGCCGGTGTCGAAGAAGACGATCATCGGCCGGCCGCCGCTCCGGGCGCGGAAGGCGCGCAGCCGCGCCAGCAGCCGCTGCTCATCCTCCGGGTCGCTGAGCTGGATATCGGGCAAGACGCCGATCAGGTTATGACCATCAATAATATAGGACATATTTCGATCCGCCGAAAACGCGTTGACGCTGGGGAGAGTGTATGCTATGATGGTGAGGAAGTCAATCGGTGCATAGCCAGGGGTTCAAGAGATGCGAAGCCGATTGCTGGCCCTATTGTTGATGCTTTTATTGAACGCAGCCTGTGCTCGGACGCCCACGGCGATAACGCCAACTGCACCACCGGCCGAGGTACGTTCATCAGGAAGCGCCGTGATGAAGCTGACCAGTTCCGCCTTCACCGAAGGCAGCATGCTCCCGAAGCAGTACACGTGCGACGGCGACGACATTTCTCCGCCCCTGGCCTGGAGCGGCACGCCCGCCGGCACGCAGGCGTTTGCGCTGATCTGTGATGACCCGGACGCGCCGGTCGGCACGTGGGTGCATTGGGTGGCCTTCAACCTGCCCGCCTCGGCCAGCAGCCTGCCGGAAGGGATCCGTACTGAGAAAGACCTGCCGGGCGGTGGGGTCCAGGGGACGAACAGTTGGAAGCGCACCGGATACGGCGGCCCATGTCCGCCGAGCGGCACGCACCGCTACTTCTTCAAGCTCTACGCGCTGGACGCCGCGCTGCCGCTGGGCAGCAACGCCACCGCGCAAGATGTGCAGGCGGCCATCCAGGGGCACATACTGGCCGAGGCGCAAACGATGGGGCGATATGCGCGGACGCGGTGATACGGGGACGCAGGGACAGGGAGACACGGCGATCCAGTGGGGGTATGAGATGAAACGGCAAAAACCAGGTTTGAGGTTGGCTCAGTGGCTGCTGCTGCTGGCGCTGGTGCTCAGTATCGGCCAGGCCGCCGCGGCGCAGACGAGTGGTGCGGTGAAGTTGGCGAAGTTCAACGGGCCGGTGACGCCGATCCTGCGCGCGTATATTGACCAGGCGATCTCGGACGCCGAGGCGAGCGGCGCGGCCGCGCTGGTGATCGAGCTGGACACGCCGGGCGGCTCGGTGGACATCACCAAACAGATCACACAGCGGATGACCACAGCCAGCGTGCCGGTGATCGTCTACGTCGCGCCGTCCGGCGCACACGCGGGATCGGCGGGCACGTTCATCACGCTGGCGGGCCACCTCGCGGCGATGGCCCCTGGCAGCAGCATCGGCGCAGCCAGCCCGGTGGGCAGCGAAGGCGCCGATCTGCCTGAGACGATCAAAAAGAAGGAAACCAACATCCTGGTGGCCGACATCAAGAACCTGGCCGCCCGGCGGGGAGACAAAGCGGTCGCCTGGGCCGAAAAGGCCGTGGCCGAAGCCGCCGCCGCGACGGCCGACGAGGCGCTGAGCCTCGGCGTGGTTGATGCCGTCGCGCAGGATGTGCCCGATCTGCTGCGGCAACTCGACGGCCGCACGGTGACGGTCGCGGGCGAGACGATCACGCTGCGGCTGGCCGGAGCGCCGGTCGAGGAAATCCCGCTCGGCCTGTTCCAGCAGTTCCTCAACACCATCACCAATCCGACCCTGGCCGCCATCCTGCTGACCATCGGCCTGAACGCCATTTTGTTCGAGCTATCGAGCCCCGGCGGGTACGCCTCTGGGGTCGCGGGTGTGATCTGCCTGCTGCTGGCGTTCTACGCCCTCGGGACACTGAACGCCAACTGGGTCGGTTTGGGGTTTGTCGTCCTGGCGTTCGTGCTGTTCGTACTGGATATCAAGGCGCCCACCCACGGCGTGCTGACCGTCGGGGGGATCGCTAGCTTTGTGTTTGGAGCGTATCTCTTGTTCAATACACCTGATCTTGAGGTGCCGTGGCCGACGATCATCGGCCTGGCGCTGGCGACTGCCGCGTTCTTCGCCTTTGCGGTGGCTAAGGTCGTGGCTGCGCAGCGCCGCCGCCCCGTCACCGGCATGGAAAGCCTGACCGGACAGGTCGCGGAGGTGCGCCAGGCGCTTGACCCGGCCGGCATGGTCTACCTGAACGGCGAGCTCTGGAAGGCGGTGTCCGAATCCGGGCCGGTGACCGCCGGCGAGCGGGTCGTCATCGCTGGGCGCGAGGGGTACCAGCTGCGCGTGCGCAAGGCGTGAAGGCGGGATTCTGTCCAAAACCAGAACGCAGATGACGCAGATAGACGCAGATCAACGCTGATGATTCTTTTTATGGGCCGTGGCGCCACAATCGCGGCGCATAAAGACGCTTGAGTCAGGCAGATCTGGTCAATCAACGTCAATCTGCGTCCCATTCTTCCGTGCAAGCCGTCAGGCGACCGATTCCGGCGCATCCCCGGGCAGATCCGGCTCGCCGGGCGGCGGGGATTCCGGCTCCGGTTCCTCTTCAGGCTTGGCGGGCTCTCCATTCCGCTTGTCCCGCTCCCCATTCTCCTTTGATTTCTGCCCGAAGTTCTGGAACCGCTCAGCCAGTTCGCGCAGCTTGCGATCCACCCGACCATTGACGGTTTCAGGCGGATAAACGCCGTCTGGATCCCGCTCGCCTGCTGGAACGCCTGTCAGCAGCGCGATCCCCTCGTCAATCGTGCGCACGGGCCAGATGTGGAATTTTCCGTCGGCCACCGCGGCGACGACATCTTCGCGCAGCATCAGGCTGGAGACATTCGTCGCAGGCAGGAGCACACCCTGATCGCCGGTCAGGCCGCCGGGCATGGCGCGACAAACATCAAAGAAGCCCTCGATCTTGGTTGTGGCACCGCCGATGGCCTGCACCTCGCCCCGTTGGTTCACCGAGCCGGTCACGGCGATCCCTTGCCGGATCGGGAGCTCGGCCAGGCTGGACAGCAGGGCGTAGAGCTCGGTGGAGGATGCGCTGTCCCCGTCAATCCCTTCGTAAGACTGCTCGAACGCGATGCTGGCTGAAAGGCTGAGCGGCTTGTCTTGCGCGTATCGGCCGCCCAGGAACCCAGACAGGATCAAGATGCCCTTGTCGTGGATCTTGCCGCTGAGCCGCGCCTCGCGCTCGATGTTGATGATGCCGGCACGGCCCTGGTAGGTGCTGCATGTGATACGGCTGGGCCGGCCGAAGGCATAGTCGCCGAGCTCCAACACGGCCAGGCCGTTCACCTGGCCCACCGCCGCGCCGGTTACGTCGAGCATGATCGTGCCGTCGGTGACCATCTCGCGCATCCGTTCCTCGTACTGGTTGGAACGGTAGACGCGCTCGTTGATCGCGCGCTGCACATCGGGCGCGAGCACGGTGGCGTGCCCGGCCTGCCCGGCCCAGAACGCCGCTTCCTGGATCACATCGGCGACGTGGGCGAAGCGCGTGGTGAGCTTGCGTTGATCCTCCACCAGCCGGGCGCTGTACTCGATCACTTGGGCAACTGCGCTCAGGTCGAAGTGCGGCAAGCCGAACTCCTCGCAGCGCTGGTGGATGAAGCGGACGATCTGTTCCTCGTTCTCCCGCGTCCAGGCCATCTCGAAGGCAAAATCGGCGCGCACTTTGAAGAGCTTCTCAAACTGTTCATCGTAGGCGTATAGCAGATAGTAAGTGTCCGGGTCCCCGATCAGCACCACTTTGACGTCCAGGGGGATCGGCTCCGGGCTGATGGTGGTGGTCGCCAGGACGCCCATCTGCTGCGCCATCTCCTCGATGCGGATGCGTTGGTTGCGGAGCGCCTGCTTCAGCGCCTCCCAGGCCAGCGGCTGGCGGAGAAGGACCCGCGCGTCGAGCAACAGGTAACCACCGTTGGCCCGATGCAGTGCACCGGCCTTGACAAAACGGTAGTCCGTGACCAGCGTGCCCAGCTCCGCGCGCATCTCCACCCGCCCGATCAGATTCGGGTAAGTCGGGTTGGTCTCCTCGACCACCGGCGCGCCGGCAAGCCCGCTGTTATCCACAAGCACATTCAATCGGTAGCGATCGAACGGCGATACAGCCTGTGGCCGCTGCAACAGGGGCAACGGCGGGCCGGTTTGCTCGCCCTCAGCCGCGGCTTGCGCGGTCTCGGGCGCAGCGCGCGTCTTGAAATCATCGGGATGTTCGGCCATGTGAGCCTGGATGCCGGCAAGGTAGCCAAGAACGTCGGGCCAGTCCGCATAGTCGGGCGCCAGGCGATCAAAGAAGGGCCGGATCGCTGCGGCCGCAATCTCCTGATCCAGGTGGATCAACCGCTCCTGTGCCGCCTCCTCGATCTCCTGCACCTGGCGCAGGGTGCGTTCCAGCGCCTCCTGAAGCTTCTGGCCCTGCACGGTGAGCGTCTCGCGCTCGGCGTCGGGCAGCGCGTCGAACTGCTCCTGGCTCAACGGCTGGCCATCCTTGACCGGTGCGATCATCAAGCCCATGGGGGAGCGAGCCAGGGCAAACCCCTGCTCCCGCACCGCCGCATCCAGCACACGAAAGTGCTCGCCGCGCCGGCCATCCAACTCCCGTTCGAGCGCATGGCGGCTTTCGGCGTACTGGTCGCTGGCGAACGTCTTGAGCAGGGCGTCGCCGACCTGGTTCAGCAGGGCGTTCACTTGCTCGCGCAGCTTGACGCCACCCCCCGGCGGCAAACGCAGGGCGGTCGGGCGATCCGGCTCACGCAAGTTGTGGATGTACCCCCAATCGGGCGGCACGGGCCGACGGGCGGCCTTCGTCTCCAGGAACCGGGTGACGATGCTCGTCTTGCCGGCGCCGGTCGGGCCGGTCGCAAAGACGTGATAGCCAGGATAGGGCATCTCGACGCCAAATTCAATGGCACGGGCCGCGCGATCCTGGCCGATGATGCCTTCAAGTTCGGGGGCCTCGGCCGTGGTGGCGAAAGCGTACTGCGACATGTCACAGCGGCGGCGCAACTGCTCGGCGGTGAGCTCGAGAAGTGAGATCATGGGATACTCCAATGAGAAAGAAAACGATCTGCAACACACAGCTCAATTTTACCATCAGCGCAGGAATTTTGAAACCAGGGCCGCGAAAACGGGGTTGGAGGGCCGCAGAAGACCTTCCAACCCCGTCCATGAGGCATGAACACCCAACCCGGGCTCACGTCAGGCGCCCGGAGTCAGCGGGGCGTGACCGTGGGCGTCGGCGTCAGCGTTTTCGCTGCGGTCGGCGTGCCGGTGACGGCCGGCGCCAGGTTCGGCTTGCCGGGGCTGGGCGGCCAATCGCTGCGCCAGGCGTTCGTCGCGTCGCGGCCGAAGCTCGCGTCCGCGGTGAGCGCCGGGTAACGCACGCTATCCGCAGTCTTGCCGGCCCGGTCCACCAACCGCACCTCTCCGCCCGCGTCGTCAAGGATCAGCCTGGTTTGTTTCTGGTAGAGGATCAGGATCGCTTCCGGCCGCAGGGTCGTGCCCCGCGGGAAGCGGTACACGCCGCGCCCGGCCTCCAGCCGCCAGTTGCTCAGATCCACAGCCGACTTTCCCGCGTTGCGCAGCTCGATCCACTCGTCGGCCGCGTTCTTGACCCCGTTGCCGTCCCAGTCCACAGCCTTCGGCGCGGAGAGCAGCTCGTTCAGCCGGACTGGCCCCAGTGAAACCAGCGTGGGGGTCGCGGTCTTCGTCGGCCGCATCCGCTCGGCAGGCGCGGCCGTCGCAGTCTCGTCCACCGGGAGCGCCGTTGCGGTCGGTGTCGCGGTGGCGCTCCCGTTCTCATCGGGAGTCGGCGAAGGGGTGAGCGAAGGGGTGAGCGAAGCCGTGGCAGTTGCCGTGGCAGTTGCCGTGGCAGTCTCCGTCGGCGTCACAGACGGCGTCAGCGTGGCGGTGGGCGATGCTGTCGGCGTCGCAGTCGCCGTGGCTGTGGGCGCGGGCGTCAGGGTTGCCGTGGCAGTCTCCGTCGGCGTCACGGACGGCGTCAGCGTGGCGGTGGGCGATGCTGTCGGCGTCGCAGTCGCCGTGGCTGTGGGCGCGGACGTCAGGGTTGCCGTGGCCGTCTCCGTCGGCGTCGCGGACGGCGTCAGCGTGGCGGTGGGCGATGCTGTCGGCGTCGCAGTCGCCGTGACTGTGGGCGCGGGCGTCAGGGTTGCCGTGGCCGTCTCCGTCGGCGTCACGGACGGCGTCAGCGTGGCAGTGGGCGTGCGCGTGGCCGCAGCCGTCCCCGTCAGCGTCGCGGTCGGCGTTGCCGTGGCCTCGATCGGCTGCCACCAGAAGCGCACCAGGGCCGCGCCGGTGTGGTCGTAATACTCCACACGCAGGGTGTGCGTGCCGCCCAAGGCGAGCTCCACGCTGTAGGGCGTGGCGCCGCTCCCGTCATGCCACTCATTGATCACCAGGCGGTCGTCCACGTACAGGCGGACGCCGTCGTCCGCCTGTACAAACAGGCGGTACCGGCCGGCGGCGAAGGAAACGGCGCGCGTCCACCGGGCCGAGAAGTTATCGGCCGGCAGGCCCAGCGCAGGGGCCGCGCCCCAGTTGAAATCCACAGCCAGATCGTTGCGCACCAGCAGTGCGTCGCCCGCCAGGTTGGGGTTGGCCCAGTACAGCCCCTGCCAGTCGGTGATCGGCACCATGCCCAGGCGCTCCCAACGCAATTGCACCCGCCCCGCGCCGGTGCGGTCGTAGTATTCCACCCGAAAGGCGTGTGCGCCGCGGGTCAAGGGATAGTCCACTGAAACCGTGCGCGTGCCGCCGTCGCGCCATTCATTCAGCGCGAGCTGGTTGTCAATCCACAACCGCGCACCGTCATCCATGGTCAGGTAGAAACGGTACGTCGCTGCAGCCAGATCCAGCATGCGCGTCCACCGGGCCGAAAAACCATCGGCCGGCACGCCCGGGCCCGGAACGCCGAACCCCCAATTGAAATCCACAGCCGAATCGTTGCGGATCAAGGCCGGCGCACCGACCAGGTTGGTGTTCGGGTAATACTCCCCGCGCCAGTCACTGACGATGATGACCGGCGGCGGGGTCGTCGTTGCCGTCGGCGCGGGCGACCGCGTCGCGGTGGGCGCGGCCGGCGTAGTCGAGGGCGAAGGCGGAACCGTCGGCGGGGGCAGCGTCGGAGCGGCGGTGGGCGGGGGCAGCGTCGGGATGACCGGCGTCGCCGTCGCGGTGTCGAGCGGCAGCGGCGTCGGAGCCGGCGTGGGCGTTCCGGTGACCGCTCCAACCACGTCAAACGCGGCCGAGACGCGCAGATGCAAGGTCGAGTCTACGGCGACAACCGAGACGGTCGGCAGAGCGGCCCACGGCGCCGCATCCGGGTAGGTGAAACGGACCGAGAACTCGCCGCCGGTAGAAACGATAGCGGATGCCTGGTCGGGCGAAACCCGGCCCGCAGCAGGATCTTCGAGGCGGATCGTCACCGTGTTGCCGGGACGCCAGCCGCGTCCCGAGACGACGATCCGCGTCCCCGGCCG
Source organism: uncultured Anaerolineales bacterium (assembly GCA_964647255.1). Taxonomy (GTDB): domain Bacteria; phylum Chloroflexota; class Anaerolineae; order CG2-30-64-16; family CG2-30-64-16; genus CAWJEL01. The sequence goes on along the minus strand of CAZYGI010000011.1, from coordinate 39,833 downwards.
CCCCGCCTGCGGCGAGAGTGCCAGCGACGGCGCGCCAACCGGCAGCGCCGCCGTGGGCGTTGCGGTGCGCACGCTGGCGATCGTGCGCGGCAAAACTTCGCGCAGGCTGGTGACCGCACCGATCACGCCGGCGATGATCACCGCCACCAACAAAATCGCAAGAACAAGGCCCCGACGAGTCGAAAAGGATGGTTCTGAGCTCCCCATGGCAACCCTCCGGCAGGCAAGCACGCGGGCCGCCCCGCTGGCGGTCCCCCCTACACGCTTGCTGACATCCTAAAGACGCATGGCTGGGACAGAAGTTCCAGGAAACCCGGGGGCCTAGAGTTGAAGTCGCTTGAACGCCTCGGCGACTGCATAGCCCGGCTTCACGCCTGCTTCGACCGCACGCTGGCGGATGCGCTCGACCAGCTTCTCCGGCTCCGCGCCGACCTGGCTGACATGGCGGAGCAGCGCGGCGATGCGCGTCTCCAGACAGCAGCCGATGTCCTCCCAACAGTCCGCCTCATTTGTCCAGAAAAGATATGCCTCCGCCACGCGCCACGGCTCGACCCCCTCGACCAACTGCTCCGGGAAGATGTACCATTCGCGCGCCGCGTAGACCGCATCGAGTGCTGCCAGGCCAGCAGCGCGGTGATCAGGGTGAAGCTGATAGTGGCGCCACGGATCAATCGTCACCACGATATGCGGCCGGCGCTGGCGGATCAAGCTCGCCAGCTCGCGGCGCAATTCGAGCGTATTCTCCAGGATGCCGTCCGGGTGGCGCAGAAAGACTACCTCCTGCACCCCTAACTCGGCGGCCGCGGCGCGCTGTTCGCCCTCGCGCCGCGCGGCCAACCGGCCGGGATGAAGCTCCGGATCGTGGCTGCCCTTGTCGCCGCTGGTCAGCAAGACGTAGGTGATCTGCCGGCCGGCCTGCGCCCATTTCAGCACCGTGCCCGCGCAGCCGAACTCCGGATCATCCGGGTGTGCCGCGATCACCATGACGCGGTCGAGCGCATCGGCCGTCTCAGCCATGGTCCACCTCGCCGCCGCGCGCCTGCCACTCGACAAAGCCGCCGCGCAGGCTGCGTGCCTGGAAGCCCTGCTCGATCAGATAGCCGGCGATGCTATACGAGCGGTTGCCGTGCGCACAGGCCACGACGATGTCCGCAGTGCGGTCGAGCTCGGCCAGGCGCTGTGGAATCTCGCGCATGGCGATATGGACGCTGCCGGGGATATAGCCAGACCGGCGCTCATAGCCCTCGCGGCAATCGAGCACGAAGGACGCACCGGCGCCGCGCAGCTCGGCCATCAGCTCCGGGACAGCGACCTCCCGCACCCGAATTTCTTTCGGCGCCGGCTGTGAATGCGCCGCGGAACCGGACGCCGGCTGTGCCGCCGGACTGCCAAAAATGCGTTTGAGCGAATCGAAAAAAGTCATTGAAGCACCTGTTTTGCGATCAGCGAAGCTATCGTCATCCTTGCAGATGACCGTGTAACAATAACGCATTCGCTTCTTTTCGACAAGCTGAAGGCTCCAAGGGCCGAAACGCCCGCGGAACCGGCTCTGAAAGTGAATGGGCCGGGCATTCTTGCCCGGCCCACGCCGATCCCCGCGCCGAAAATGCGCCTATACCGCCATTTCGGGCAAAGGATACGCGATCGCCTTAGCGACCGCGTCCGCAACGACGGGGTCCACCTTGATCGTTGCGGTTGTGACCGCGCCCTGGCTGAGGGCCTTCTGATCCACCGTTCGGGCCGCCTGGATGATCTGTTCCACGGCCACGTCGCTGGTCACAGAACCCATATCAAGGTCCAGGTCAAAGTTCGACGGGTCGTCCCACCGCTTGTTGTAGAACCGTTGAACGTACTTGCTGTGCACCTCGTCGTCTTCTTTCACCCGCGCCATGGCCACATCGAGATCCGTCATACCTTCCCGGGCCATCACTCGCTGCACCCGCTCCGAGAACGGCGCCTGGATGCGCACATGCAGCACGTCCGCATAGCCGGCCAGGACCGCGAAGCCAGCCCGCCCCACGATCACGACCTTGCCGCGCTGCGCCACCGCCTCCAGGATCTCGTTGGCCATCGAAATCAACAGCAGGTTGTCGGCGCTAAGCAGGTCCAGGATGCTGGGCGCTGAGCCGTACAAGTCGTCGAACTTGGTCAACCCGTACTGCCGGAACACGCCATCGGTTGTCGTCTTGTCCACGAACGCATAACCCAGGCGCGCCGCCACCTGCTGGGCGACTTCTGTGCCGCCGCTGGCAAGCTCTCTAGAAATTGTGATCACTGCCATGGTTAGCACCTCCAAGAAAAGAGCCGAGTTCAAGCGGCTTCGCCGCCCACGGCGTACTTCATGATAGCCTCTTCGCTGGCCTCAGCGCGCGATAGTTCTTTCACGATCGTACCCTGACGCATGACCATGATACGATCGCTCATGCCCAAAACCTCGGGCAACTCGGACGAGATCATGATGATGCCCACGCCCTTCTTGGTGAGTTCATCCATGATCTGGTAAATCTCGGACTTGCTGCCCACGTCAATGCCGCGGGTCGGCTCGTCCATGATGAAGATGCGCGTGCCGATGCTGAGCCAGCGAGCCAGGATGACTTTCTGCTGGTTGCCGCCGCTCATGTTGACCACGATGAAGTTGGGGCCCGGCGTCTTGATGCTCAGTTCCTGGATCATCTTCTTCACCAGAGTGAGTTCCCTGGGCAGTTGGAGGAACCCAAACCGCGTCAGTTGCTTCAGCCCTGAGATCGTCGTGTTGATGGCAACGTTCAACTTGAGGAAGAGACCCTGCGCCTTACGATCCTCAGTCACGAGAGCCACCCCGTGGCCGATCGCGTCGGCAGGGGAGTGCGGTTTGTAAGACTTGCCGGATAGGGACATCTCACCACGAAACGGATCGGCCCCGAAGATGGTGCGCACCAACTCAGTTCGGCCGGAGCCGGTAATGCCGGAGAAGCCCACAATTTCCCCCGCGCGCAGCTTGAAGGACACATCGTGCACGAGCTTGGCTCGAGAGACATTCTTAACTTCCAGCAAGACCTCGCCCGGCGCCTGGTCTCGCTTGGGATAGACATCCTTCAGGTCGCGGCCGATCATGAGCCTGACCAGGTCATCCATCGTCACCTGAGAGACCAGCTTGGTGTCAACATAGCGCCCGTCTTTGAGCACAGTGACCTCATCGGCCAGCTCGAAGATCTCCTTCAAGCGGTGCGAGATGTAGATGATCCCGATGCCGCGCGCCTGGAGCGAGCGCACGACCTCGAACAGCCTCTCGAGGTCCTTCTCCCCCAGGACGGCGGATGGCTCGTCCATAACCAGAATGCGCGTTTGACGATTCAACGATTTGGCGATCTCAACGAGTTGTTGCTCGGCGACGGAGAGGGTGCCAACCAGGGTCTCGACCGGGAGATCAACACCCAGCATGTCGAGGATCTTCCGCGCACCCTCCTTGACTATCTTCCAATCAACGTTGAACCCTTTCTTGGGCAGATGGCCTAGATAAATGTTCTCGGCAACGGTGAGGTCCTTGGCCAGGTTGAACTCCTGGTAGATTGTCTGGATGCCGAGGGCTTGTGCGTCATGCGGTCCTCGGATTTCGACGGGCTGGCCTTCAAAGAAGATCTGACCCTCGTCTTTGGTATATGCGCCGGAGAGAATCTTGATTAGGGTGGACTTGCCGGCGCCGTTTTCGCCCAGCAGGGCATGGACCTGGCCTTCCCGCACGGTGAGGCTGACGCCTTGCAGCGCCTTGACGCCGGGAAAGGTCTTCCCGATGCCCTTCATCTCCAGCAGGACTTTACCTGGGGATGCAGTCATGACAGCCTCCTGTAGGGCTACTTACCGCGGTGGGAGAGGTAATCAACGGACACAGCAGCGATGACCAGGACGCCGGTGACGAGCACCTGGTAGATCGAGGGCACGCCCATCAATTGGAGACCATTGCGGAAAACGCCCACAATCAGGGCGCCGATCAGAGTCCCCATGATGTGGCCGCGGCCGCCTAACAGACTGACGCCGCCGATCACGACAGCCGTGATGCTGTTCAGGTTGGCATCCGCGCCGGCGTTCGGATCGCCCACGCCCGTGCGGGACATCAGGAGCAGGCCGGCGATGCCGTAGGTGATGGCCGCGACCGTGTAGACGCCCACCAGCACCTTGTTGGTGTTGATACCGGCCAGGCGAGCAGCTTCGGGGTTATCACCGACGGCATAGACGGCCCGACCCGCAGGCGTGGTCCGCAGGATGTACCACGCGAGGATAAACATGATGATCATCACCACCGAGCCGTAAGTAAATTCAGTGCCCGCGATGGAGAAGGTCCGCCCAAAGAATAGCAGGATATCGGGCAGGTTCGTGACCGTTGATGTCGTGTAAATACGGACCAGGGCAAACGCAATGTTGTAGGTGCCCAGGGTCACGATGAAGGCCGGCAGCCCAATGCCAGTAACAAGGCCGCCGTTGAGCAGGCCGAATGCGACACAAACGGCCATACCGATAAGCACCGATAGGATCGGGTTGACGCCGGCGCGGACCGCGAGGCCGGTCGTGAGGATCGAAGACAGCGCCATGATCATGCCGTTGGAGAGGTCAATGCCACCGGTCAGGATCACTAGGGTCTGCCCGATGGCGAGGGTGCCGACGACCATCACCTGCTGCATGATCAGAGAGAAGTTTGGACCTGTCAGGAACTTATCAGACTGGGTTGCAAAGAAGATGGAGGCCAGTATGAGCGCTGCTAGAGGCCCCATGATAGGTGAGCTCTGTATCGCGCTCAGGAATCCCGACCGCCGCTTGGTGGCTTTGCTGACGACTGCACTCATCGTGATCCTTCCTCTCTTGTGAGTACATCTCTCTTGAGAGCCTCAAAAGAGCGGCGGCTAGGCACTTGCCTGGCGCCCGCCGGGCGGGCGCCTAGCCGCCGCTACACTAGCTCAGGCTACTGCTTCTCGCCCCAGCAGTTCGCCTCGCCGAAGGCCGAGTCCTTGCTGTCAACGCCCGCCTGGGGCTTGTCGGTGATCAGGGTCACGCCCGTGTCCGTGTAGCCGGTCGGCTTCTCGCCCGTCTTGGCGTACTTGACCAACGCTTCCACACCCATCGAGGCCATCTTCAACGGGTACTGCTGGGAGGTGGCGGCGAACTTGCCGTCCTTGATGCCCGTGACGCCCGGATTGCAGCCACCATCAACTGACACGATCGTGATGTCCTTGTCCTTGCCGGCAGCCTTGATCGCCTGGTACGCACCAGCCGCAGCCGGTTCGTTGATCGTGTACACCAGGTTGATGTCCGGATTCTTGCTCAGGCAGTTCTCCATCGCCGTCTGCCCCTCGGCCTGATCACCGTGCGTGTCCTGGCTGCACACCACTTCCTTCGCCGTGATCAGATCCGAGGAGTTCGGATCCGCTGTGCCCAGACCCATGCCCTGCAGAAAACCATTGTGGCGCTGGGACCCAACCGTGATGCCAGGCTGCAAGTCAAGCGTGGCGATCACCGGCGTCTTGCCCGCAAACGCGGCCTTCGCCCACTGGCCAATCAACAAACCCGCGTTGAAATTGTTCGTCGCAAAAAGCGCATCTACTGCCGACTGCGGCTCGGTCGCCGTGTCCAGCGCAATCACCACCACACCCTTGGCGCGCGCCTTCTCGATGCTCGGCACGATGGCCTTGGTGTCGCTCGGCGTGATCAGAATGCCCTTGGCGCCTGCATTGATCATGTTCTCGAGTGCCGTGACCTGGCCCTCGTTGTCGCCATCCTTCGCACCGGCGCCCGTCATCAACTTGACGCCCAATTCATCTGCCTTCGCCTGCGCACCTTCCTTCATCTTCACGAAGAAGGGGTTGCTCTCAGTCTTCGTGATCAGACCCACAATGATCTGGCCCGAAGCGGCCGGCGCAGCCGCAGCAGGCTGCTTCTCGCCCCAGCAGTTCGCCTCGCCGAAGGCCGAGTCCTTGCTGTCAACGCCCGCCTGGGGCTTGTCGGTGATCAGGGTCACGCCCGTGTCCGTGTAGCCGGTCGGCTTCTCGCCCGTCTTGGCGTACTTGACCAACGCTTCCACACCCATCGAGGCCATCTTCAACGGGTACTGCTGGGAGGTGGCGGCGAACTTGCCGTCCTTGATGCCCGTGACGCCCGGATTGCAGCCACCATCAACTGACACGATCGTGATGTCCTTGTCCTTGCCGGCAGCCTTGATCGCCTGGTACGCACCAGCCGCAGCCGGTTCGTTGATCGTGTACACCAGGTTGATGTCCGGATTCTTGCTCAGGCAGTTCTCCATCGCCGTCTGCCCCTCGGCCTGATCACCGTGCGTGTCCTGGCTGCACACCACTTCCTTCGCCGTGATCAGATCCGAGGAGTTCGGATCCGCTGTGCCCAGACCCATGCCCTGCAGAAAACCATTGTGGCGCTGGGACCCAACCGTGATGCCAGGCTGCAAGTCAAGCGTGGCGATCACCGGCGTCTTGCCCGCAAACGCGGCCTTCGCCCACTGGCCAATCAACAAACCCGCGTTGAAATTGTTCGTCGCAAAAAGCGCATCTACTGCCGACTGCGGCTCGGTCGCCGTGTCCAGCGCAATCACCACCACACCCTTGGCGCGCGCCTTCTCGATGCTCGGCACGATGGCCTTGGTGTCGCTCGGCGTGATCAGAATGCCCTTGGCGCCTGCATTGATCATGTTCTCGAGTGCCGTGACCTGGCCCTCGTTGTCGCCATCCTTCGCACCGGCGCCCGTCATCAACTTGACGCCCAATTCATCTGCCTTCGCCTGCGCACCTTCCTTCATCTTCACGAAGAAGGGGTTGCTCTCAGTCTTCGTGATCAGACCCACAATGATCTGGCCCGAAGCGGCCGGCGCAGCCGCAGCAGGAGCTTCAGTGGCCTTTGGGGCAGCCGCCGGGGTTGCCGCACCACCACAAGAAGCCAGCAACAGAACGAGAACGAGCAACGGGATGATATGCTTGTACGACATGGGATTCCTTTCCTCCAGAATATGTGATTAGGAGACGCAAAAACCGTTGAGTAAACCACGTGTTACTTGGGTATGGCGGTGATCACCTCCTTCAGACCCCCGTGCACTAAGCTGTCCGAGACCCCTTCCGCCCTGGCGGACATCAAGAGTCGCGAACGGGCGGTGCGGCGCACGACCCCCTGATCACCAGTTCCACTTGCAGCGGCGGAGGGGCTACCGCAGGCTTGCCGTTGATCATCTGTATCAACAGGCGTGCGGCGGTCCGACCAAGTTCGTATTGCGGCTGACGCACGACGGTGAGAGGCGGGTTGAACAGCGGCGCCCAGTCGTGATCATCGAAACTGACAAGTGAAATATCGTCCGGGCAGCGGAGGCCGCAGCTTCTCAAGGCATACAGTGTCCCCAAGGTCAGTTGGTTGTTCGCCACAAAGACCGCCGAGGGTCGCTGGGCCGGTCGTAGCAGGTTTTGCAGGGCTTCGTATGCGCTGGGCAGCCTTTGATGTTGAGTGAAGGGCCCGATCGAAGAAAAGGAGCCGGACTCGCCGGGCAAAACACCGTAGAACCGTGGATCCGCCCGCACGACCAGGCTGTCATCAACCGGGAGGCCGGCTTCCCGCAAGGCCCGCTCCCAGCCCTGACGCCGTTCTCGCTGCGTGCTGATGGCGTCAAGGTCAATCACGCAGGCAATCCGCCGATGGCCCAAGCCGATAAGATGGCGGATGGCCAGGTAGGCGCCCTCTTCGTTGTTCACACCGACCAATGGCGCTGCCAACCCCGCGCTGCTGCGGTCGAGCTGGACGACAGGAACGCCGGAGTCGGCCAACGCTAGCAGCGACACACACCGAACGCCCGTAGGGGCGATGATCAAACCGTCAATTTGCTGCGAGGCGAGCAACTGCAAAACATCCTCTTCGCGCGACGGGTCTTCGTCCGTATGCCACAAGACGATGTTATACCGATGGCTGAGGGTCTCATCTTCGATGCCAAGAACGGCAGCCGTGAAAAACGGGTTCGTGATTTCGGCGATGACCAGTCCGATGTTCCTGGTCGAACGGGTGACCAGGCCACGAGCAATCGCGTTGGGGTGATAACCTAAGGCCGCAATGGCATCCAGCACTCTGGCTTTGGTCGCGTCGTTGACATGGCGGGTCCCATTGATGACATGAGACACCGTCGCTATGGAGACTTCGGCGTGCCTGGCGACATCCTTACTGGTGACTTTTGCCATCGCGCTCTCCGCCTTCGAGGGTGCTGCGACTACCGAATTGCTTGCTGGACGTAAGAGAGAAGTCGTAAACGTTTGCGTAAACGCTTACGTAAGCGTTTATATCACATCGCGTGTAGCTTGTCAAGCATAAGCTCAAATCTTTAAGGTCGCACTTGCTCAGGGTGCGTGGCCAACCGTTCTGCGATCAAGCTGCGGTATTGCGCCGCATGCGCCGCGTCCGGGAAGAATTCCTGATCGTACTCGATCGTCGTAAGCGCGGTGCGCACGTCGGCGATTGCGCCGACGCCCACTGCGGCGATCAAGGCGGCGCCCCAAACAGCGTTCTCGAAATTGGTGGTCTTGATCGGACAGCCGAACAAGTCTGCAGCCATCTGCGCCCACACCCGGCTGTTCTGCAGCCCTTTGCCGGCGCCCACCATGAAGCCAGGACCGCCCGCGTCCGGCTGAGGCCGATGCGCATACAAATCCAGCAAAATCCCTTCCATCACCGCCCTGGTCTGATGGCCCACACTGTTCATCTCCGTGCGCCCAGCGAATCCCTCTCGGCGATGAACATCACGCCGGGAACTGACCCGGAATTCCAGCCCATCAGCTCCGATGGGGACCTGAGAGGCGGCCTCGTCCATCTGCCGATAGCCAAAGTCGGCGCCCACACGGCGGCGGAGCTCGTCGCGGAGGCGGGCATAGTTTCGCCCTCCGCCCATGCTGGCGCCGACGAAGAGGTAGGAACCGTTGAAATAGCTGCGCGTCTCAAGGCCAGGGATCCTGGCGTACTGTGAAACAACCTGCGATATCTGAGACCCGGTGCCGATGTTGATCAAGGCGGGTGAGTCAGCGGAGATCAGGCCGTTGCCCAGCAGCGATATCTGATTGTCGCCGCCACCGTAGACCACGGGCGTGCCCGGCGCCAGGCCCAATAAGCGCGCCCGATCCTCAGGCAGCACGCCAGCGGTGTCTGAGGTGTCATGGACGGCCGGCAGAATCTCGCCGGGCAACCTGAGCCGCTTAATAACACCCTCGTGCCACCGGTTGAGCCGGGTATTGAACAGCCCGGTGCTGAAGGCATTGGTTGGATCGGTGGCATAGTCCCACCTACCGAGCAGTTTTTCTCGGATGAAATCCCCCGGCAGCACCGCGTGGCGAATCCGTCTAAACAGCGCCGGATCGTTTTCCTGGATGTAAAACAACGTCGCGCCCATGTAGCCACTGGCAAGGACGTCAATCCCCAGGTCGTCGAACTCCGATCCCGCCAGGAGCTCCATCATGGCTTCGACGGTGGATCTATGGCCGTATTTCTCCAGCGGAACGTCGCCGCGCTTATCCTGCCAATTGATGATGGGATCAATGACCGCATCCTCTTCGTCGAAGAGGACGGTTCCGTGCATCTGGCCGGAGAAGCCAATCGCCTGAATCGCCCGCGGGTCAACCCCAGCAACGGCATGACGGACGGTGGCTGCGGTCGCATCCCAAAGCATCATCGAAGGCTGCAAGGGCGAATTGTCATAGCTCTGCATGGCCAGAGCGATCAATTTAAAATTGCTGAGATCCAACACGGCAACCTTGACCCCCGAGGTGCCCAAATCTATCCCCAAAGTATATGTGGGCATTTTGTTCTCCCCTACAGTTTTGATATGGATTTGCCGCTCACGCCAGCTTGCCTATTATAGGCTCAATCACGACAGCCAACAAGGCTGTTTTGTGTTTGCTCTCCGGCGAATCCCCGGCTACAATGCGGCGCACAACGCCAGCACCGCCATCTCCACCCGAAAGGAAATCCGCGCATGAGGCGCTTCATCCGGCCTCGGCCCTCGACCCGAGCTTTCATCCGCGAGGCCCGACGCACGCCCGGTTACTCGCTCTTCGACTGGCTGCACGGTTACGTCTACACACGCTGGCCGTATCTCTACATCGGCATCGGCACAGGTGAGCACCCGATCGCTAAGCGCGCCGCGCCGGTGGTCGCCTGGATCGGGCGGCGCATTGAGGGACGGGCAAAACCTGCTCCGCCGCCGCCGCTTCCGCCGCAGGAAGAGGCTAACAAGATTCCCGCTCCTCGCCAGGCAAAGGACGGGGGCACGGTCACGCCGCGCCAGGCCGTCGGTTTCGCTGACACCTATCACGGCAAAGTCGTAACGCTGGAGGCTGCCAAACAGCTTGTCACGGTGCAGCAGGATATAGATCTGGGCGATCTCGAACACATCATCCCCTACGCGCTCGCCCGCGACATCGTGCTGCAGCACCCCGATCATATCGCCGTGCTGGATTGTCCATGCCGCGTGTCGCGCGCCCAGCCGTGCCTGCCCCTGGACGTTTGCCTGATCGTCGGTGAACCGTTCGCCGGCTTCATCCGCGAGCACCAGCCCGCTCGGTCGCGCTGGATCAGCGCCGACGAGGCAGTGGCGATCCTGACCGCCGAACACCAACGCGGCCATGTCCATCACGCATTCTTCAAGGACGCGCTGCTGGGCCGCTTCTATGCGATCTGCAACTGCTGCTCCTGCTGCTGCGGCGCGATGCAGGCTCAGCGCAACGGCACGCCGATGCTGGCCGCGTCGGGTTACGTCAGCCGGTCGGATCCTGACTTGTGCATCGGCTGCGGCGCGTGCGCCGAGCACTGCCAGTTCGCTGCGCTCTCGATAGTGGACGGTCACTCAGTCGTGGATGAAGACGCGTGTATGGGCTGCGGCGTCTGTGTGGATCAGTGCGAGCACGGCGGGTTGTTGCTCGTGCGCGATGTGCGCAAAGGCATTCCGTTGGAGCTCAACGCGCTGATGGCCGCGGCGGTGGGGGTTGGGGCGCCAGAAACTAGAAGCTGACCCCCTGGTGCTCGTTACTCAGATGGAGTCTCTCTTGAATACATCCGCTTTCCCTGGCTGGCAGGCTGTCCCGGCGACCCTGCCGCCGCTGCTGTTGACCTCCGAAACCGGCACGTTTGCGCACGACACGGTGGCGCGGCGCATCCCGGCGATCCTGGAGGAGACGCTGACGCTGAATCCCGGCTTCGATGAAGCCATCCGGCGGGCGCTGTGGGCGCTGCACGCCGAGCTGACAACCGGCGCGATCCGCGGGTTGGCGGAGGATGCGGCCGACCGGCCCTTCTGGGATGCGGTCTCCGCGCCGCAGATCGGCCGGAGCTGGCTGGAGGTGCCGTGGTATTGGGCCGAGGCGTTCTTCTACCGCCGCGTGCTGGAGGCGACAGGCTACTTCCAGCCCGGCCCGTGGCAAGGGTTCGACCCGTTCGCGGCGAAGAAGCGGCAGGAATGGGCGCCCAACGCCGCGCCCGCCAGCCTGGCGCGGCTGCTGAGTCATCTGTCGGACGATGCTGAGGCGCGCTTCGAGCACTTGCTGCACGCCAGCCTGTGGGGCAACCGGACCGATCTCAGCTACACGGTCGCCGCGCACCTGGGCGCCACGGCCACGCCGGGCGACGAACGAAGCAATCTTCTGGCCGACGACAGCACGGCGCTCTGGCGCCACCTGCTGCATCACGCCGGCGGCCGCGTCGCGCTCCTCGCCGACAATGCCGGCACCGAGCTGCTGATGGATCTCGCGCTGTGCGACTTCCTGCTGACAACCGGCCTGGCCGCCGAGGTCCACCTGCACCTCAAGCCCCAGCCGTTCTATGTCTCGGACGCGATGCTCCAGGATCTGACCGACGGGGTGGATGCGCTGGAGGGTGCCGGCGAGGCGGCGTGGAAGCTGGCGCGCCGCGTGGATGGGCATATCGTCGCCGGTGAGCTGCTGCCGAAAGCTCACTGGTTCAACGTGAGCAGCCTGTTCTATCACCAGATGCCCGCAGACCTGGCCGCCGATCTGACCCGGATGGATCTGGTGTTCGTCAAGGGGGATGCGAACTACCGGCGGCTGGTGGGGGATGCGCACTGGCCGCCGACCACCCCCTTTGCAGCCGCGACCGCTTACTTCCCCGCGCCGGTGGCGGCCCTGCGTACGCTTAAGTCGGAGGTGATCGTGGGCCTGGCGCCAGGGCAGGCGGAAAAGATCGCAGCCGAAGACGCCGGGTGGTTGATCAACGGCCAGCGCGGGGTCATCCAGGCGAGGCTCTCATCCGGTCTGATTTGAAGGAGATCGGTGCTAACCCAGCAAGAACCGCAGCGCGTCCGGCAGACGCCGCGCCCACGCTGACTCGTGATGGATGCCGTCCGCCTCCTCCACGTAGCGCAGACTCTCGCCGGGGCGATAGCCCTTCCGCTGCAACAGCTCGTCCATTCGCCGCACGAGAAGCAGATACTGAAACGCAAACGAACGCTCAGTGCGCCGCGTCTTCGCCAGGCCCACCCCCTCGGCCGTGCCCACGTCCATGTAAATCCTGCCCGGCGAGAACGCGGCCTGTCTCACAAACGGGAAAATATCGCGCTTGCCCCAGCGAAAGGCTGGGCTGAAGACGCCGGCCAGGCCGAAGACCTCCGGCCGGCGGAAATAACCGTAGAGGCTGATCAGCCCGCCCAGCGAGGAGCCGGCGATGCCCGTGCTCTCTCGCTCCGGCCGGGTGCGGAAATCTCGATCAATGAGCGGTTTCACCGTGTCAGCGATGAATGCCACATACTCCTCGCCTTGAACCTCCATCACTTCGGGGGAAGTGAACGGAATATACTCGTGGAAGCGCCGTTCGCCGATATTCGGGATGCCGACGATGATCGCCTCGATGCCCTGCCGGGCCAACGCCTCCATCGTCTCATCCACGTGCCATTCACCCGCGTAGCTGGTGGCTGCGTCGAAGAGATTCTGGCCGTCGTGCATGTAAATCACGGGATAGCGCCTGCCGCCCTCGGCATACGATGGCGGCAGATAAATCAAAACATCGCGGCGGTTGCCAAGCTGCGGGCTCTCCAGGCTGCGCAGAATCTGCACCGTGCCGGAGACGGTATGCTGGCCGCGCGGGTACGCGTCGACATAGTCGAGCCAGGTCGCCGCCGGCACCGGCAGATCCGCCACCGGCGCGAGCGGGTGAACAACTTCGGGCGCCGCAACCGCCGTCATCTCATCCATCCACCGCAAATAGCCCGACAGACCATCGCTCACCGGCAGTGCCAGGATCTCCGGCACCTCATCCTCATGCAGATCAACGATGCGGCTGCGCAACGCGGGCCAGACCGCCGTACGCGTCTTGATGAGCACCTGCGCCATCGGATCGGTGCACAGCTTCCCCTGCCAGCGATAGATCGCTGTGCCGGCGGGGATCACCTGCACACACGCGGCCAACCCCTCCTCCACAAGGGTTCGGCCCAGCGCGACGCCGGCTTCCGCATCGGCGAGGGTCACGAGAACGATGAGGTAGTCTGGATCCATCAACTCCTCCTGGTTGGGGATTGCGGAAGAAGGCTTGATGCACGAGCTCCGACGGCGATCCTGCCGGCAGTCTGAGTGATCAAAAGGGCGCCTGCCAACAGCAACAGCACGATGCCGTAAGCAGGCCGGAGGCCGACAACATCCGCCATGCGCCCCAGCACCAGGGGCAGCGTCAAAATTGCAGCGCCGGAGGCCAGGGTGGCGCGCGTGCCGGCTTGAACCGTGTTTTCGCCGGCCGCCCCGAGCGTCAGCGACAGGATGAGCGGGTAAAGACCCGCCACGCCCAATCCGGTGACGAACAGGCCAACCAGGCCAAGCGGAAGGCTCGCGGCACGCCAATAAATCATGAAGCCTGTGCCCGCCACCAGGATCGAAGCGGCGATCAAGTTGCGGGGCGAGTAGCGCTGTACCAGCCGGCTCGCAGCCAGGCGGCCAAGGATCATACCGGCCAGAAACAGGCTGACCGCCTGCGCCGCGTCCGCCTTCAACGCCCCCAACACGGTTTCCATGTAGTTGGCGCTCCAAAAGACCATGCAGAACTCGGCGGCAACGGCCAAAACGAGCGCAATCCAATAAATCCAAAACAGGGGAGGCAAAGGCAGACGGGCTTGAGTCGTTGTTTCCGGTTCAGAAGGCGCGGTTGCAGAAGCGGCCTTGCCAAGACCCAGGTAGAGCACGATCGGCATGAGCGCCACCAGCGCCAACGCCAACCGCCAACCGCCAGCAGTGTGTGCGAACCACCCGACCAGGAGGGGGGCGATCGCACATGCCGTGGAAGCAACCACATTCCCCTCTGACAGCGCCACGGCGCGCAATTCGCCGTGCCGATCCGCGAGCGCAGATGGCACAATCGCCAGGATCAAGGAACCGATCACCCCCATCAAAAAAGACGCGCCGATCGTGATCACCGGGGTTTTGCCTGCCACCAGCAGCAGTGCGCCCAGACTTAACCCCGCCGCCCCGATCCACAGTGAACGCCAACGCCCCAGCCGTCGAATCGGCCAGCGCCCAGCCAGACCGACCACCAGGATGCCAGCCGCGAATGCCGTGAAGTGCAGGCTGCTGACCGTATAGGATAGCCGGAGCTCGTCCTTCAGAAAGGGCGTGATGGGGCCGAGTACATTGAGGAAGTACCCATACAAGGCCAAGAAAATATAGGCCAACCAGGTGAGCCGATCTCGATGAAAAGTGCGGGGCATGAAGGATCTTTCTCGCCAAACAGTAAAAAACGCAGCCCAACCGGTCCAAGGGATGGTCAGACTGCATTTGCCTTGTGGCATTGCGTTATTCTGTACGTCACAGCAACGGGGTGGATTATACGTCCTGGCGGCAAGGTGCGTCAAACCAAGACCTGCGGGCACGATGGATCCCCTTGGGTTCTCGCTCCTCCTGCTTTGACAGAAGGCCTTGCTGTCAGGTAATATGGCGGCATCAAAACAACGCATGGAGTGAATCATTATCATGGCTACTGCCTCTCACATCACCGACGCGACGTTTGAAGCCGAGGTCCTCCGCTCGCCGATCCTGACCGTGCTCGACCTCTGGGCGGAATGGTGCATGCCGTGCAAACGGATCGCGCCCATCCTGGATGACATCGCGGCGCAATACGATGGCAAGATCAAGATCGCCAAGCTCGACGTGGACGCCAATCCCGTGACGCCGGGCAAATTCGGCGTGACCGGCATCCCCACCCTGCTGGTGTTCAAGGGCGGAAAGCTGGTGGAGACGCTCGTCGGCTTCATGCCGAAGAACAAAATCGTGGAAAAGCTGCTGCCGCACGTAAATTGACATTTGACAGCGCAGCACTAGCTGTGCTATAGTCCCCCCACAATTGAATACATGCCAAATAAAGGCTGTGAACCGGACTAGTACGCATCGAAGCGGGGCTTCAGAGAGCTGATCATTCTGCTGTGAGATCAGCGCCAGCGCAAACGCTGAATGGACCGGGGAGCCGCAGGCGGAAAAGGAAGTCATACCCTGAGTAAGCCGTGCCGGAAACGCCACCGTTATCAAGGTCGAGGGGATCGGATCTCTGTTGCTCCTGTCCCTGCAACGAGTGAGGCCGACGTCGCATGCAGCACGTTGACCTAATCGGGGTGGCACCACGGGAGGTTTCTAACGGATCGTAATCCGAACCCTCGTCCCCCATTGGGGGCGAGGGTATTTTTATGTCTCAGGCGGGCGCACCCTCTCCCTCCACCAGGCTCGGCGACAGTCGAGCCGCCCGCCATAGCCGGGCCCCGTGGCCCATCACATCTTGGAGGGAAAAATGTTCGTCGGAAACCTGCCCACCACCTCAAACGAAGACTATCGCTTTGTCCTGCCGCAATCGCGCATCCCGACGGCCTGGTACAACATTCTGGCCGACATGCCGGTGCAGATGAGTCCCGTGCTGCACCCCGGCACCCATCAGCCCATCGGCCCGGCTGACCTGTCTGTGCTCTTCCCGATGGAACTGATCAAGCAAGAGGTCAGCAGCGACCGTTTCATTCCGATCCCGGACGAGGTGCGCGACATCTACCGGCTGTGGAGGCCCACGCCGTTGATCCGCGCCGTGCGGCTGGAAAAAGCGCTGGACACCCCGGCGCACATCTACTACAAGAACGAAAGCGCCAGTCCCAGCGGCAGCCACAAGCTGAACACCGCGGTCCCACAGGCTTACTATAACAAGCAAGAAGGAATCCAAAGCATCTCCACCGAGACCGGCGCGGGCCAGTGGGGCTGTGCGCTGGCCATCGCGGGCGACATGTTCAAGATCGCCATTGACATCTACATGGTGAAGATCAGCTACCAGCAGAAACCGTACCGCCGCTCCGTCATGCAGGCCTACGGCGCATCCGTCACCCCCAGCCCGTCGGATCGCACCGCGGCCGGCCGCATGATCCTGGAACGCAATCCGCAGAGCACCGGCAGCCTCGGCATCGCCATCTCCGAGGCGGTGGAAGTTGCCGCAACAAGCGGCGGCAGGACAAAGTACTCGCTCGGCTCGGTCCTCAACCATGTGTTGCTGCACCAGACCGTCATCGGTCAGGAGGCGCTGGATGCCATGGCCGAGATCGGCGAGTACCCGGATGTGGTGATTGGCTGCGTGGGCGGCGGCTCGAACTTCGGGGGGATCGCCTTCCCCTTCCTGCACCGAACGCTGACCCGGGGGGCAAAGACAAAATTCCTGGCCATCGAGCCGAGCTCCTGCCCCAGCCTGACCCGGGGCACGTATACCTACGACTTCGGCGATACAGCCGGCTTGACCCCGCTGATCAAGATGTACACCCTGGGCCACGACTTCGAGCCGGCAGCCATTCATGCCGGCGGCCTGCGCTACCACGGCATGTCGCCGATCATTTCGGCCTTGGTGAACAGCGGCCATATCGAGCCGCGCGCCTACGGCCAGAACCAATGCTTCGAAGCGGCGATCATGTTCGCCCGCAACGAAGGGATCATCCCCGCGCCAGAGAGCAGCCATGCGATCCGCGCGGCGATTGACGAGGCACTGGCTGCGAAGGAAACCGGCGAGAAGAAGGTGATCCTGTTCAACCTGTCGGGGCACGGCCACTTCGACATGGCCGCGTACGACGCCTACCTGGCCGGCAAGCTCACCGACAACGGCTTCTCCGCCGATGAGATGACCAAGTCGCTGGCGACGGTGCCGCAAGTGTGAGGATAGAGGTTAGTGTCTGACAAAGAATAACCTTCCCGTTTGTTTTGCTGAAAGCACCCTGAGCGGGTCGCATCCTTCGACTGCGCAGCCGCAACCCGGCTGCTCCGAATCGCTGCGGGGGGGTATTCTTTTCCGGGCCCTCGGAGGTTGGAGGTTAGCGGTTAGGCGCCAGCCTCCAACTTCCCAGCTTCCAGTTTGACTTTCCCTTCATTTCGCGGATAATAGCGGTTGGAATCGTCTTCGGCGCCCAGCGGCGCCGATTGTTTTGCGAAAGGGGTAGAACGATGGCTCAAGCAACTAAGATGGGCGCCGACACCGCAACGCTGGAGAAGCGCCGCAAGGCCCTCACCGGGCACAAGTGCACCAAGTGTAACCTGGATGTCAGCTTCGGTGACCTGATGATGGTCAAGATCGTCCAGATGGAAGAAGGCCGGCCGCGCTCGCACCAGGTGGTGTACCACCGCAAGTGCTACGCGATTTAATCGCCGCGCAATCTGCCAACAAAAAAGACGCCCGATCGGGCGTCTTTTTTGTTGGCAGACAGGCAGCGCTAGTTCTGCCGCTTCATCCCGATCACCAACAGTTCCACCAGCCACAGCAACACCGCCACCACCGCGTCTACAGCAACGGTGAAGATGAAACCGAGGGTCAGGATCTGGAGAACGCCGACCATGCGGTCGCCCAGGGCATTCGCGATGCTGGGCAGGCCGCCCAGCAGCCAGACGAGGAGCAGCGCGAGGACGATGTAGACCCCCGCCACCAGCCACGGCTGCCGGTCAGCCGGGCTAGGCGTCATGGCGTTGCTGACGACAAAGATGACATAGGCCCACACCCAGAAATCGGACACGCGCCAGATGCCGGCCAGCTTACCCCACAGGCCGGATAATCCGGCGGTGCGCATCGCCTCGCCCAGGGCCGTCACATCGAAAATGCTGTAGCTGACCAGCAGCAGCACCACCGTGCCGGTGAGAAAAGGCGCCAGCCCGACCAGGCTGTCGCGCGCCGATCCGCCGCTCGTCACCGTGACCGAGCCGAGCTCGATGGCATTCCGCCGTTTTTTCGGCCCCAGCTCGAATTTGCCCACGCGCATCCCCAGCAGACGCGCCATGATGTAGTGGCTCAGCTCATGCAGGACGATGCCGGGAAACATCAGCAGATAGTAGCCCATGATCGCCACGTTGGCGTCGCCGCTGACGCGCAGCCCGATGGTCTGCACCTGCCGCGCGATCCAGCGGCTGAGTGCGATCATCAGGCCCAGGGTCAAGGCAAAGGCGAGGAAAGGAACGAGGAGGGACATAATGCAGTTCAGAGTGCAAAGTTCAAGGTTGAAGGGCAGAATGTGCGCCCTTCAACCTTGAACTTTCAACCTTCAACAAGCCTCTGCGGTGATGCGAACCATATCCACGAACGCATCCACCTTCAGGCTGGCGCCGCCGATCAATGCGCCGTCAATGTCGGGCATCGCCATCAGCTCGCCGATGTTCTTCTCGTTGGCGCTGCCGCCATACTGGATGCGGATCGCCTGCGCCACCTCTTCGCCGTAGAGTTCGACCAGGGCGCCGCGAACGACTGCGCCGCACACATGGTTGGCGACCTCGGACGTCGCGGTTTTGCCGGTGCCGATCGCCCAAATCGGCTCATAGGCCACGACCACGGCCTGGGCTTGCTCGGTCGAGAGCCCGGCGAATGCGGCCCGCACCTGCCCGCTGACCCATGGCGCGGTGACGCCGGCCTCGTTCTGCGCCAGATCCTCACCGACGCAGACGATAGGGGTCAGCCCGTGCGCGAGCGCGGCCTTAATCTTCTTGTTGACGCTCTCATCCGTCTCGGCGAAGTATTGGCGCCGCTCCGAATGGCCGATGATGACGTAGCCGGCCAGCCCTTTCAGCATCGCGGCCGAGACTTCGCCCGTGTACGCGCCGTTCTCGGCCCAGTGCATGTTCTGTGCGCCGACGCCGACGCCGGTGTCCGCCAGGGTGTCCGCAACGGCCGGCAGGCAAACAAACGGCGCACACACCACCGTCTCCACGCGCTCCAGGTACGGCACGAGTTTCGGGCGCAGCGCCCGCACGAATTCAACAGCTTCCGCCGGCGTCTTGTTCATCTTCCAGTTGCCGGCCAGGATGGGTTTACGCATGATAGCTCCTTTTTGGGACGAATGACGATGAATGACAGACGATAGACGATAACCGACGAGCAACGGGCCAGCGCGGCAGTTGTCGCTCACTGCCCTTGACCTCTGCCCGCAGCTCCCTGACCTCTGGTCACTGCCCCCTGACCTCCACCTGCTGCAAGGCCGCGTACTCGGCCGCGGTGATGAGCTTCCCGCCAGTTGCCTCGCTGGCGACCAGCTTTTCCTTCTTGGCGTCGAACTTCAGCATGACCTCAACGCTCTGGAAGCACCAGTTGGCGCCGCTGCCGATCAAGCCCTTGCGCACGATCCACCCCTCACCATCGTCATCGAGGCTGGGATCGTTCATCAGGTTGATGCGCGCCTTCAGCGGTTCCCCGCAGC
Organism: uncultured Anaerolineales bacterium; assembly: GCA_964647255.1. Classification (GTDB taxonomy): domain Bacteria; phylum Chloroflexota; class Anaerolineae; order CG2-30-64-16; family CG2-30-64-16; genus CAWJEL01. Next base: position 20,161 of record CAZYGI010000011.1, on the reverse strand, counting down.
GGCTGCACTGGGCATAGACCCAATGAGTGTTGGCATCTCCGCCGAAGCTGCTGCTCCCGCCGCCACCGGCCTTGCTGCTCGAACCGCTCAAAGCCTTGCGCACACTGTCCAGAAAGCCCATATAACCTCCATCTCCGGAAGCTCGAAACTGGCGGCGGGAAACTGGGGCGCCTGTCGCCGAAAGCCGCTGCCAGGTGCCGGCTTCCCGCAATCACAACTTGAAATACTGCTCCAACTCCGGGTGGAACGTCCGCTCGCAGTACGCGCCGCTGGCCTGATCCTGCTCATACGTTCCGGCGATTTGACCGGCGGCGATATTGCGCAACGCCTGAATCAATCGGTCCGCCTCTTCACTGCTATTGTAACACCCGAAACTGATCCGCACCAGACCGGGCAGATGGGCGCGCACGCCCGCCACGATCTGCTTGCGCCAGCTCCATGCAACGGGTTCCGGGATGTCCAGCAGTTGCAGGACGTAGGGCTGCGCACAACAACACCCGTTGTGCACCCCGATGCCGTACTCATAGCTCAAGGCTGCGGACACCAGGTGGTGCGACATACCGTGCAGATTAAATGGGATGATGCCAAGCCGGCCGGCCGCGTTCATCGGATCGGCGTCGCCGTAGATCTCGATGCCTTCGATTCCGCGCAACTGGGTCAGGGCATACCGAGTCAGATCCGCTTCGTGCGCGGCCAGCCGGTCCATGCCGATCTCGGTCAGCACCCGGCAGGCTGCGGCCATCGCCACGGCGCCGATCACGTTGGGGGCGCCGGCTTCTTCGCGATCGGGCAATCCCGCCCAATAGACCGCGTCCTCGGTGACAATCTCAGTCGCGCCGCCGCCGCAGTTGTCCGGTGCGCCCTCCGCGAAGATCTTGCGCGGGCCGATCAGGACGCCGGCGCCCAACGGCGCGTACATCTTGTGGGCCGAGGCCACCAGGAAATCGAGGTGGCCCGGATCGCCGGCCGGCCGGATACGAATTCCGCGGTGCGGGGCGAGCTGGGCCGCATCCACCAGGATCAAGGCGCCGTAACCGTGCGCCAGCTCGGCCAACTCGTGGATCGGATTAATGTAGCCGGTGACATTCGATGCGCCGGTCACTGCGAGCAGCCTGATGCGTCGGCCATACTGCTCGAACTTCGCCCGCAGATCATCCACATCGAGCGCACCGTCCGGGCGGAGCCCAACATGCACAACGTTAGCCTGGCCGCGCCAGGGCAGGTCGTTTGAATGGTGCTCCATCAACGACACCAACACCATATCATCCCGCCCCAGGGCCAGACGCCGCGCCGCCTTGTTGATCGCCTCGGTGGCATTCTTGACAAAGAGCACAACCTGATGGCTCATGTCCGCACCAAAGAACCAACCGACGATCTCACGCGCATCCTCGTACGCCGCGCTGGAAATCTCTGATTTGAACCCCGCATCGCGCCGGGCGCCAGCATACCACGGCATGAACAGATCCAGCGCCTCAAGCACATCCCACAGCGCTGGAGTCGTCGCTGCATTGTCGAAGTTCACGTAAGGGCGCATGCTGCCATCGAGCAATGGCACCTTTACATCCGCGCCGACCACGCGCTGGCGCACCTCTGAGGTGGACCAGACGCCACGCGCCGGATTCTCTGGCCGCGCAGACATGGGAAACGCGAATCGGGAGAGCCTTGCCGACATACCTGCCTCCTGCGGCCCCGGCCACACTACCAAGAACCGCAACGGTGAGCACAGCGTATCAAAGAACGTCGCAACCGACCATGACGGCGCGCATGTTGCCGGAAGAAGGTGACACAGAGAAGAGAGGACGCGGGAAAACAAGCAGACAAGAAAACAAGGGGATGCGCGGACACGGAGACAGAGACGGGGAGAAAAAGTGCGGGGCAGATCAGCCATCCCAAGGAAAGCCGATCTGCCCCACCCGGTTCACTGGTTTACCAGATGACCGGTCTACCCGTCTACCCATCCACCGGTCACTTGTCGTTCAGCGCGGCCACGCCGGGGAGGACCTTGCCTTCAAGGAACTCCAGGCTGGCGCCGCCGCCGGTGGAGACGTGCGTCATCTTCTTCGCGACGCCGGCCTTCTTCACTGCGCTGGCGCTGTCGCCGCCGCCGATGACGGTGGTGGCATCAATCTCGGCCAGCAGTTTGGCGATGGCGAACGTGCCCTCGGCGAACTTCGGGAACTCGAAGACGCCCATCGGCCCGTTCCACACGACCAACTTGGCGGCCCTCAGCACCTCGCCAAACGCCGCGATGCTCTTGGGGCCGATGTCCAACACGCGCCAGCCCGCCGGCACCTTATCCACATCCACGATCTGGCTGTTCGCCTCGGCGTCGAATTTGTCAGCCACGACCGCGTCCACGGGCAGCAGCAACTTGCCGCCGGCCTTCGCCAGGATCGCCTTCGCGGTCTCGACCGAGCCAGCTTCTACCAGGCTGTCGGCCATGTCGTAGCCCTTGGCTGCCAGGAAGGTGTTCGCCATGCCGCCGCCGATGATCAGCGTGTCGCACTTGGCGAGCATGTTCTCGACCACCAGGATTTTGTCGCTGATCTTGGCGCCGCCGAGGATGGCGACGTACGGGTGCGCCGGGTTATCGGTAGCGCGGCCCAGGTATTCCAGCTCTTGCTCCATCAGGAAGCCGGAGACAGCCGGCAGGAAACGCGCAACGCCCTCGGTGGAGGAATGCGCCCGGTGCGCTGAGCCGAACGCGTCGTTCACGTACACTTCGCCCAGGCTCGCCATCTGCTTGGCAAGCTCCAGGTCGTTCTTCTCCTCACCCTTGTAGAAGCGCGTGTTTTCCAGCATGAGCACTTCGCCGGGCTTGAGCGCCGCCGCCAGCGCCTCGACCTCGGGGCCAACACAGTCGGGGGCCATCTGGACGGGCCTGCCCAACAGCTTTGCCAGCGCCTCGGACGCGGGCTTCAGGCTGAATTCGGGATCGAACCCTGTGCCCTTTGGCCGGCCCAGGTGGCTCATCAGGATCAACGATGCGCCCTGGTCGAGCACGTACTGGATGGTCGGCAGGGCAGCCTTGATGCGTTTGTCGTCGGTCACCGCGCCGGCAGCCATCGGGACGTTGAAGTCCACGCGCATGAGCACGCGCTTGCCCTTGAGATCAATATCGCGGACGGTTTTCTTGTTCATGGAATTCCTCCAGGGTAAATGAGGAAACAAGTAGACAAGTAGACAAGGTGCTTCCGGGGCTTCCTTGTTTCCTTGTCTACTTTCTACTTATCTACTTCCTACGCGTTTACCCGGTTACAGCTTGCTCGCCAGCAATGCGGCCAGGTCTGCGGTGCGGACGCTGTAGCCCCACTCGTTGTCGTACCAGGTAACGACCTTGATGAAGTCGTTCTTTTCCTTGCCGAGCACCATGGTGAACGGCAGGTCCACAGAGGAGCTGTGCGGATCGCCCTTGAAATCAATCGAGACCAGGGGCTCGTCCACTGCGGCGAGGATGCCCTTCATCGGGCCGGCGGCTGCGTTACGGAATGCCTGGCGCAGTTCTTCGGTGGTGGTCGGCGTCTCGATCTGGGCGGTGAAGTCCACCACGGAGACGGTGCTGGTGGGCACCCGCAGCGCGTAGCCGTCAAACTTGCCCTTCAGCTCGGGGATCACCAACGCGACGGCCTTGGCGGCACCGGTGGTGGTCGGAATAATGCTCATGGCCGCGGCACGCGCCCGGCGCAGGTCACTGTGCGGCAGGTCCAGGATCTTCTGGTCGTTGGTGTAGGAGTGCACCGTAGTCATCAGGCCGCGCACGATCTTGTAATTGTCGTTGACGACCTTTGCCGCCGGCGCCAGACAGTTCGTGGTGCAGGAAGCGTTGGAGATCACATGATGGACAGCCGGGTCATACTTGTCGTCGTTCACGCCCATGACGATCGTGATGTCTTCGCCCTCGGCCGGCGCGGAAATGATCACCTTCTTCGCCCCGCCCTTGGTGATATGGTTCTCGGCGCCCTGAACGACCTTGCCCTTCTTGTTGACGCCATCCTTCTTGATGGTGAACAAGCCGGTGGACTCAACGACGATCTCAACGCCCAGATCCGCCCACGGCAGCTTGCCCGGATCAGTCTCCTTGAAGACCTTCACCGGCTTGCCATCAATCACCAGGGCATCCTCCCCGACTTCAACCGTGCCGTCGAAGCGGCCATAGTTCGAGTCGTATTTCAAGAGGTGGGCCATCGTCTTCAGGTCACCGATGTCATTGAACGCCACAACTTCGAGCGTATCGGCATGATGGTCACGAATTGCCTTCAGGACCTGGCGGCCAATCCGGCCGAACCCGTTGATACCAACCTTGGTTGTCATCGAAGAACCTCCCTTGATCTCTGGCGTGGCTCGCGCCACAAAATAACGCGCCGGTCAATGTCTGCGCCGGCGCCATTGGACACTCCGAGGATACACCCATTTTATTCACCAGCGCAAGTGTATCATAGCGGGCGCGCGGTGAATATGAGCTACATCACGTAATGAGAGCGGAAAAATAGGCTGCGGCCTTAGTCAAACAGACGCTCCCCAAACTCGATCGCGGCCTGGTAGTTGCGGTCCAGGCGCTCGTAAAGCCGTGCATTTTCGATGGCAAGCGCGCTCAGGCTTGCAATCGCCTCGACCAGCGCCACCTCGGCGGCGGAGAAGGTGCGCTCGTCTTGAGTGTAAACGCGCAGCACGCCGATCGGCTGATCCTGGACGCGCAGCGGCGTCACCAGCACCGATACGATCCCTTCCTCGGCCGCTTGTTCGGGATACTGGAAACGGACATCGCTGCGCGCGTCGGCGATGTACACCGGCTTCGCGAGCAGGAGCGCCAGATGATCCACCTCGCTATGGGTCAAATCCACGGCGCCCTTGGCGCGGTAGTTAGCGCTCAATCCATCAGCCGCGCCAAACATGAGGCGCCGCCCATCGGGACCGAGCAGGCGCAACGAACACGCCTTGACCCCCAGCGCCTCGGTGGCGCTACTGACAATCGTCTGCAGAACCTGCATGATGTCGAGAGAGGAGTTAACGGTGCGTGCAACCTGGTACAGGGTGGCAAAATGGTCGCCACAGGATCGCTCTTGGGTCATCGGGGATTCCCTCCAAAAATGCTCAGCCGCCGATCAATTCGATCAGTGACTGCGCCAGCTTGCGTGAATCGTGCCGCCAGGGGTATTGCGGATTGCTCAGATCGCGAGTAATCAGTTGATAGTCAACCGGCGCGCTTGCGGGCAGCCGGACCCAATCCACCCCCGCGCCCGGCGGCGGGGTGGGGCCGAAGGTGTTGTTCGCCAGCACCGTGGTAATCATCTCGGCGCCGACGTGCTGGCGCAGGGCCTCCACGTGCGCGCCGACGTCAAAGCCCTCCGTTTCGCCGGCCTGGGTTGCCACGTTACAAACATAGATCTTAAACGCGGGGGAGGACAGGAGCGCTGCAGCCAGATCAGGCACCAGCAGATTGGGCAGGACGCTGGTATACAGGCTGCCCGGCCCGATCACGATCAGGTCGGCATCAAGGATGGCCCGGATGGCCCGGGGATACGCGGGCGGATCGTGGGGTTCCAGGTACACGCGTTGAATCGGGCCGCTGGCGCTGCCTACCGACGACTCGCCGCGCACCTGGATGACGCGATGGGCGGTCGCGGCCGTGTCCGCGGCAGCCGGCGCCAACACCTCCGCGCACAACGTCACCTGGGCCAGCGTCGAAGGGATCACGCTCCCGCGCACCGCCAACACCCGGCTGGATTGCTCGAGCGCCGCCTCAAAACTGCCGGTGATGGCCGTCATCGCGGTCAAATAGAGGTTGCCGAAGCTGTGCCCTTCCAGATCCGTAGTGTCCGAACCGAAACGATATTGAAAAAGCTGCGAAACCAGGCCTTCGGCGTCCGACAGGGCCGCAATGCAGTTGCGGAAGTCGCCCGGCGGCAGCATCCCCAGATCGCGGCGCAGCCGCCCGCTGCTGCCGCCATCATCCGCCACAGTGACAATCGCCGTGGTGTTGTCGGTGAGCTCCTTGAGGCCGCGCAGCAGCGTGTTCAGCCCATGCCCGCCGCCGATCGCAACGACCTTTGGCCCGCGCTGCCGCTGCCGGTGCCGGTACACGACATCTACCACATCATCCGGGCTGGTCCGCCGATAGGCCGACAGCAGCGTACGGTTGATGTTGTAAACGCCGCCCGCCACCAGTCCGCTCCCGATCAGAAAGAGAATGAGGGCTTCAACGGTGGGGTTCAGCCGCGGCAGGTGAAGCTGTTGGAGGATTGTCCAGAGGCCGCGCAACTCAACGGCACGCGAAAGCGCTGCCACCGCGAGGGTCAACACCCCCAAACCGACGACAAGCAGGGCGATCCAGCGCTTGACCCCCATGCCCGGCCGCAGCCACTTCAGATGATGGGGCACCTGCTCCACCCAGTGCGCCATGCTCACCTCACTCAAAAGCCTATCCGAATCACTCGCAGCATAGGGCCTTGTACCCGTTCAAAACGCCGACAAGAAGCTACGCCATCCTTTTTCGCATAGGCTCTCGACCGCCGCGACATTATATGGGAAGACCGGGGGTAAGTCAAAGCAATTCCGGGCTTTTTTCAGCCGCAGGGGAGTTGACCGTTTATCCCTCTTATGCTAAAGTTATATCATATTATTTGTGACTCGATAAAAGGTCCTTATGCAATACCACGACTTCACCATCACGATCAACGAGTTTCAGGGCGCCGGCTATCCCGTGACAGCCCTGGCAGAGGAGCTTGGGCGCGTCGCCACGGCGCTGCCTGCGCCCGACGAAAAGCTGCGGGCGCATCTGGCAGAGGTTGCCGAGCTCCAGGTCCGGGGTGACGGCGAGGCTGCGCTGGCGGCGGCCGGCAGCGCACTGTTCCGCTGGCTCACGCCAGAGCCAGTGGAGACGCACCTGCGGCTGGCCTGGGATCGCGCCCAACGGAACGGCCGCGGGCTGCGGCTGCGGTTGACGATTGACTCGCCGGAGATCAGCGCATGGCCCTGGGAGCTGCTCCGCGACCCGGAGCGCGAGCATCTGTTTGCGCTCTCGCCGGCCACGCCGCTGGTGCGCTACTTTGACCAGGCGAATCGCCTGGGCGCGCTGGCGGAGCAGGCGGCCGCGCTGCCCTTAAGCCTGCTGCTGGTGCTGCCGCAGACCGCCGATCTCGATCTTGCGGCCGAACGACGCAGCATCGAAGAAGTGGCGAGCTCGCTCACCACCGCGTTGCGGGTGCGCACGCTGGCGGGCCTGGTGACGCGCACCGATCTTGCGGACGCGCTGCTGACTGGGGATTATGACATCATCCACTTCGGCGGGCACGGCGCGTTCGTGGACGGCCGGGGTTACATCGGCCTGAACCAACCTGACGGCACGGCCGATTGGATCCACAGCGGCACGCTGTCACGCCTGGCAGTGAATTATCGGGCGGTGAAGCTGGTGATCATGAACGCGTGCAACAGCGGCAAGCTGGAAGACGGCCGCGGCTTCCAAGGGCTGGCGCCGCAAATGGTGCGTTTCGGTGTGCCCGCCGTGGTGGCGATGCAGTATCCGATCACAGATGCGGCCGCGCACACCTTTGCGCGGGAATTCTACAAGCGACTGTGCCTGGGCGACGGCGCGGGGCAGGTGGACGTCGCGCTGACCTATGCGCGCGGCATGGTGTCGGTGCTACACGCCGACGAAGATGCCCGGGGCTGGGCCGCGCCGGTGCTGTACACCCACGCGGCCGATGGGGTGATCTATCGGCTTCCCCAGGCCGAGTCGCAACCCACCGCAGGCCACGCACAATTGCAGGCGCTGACCGGCTCGCTGCAAACCAGCTTGGGGATCAACGACGATTGGGCCCTGGCCGATCCCGGCGTGCTAGCTACCTGGCGACAGACGCTGCTCGATGCCGAAGCCGCCTACCGCACGCACCTCGACGACCGCCAGCCAGAGGCCCAGGCGGCCGCCCGGAAAGGATTAGCGGTGATCCAGCGCCGATTGGCTGCCATGCAGCACGAGCCGCCGAAGTGATGATCGAGAGCGCACGATCGCAGAACGGACGGTGTTGTTGGCGCTTCTGCTTCCGCTAAGCAATATTCAAGACTCACGGTACAACTCGTCGGTATCATCGTCGAAGGCAAACAATTCGGCGTGCCGGCCCCAGTTGATCGCGATATCGAGTTGTTCGCCGGCCCAGTCCCCGAATTCCTCTTGCAGCCGATCCATGAAGTATTCTTTTGCCACGCGCTGATCGTCGTCTTGCTGCAACGTCTCGTAGATCCAGTTCATGGTCGGCACACGCAGCACGCGACCTGCCAGTAACTCCTTGCGCGCAAGGATGCTGGCGTCGGCATACGCCTGGCCCAACGGCGTCAATTGCAAGTCACCTTCCTGCACCATCAGCATGCCGAGCAGTTCGCCCGCCTCCACGACGGGCAACACATCGTCGAGCTCCATGTTCAATTCTGCGGCCAACCGATACAAGTCGTGCTTGCCGCCCTCGCCCGCAACCCGTTCCAAAAGGCCGGCCAGCGCACTCAGCCGGGCGTTCGGCAACGCAAGGGTCTTGCCGGGTTGGCCTGGCGCCGTTCCCAACGTCTCCCCAGGCGCGGTTTTACCGGCTACAGCAGCATAGACCTTGTCCGCCAGAGCTTGAAAAGCTGTGTCCTTGCGTTGGCGCGGCTGGCGCAACGTCACCGCAAACTCCGTCACCACATGGCCGGGTTCTTTCCCCATCACGATAATCCGGTCCGCGAGCAGCACAGCCTCCTCGATATTATGCGTCACCATCAGGATCGCCTGCGTAGGAATGGATTTGTTCTGCCAGAGTTCCATCAACTCATTGCGCAGCGCTTCGGCCGACAGCACGTCCAGGGCCGAAAACGGCTCGTCCAGGCACAGGAGCTCCGGCTCGACGGCCATCGCACGGGCGAAACCGACCTTCTGCCGCATGCCCCCCGAAAGCTCGCGCGGATAAGCGGTCTCGAACCCGTCCAGGCCAACCGTGTCAATCAGCTTCACCGCCCGCGTCCGCCGCTCGCCTTCGGGCACCCCACGCGCCTTGAGCGCAACCTCCACATTCTCCTGCACCGTGAGCCAGGGGTAGAGGGCGAACGTCTGAAAAACGATCGCGGCGTGTGGATTGACGCCGGTCAGGGGTTGGTTACGATAGCGCACAACGCCGCTGGTCGCTGTGTTCAGCCCGGTGATGATACGCAGGAGCGTGGACTTACCGCACCCCGAGGGCCCCAACAAGCAGACAAACTCACCGCTTTTGATGGTGAGAGTGATGTCTTTGATCGCCACGAACTGCTTCGGCGGTTGACCGTACGACTTGGTGATCTGCTCCAGATTGAGGAGCGGCGTGACATCCGTCATGACAGGTGCGACAACCATGCGATCATTCCTCCCGTCTATTCCATCCTGAAGCGAGTCTCCGCTAGCCGATACATGCGCCGCCAGAGGATGCGGTTAATCAAGACTACGGTCCCCACCAGCGCAACCGTCGCCACCAACAACAGCGCGTAATTCGCTGAACCGGTGGCCTGGGCGATCAGTGCGCCCACGCCGAGCGTGCTGTGCGTTTGCCCGCCGAACTGCACATGCTCGGCGACGATGCTGGCGTTCCAAGCGCCGCCGCTGGCCGTGATGGCGCCGGTGATGATGTACGGGAACAGGGCTGGCAAGATCAAGATCCGCCAGCGATCCCAGCGTGAAAGCTGAAGCAGTTCGGTGGTGAACTTGAGATCCTGCGGGATCGCCGTGCTTCCTGCGATAATATTGAAGAGCAAATACCATTGCGTCCCCATGAGCATCAACAGCACGGCCGCCAGGTTAAGCCCACCGGGTGCACGCAGCAGGGCCAACAGCAGCACGGGAAAGATCGCAGTGGCTGGGATCGAGGCAACCACCTGAACGATCGGCTGAAGGATGCGGGCCAATCGCGCGTTCGTACCGATCGCAACACCGACGGGGATCGTCCACAGCAGGGTGAGGACCAGCGCCACCGAAACGCGTCCCAACGTCGCCAGCACCCCCAAACCGACGCGCGCCCAATCGGCTGCCGGCAAGGTAGCGGCCAGCCGCACGGCCTGATAGCCGCCGTAGAGAAAGACCAGCGCAATCACACCGCCGAACAGCAGTGCAGCCGACGAAGGCCGCCCCGCCGATGCCAGCTCGACCGGAGCAGGGATCGCTGACGCCAGGCGTCTACGCAAAACGCGATCCAGCCGTTCACTGACCGGATGCAGCACCCGGCCGGTGAACTGTTCGAACAGCCACGAACGCGTCAGCACCTCCAGAAACCACGACGTGGGCGCGTCCTCGGCGCTCACCATCTCGACCTTGAACTTGTTCGCCCAGGCCAGCACCGGACGCCAGACGAATTGGTCCAGCAAGAGGATCACCAGGACTAACATCATCAAGCCGCCAACGACCGCGCGGACGTCACCCGCGTTGGCAGCGGTCTGAAGGTAGGAGCCGAGGCCGGGCAGCCGAAAGTCCCGCGCCCCAACGTTGAAGATCTCGGCTGCCATCAGAAAGAACCAACCACCCGACCAGCTCATGATGCTGTTCCACACCAACCCCAACGCCGCAAAGGGCAACTCCATCGTCTTGAAACGCAGCCAGGGGTCCAACCGGAAGATCGCCGCGGCCTCCCGCTGCTCCGTGGGGATCGTGGTCATGGACTGGTAGAAGCTGAAGGTCATGTTCCAAGCCTGCGAGGTGAAGATCAACACGATGGCGGCCAGCTCGGCGGCCAGGCTTTGCGGCAGCACCGCGCTGAGGCTGAGGATCACGACGGGCAGGAACGACAGGATGGGGACGCTCTGCAGCACGTCGAGCAGCGGCATCAACACCCGCTCGGCGGTGCGGTTGCGCGCCGCGTAATAGCCATACGCCAGGCTGAAGATGAGCGAGAGAAGATAGGCGGCCAGCATCCGCCCGACTGACAGCAGCGCATACCAGGGCAACGCGCTGAACCGCAGTGAGATGTCCGGCCCGGCGATGACCGCGGGGACGCGCAACGCCAGCCGGGCGCCTGCGTACAACAGCGTGGCCAGGCCGAGCAGGATCAGGCCATCACCGATGGTGAAGGCCGGTTTAGGAATATCGGCCGGACGGTAAAGAAACCGAGCCATGAAACTCCCCACTAACGCAAGAATCCCGGAAAGACGCTCACGATGATCAAGATCAGCGTCAACAGGATCAACAGGACCACCATCACCCACGCGAGCACGTTGAACCAACGGCCGTTGACAAACCGCCCCATCAGGCGCCGGTTGTTGATCAGCTGCAGCATCACAACCAGGATCACCGGCAGCAGCACACCGTTGAGGGTCTGGCTCGCCATCATCGTCTTCACCAGCGATTGGATCGGCAGCAGGATCACCGCCGCACCCAGGACAATCAGCGCGGTGTACACACCGAAGAAGATCGGCGCCTCGCGCAGGCCGCGATCCACCCCCGCCTCCCAGCCGAATGCCTCGCATACCACATACGCAGTCGAAAGCGGCAGGATCGCCGCCGAAAAGACCGAGGCGTTCAACAGCCCTAACGCAAACAGCACCGACGCGTATTTCCCTGCCAACGGCCCCAATGCCAGCGCGGCATCTTTGGCCGTCTCGACGCGAATCCCGTTTGCGTTCAGGGTTGCCGCGCAGGCGATGGTGATGAACGAGGCGACGACCACCGCGAAAATCGAGCCGAACACCACATCAATCCGCTCGTAGGCGTAATCGCTGATCTTCAGCCCCTTATCAACAATGGATGATTGCTGGTAGAACTGCATCCACGGCGCGATCGTCGTGCCAATGATCGTCACGAAAAGTGTCACGTAGCCGGCATCGAACTGGAAGCTCGGCGTGACGAACGCCCGAGCGACCTCGCCCCACGGCGGCCGCGCCAGGATGCCCGACGCCACGTAGGCCAGATAAATCGCGCTGGCGACCAGGAAGACGCGCTCAACCGTCTTGTAGTTGGCTTTAACCATCAGCAGCCAGACAAGCACGCCGGCGATGGGCACGGAGATGTACTTGTTGACCCCGAAAATTTCCATGCTCGCGGCCACGCCCGCAAACTCGCTGACGGTGTTCGCCAGGTTCGCGAAGAGCAGGACGCCGATGACGATGGCCGTGAGCTTCACCCCCAGCCGTTCGCGGATCAGATCGGCCAAGCCTTTGCCCGTGACGACCCCCAGCCGCGCGCTCATCTCCTGGATGATGATCAGCGCCAACGCGACGAGCGGCATCATCCACAGCATGCCATAACCGTAGTGCGCGCCGGCCACCGAATAGGTGGTGATGCCGCCCGCGTCGTTGTCTACGTTCGCAGTGATAATACCCGGCCCGACGACTGCCAACATCATCAGCAGGCGGACGCGCAGGGGGCGAAGACGCTGTCCTAGAGTCATAAGAGATCCTTTTTACGGACGCTGACTGACCAGACCCTATCCACTAACCCATCGTCCATCCATCTATCGTCCTCACCGATACATCCGCGGCAGACGTTTCTTCCACGCGGTCGGAATGATCTTATCCAGCGCGTCATCGGCGGTGACGATCCCTTGCAAGCGGCCCTCTTCGTCCACGACCGGCACCGCGAGCAGGTTGTATTTCGCCACAACCTGCGCGGCCTGATCCTGGCTGTCCAGCGGTCCCAGGGTGACGATCCGTTCGTGCATGAAGTGGGCGACCGGAGTCCGCGGATGCGCCAACACCAAGTCCTGCAAGGAAAACACTCCGGCCAGGCGATCCTCGCGGTCAGTCGCGTAAATGTAGTTAATCGTCTCGATCTCGTTCGCCATCCGGCGCAGATAGGCGATGGTCTGCTCGGCGGTCAGATCAGGCCGGACGGCGATGAACTCCGTGGTCATGAGGCCGCCCACCGAATCCTCCGGAAAAGCCAGCAGCTTGCGGACATCCTTCGCCTCATCTGCCTCCATGAGGTTTAGCAGATCCGCGCTGCGTGCATCGGGCAACTCGGCCAACAGGTCAGCAGCCTCATCCGGCGCCATCTCCTCCAGCAGATCAGCCACACGTTCGTCCGGCATCATCTCGACGAGGCTGGCCTGGAAGTCGGGCTCGACCTCTTCCAGTGTATTTGCGACGGTCTCGATATCCAATGCATCCAGGAACCGGCTGCTCTCGTTGCGGCTCAAATCGCTGATGATTTCCGCAAGATCGGCGGGGTGCATATCGGCGAGCTTCTCGCGCGGCGCCTTGAGCCGCATCGGCGCATCGCCAGGCAGCAATTCGACGGCATCCCAGGAGATGCTGTTGGAGGAAGGCTTGTGGCCCAACCGGGACGCGACCTTCTCGGTGGTCTTCCCCAAGCCCAGGCGGCGCATCAAGCCGAGACCGCCGATATCTACGTTCGCCAGGTAGAATGCGCCGTTGACGCGCGTGATCTCCAGATCGTTGACGCGCACCACGCGCACCCCGTCAGTGTCAATGATCTGCTTGTCCAAAACATCGCGGGCGAGGTAAAGATCGTGCTCGCCCGGCTGGTACGGTACAATCTGTTCGAGAGGATGTTTCAGCGGAATCGCCGGGGCCAAGAGGACGGCTACTTCCTCGTAGGGGATCAGCAGCAGGTCGCTCGCCCGCTTGACCGCCAGCGCGACGATTTGCGGATGGGCGAGATCGCCGCGCGACGCGCTCAACAGATCTTCCAGGCGGCCGACCCGCTCGCCGTTCAGGTCGGTCACGAACTTACCCAGGATTTCGCTCAAATATGGCATGATTCTGCTCCGTTCAGCAAGTTTCACAATCCATAAGCGTTGCGCGGGCGCGCGATGCGCGGAGACCGCGCTTCGAGGCCGATCGCTTCGGGATATGACAGCAGGAGCAGGTTTGCCGGCGGCTCATCGCCCTCGTAGATGATCCGGCCGGCGCGTGAGGGGTCAAGCGCGGGCGAGGAAGCCTACGGAGAGCATCAAGCAAACATCCAAGCCGGCACTGGACCGGCTTCCACTGTTTTTGATTGCGCCGGCCTGCTGACTGTCAGGCAGGTCGGCTTCGCACGTACTACCAGGTTGTATGTCAGTATCCATAAGAATTCTATCTTGATCCTAAACCCGATGGACCCCAAACTTCCTCACAGCCGCAACAATACAATTCTATACGGCGGAGGCAATTCTACTCCGCAACAGGATGATGTCAAATCGGGCGTCCGAACGAATCAACGAATCGGCGAATCCCAACTCCAGGTGGGCAGAATGAACGGCGGCTGCGCCGGAGCCCGGCCCCGCAGCGATTCCAGCGCCCAGCGCAGCGCATCCTGGTCGCGCCAGGGATGCTCGACCGCGCCGAAACACATGGATTGCTCATGCCCTTTGCCGCAGATGATCACGACATCGCCCGGCCGGGCCTGCTGCACCGCGAACAGGATCGCGGCCTGGCGGTCGGGGATGCGGTAGAAATCGCGCTGCTCGACGCGACCGCTCGCCGCCAACGCCGCGGCGGTCTCGGCCAGGATCGCGGCCAGATCCTCCGTTCGGGGATCCTCGGCGGTGATGATGCTGACGTCGGCCAGTCGCGCCGCAACTTCGCCCATCAACCGACGCTTCTCCCGGTCGCGCAGCCCCGCGGAGCCGAACACCGCGATCAACCGGCCGGTCGTTCCCGCCAGCTCGCGCACGGCTTCGAGGGCGCGCGCCAGGGCGTTGGGGGTGTGCGCAAAATCCACGATTGCGGTGAACGGCTGCCCGGCGTCCATGCGCTCCATCCGGCCCGGCACACCGGCGGTCGCGGCAACGCCCGCGGCAATCTCCGCCGGCCCGATGCCCAGGGCCATTGCCGCCGAGGCCGCAGCCAGGATATTGGAGAGATTGAAGTCGCCGATCAGGGGGGTGACAAGGTGACAGGGTGTCAGGGTGTCAGGACGATGCGGTGAAGAGGTGCAGAGGAGATCGAACTCCGCGCCGGCCGGTGCGTGGTTGATATTCACAGCTGTCAGATGCAACGCATCGGACAAACCCTGCTCCTCCGCTCCTTCGCTCCCCCGCTCGATCCCGTAGGTGACCACGCGCGCGACCGGGATGCGCGCCAGGTAGTCGAAGGAACTGTCATCGCGGTTCAATACGGCGGTCTTCGGCAGCGCCAGGGCGCGCCCTTTGACCGGACTGGCGGCCAGCGACCGGAAAAGCTGCGCCTTGGCGTCGCGATACGCTTCGTAGGTGCCGTGGAAATCCAGATGCTCATGGGTGATGTTGGTAACGACCGCGACGTCGAACGCGCATCCAGTCACGCGGTGCTGCGCTAGGCCGTGCGAGGTCACCTCCAGCACGACGACCTCGCTGCCAGCATCACGCATCTCGGCCAGATAGCGCTGAACGTCGGGCGCGTCCGGCGTGGTGGTGTGCAGCCCAGTGTCGTAGGTGCGATCGCCGATCACCGCGGAAACGGTGCTGATCAGGCCGGCCCGACGGCCGGCAGCCTTGAGGATGTTGAACAGCAGATTGGTAGTGGTCGTCTTGCCGTCGGTGCCGGTGACGCCTACCAGCGCCAACTCCCGGCTGGGATGGCCGTACCACGCCGCGCTCAACCAGGCCAGCGCCGCCCGCCCATCAGCCACTTCAATGGAGGGGACGCCAAGATCAGCATTCGGTTGCTCGCCCACCACGGCAACCGCGCCGCGGCGCACCGCATCCGGGATATAGCGATGCCCATCCGCGCCGAGCCCGCGATAGGCGACAAAAAGCGCACCGGGGCCGGCGCGGCGCGAATCCGCCGTGATGGCGCTGACGGACACTTGCTGATCGCCGTGCACGGCGAGGACCGCCGGCAGCGCGGCTGCCAGCTCAGCAAGCCGCATCATAGGTCTCGCACCGCTTCTGACCGGCTCTGCCGCGAAACGGCAGGTTGGGATTTGCCGACGCGTAGACCGTTCCAATGACACTCATGGTTGCTGCAGCGATACCGCCGCACCGGCACAAACCGGCTGATGGCCCGATCGAGAAAGCGGCGGTGCACCCGATGCAGGCTGCCGCCGCATTTCGGACAGCGCAAAGTCGAAAGCGAGACGGAGCGCATCAGTCGCCAGCGCACCCGCCATGACAACGCGCCCACCGCGCCGAGGATCAAGAGCGCCCCGATCAAATCCGAAACGGTCAGTTGCGCCAGTAAATTGGTCGCTGAATCGCCCAACCGGATCAAGCTGCTGACCGTTGCCTCCAGGAAGTTCCTGAGCCAGCCAAACAGGGCAGCGCGGATATTCATCCGTTCCACAAGCAGAAAAACGCCCAGCGCAGCGACGACTACTCCGCCGATCTCGACCTTGTAGTCGCGCACCCAGGAAAGAAACGGGCTTGTTTCAAATCGTGAGCGCGGCGCGTGATGCGAATTGCTCATGTGTGGCTCCATCTCACAAAAACAGGCAGCGGCGACATCGGCAGAACTGCCGCCCCGCTGCCCGTCAGATAACAGTTACCCGGCGTCAGAGCCTGGGGTCCCCGTCAACGCAGCGCCAGCAGCAGCGTCTGCGCTGAACGGGAGGCCCAGCCGATCAACGGCCCGGGCGCAAGGCCCAACAGCAGCGTAACGATAGCCGTCACGCCGAGCGCGATCTGCAGCGGCAATTCCACCTGGATGCGCACCTGATCTGAGTCGCCTGAGACCGGCGTGAAGAACATGTACTTGACGATGTTCAAATAGTAGAACGCCGCCACCACGCTGTTGATCGCCGCAATGGCAAGCAGGACCCACATCTGCGTCTGCACAGCCGCGCCGAAGACAAAGAACTTGCCAACAAACCCCCCCGTAGGCGGGATGCCGGCCAGCGACAGAAGGAAGATCGCCAGCAGCGCCGCCAGCCAGGGCGAACGTTTCACGAGGCCGGCGTAATCTTTTAGCTCCACCTTGCCGGTAGCCTGCTCCACAGCAAGCACGACCGCGAACGCGCCGACGTTGGTGAAGAGATAGGCGAAGAGGTAAATCAGTACGCCGTTGATCCCGGTGAATGTCCGGGTCCGATCGGCCAGCACCGCCGCCACGCCGATCAATATGTAGCCGGCCTGGGCGATGGACGAGAACGCCAGCAGCCGTTTGATGTTGGTCTGTTTGAGCGCGGTCAGGTTGCCCAGCGTCATCGTCACCACTGAGACCGCCACCAGCAGCGGAATCCACTGGCCGGCGACCGGGCTCAAGGCGGTCAAAAAGACGCGCATCAAGATGGCGAAGCCCGCAGCCTTGGACGCGGTGGAAAGGAAGGCGGTGATCGGCGTCGGCGCGCCCTCGTAGGTGTCAGGCGCCCATTGATGAAACGGCACCAGGCTGGCCTTGAAGCCAAAACCGGCCAACAACAGCACGATTGCCGGCATGCTGAGCCAGACGAGCTCATTGGAGGCTTTCCCGGCCAAAGCCTGCGCGATCCCGGCCAGATCGGTCGTGCCGGTGGCGCCGTAAAGCAGCGACATGCCGTAGAGCATCACCGCTGAAGCGGTCGAACCGTACAAGAAGTATTTGATCGCGGCCTCGCCCGATCGCTTATCGCGGCGCAGGTAGCCGGCAAGCACGTAGCTCGTGATGCTGAGAAACTCCATGCTCAGGTAGATCAACACCAGGTTGGTTGCGCTCACTGCGAGACAGATCGCCAGCGCCACGATGAGCAGCAGCGCATAAAATTCGCCGGTGTACGGTGTGCGCTCCCGCATGTAGGGGATGGCCGTCAAGATCACGATGCCGACGCCGATGATCGCCAACGCCTTCAGAAACAGAGCGAACGGATCCACGGCGAACATCGTCGCCACCACCTGCGTCTTGCCTACACTGGGCAGCAGGCCGATCCCGGCCAACAGCAGCCCGCGCAGCGCCACGGTCGGCAGCCAATCCCGCGACCGCCATTTCCGGCCCACTACATCCAATACGAACACGAGGACCGCGAACAGCAGCAGGATGCTTTCAGGCAGCAAGTACAACAAATCAGATGATTTCAAGGGAGTACCTCCCGATCAATAACCAGTAATGAGTAACCAGTAAAACCATCCAGTGTTCGTTACTGGTTACTCGTCACTTGTTATGCCTATTTCCCGGCCAGCGCGCTCATCAGCGCCACCGATGCCGTGTTGAAGAAATTGATCAGCGGCGCGGGATAGATGCCGAACAGGAGCATGAAGGCCACCAGCGGCCACAGCGTCACCTTCTCAAAAAACGCCAGATCCTTCGGCTCGTGCACGTCTCCGCCCGTCTCCACATCCGTCCAGTGCTCGATCTTGTGCGCATCGTATTGGCCGAGGAAGGTATGCTGGATGATCTTCCACAGGATGTACGCCGCGGTCAGCACCACGCCGATGAGACCGACTACGACCCAGACCCGGATGCCATCAATCGCGAACGCGCCCCGGAAGACGAAGAACTCGCTCCAGAAGCCCGCCAGGCCCGGCAGGCCGAGCGAGGTGAACGCGGTCACGGCGAAGAGGCCATAGTAGTATGGCAGCTTGGCGCTGTAGCCGCCGAACATCTTGAGGTCGCGCAGGTGCGCCCGCTCGTAGATCACGCCGACGAGGAAGAACAGGGCACCGGTGCTGATGCCGTGGTTGAACATCTGCAACGCCGCGCCGTTGATCGCCATGGCCGCTGCATCCACCCACTGCGCCGAGCCGATGGTGAAGGCCGCCGCGCCCACGCCCAGGAGAACGAACCCCATGTGGCTCACGGAAGAGTAGGCGATCAGCCGTTTCATGTCCCACTGCGCCAGCGATACCAACGCACCGTAGACGATGGAGATGACGCCCAGTGCAATCACCAGGATCGCGTAGCGTTTGAACGCCTCCGGAAAGATCGGCAGGATCACGCGCAGGATGCCGTAGGCGCCGAGCTTCAGCAGGACGCCGGCCAGGACCACCGAACCGGCGGTCGGGGCGGCGGTGTGGGCGTCGGGCAGCCAGGTGTGGAACGGCCAGCTCGGCACCTTGATCGCAAAGGCGACGAAGAAGGCGAAGAACGCCAGGCTGGAAAGCAGCATGTTGCCGGCAAACGGCTTGGCGCGCGCGGCTTCCAGCATATCGAACGACCCGGTGACGAAATAGATCCCCAGGATCGCCAGCAGCATAAAGACCGACCCCGCCAGCGTGTAGAGGAAGAACTTGATGGCCGAGTATTGCGGCCGGTCCTTTGGCTGGCCCCAGATGCCGATCAGGAAGTACATCGGCACCAGGCCGACCTCCCAGAAGACATAGAACAGCACCAGGTCGAGCGATACGAAGACGCCGGTCATGCCCATTTCGAGCA
>CAZYGI010000011.1:0-966 GCA_964647255.1 uncultured Anaerolineales bacterium | reverse complement strand
GAAGAACTCCCGCACCCGCGTCTTGATCACCCGCGCCGAGTACCACAGCCCCAATGTCGTCAGGAAGGTGGTGAGGAAGATCAGCGGCACGCTCAGGCCATCCACGCCCAACTGGTAGTTGATGTTGAGCGCCGAAATCCACGGCGCCTTCACCTGGAACTGCATGCCGCCCGCGGCCTTGTCGTACATGAACCAGAGTGCGATCGCCAGGGCCAGCGGCAGCAGGCTGAGCACGATAGCGCCGGTCTTGATCAGGCGCTCCTCGCCGGCCTTGTCCAGCTTCAGCCACTTGCCCCAGGGGAGCAGCGTCAGGAGCGCGCCGACGAGCGGGATAAAGGTGATAATCGTAAGAAGCAATTGGGTCATAAAGAGTCCCTCCACTGGGAATCTACGGATTACTTCGGCAACAGCAAGAACGCCCCCAGCAACACCGACACCGTCACCAGCCCGACCAACAAATAGTTCTGCGCCTTGCCGGTCTGGAGGGTGCGCACGGCGCCGCCAAACCAGCCGGTCACCGTGCCGATGCCGTTGACGGCGCCGTCCACGATGTGCGTGTCGAACCACTGGCCGATGTCCGAGAGTTTGCGGCCCAGCCAGCCGGCGCCGTCCACAAGGGTGTCATCAATGATGTTTGAGTCGAAGCGGAAGAGCCAGTTGGCGAGCCGCTGCGTCCCCTTGACCAGCACCTTGTGGTAGAGCTCATCGAAGTAGTACTTGTTCACCAGCACCGGGTACAGCCGACCGAGCGGCTTCGCCAGCGGGTCGGTGAACTCCGCGGGCGATTCGATGTGCTTGCCCGCGACCGCCTTGCCGGCCCCGCGGTAGACCAGCCACCCCAGGAAGAGCCCACCCAACGCCACCACCAGCGAGGTCGCCAGCGGCACGAGGTTGAAGGGCAGTTCCGCAGCCTCGATGTGCAGCTCTTCCGCCAGACTGCCGATGAAGTGATGGAAGGGATTGGTG
>CAZYGI010000010.1:37058-83534 GCA_964647255.1 uncultured Anaerolineales bacterium | reverse complement strand
CACCAGCCGGAATTCGCGATCCAGAGGAGAGGAGAATTGCGCCGGCAGCGGCTTCGGACGTAGCGGCTTCTCTGCCCCTGCACTCTTGCCTTTCCCTGCTTCTTCGCCTGCCTTCCGCAGCGCCCGTGCATACTCCGGCCGCGCCTCCTGATGAATCATTCCTGCTGGCATCCCCAATGCTCCGCGCGTGATCTCAAGCGATTTGCGCGAGAAGTCGTTATTGGGTGCGTAGTAAGCGGTGCACAACTCCCAGATATCGAGCAGGGCAAATGACTCGCTGCGTATGGCTTCGGCGATGACGTCCGGCAGCTCCCGGTCGAACGCAGTGCCGCGCCAGACAAAGCCCGCGCCGTTGACGGCCGTCGTGGCGCACAGGTCCAGCGGCCGCTCCAGGTTGCCCGCGCGCGTCGTGACCGTGATCCCGCCCGGCGGAGTGGTAACGCTGTGCTCGCCGCCTGTCATGCCGAAGTTGAAGTTGTTGAACACCAGCACGGTCAGGCCGATGTTGCGTCGTGCGGCGTTCAGGAGGTGCGCGCCGCCGATCCCCGCACCCCCGTCGCCCATGATCACGATCACCTTCAGGTCGGGGTCGGCCAGCTTGATGCCGGTGGCGTAGGCAATGCTGCGGCCGTGCAACCCGTGGAACGCGTGGGTGGCGAAGTACTGATCACCCAGCCCCTGGCAGCCGATGTCGGTGACGATGGCCGTGCGCTTGGGATCGAGTTCCAGCTTTAGCAGCGCCGCGTTGAGCTGGTTCAGGATCAGCCCGTGCCCGCAGCCGGGGCAGAAGGGGTAGGCGCGTTCGTTGCGGTAGGTTTGAGGGATCATGCCATCGCCTCCAAGAACTGCCCCGGCGTGATCAGCTCCCCGTCCACCCGGTGGATGCCGACCACTTTGGGCGGGACGCGCCGGCCCTGCGCGGCCCAACGGAAGAGCACCCGCTCGATCTCGCGGCGCAGGTCACCCAGGTTCAGCTCGGCGACCACGACCCTTTCGACTGTCGGGCTCGTAGTAACGGCTTCAGCCGTTCCGGGCTGGGGCGAACGAGTCAGGGCTTCCACGATCGCAGCTTCGGGCAGCGGCCAGAGGCTTTGGAGCGTGAGCGTGGAGACGGCGCGCCCCTCGCGCCGGGCGGTCTGTGCCGCCTCGATCATCGCCCGTGCGGTGATGCCGTAGGAAACAAACAGCGTACCGGCGTCTTCCTGCAGATCGGCCTTTGCAAACGCGAGTTCCCCGGCATGATCCTCGATCTTGCGGCGCAGATGCTCGTTGAGCCGGCCCACTTTCTCTGGGTCTTTGGTCAGAAAGCCGTGTTCGTCGTGGCTGGAGCCGGTGAAGCGTGTGATGAACCGCCCCCCGACCGGGCTGAAAGGCGGCGGCGCATCGATCGGATCGGCGCGATAGGGCATGAACGATTCTTCAGGGCGCAAGCCGGGGGCGCCTTCCGGGGCAGCTTCGGCCATCTGCCGGCCTTGAACGGGAGGCTGCTCGTAGTCCGCCACCTCCACCGTACTCATGGAGAGGAACATCTCTTTGTCGGTCAGCAGGAAGACCGGGCAGCGGAAGCGCTCCGCCAGGTCGAAGGCGCGGCGGGTGAGGCTGTAGCACTCGGCCACGCTGCTGGGCGCCAACGCGATGATTGGGTAGCCGCCGGAGCTGCTCCACCGCACGAACTGGACGTCGCCCTGGCCCGGCGTGGTCGCGCCGCCGGTCGCCGGTCCCATGCGCTGCGCGTCCACGATCACCAGCGGCACTTCGCCCATGATCGCCAGCCCGATGTTCTCGCTGTAGAGGCTGATGCCGGGGCCGGAGGTGGCGGTTAACGCCCGCGCGCCCGTCATTGCCGCGCCGATGCACATGCTGATGGACGCAATTTCATCTTCCGCCTGGATGGCGATCCCGCCGGCTTTCGGCAGCTCGCGGATCATGTGAAGCAGGAGCGGGGTGGCGGGGGAGATGGGATACCCGGCAAAGAAATCGCAGCCGGCATCCAGGGCGCCGCGCGCGATGGCGGTCGCGCCGTCAATGAATTCACGCATGGGGGGTAACTCTCCGTTGAGTGCGAAACGATGACCCGCAAACCGGGCCGTGCGCTGTCATTCTAGCGGGCGTTTGCCCGGCCGACCATGACGGGTGTCAGTTTATGGGCCGGGAAAGCGCATCTGGTGGTTAAAAATAAGAACGGACGCTGCTTGGGAGCAGCGCCCGTGATGGGATCCGGAAGAGGAAACGATGAGAGCAGACCGGGGCGCCTATGCGCGCACGGGCCGGCAGGTTTCAGCGGCGTCCATAGCGGGCCGCGGCGCGGAAACGCTCAGTTGTTCACCCAGCGCGCCAGCCGTTTGAGATAAGAACCTTTGCTCTCCGGCGTGGTGTCGACATCTACGTAACGATCTAGCTGAGGCAGCAGTGTCCAGGCTAACAGGGCAAGAATGGCGATAAGCAGCGGGATGTCCATCGATCGTCTCCTTCCAGGGCTTTGATTACGTTACGCAGACGGCAGAGTTTTGGAAAAGGTTCCCGGTTGTTCCGGTGAATTTCATCAATTGCCTGTCTTGACGCACATCTGAACCCATTGTCGCGCCGGGGTATTAAACTGCGATGAAACCTATTTTGTTTTCGCGTTACAGTTCTTTCAACAAGCCCGGGCCGGTTTGGTCGCGCGTAAATCAGAGATTACAATGATGCCATCATGCCGACGGAGGAACCCATGAGCCGCGTTTTGGTGTCCGGCCTTATCAATATCGAGACAACGCTGCGGGTTGAGGGTTTCCCCATCGCCTATGTGCCGGTGCGCTATCCGTTTTTTGGCATCCAAAGCACCGTTTCCGGCGTGGGCTACAACGTGGCCAAGGCCCTGACCGTCCTGGGAGATGCCGTGCGGTTCTTGTCCCTGGTCGGCGATGATGCCGCAGGGCTGTTGGTGCGCGAACGGCTCGCGGCCGAGGCGATCCCCGGCGATCGGGTGCTCCGTGCGCTGCGGCAGACGCCCCAGTCGGTGATCTTGTACGATGACGCGGGTCGGCGGCTGATTAACACAGATTTAAAAGACATTCAAGAGCAGACGTATCCGGTCGAGCTGTTCGATGCGGGGCTGCAGGGCTGCGCGCTGGCGGCGTTGTGCAACGTCAACTTCTCGCGGCCGTTCCTGGCGCGGGCGCACCAGCTCGGCGTGCGGGTGGCCACAGACGTCCACACGATCTCGGATCTGGACGACGACTACAACCGCGATTTCATGGCCGCGGCTGATATCCTGTTCATGAGCGATGAGCTGCTGCCGTGTTCTCCGGAAGCGTGGGTGCGTCGAGTGTGGGACCGGTACGGCGTCGAGATCGCGGTGGTCGGGCTGGGCGCGCACGGGGCGCTGTTGGGCATCCGGGGGGATGGCGCACTGGAGCGGCTGCCGGCGGTGCGGACGCGGCCCGTGGTCAGCACAATCGGCGCCGGCGATGCGCTCTTCTCGGCGTTCATCCATGAGCTGGGCGGTGGCCGCGCGCCCGAGGCCGCTTTGCGCCGCGCGCTGGTCTTCGCATCGTACAAGATCGGCGAGACGTCGGCCGCAGCCGGGTTCCTGGATGAGGCCGCGCTGGATCGCCTGCTCAGCGCGCTGGATGCGCGGCAAGGCGCAACGCTCGGCTGATCACCACCAGACACGCCAGCATCGCAGCCAGCGGCGCCCACGCACCGGCTATGCTGCCGCCGATCCCGATCACGGGCATCAAGGCGCCGGCGGCCCACGGCAGGATCATGGCGCCCACCGAGCCCGAGCTCACGACCAGGCTGGCGACGGCGCCCGCCTGGCGCGGCGCAAGCTCGCCGCTCAGCGCCAGCGTCGTCGGGAAGACGGGGCCAAAGCCCAACCCGACCATCGTCACGCCGAGCCACAGCAGCGCCGGCGCTGTTTGCGCCAGCAGGATCACGCCAAGCCCCAGTGCGGCGAGCGCAACACAGACGCGCAGCAGGCGCAGGTTGGTGAGATAGCGGAGCGCACGCACTGCGGTCAGCCGGCCCAGCAGGATCGCCAGCCAGAAGGCCGATGTCGCCAGGCTGGCCGTTTCCGGCCGCATCACCGTGACCGAGCGGGCATAGGTGAAGAGCCAGCCGCCCAGGGTGGATTCGGTGCCCGTGTAGAGCGCCGCGATCAGGAAGAGGACGAACAGCGGCACCAGCGCTGCGCCGGGCAGCCCTGCACCCGCGTCTGTATGGCGCACGGGCCTGGGTGGCCGGCCGGCGGCCCAAAGCAGGCCGACCAACACCATCAGCCCCGCGGCGAGCCAATAGACCGCCCGGTAGTCGCTGCCAAGCCGGATCGCGGCGGCGATCAGCAGCGGGCCGACGAACGCGCCCACCCCGGCCGCGATGTGGAGCGCGTTCAGCGCCTGGCCGGCGCGGGCACGGTCCGCATCGGCGATGATCGCATTCGGCGCCGTGCCCACGGTGCTCATCGCCATGCCGGAGAGCGCCGCCGCGAGCGCGGCCTGCGGGAAGGCTCGGCTTGTCGCCATCAAAGCGAAACTTGCCGCCATCACCGCCGCGCCAATAATCGCAAGGACGTGGCGGATGGGCCGGTCGTTGAAGCGCGCCATGAGCGTCGTCGCCGCCACCGAGCCGCCGGCAAACAGGGTGAAGAAGATCCCGGCGCGGGACAGCTCGATCCCGGTGCGCGCGGCCAGCGCCGGCAGGCTGGGTCCCAACAACGAGATGGAGATGCCCAGCATGAACATGGACGCGTAACACGCCGCGACGGCGAGCCGCTGGCGGAGGTTAGGTGAAGCGGATTCGATCGGCATGGCGCGGAGTATACACGGCGATCCGGTGACACGCCAACTTCGCAGGTGTGATATACTTTCCTTGGCGGGCAATTTCGGGCAGCAAAGCCGCCGCAAACACCCTGGTTTCAGCTTCTCCGCAAAGAAGGAGACGAAATGTTCGCACACATCAACGGTATCCGCATGGCTTACTCGGATCGCGGCCAGAGACATCCGATGGCGCTCTTGTTGGTGCACGGTTTCCCGCTGGACCATCGGCTATGGGCCGCGCAGACTGCGGCGCTGGCCTCTGATATGCGGGTGATCGCGCCCGACCTGTGCGGCTTCGGGCAGACGGAGAGCCGGCCGGGGCCGCTCAGCATGGAGACCCACGCCGATGATCTTGCCGCGCTGCTGGATCATCTCAAGATTAGGACCGCAGTCGTTGCCGGGCTGAGCATGGGCGGCTATATCGCGTTTGCGTTCTGGCGGCGACATCCGGCCCGGGTGCGCGCCTTGATCCTGGCGGACACCCGTGCGGAGCCGGACAGCGGGGTGGCGCGCGCCGGCCGCGACGCCGCGATCGCTGCGGTGCAGCAGTCGGGCGCGGCCGCTTACGCCGAGGAGATGCTGCCGCGGTTGCTTTCACCGACGAGCCTGGCGAATCCGGCTGTCGTCGCGGCCGCGCGGAAGATGATGACCGCACAACCGGCCGCCGGAATCGTCGCCGCGCTGGCCAGTCTGCGCGACCGGCCCGACAGCCGGCCCACCCTGCCGACGGTCACCGTGCCGGCGCTCGTCGTGGGGGGCGCGGACGACGTCCTCACCCCGCCCGCCGATGCCCAAAAGATGGCCGCGGCGATTCCGGGCGCGCGACTCGCCGTGGTCCCCGCCGCGGGGCATCTCAGCCCGCTGGAAAACCCGAAGACATTCAACGCCGCGGTGCGGGATTTCCTTACTGCAGTTCGGCGAAGCTGATCACCAACCGGTTGGCCTCGTCGTAGCGGTACGCCGCGAAGAACGGCGGTTCGGCGGGGCCCATGCCCAGGACACGCGGCAGCAACACCGGCAGGTCTTCCACCAGGCCTTCAATGGGCAGGGCGTTGGTCGGCCACCATTCCAGTGCGCCTTCCGGGCAGGGCCCCGTCAACTCGCTATCCGTGGCCGCGGTGAAGACGAAGAACAAGATCCCCGCTTGCGGATCGCCTGCGTCGGCGTGCACCACCCCGCGCAGCCGGACATCGTGAACATCCAGCCCCGTTTCCTCGCGCGTCTCGCGCAGCGCCGCGGCGTAAATGTCCTCCCCGGCCTCGACATGGCCGCCCACACCGTTGTAGCGGCCGGCCCAAATCCGCTTATGCGGCCCACCGAGCAACAGCAACACCCGATCGGCATGTGTAACGAAGCACAGCACGCGCGGAATGACCTGGTACCGGTGGCGGCTGACGGCAACCCCTTGATCTTCTCGACCCATGATGCCTCCGTGAATCGTGAACCATGCTGCGTGATGCGAACGGGTCACGCAGCACGTATGTTATAATCGCTCCATGACTGTAAATGAGACTTCTTCCACCCGCCAGATCGCCCGCGCGGCCGGCCTGGTCGTCGTGCTTTTTCTCTTCAGCCGCGTCGCGGGCCTGGCTCGCGAGATGTTCATCGGTGCCCGCTTCGGCACCAGCGCGGAGTACGAGGCGTATCTGGCCGCCTTCCGCGTGCCCGACTTGATCTTCTATCTGCTGGCGGGCGGTGCGCTCGGTTCGGCGTTCATCCCGGTGTTCACAGGCGCGCTCACGCGACGCGATCTGACCGGCGCGTGGCGGCTGTTCAGCGCCGTCAGCAACCTGGTCGTGATCGGGATGATGGCGCTGGCCCTGGTCGCCGCCGTGCTGGCTCCCTGGCTGGTGCGTACGATCCTGGTGCCCGGCTTCGCCCCCTGGCAGCAGGCGCTCACCGTGGATCTGATGCGTTGGATGTTGATCAGCACGGTGATCTTCGGCGTCAGCGGGATCGTGATGGGCGTGCTGAACAGCTTCCAGCATTTCCTGCTTCCCGCGCTGGCGCCCGTATTATACAACCTCAGCATTATTGCCGGCGCATGGTTCCTGGCGCCGAAATTTGGCGTCTATAGCCTGGTGGTCGGCGTCATCGTGGGCGCTGCGCTGCACCTGGACGTGCAACTGTTTGGCTTGTGGCGCTACAAGGCCCGCTACTTCCCGATATTGGGGCTGGCCGATCCGGCCGTCCGCACCGTGGGCCGCTTGATGGCCCCGCGCGTCTTGGGCCTGGCAGTGGTGCAGATCAACTTTTGGGTGAACACGTTGCTGGCGTCGGCGCTGCCGGCCGGAAGCTTGTCGGCCTTGAACTACGCCTGGCTTTTGATGCTGCTGCCCCAGGGCATCGTGGCCCAGGGCGTGGCGACTGCGGCCTTTCCAACCTTCGCGGCGCTGGAAGCCCAGGGACGCCGCGCCGAGTTGCGCAGCACCCTGGGCGCCACGCTGCGCGGCGTCCTGTTCCTGGCGATCCCGGCGGCCGTGGGCCTGTTCGTCTGGCGGTTGCCCCTGGTGCGCCTGCTTTTCGAGCGCGGCCAGTTCACCGCCCGTTCAACGCAATTGACCGTTGCGGCGCTGGCTTTTTACGCCTTCGGCTTGATGGGTCACTCGGCGCTGGAGATCCTGGCGCGCGCCTTTTATGCGCTGCATGACACGCGCACCCCGGTCGGCGTCGGCGTCGCGGCGATGGGCCTCAATGTGGCGCTGAGCGTGTGGCTGCGCATCCCCCTGGCGCACGCCGGCCTGGCGCTGGCAAATACCATCGCCACGACCCTGGAAATGATCATCCTGCTGGTCTTGCTGTCGCGACGCCTCGGGGGACTGGAGTGGCGTCAGATGGGGGCGACCGTGGGGAAAGCCGGTCTGGCTGCAGCGGCGATGGCCCTGGCGTTGGGGTGGCTGGGGAAGGCGTTGAGCGGTGTCTCCGTCTGGCTGCTGGCGCCGGCGGGGTTGGCCCTCGGGGCGGCCATTTACCTGGCTGCGGCCGTGCTGCTGCGGATGCCGGAGACGCAAACCCTGCGCCGGCTCGTGCCCGGCCGGCGGTAGGACCCTGATACACCGCGGCAGAAATCCATCTGGATCTCTGTAATAACGACTTCAGTCGTTCGATCAGCGTCAACGACTGAAGTCGTTATTACGCCCGGTGGTCCTACTTGGGCTGCCACGCGAATCGCCAGAGGCGGGTGCGTGTCTCCGCATCTCCGCGCACGCCGATGCGCGGGGTGGTGAGAACCCCGTCTTCGGAAACCCCTTCCGCTTCCTCCAGGAATAAGTCGGCGCCGGTGGTCAGATCGAGGCCGTTTTGCGCCAACGTGATGCCCAACGCCCGGCAGAGCTTGCCCGGGCCATCCGTCAGATGTTGCGCGGAGGCGGCGGGACGGCGCACGCGCATGTGCTCAATCCCCTCCTCCGGTAAGATGCCCCGGATGAGCACTGCGCCCGGTTGGCCGTCCGCCGCAGTGACCGTGTTGAGGCAGCAGTGCATCCCGTAGATGAAGTAGACGTACGCGATGCCGGCCAGCCCGAACATGATGGCGCTGCGCGGGGTGCGGCGGAAGGCGTGCGACGCCTGGTCGTCGGCCCCGCCGTAGGCTTCCGTTTCCGTGATCAGGCCGGTCAGGCGGCCGCCGTCCAGCACGCGCACCAACCGCTGGCCCAGCAGGGCGCGCGCCACGGTGACGGTGTCGCGCTCGTAAAAAGATCGCGGCAGACGTGCCACTAGAGCTGTCTCACGACCGCCACTACTTTGCCCTGGATCTCCAATTGGTTGGCCGGGACGTAGATCGGTTGGTAGGCGGGGTTGGCGGGCTGCAAGCGCACCTGCGCGCCTTCGGGATGATAGTATTTCAGCGTGGTCTCCTCACGATCAACGATCCACGCCACCACCATCTCCCCGCGCTCCGCCGTATTTTGGTGTTTGACGATCACCCAGTCGCCGTCGTGCACCAGGGCGTCAATCATCGAATCGCCTTTGACCTGAAGCGCGTAGGTGTCTGTGGTATCCGCCACCAGGTCGCGCGTCAGCGCGAGGGTCTCACCGGCGAAGGGGTCTTCCAGTTGGCCGGCTGCCGCGATGGGGGCGCCGGCGGAGATCATGCCGAGCTTCGGGATGCGCAGGATATCGGTGGCGGCAGCCCGCAGCGCCGGGACCAGCTTCGGCCCGCTGATCAACCGCAGGCCGCGCGAGACATCCTCGCTTCGCTCGATCAACCCCTTGTCCTGGAGGCGTTCGAGGTTGTACTTCACCACCGAGGTCGAGGGGATGCCGACGGCTTTTCCGATCTCGCGGATGGTGGGAGGATAGTTGTGCTCATCCAGATAGGCTCGGATAAACTCAAGAATGCGCACCTGGCGGTCTGACAGATTCATGGTCGCCCTCCTGACGGTCATTTGCAATCGAATCTTTGTTCGAGTGCGACTATTATAGCGAACAAGTGTTCGTTTGTCAAGAGGGTTTCGCAAGTTTTCCCAAATGAGTTTTCGGTTTCCCAAGCCCCCAGGCGCTTTACCTGACATCAGTCGTGTGTTAGAATCTACGCGGTTTTGCATTTTTCACTTTCGTCTCGTTTCCGGGAGAAGCCCAGCTATGGAAGCTATCCGTTCCTTCGCCGACGCCGTCGTCGCAAACGTGGAGAAGGTCATCGTTGGTCAGCGCGAGGCGATTGAGCTGCTGCTCGTTGCGCTGTTTTGTGAAGGACATGTTTTGATCGAGGACGTGCCGGGCGTCGGCAAGACGATGCTGGCTCGGGCGCTGGCGATCTCGCTGGGCGTGAGCTTCAAACGGCTGCAATGCACGCCCGACCTGATGCCGAACGATGTCACAGGGGTGTCGGTCTACAACCAGAACGCCGGCCGGTTTGAGTTTCTGCCCGGCCCGGCCTTTGCCCACATCCTCCTGGCCGATGAGGTCAACCGCGCGACCCCGCGCACGCAGTCGGCGCTGCTCGAGTGTATGGGTGAACGCCAGGTCACGGTGGATGGCGTCACCTATCCGCTGGCACGGCCCTTCATCGTCCTGGCGACCCAGAACCCGATCGAGTACGAGGGGACTTTTCCGCTGCCGGAGGCGCAGCTCGACCGCTTCTTGATCAAGCTGCAGTTGGGGTATCTGCCGCCGGAGACCGAGAATCAGATGCTGGTGAGCCTGCGGCGCCAGCACCCAATCGAGACGCTTGGTGCGGTGGTGGATGGCAGCCGGGTTCCAGAGCTCGCCGGCCAGGTTTGGGATGTCCACGTGGACGACACCCTTCGCGATTACATCGTGCGGCTGGTCAACGCCACGCGCGGCCAGCCCGATCTGCTGCTTGGCGCCAGCCCGCGCGGCAGCCTGGCGCTGTACAAGGCCAGCCAGGCCTGGGCGGCGCTGCATGGTCGTGATTATGTCTTACCGGACGATGTGAAGCGGCTGGCGCCGCTGGCGTTGGCGCATCGTTGCCTCATTCATCCGGAGAGCGCGCTGCGCGGCCGGACGACGGCGGCTGTGGTCGCGGATCTGCTGAACCAGGTGCCGCTGGATCTTGGAAAGGTGCAGTGACCGATGCTTTACCTGGTGGCGACGCCGATCGGCAACCTGGGCGACATCAGCCTGCGCGGCTTGGAGGTTCTGCGGGGCGTGGATGTTGTCGCCAGCGAAGACACGCGCAAGACGGGGCTGCTGCTCAAGCATTTCGACATCCGCAAGCCGCAGATGGCCTTTCATGAGCATAACGAGGATCGCGCGGGCGAACGAATCATGGCGCTCCTGGCCGAAGGCAAGTCCGTCGCGGTCGTCACCGAAGCCGGCACGCCGGGCATCTCCGATCCGGGCTATTCCATCGTGCGGCGGGCCATCGCCGCCGGGGAGGCGGTGACGATGATCCCCGGCGCCGCGGCGGTCGTGATGGCGGTGGTGCTTTCCGGGCTGCCGGTGCACAGCTTTACCTATCGCGGCTTCCCGCCGCACAAGCCCGGCCCGCGACGGCGCTTCATGGAAGTGGACGGCGACTCACCGCACACCCTTGTCTTCTATGAGAGCCCGTATCGCGTCGAGGATTTTCTGGTGGACGCGCTGGCGGTCTTCGGCGATCGCCAGGCCGCTCTGGCGCACGAGTTGACGAAGATCCATGAGTCGGTCCAACGCGGCAAGCTGTCAGAGCTGATCGAAGCGGTCCGGCAGGTCAAACCGCGGGGCGAATACGTTGTGGTCATCGCGGGAGCGAATCAGGCGTGAGCTATGTCCGGCCTTCCGATTGCGTTGCTGATCTTTCTTACCATAGCGATTCTGCTGCGCATGGATCTGCTGTTCTATCTGGTCTATGTGCTGACGGGCATCTATGCGCTGGCGCGCTGGTGGGCCGGGCGCACTTTGCCGCGCATGCAGTTCTGCCGCCGTTTCACCGAGCACATCTTTGCGGGGGAGACGGTTAAGGTCGAGATCGAGGTTCACAACACGGGCTGGTGGCCCGTCCCCTGGCTGCGTTACGAGGAAACGGCGCCCGCGCTTCTCAGCACAGGCAGCAGCATCCGGCAGGTGATCTCGCTGCGGCCGCGGGAACAGACGCGGCTGCAGTACGAACTGATCGGACAGCGGCGCGGCTACTATGAAATCGGTCCCGGCACGGCGAGAACCGGCGATCTGTTCGGCTTCGCCGAGGCGCAGGTGATCGTGGGCGCCGGGCAATATCTCACCGTGTATCCTCGGATCATCCCCCTCATGCACGTTGATCTCGATTCGCGCTCCCCCCTCGGCACGGTCAAGAGCCAGCAGCGCATCTTCGTTGATCCCGCGCGGGTGATCGGCGTCCGGGATTACGTCTCGGGCGATCCCCTGCGGGCGATTGACTGGAAAAGCAGCGCCCGTGTCGGCCACTTGCAGGTGAAGAAGCGCGAATCCGCGGTCTCCATGACCACGGTCATTTTCCTGGAGCTCAATCCGAATGCTTATGCCCGCCAGTTGCGCGCCGAGGCCAGCGAATGGGCCATCGTCGTGGCCGCGTCCCTGGCGCGTTACCTGGTGGGAGAACGGCAGGCGGTTGGGCTGGCGAGCAACGGCGTGGATGTACCGACGGGCGCGTGCTCCTGGACGATCCCGCCGCGGCCGGGGCGCCTCCATCTGATCAAGTTGTTGGAGCGGCTGGCGCGCGTCCAGTTGGTCGAAGGGCCTTCCCTGGCCGCCTGGCTCCCCGTTGCAACGGCCGATCTTCCGTGGGGCACTACAGTCGTTGTCGTGGCGCCGTCGGGGGATGAGGCGATGTGCTCGGCCCTGCACCGGCTGCGCCGCGCCGGGCTAAACCCGGTGTTGGTAGCAGTCGAGCCGCACGCGCACTTCGCCATTGTGCAGGAACGGTGCCGCCGCCTCGGCGTTGCGGCCCATCTGGCGGCGGACGAGCATGATCTCAAACGTTGGCAATCCGGGACGTGGATGCGCCCGGCATGAGCAGGGTTCGGCTCCGATGAACAAGCAACGACGATCCTTTGCGGATTTTCAGGACACCGGCTGGCGCACCGGCCTCTTCCGAGCACTGCTGATCGTGGCGGTGGCGTCCAGCGTCCTGTCGGCCCCGCTCGCAATCCTCCGGATGGTGGCGCCGTGGCCGTTCGCCTACGTGCTGCCGCTGGCGGCCCTGGCTGCGACGCTGGGACTATTCAACACTGTCCGGCTGGGGCGCCCCAACTGGCGCAAGAACCGCACCTCCTTGTTTCGCCTGGGTGAGATATGTCTGTTGATCATCGCCGTGCGGATCGTGACGTGGGCCGTGTCCGGCTGGCCGGCCGCGGCGCAGCTCGCCGCCTGGCTGCGTCACCCGGCCGCCTTCGCCGACGGCGAATTCATCGTGGTCAGCATCCTGGTCTTGATCCCCTGGAACCTGGCAATCAGCATGACGGGCGACTTCCTCGATCTTGCCATCCAGCCGGACGAGGTCGCGGCGCGCGAGATGCACGACTGGGGCGATTCGCGCCGCCAGTGGTTGGTGTTTCGCCCCGTGGCGCGCAGCGAGATCGTCGGCCGCTTTGCTCAGCGGTGGGTGTGGGCCGGTACTGCGCTGGTGATTATGGCTGCCCTGTCGCGCGTGGTCATGACGACGGACAGCCGCGGGCTGGTCAGGGTCGGATTATCCAGCCTGGGTCTGCCGGGGGATGTGCTGGCCGGCCTGCTGGTGTACTTCTTGGCCGGTCTGGTGCTGGTGAGCGATGCGCGGCTGGCGCTGCTGCGGGGGCATTGGTACAACGAGCAGCTCGACACGGCGGCGTCGGTCACCCGACAGTGGCGGCTGATCGGCGTGATCGTGGTCGGGGGTGTGGCGCTTCTCGCCTTGGCGCTGCCGTACGGGTCCACCAATTGGCTGGCTATCGCGCTTGAATGGGTCATCGCATTGGTGATGCGCGGGCTGCTGATCTTGCTCGCCCTGCTTCAGCTTCTGGCCCAACTGATTGACTACCTCCTGCAGCTTCTTTTCGGGCGTCAGGCGCCTTCACAGGCGCATGCTCCTGTTGCCCCGCCCTTGCCGAGCATCCCAACGCAGGCGGAGATGACGCGACGGCTGCCTGATTGGTTGACCGGCGGCGCGGTGTGGGTTGTCGTGCTGTTGGCGGCCGGGTATCTCCTGTACACCTATCTGCACGCCAACGGCAAGCTGTCCTTTGTCGGCTTCGCGCAGGCTGCCTGGTGGATCAAACTGCGATTCTGGTGGGGGGCGCGGCGAGCGCAGCTTACGCGCCTTGTGCAGGAGAGCGCCGAACGGCGCGCGCGGCGTGCCCGGACGCGCCATGCGCGTCCGGGTGGCGCGCATCCCCGCCGGCTCGCCGATCTCCTGCCGCGGGAACAGGTGCGTCGGCTGTACCTGCTGGCTCTGGAGCAGGCCGCCCAGGCCGGTCTGCTCCGTCCGCCCGCAAAAACGCCGCTGGAGTTCGTTCGGGATTTGGAAGCGGCCTGGCCCGACGCCCAACCCGACCTTCAGGCGCTGACCGAGGCGTTTGTGGCCGCCCGCTATGCTGCTCGCGACATTGCGCCGGGCGAAGTGCAGCAGGTTCAAGGGGTCTGGCAGCGGATCATGGCCCATCTGCGCCGGCCCGGCGGAAGCGAGCCTGGCAGCAGGCGTGGCGGATAGGCCGCGGCTGGCACGGTTTTTGACATCCATTTCGGCTTGCGCTATACTCTCACCGGCCCTAGAGCAACACACGTTTCTCTGGCAGGAGTGCACATGCCCTGATTGGAGTCAATCCGTCATCGAGGTGTACGTCGTTGGGTCAGGTCGCTGGCCCGGCAGGTGTACGCCGGTTTGCAGGCTGTGAAATCCGACGGGCCTCACCGCAAGGTGAGGTTTCGTGTTGTAATGGCTGGACGTGTGATGACTAAGCTGTGGCGGGAAAGGGGGTGACATAGATGGCTACGGTTACGTTGCGAGCGGGTGAATCTCAGGAGTCGTTGCTCAAGCGCTTCCGCAAGGAAGTGATGAAGGAGCGCATCCTGCCCACCGTGCGCAAGAAGCGTTGGTTCACGCCTCCGAGCGAGCTGCGCCGACTGAAGAAGCAGAAGGCGATTCGCAAAGCGCGACAGGCTCAGCGCCGCCGCGAGGGGCGCGATAGCATGCGCTGATGCGCTGCGCATGCGCGGTTACCCTCTGAATTGCACGCGGCAACCGGTGGTCATCCTTGACCACCGGTTGCGCTGCCCGCCCGGATCCCATGTGGGAAGGTGAGAAGACATGACAAAGCAAGAGGACAAGCTGACCATGGACGGGAAAGTCGTCGAGGCATTGCCCAACACGACGTTTCGGGTCAAGCTGGAAAATGACTACGAGGTGCTGGCCTACCTGTCAGGCAAGATGCGGAAGTACTACATTCGTGTCCTGTTGGGTGATCGGGTGCGCGTGGAACTTTCGCCGTATGATCTGACCAAGGGTCGTATCGTTTATCGGCATCGCAATCCCGGCAGCCCGGCCTGACTTCTGCCGGCTGGCCCAGGCTTCGCTGCGGTGTTGGATAGTGCGCGGTTAGTTACAGGTCTTATCACCGTAAGTTGCACAGGGGATTGACAGGACGTGTTATAATTGGGGCGCAGTAGCGCAACCCAAAGGGACGGTGGGTTGACCACCGTCCCTTTTTCTTCGCTATCGAGCATTCATCCCGGAAAATATCAGGCGCCGGTGTTTCACGTGAAACACGCGCAGTTGGCGGAGCGGGTTTTGGATCACGCGATTTGCGATTACGAAGGCACAAGCTATCGGGCCAGGTTTTGGGACGGTCAGGGGCGCGAGTATGAGGACCTGGCCGAGCGGATCGCTTTGCGTAAGCTGCTGCCGTCGCACGGCCGCCGGATCGTCGAGTTTGGCGCCGGCTTTGGCCGTTTGGCGGATCTCTATGCCGGCTATGAGCAAGTCATCCTGCTGGACTATGCCAAATCGGGTCTCCAGGAGGCGCAGGAACGGTTGGGCGTGGGCGGGCGCTTCGTCTACGTCGCCGCAGATCTCTATCGGCTTCCTCTGGCGGCTGGCGCCTGCGACACCGCTGTCACCGTTCGCGTGTTGCACCACATGGAAGATGTGCCGGCCATTTTGCGCAACATCGCGCCGGTGCTGCGCGCTGGTGGCGTGTACGTGTTGGAATATGCGAACAAACGCAACCTCAAGGCGATCGCTCGCTATTTGACTCGGCGTCAGGATTGGTCGCCTTTTCAGCCCTCACCGTATGAGTTTGCACGGCTGAATTTTGATTTTCATCCGGACTGGATAGCGGCCGAGCTGCGGCGCGCGGGGTTTGCCGTGGATGTCGGGCTGGCGGTGTCTCATTTCCGCTTTCCGTTTTTGAAGCGGCATGTCGCACCGGCCAGGCTGGCGGCGGTGGATGGCTGGCTTCAACGACCGGGCGCAGCGTTGGGGCTTTCCCCAAGCATGATGCTGAGAACGCACGTTGCGGCCGGTGCAG
This sequence comes from uncultured Anaerolineales bacterium, assembly GCA_964647255.1. GTDB lineage: Bacteria > Chloroflexota > Anaerolineae > CG2-30-64-16 > CG2-30-64-16 > CAWJEL01. The sequence goes on along the minus strand of CAZYGI010000010.1, from coordinate 67,834 downwards.
CGGCCGGCGCTGACCAGCTCTTCCAGTGTCCGCAATGTCAAAACGCCGCTTTGAGGCCCGGCCCCGAGGTCTTGACCTGCACGGCCTGCGGTGCAGTGTGGTCAACGGCTGGCGGAATCTACGATTTCAAGACGCCGCTTGCGTAAGAGTCGGTGAAGTCGTAATGCAGCCCACGTCACGGCGTGGGAAGAAGTCGTAGAATGACACGCGAAGGGGAGTGTGCTCATGAGCGCACCGCTGGATCAAATGGATTTGCCGCTGGATGACGAACCGCGGGCCAATCTGGCTCGACGCTCAGCCGAAGCTGTCGAGCAACTGGTCGTGCTTGGACACGACCAGGGATTCGTGACCTATGATGACGTGCTGACCGTGTTCCCCGAAGCTGAGTCCAACATGGAACAGCTCGAGGATCTTTTTGCCAACCTGTTTGAGCAGGGCATCGAGGTCGGCGCCTTTCGCGAGGAGGAGACGCCGGAGGAGCCGGGCGTCGAAGAAGAGGCGGCCGAGGCCGTCGAACTGGACATTGACCTGGATCTGATAGACATTGATGACTCGATCAGCCTGTATCTCAAGGAGATCGGCCGGGTTCCGCTCCTCACCGCGGATGAGGAAGTGTCCCTGGCCAAGCGCATGGAGCGCGGCCGTGAGGCGCGGCAGAAACTAACCCAGGGCGTGGATAACCTGGATGAGCGTGACAAGCAGTTGCTGGCGGTGAAAGACGGGCAAGCGGCGCAGGAGCACCTGATCAAGGCAAACTCCCGGTTGGTGGTCAGCGTCGCCAAGAAGTATGTCGGCCGCGGAGTTCCGTTTCTGGACCTGATTCAGGAAGGCAATATCGGCCTCATTCGGGCGGTGAAGAAATTCGACTACCGCCGCGGCTACAAGTTCAGCACCTATGCGACCTGGTGGATCCGGCAGGCGGTCACGCGCGCCATCGCCGATCAAGGCCGCACGATCCGTGTGCCGGTCCACATGTATGAGCAGATCAACCGGTTGACCCGCACCAGCCGGCAATTGGTCCAGGAGTTGGGCCGCGATCCGACCACGGACGAGATCGCCGAGCGCTTGGGCGTGCCGCCGCGCAAGGTCGAGCAGATCATTCGCGTTTCGCAGCGTCCCCTCTCGTTGGAGATGCCGGTCGGCGAGGAAGAAGACAGCTACCTGGGGGACTTTATCGAGGATGCGGAGGCCGACAGCCCCACCGATTCCGCCTCGCAGACGATGCTTCGCCAGGTGATTGACGAGATCTTCGAGTCGCTGACCCCGCGGGAGGTGCGCATCTTGCAGCTCCGCTTCGGGTTGGTGGATGGCTATTCGTACACCCTGGAGGAAGTCGGCAAGAAGTTTGGCGTGACCCGCGAGCGCATTCGCCAGATCGAAGCACAGGCCTTGGGCCGGCTGCGCCATCCCAGCCGCAGCCGGAAGCTGCGGGACTACCTCACTTGAGCCCGGCTTTTTAGCGAAACATCTGACCTTCGCCGCCCAAACGGGCGGCGAAGCTGTTTCTGAGGGGCCTTTCAACGCCCCGGAGTACTGGCGGCATTTCGCGGATCGGTGTATGATGTGCGGGAAATATGGCTGCGTGGTGTTCACCAGCAAGAACGAACGAGAGGTGATGTATGGATGAAACCGTCACGCTGGTCGAGCTGTCGCTTTTTCCGCTCAATACCGTGCTTTTCCCGGGGCAACTGCTCCCCTTGCACATTTTTGAGGATTGTTACCGCCTGATGATCCGGCGCTGTCTGGCCGAGGAGCTGCCGTTCGGGGTGGTGCTGATTAAGCACGGGGCAGAGGTCGGCGGCGACGCGGAGCCGCACGGGGTGGGAACCGTGGCGCGGATCGTCGAAAGCTCCCATCTTGCCGACGGCACGATGAACATCGTCACGGTGGGCGTGGATCGCTTCCGGATCCATCACTTGATCCATGATCAGCCCTATTTGCGCGGCGAAGTCGAAATCCTGCCTGCAGCCGCAGCCGCGCCGGCGACCGGGGCGCTTGCAGCGCGTGTGCGCAGCCGGGTCGAACGCTACATCCGGCTGATCGCCGATGCCGCGGGCCTGCAAATCCAGATGGACCAGGCGCCGGAGACTCCCCACCAGGTCGGGTATCTGGCGGCTGTGGCGATGCAAATCGGCAACCAGGAAAAACAAGAGATCCTTGACATGGCTGCGCTTTCGGCGGTGCTGAGCCGGGAGATCGTCCTGTTGGATCGCGAGAACGCGCTCCTGGAATGGATCATCGCCCATCGGGAGTGGCCCAGCGAGCGCCAGTTCGGGCCGGGCGGCACACTTCTGCCCAACTGAAAGGAAAGCTATATTGGGTATTTGACAGGAAGTGTCAAATCGTGGTAGTATCCCAACTCGGTCGTGATTGTCACGGCAGGATGTAGGGAAGTAACGCAGTCACCAGCCACCGGTGCTGAACGTAAAGCCCGGTGGCTTTTGTTATGTCCCGAACCTATCCGTGACGAGTTTTCACGGCGATTAGTTTTTTCCAGTAAGGGGGGACTTTCTCATGGAGAGCACTGGAGTCGTCAAGTGGTTTAGCCGCAGCAAGGGCTATGGTTTCATCTCGCCTGATGGCGGGGACAAGGATGTTTTCGTCCACTACTCCAATATTGTGGGCGAGGGGTTCCGCAACCTGGACGCCGGGGAACGGGTGAGCTTTGTCATCGAAGACACCCCCAAGGGCCCCCAGGCAGTCAAGGTCAGCGCACTCTGATCTCGGCATCCTGCTGAAACATCCAAGCCCTCGGCCGTCGGCCGGGGGCTTGCTTTATCTTAGGCTGGCGTCGGGACGGGTGCGCGATTCACTTGCCAATGACCTGGAAAGCGTGTAGAATCGCGCTGGATTGTAAGTCAACGGAGCAGAGACGACGTGATTCGCCCCTTTGGATTGAACGACGTCTGGCTGGTCCGGCGGCTGCAACGGACGGGTGTTCCGATGGCGATCGAGCATGCCCTGACGCACCCGCACGATCCGTTGTGGACGGCTTTGACCGCACCCTGGCCTTGGGCCGGGGTGGGTGTGGCCACTTTTGTGTTGGACGAGCAGACCGCCGAGGCACGGTTAGCCGGGTTTGTGCAGGTCTCGGAGCGCGCCAGCCGTCCCGAGGCTGATCTGCTGCACCTGGCGCCTGCGCTCAGTCAAGCGCCGGACCCACAAAGCGACGCCGAGCTCTGCAACCCGGCCGCGGTTGCGATCTGGAGCCGGTTGTTGAGCTATTGCAGCCAGGCCGCGGCCAGCCACGGCCTCCAGCGCATCTTTGCCAGCATCCCCGACGGCAGCCCAGAACAGCGGTGTTTGCGGGACGCGGGATTCAGCCTGTACACCCGCGAGACCATCTACCGGCTCGCCGTGGCCGCGGATGGCGGCGCACAGGCCGGTTTCCGGCCGCAGGGACCCGGCGACAGTTGGTCTTTGCAGCGGCTGTATTTTCGCAGCACCCCCCGCCTTGTCCAACAAGCGGAGGGGGCCGTGAGCGGTGAGGCGGGCTCCCCCCGACTATCCTGGTGGGAGCCGAACGCCTGGCGCGGGATCGTCTGGGAGCCAGCCGGCGAGGTGCGCGGTGCGGCCCAGGTGCATCTTGGGCGCACCGGCCACTGGATCCGCCTGTTGGGCGGCAACAGCTTGACCGGTCGCGAGCTCCGGGCGTTGATCGGCCAGGGCCTGCGATTGATCGCGACCGAGCAGACCGCCCGGCGCGGCCTGCCGGTCTATGTCACGGTGCGGGACTACGAGGGCGGATTGGGCGGCGTGTTGACCGGCTGCGGGTTTGCCCCCTATCTGGATCGGGCGCGTTTCGTCCGGCATACAACGGCTCGTATGCGCGAGGTCGTGCCGGCCATGCTCCCGGCATTGGAAGTGCGTCAGGAGGCGGTTGTTCATAGCCGCTCTCGATAAGGATGTTCGCCTGGCAGTTGCGCGCCAGGCCGGAGTGCTTCGCAAGTAACGTATGCAACAACGTAAGATCACAGATGACCTGGATGCCCTGTTGAGTGTGCTGCCATCTTCCATCGAGGAGGCGTTGCGGCGCGCGAATCAGGGCGAAAACTTGCTTGAAATCGTCATGGACCTGGGCCGGCGGCCCGAGGCGCGCTTCGTGGACGGCGAGCTCGAGTTGCGCGCCACCGAGATCACCGAAGATGATCTGAATTATGTCATCTCGCGTATCGGCCAGTTCACCGGCGACAACCGGGCGGGCATCGAGCGCACGCTGCATCGCATCTCGTGCATCCGAAACCGCCAGGGACGGATCATCGGGCTGACTTGCCGCGTCGGCCGCGCCGTCTACGGGGTGATTGACATCATCGAGGACATCGTGAAGTCCGGGCAGAGCATCCTGCTGCTCGGCCGGCCCGGCGTGGGCAAGACGACGCTACTGCGCGAGGCCGCGCGCATCCTCAGCGAGAAGGCGCGCGTGGTGGTGGTGGATACCTCCAACGAGATCGGCGGCGACGGCGACATTCCGCATCCGGCGATCGGCCGGGCGCGGCGCATGCAAGTTGCCGAGCCGATGCTTCAGCATGAGGTAATGATCGAGGCGGTGGAAAACCACATGCCTGAGGTGATCGTCATTGACGAGATCGGCCGCGAGCAGGAGGCCGCTGCGGCGCGCACCATCGCGGAGCGCGGCGTTCAACTGGTGGGTACGGCGCACGGCAACTCCCTGGAGAACCTCCTGATCAACCCGACCCTGTCTGACCTGGTCGGCGGGATCGAGAGCGTGACTCTGAGCGACGAAGAAGCCCGGCGCCGCGGCACGCAGAAATCGGTGCTGGAACGTCGCGCGCCGCCGACCTTTGACGTGCTGATCGAAATCCAGGACCGACAGCGGATGGCGGTCCAGCGCAACGTCGCGGCTGCGGTGGACGCGATCTTGCGCGGCCGGCCGCTGGCGCCGGAGATCCGGTTCCGCGACGAGGGCGGGCAGGTGCGCATCGAGACGCCGCCGCCCCCCCTGCCCGAAGCGCGCGTGGCCGCAACGCCCATGGGTCGGCTGCCGTTCGAGAAACACGGTAACGGGCGCGGCCAGGGCGGCGAGGCGGAAATTGACCGTGGTCATGAACCTGTCGTCGTCGCCCGGCCCACGAACACGCTACGGGTCTATCCCTACGGCGTGAGCCGCGGCCGGCTGACCCAGGCCGCGCAGAATCTAGGCGTCAATGTCCAGCTTGTGGATGCCTTAGAGCAGGCGAACACGGTCATCACGCTGAAGAATTACTACCGTAAACACCCCCAACCCATTGCCGACGCCGAACGTCGCCGCATCCCGGTGTATGTGCTGCGGTCCAACACCGTGAACCAGGTGGAAACCTGCTTGGGCGACATCTACGGGATTCCGGTGATCCCGGAAGATCCGATGGCGCAGGCCATGACCGAAACGCAGGAGGCGATCCGCCGCGTACTGTCCGGCTCGGCCTCGGAGGATTTGCGGCCGGCCACGGCCGAGGTGCGGCGGATGCAGCATGAGATGGCCCGCTCAGCCAACCTGGTGTCGCATTCCTACGGCAACGAGCCGCGCCGCCGGGTGCGGATCTTTCCCGCAGGTTGAAAGGCTGGGGGCCGATGACGCGCGAGGGTCGGTTCATCACCTTTGAAGGGCCAGAAGGCAGCGGCAAGACAACCCAGATTCGCCGGCTGGAGGCCTGGTTGCGCGACATGGGCCGTGACGTACTGTTGACCCGCGAGCCGGGCGGCACGCGCATCGGTGAGGCGATCCGCGCTCTGCTGCTGCACCCAGACCACACGGAGATGTGCGCAGAGGCGGAGATCTTGCTATTCTCGGCCTCTCGCGCACAAATCGTGCGCGAGGTGATTCGGCCCCATCTGGCCCGCGGCGGTGTGGTGTTATGCGACCGGTTCGCCGATTCGACCCTGGCGTACCAGGGGTACGGCCGGCAGCTCGCGCTGGAAACGCTGCGGCAAATTACAGCCTTTGCCACCGGCGGCCTCGTTCCGGACCTGACCCTCTGTCTTGATCTGCCGGTCACCGAGGGCTTACGGCGGAAGCGCGGCGGCGATCTCGCCGAGTGGAATCGGATGGAGCGCGAACACCTCGATTTTCAGGAGCGCGTGCGCGCCGGCTTTCTGGCGCTCGCGACCGCTGAGCCGCAGCGATGGTTAGTGGTTGATGCGATGCAACCGGTCGAGAAGATTCAGGCGGCAATTCGCGCGCGGGTTGGCGATCTGCTGAAATAGCTGAGTGAGCTCAAGGCAAGATGCACAGGGATGCGCAACACGGGGAGGATTTCGCAATGAAACTCATCATGGCGATCGTTAGCAGCGATGATTCTCGTGAGGTGTTGGACCGGCTGACCCGGGCAGGGTTCCGGGCGACGGTGATCGGCACCACGGGCGGGTTTCTGCGGGAGGGCAACACCACCCTTTTTGTGGGAACCGAAGACCAAAAGGTGCCGCAGGCCCTCGAGGTCGTTCGCCAGGTGTGCCGGAGGCGCTCGCAGTGGGTGTCGCCGCTGCCCACACTCGAAGGGCCAGGGCTGGAGATGTCCGAGCCGATTGAAGTCAGCGTGGGCGGCGCAGTAGCGTTTGTGATGAATATCGAGCAGTTCGTGCAGGCGTGAGCGGATGCCAACTGCCGATGGACGATGGACGACAGATCTCCGTCCATGGCTGGGGCCTCTGGTCCATCGTGCTCCCAGCTACATGACTCCGAAATCATCTCCGCCCATGCCGCCGCTGTCGCCGGCAAGCTCGGGCATGGATTTTTCGATGGCGTCGGGGTCTTCGCCCGCTTCCAGGCGGCCGACGACTTCTTCAAAATCGGGGCCGAGATCCTCGCCGGTTTCGGTCGCCATCTTGCGCATGAAGCGTCCCAGCGCCTTCGGGTCGTTTTCATCCAGATCGCCGAGCGCGCCGGGATCGGCCAGGTCATCTATGCGGCTGTCTTCCGAGCGCAGCACGGCGACGCGGGACATGAGCCGCGTGAGGTTCTGTCCGCTGCAGCGCGGACAGCGCGCTTCCCGCTGCTGAGCGTCGGAAAAAGAGCGCCACAGCAGGCTCACCCTGCGATGGCAGTCGTGGCAGATGTACTCGTAGATGGGCATCCTTTACCTCTGCGGTGCTGAAGTCTTCGGACGGCGATTATACCGCATGCGCCGTTCGCGACCAAACAGTTTCAAGGGAATCGTATGTGCCATTCAGATCAGCCGCCTGCGGAGACGCAAGCTGAGTTCGCCCAGGCGTGGTATCAAGATTTGCACCGGCCCCGGCCCGTGCTGGTGGTGATTTCCGGGCCCTCCGGTGTGGGCAAGGATGCGACGATTCAGGCCTTGCGGGATCGGGGCTTCCCCTGCCACTTCGTGGTCACTGCCACCACGCGGCCGCAGCGGCGCGGGGAAGTGGACGGCGTGGATTACCACTTCCTGTCCGAGGGCCAGTTTGCTGAGATGATCGCGGCCGGCGAATTGATCGAGCATGCGTTGGTTTACGGCCAGTATAAGGGCATTCCCAAGGCAGAAGTGCGTGCGGCGCTCGGCAGCGGCTCTGACGTGATCATGCGCGTAGACGTCCAGGGCGCGGCGACCGTGCGCCAGTTGGCGCCGCAAGCAGTGACCATTTATCTCACTGCCGAGTCCGAAGATGCGCTGATCGAACGGCTGCGCCGGCGTCACACGGAGGACGACGCTCAGCTTGAGCGCCGGATCGCGACCGCCCGGGCGGAGCTGGGGCGCGCCTGCGAGTTCAAGTATCGCATCATCAACTCCGAATGCAACCTGGAGCAAACGGTGGATCAAGTGATCGCCATTATTCAAGCTGAAAGGTGCCGGGTGGACTGGCAGCCGGTGCTGCTGTGACCGTCGAAGATACCGCGGCGACGCCGCCCACCTCGCCCGTCATCCGGCTGCCACTGGCAAAGCCGGTCGTCGTCAACATCTTGCTTGGCGTGATCGGCGTCGTTTTCCTGGCGGAGACGGTCTTCGGCGGATCCACCTCCACGAGCACCCTGCGCACCTTCGGTGCACAGGTCAATTCACTGGTGGCCGCCGGGGCTTACTGGCGACTGCTTGCGGCCATGTTTTTGCACATCGGGCTGATGCATGTCGCGTTCAACGGCTGGGCGCTCTTCAGCATCGGCCGCGACGTCGAGGCGTTCTACGGGCCGGCGCGGTTCACGGCGTTGTTCTTGATCACCGGGCTGGCGGGCAACGTTGCCTACTACCTGCTCGGACCGGATGTGCTTTCGGCGGGCGCGTCGGGCGCGATCTTCGGCCTCATCGGCGCTGAGGCGGCTTTCTTCGTGCGTAACCGGCCGCTGTTCGGCAAGTTCGGCCGGGAGCGGCTGATCAATTTGCTCGTGATGATCGGCATCAACCTGGTCTTTGGCTTCACCGTGCAGGGCGTCAACAACATCGCGCACCTGGGCGGGCTGCTCAGCGGCTTCCTTCTGGGCCTGGCGTTGAGCCCGCGGTACCAGTTCGCCTGGGCGCACTTTGCCGGGCAGCCGGAGCCGGTGGGGATGCTTATTGACGTCTCGCCAAAGCAGCTTCGCTGGATCGGGATCGCCGCGGCGATTATCTTGCTCCTGGCCGGGACATGGCTGGGCGCCCGGCACTGGACGGCGAGCGCCACGCTGCTCCGTGAGCAAGCTCAGAGCGCGATGGATGCAAATGAGCTGTCGCGCGCCCAGGCGTTGATGCAGCAGGCGGTGGAGAGCGATCGCACCGATCCGGCCAACCACTATGGATTAGGAATCGTGTTGGCGCGGCGCGGGGAGCTGAACGCGGCGGCGGCTTCGTTGGAAGTGGCGCTGCAACTGGCGCCGGAGCAGGTGGATACCCAATACGCCTTGGGCCTGGTTTATGCCCAGGCGGACCGCACTGCAGAAGCGCGCGCCATGCTGGAACGCTTCCTGGCGCAGGAAAGCACCGGCGAGCGCGCCCAGTACGCGCTGCAGGTATTGTCGCAGTTGCCGAAATAGCCACGGCAGGAGGTGGGTGATGTCTCCTATCGGCCGCACGGCGGTTCGGAAGTCCGCGATCGCGGGCGCCTGGTATCCCGGCGCCGCCCCAGATTTGCGCCAGATGGTCGAGCAGTACCTCGCGCAAGCAAGCCCCGACGCCGTACCGGGCAGGGTCCTGGCACTGATAAGTCCTCATGCTGGTTATGTCTACTCTGGAGCGACGGCCGCCCATGCATTTGCGCAGGTGCGCGGCGCCGATTATGGCCGCGTCGTCCTCATCGGGCCGCTGCACCGGCCGATCTATGGCAGTGAGCTGAGCGCCTGGATGACGTCGGCGGAAGATGCTTATGTCACGCCGTTGGGCGAAGTGCCGGTGGATCGCACATTTCTCGCCGAGCTCGGCCGGCGGGTCCCGTTGACGACCGTCCGCGGCGACCGGGAGCACTCGCTGGAAATCGAGCTGCCTTTCCTCCAGGTGGCGTTGGGCGATTTTGAGCTGGCGCCGATCATCGCCGGCGAGTATATCGCCGAGCGGGCGACGGGCGCCCACATCGAGCAGTTGGCCGGCGCGCTGGCCGAACTGTGCGCCGACGGCAAGACGTTGCTGGTCGCCAGCACGGACCTGACCCACTTCGACGATTACGCCACGGTGGTGCGCACCGATCACAAGCTGGTAGATCGGGTCGCCGCGTTCGATGTGGACGGCCTGCTGACCGCGTTGCGCGCCGAGGAGGTGCAGGCCTGCGGCGCAGTCGGCCTGGTGGCGGTGCTGCGGGCAGCCCAGAAGCTGGGCGCACGGGGCGCGACCGTGTTGTCCTACACGACTTCGGGCGACGTCACCGGCAACAAGCGGCCCGGGACCTACACCGTCGGCTATCTGGCCGCGGCAGCGTATCTCTGACATGCTCTACGCCGAAGTTTGTGTCAATGCGCCCCTGGGCCGGCGCGGGGCAGCCTCTGCTGCCGAGGCCGAAACCTTCACCTACGCCGTCCCCGATCGTCTGTCCGGCCGCGTTGCGCCCGGACATCTGGTCTGGGCGCCATTCCGGGGCCGGCGCCTGCAAGCGGTGGTTCTGAGGCTGACCGACGCCGCGCCGGCCTTTGACACGCGCGAGATTCACGCCCTCGTTTGGGCGCAACCGGTCCTCACCCCTGCCCAGCTTGCACTTGCCGGCTGGATCAGCGAATACTACCTGGCCCCCCTGATCGAATCGCTCCTGCTGATGCTTCCCGCCGGGCTGTCGCAGCGCGGGCGCACCGTATTTGCGCGCACCACCAGGCCGGCGCCGCCGGATTTGCCCCCCGCGCAGTCGGCGCTGCTGGCCCGGATCGCCGAACAGGCGGGCGACTGGGCCGAGATTTCTGCCGGCGTGCGCGGGGCAACCCAGCGTCGCGACCTGGAGCCGCTGCTTGAGGGGGGGCTAGTCACCCGCGAGACTGCCTTTGCTGCGCCGCCGCCCCGCCCGAAGACCGACCGCCAGGTCCGCCTGCTCGCCGATGCCGAGGCGGTGGCCCGCGCCCTGCCGACGCTCGGCCGCGCATCGAAACAGGCGGATGCGCTGGCGTGGCTGGCGAAGCAGGGAAGCAGCGAAACGGCTGTGTTGTTGGATGATTTATGTAAATCCGTTGGCTGCACGCCTGCGCCGGTGAAGGGGCTGGCGGAGCGCGGGTGGGTTGCCATCGAACGCGCCGCGCCCAAGTCGCCGGCGCTCGTTCGCCTGCTCCTGTCCGGAGAAGCGTTGACCGATGCGCTGGTGGAGATCCGCAGCTCTGGAAAGCATCGTGCGGTGTTGGCCGCGCTCCAACGCCAGGGCGGCACGGCGTGGATCGGCTGGGTGTACGCTGAGACCGACGCGACGCTGGACACGCTGCGCGATTTGGAGGCCGCCGGTCTGGTCACCATCGCCGAAGAAATGGTGTGGCGCGATCCGCTCGCCGGCCTCGAATTCACCCTGGATCAGCAGCCCACCCTGACGGCGGATCAGGAGCGCGCCTGGGAGGCGATTCAGCTTTCCGGCTTCGGGCGCTCCTCGATCTTCCTCCTTCACGGCGTGACGGGGTCGGGCAAGACCGAGATTTATTTGCGCAGCATCGCGGAGGCATTGCGCCAGGGACAACAGGCGGTCGTCCTGGTGCCGGAGATCGCGCTCACGCCGCAGACGGTGCGCCGGTTCGCCGCGCGCTTCCCGGGGCAGGTCACGGTGTGGCACAGCGAGTTAAGCGACGGCGAGCGGTTCGACGTATGGCGGCGGGTGCGGACAAACCATCCGGCCGCGCAGGTGGTGGTGGGCTCCCGTTCCGCGCTGTTCCTGCCCTATTCGAACCTGGGATTGATCGTGCTGGACGAGGAACACGAGCCGTCGTACAAGCAGGAGCGCACCCCGCGTTATCATGCGCGCACGGTCGCCGCCGAGCTCGGTCGCATTACGGCGGCGCCGGTCATTCTGGGCAGCGCGACCCCGGCGCTGGAGACCTATTTTGCGGCCCGCCGCGGGGAAATCACGCTGCTGTCGCTCCCGCGGCGCGTCCTGGGCCACCAGGACCCGCATGCGGCCGGCCGCAGCCCGCAGTTACTGGCAGAGGAGCTGCGAGAACTCCCGCCGGTGCGCGTCGTGGACATGCGCCAGGAATTGCGCGTCGGGAATCGGAGCATGTTCAGCCGGCCGCTGGCTGCCGGCCTGCGCCATGTGCTAAATGCCCGCCAGCAGGCGATCCTCTACCTGAACCGGCGCGGCACATCCACCTTCGTGATGTGCCGCGACTGCGGGCACGTAGAGGCGTGCCCGCGCTGCGCATCCCCCCTGACCTTCCATGCTGAAGGTGAAGCGCTGGTGTGCCATCATTGCAACCGGCGCTATCCGTCGCCCGCGACCTGCCCGGACTGCGGCGGGCGGCGCATCCGTTTCTTCGGCGCCGGCACCGAGCGTGTGGAGGAGGCGGTCCGCGCCGAATTCCCCGACGCCCGCACGCTGCGCTGGGATCGGGATGTGACCGGCGCCAAGGGCAGCCACGACGCAATCCTGAGCAAGTTTGTCGCACACGAGGCGGACGTGTTGATCGGCACGCAGATGATTGCCAAGGGCCTCGACCTGCCGCTCGTGACGCTGGTCGGCGTGGTCGCAGCCGACACGGGCCTGTTTCTGCCTGATTTCCGCGCGGCTGAGCGCACCTTTCAACTGTTGACCCAGGTCGCGGGCCGGGCCGGCCGCAGCGAGCTGGGCGGTGAGGTGGTCGTGCAGACCTACCAGCCCGATCACTACGCCATCGTCGCGGCGAGCAACCACGATTACGAAGGGTTCTACCGCCAGGAGATGATCTTCCGGCGGCAGCAAGGCTACCCTCCGGTGCGCCGCCTGGCGCGCCTGGTCTTCTACAGCAGCCAGCGCACCGCCGTCCAGGCCGAAGCGGACCGGATGACCGGGCAGTTGCGCGCGGAGATAGCACGCCGCGCCCTGGCCGACACCGATCTGATCGGCCCGGCGCCTTGCTTTTTCAGCCAGCAGCGCGGGGAGTATCGCTGGCAACTGGTCGTACGCAGCCCGGCCCCGGCAGATCTCCTGCGCGGCATCGCGCTTTCCCCGGGGTGCCGGCTGGATATTGACCCGGTTGACCTGCTGTAGACAGGCCCAAGTATTGCTATGTTATAATGGTCGGGTGATCCGATATTTCTCTGGCGTGACGCTTCTTGCGCTGCGTCTACCTGGAGGCCCCCATGCGTGTTGAAGATTTCCCCCGCCCCAAGGGCGATAACCGCCGCGGAATCCATTGGTCGGCGTCCGTGTATCATCCGGCCGGTTCCGCAGTGGATTTCTGGATTGACGAGCTCCGCGCCCTGAACATCAAATGGGTCAAGCTGCTGGATGATGGCGGCGGTTCATCGTTGGAGCTGTGCAAGCGGCTGCTGGCGGCGGATATCATGCCGGTCGTGCGATTGTACCGCCTGGGACCCAATCCGGGCCATATCGGCGGCCGCGAGGCGGACACGATCAAGCGACAGATTGATGCGGGCGTGCGGTACTTCGAGACCAACAACGAGCCGGATCTCCCCGCCGAATGGAAAGATGGCCACATGCTGCCGGACTGGCTCGATGTGGTGGTGGACAACTTCATCATAGACGCCGACTCCATCATTGGCATGGGCGGATTGCCCGCCTTCCCGGCCATGGGGGTCGGCGCCAAAGACAACTATATCCAGGCTGTGGTGCAGAAGGGGCGCGCCGACCTGTTCGAGAAGGGCGCGTGGGTGGCAATCCATAACTACACGCTTAACCATCCCCTCGATTACCCGTACGACTCGGTCAACCAGGAAGGAACGCCGGTCAGCCAGGAGGAATACGACCGCCTGGGCGGCTGGGCCTGGGAAAACCGGCCGCGCGAGCTGATCAACCAGTGGCGGGCTTCCGACAAGAATCCCGGCGCCACGCTGGAGAGCGATGCGTCGTGTTTCCTGGCGTTTCATCTGTTGAACCAGCAGATGATGCAGGCGTTGGGGCACACCGCGCCGATCATCAGCACGGAAGGCGGGCCGGTGGTTGGCTGGAAGGATGATCGCCGCTATCCGCGGATTGGCCCGCGCCTTCACAGCGACATGGCGGTTGCCATCAACGACTTCATGCAAGGCGGCCGGGAGATCTACGGCCTCCAGTGTCCCAACAACTATTTTGCGGTGTGCCATTGGTTGATCGGCAACTACAAGCTCGGCTTCATGGCGCCGGGGTGGGAGAGCCAATCCTGGTACACCGATTGGTGGAACTCGGACTTCAGCCTGCACGGCGAGATGCCCGTGGTGGCCGATGTAAAAGCGATGCCCAACCGGGTGGTGGATGAGGCGAACCAGGCGGTCGTCGCCGGCCTGGTGCTGCGTTCAGACAACGACGGCGCACTGGCTGATCTCACCGTGAAGCTCCTGACCGGTGATCGTGAAGTGGCTTCGACCGTGACGGGCGCAGATGGTGCCTTCCGCTTCGAGCGGCTTGTGCCGGGAGTGTATGATCTCGCAGTCCCGCCGTGGGGTGTGGTGCGCCGCGGGGTGACGGCCGCGTTGGCCCTCGGCCCCTCGGTGGTCATCCGGTTGACGGGCGGGGCCAGCAGCACCCTGACCGGCACTGTGTTGACCGCTGCCGGTGCGCCGCAGACGGGCGTTCAGGTCACACTGATGCGCGAAGGCGTCCAGGTGGCCGAGACGCAGACCGCGGCGGACGGCACGTTCCGGTTCAGCGGTCTTCCGTTGGGCGCCTATCAGCTCACCGTGCCCGGGATCATCTTGGCGGGCCTGGCGCTGGACGGCTGGCAGACCAAGAACCTGCGGCTAACCGCCGGCGCGGCGACCAGCTCACGTTACGTGGTGACAAAGCAGCGCTTGCTCGACGCCGCAGAGACCGGCAATCGCCGGGTGTTTTATGGGGTTGTGACGGATGCGGCCGGCAAGCCTCTGAACGGCGTCAAAGTGCAGATGTCCTGGCACGGCGCCGATCCTGGGACGGCGTTCCCGGTTGTGACCACTGGGAGCGATCCCTATCGGCCGGCCGGCAGTTACGAATTCACCCATACGCCGGGCCTCTTCATTCTGCGAATCGTCCAGGGCGATTGGCCCAGTGACCTGGCCGACAATCTGGACACCGCCCAGGTCGCCGGCCGCGCGGGCCAGCCGATCACCTACGAGGTCAATTTTCAGCTCCAGCCTGTCGGAACCCCTGCTCAGGTGGACGGCGTCGTGACGGGCGGCCAGGCCGGGCGCGTCGTGCGTCTTGTGGGGGCGAGCGGCACACGCGAGACGCAGCTTGCGGCCGATGGGAGCTTTGTCTTTCCCAATTTACCGGCCGGCAGCTATCGCCTCGAACTGGCGGGGATCGGCGTGATCGCGGAGACGGTCACGTTGGCCCCGGGCACGCTGTTCAAACAGCTCTTCCCGCTGCGCGGCAGCGTGGCGGGCAAGGTGATTGCGCCGCCGGATGGCATGATCGCAGTGCTCTACGCGCCGCAAGCCTGGGGCTGGACGCGCCAGGCGTTGCTCGACGCCGATGGGCGGTTCTCTTTTGAAGGCCTGCCTGCCGGCCGCTACCGCGTTGAGGTGGGCACGGCCGTGTTCAGCGATCTGATCTGCACCGGCGAGAACGGGCTGCAACTGGCGGCGATTGACCTGGCCGCCGGTCAACGCAGCGCGATCCGCGGTCGTGTGGCCGACGGCGCCGGCCAACCGAAACCGGATATCGTGGTCACGCTGCGCCGCGATGGCCTGGAAGCCGGGAGAACGCGGACGGCGGCCGACGGTTCCTATCAGTTCACCGGTCTGACGGCGGGCGTCTACAGCCTGGATGTGACCGGCATGGGGATTGTCGCCAGCAACATCGTCCTGGATGGCGAGCGCGAGCACCGCGCCGATGTCCTGTGGGTTGCGCCCGGCCCGCGCAGCGCACTGCAAGGGCGGCTGTTGAGCGCGACCGGGGCCAGCATCCCGGGCGCAACGCTGCGCCTGCTGCGTGACGGCGCGGAGGTCGCCCGAACCCAGACGGATTCAAGCGGCGCCTTCTGGTTCACCGGGCTGCCCGGCGGCGTCTATGCGCTGGCTGTCGGAGATGAGGAGCCGGTGCTGCGCGACATCGTGGTGGACGAGGACATGACCGTCACGCGCGATGTTGTGCTGCCGGCGGCGCCCAGGCGCGTTGCGCAGTACGTCCTGCTGCCGGCCTTGCAAGGTGAAGCGCCTGACGTCGAAGCGCGCTTGATCCTGGCGTTGGCCGCGAATTACGCGATTCGTTCAGGCGCCACGGTGGGCTTCAGCGCGGGGGATGCGGCCTGTGCGGCGCGGGTCATCCTGGCGGGGGACGCCATCCCGGCAGAGCTGGACGGCAAGCTGGCGGCGGCAGGCTGTCAGGTGACACGGTTAGCCGGCGCCGGGTTCACCCTGGCCGAGGCGTTGAGCCGGCTCACCCAGGCGGCGGCCGCGGCGGGTCTGGCGAAGGAGGGTTGAGCGATGAATCTTTTCCAGCGCATCGCAAACTGGATGACCGGGATATTTGGTCGAGCGGAAGTCCGGCCGGCCGCGCCGCTTGCGTCGAACATCGCACTGGCGCCGCGCGAGGCCGTGAATGACGCGGCGGCGTATGGCGTCGCGATCACGCCGGCAACGGTGACGCCGGGCGGCTTCTACTGGCAGGCCGTGCGCGTCCACCACCTGACGCCGGAAGAAAACGGCGGCAACCACCACGTTTACCTGGATCTTCTCGATCCGGCCTCCGCCACCACGGCCAGCCCGCTCGGCGGGCGGGTGTACGGCGCCCGTGCCCGGATTGCCTGGGAGGGCGGCGAACAGATCATCACGGTGGACAAGCCGCTGAGTGAACCGGGCGCTAACTTCCCGATGTGGAAGTGGCAGGTGTGCCTGGCTGAGGCGTTGGGCCTGAGCGGCCAGGAGCTGCCGTCGGATCGCGTGACCGGTATGCACACGGGGCATCCTGACGAAGCCACCGGCAACACCCTCTTTCACCATTCGTTCAGCATCACCTTCGTCAAGGTGCAGGCGCCCAACGTAGTGTATAACGACAGCGTGATCTACGGCCTGGTTCACGGCGCAGCCGGCCGTAATGCCCAATTGCTGCAAGGGGACGCGGTCCTCGCCACTCAGCCCATCGCGGCCGACGAGACCTTCCGTTTCGCGGATTTGGGCGCGGGTGAGTACATCGTCGGCGTGGAGAACACGGCGCTGCGCAGCAATCCTGTGCGCGTGACGGGCCGGGACCAGGCGCAGCTTGACCTGACGTTGATCGTGGCCGAGAGCGTGATCTCCGGTCGTGTGCTGAACGGCGCAGGCCGTGTCCTTGCGTTGACCCGCGCGGCAAACGAAGTGGCGGTCCAGACGGTCGCGGCCGACGAAACCTACCGCTTCGCCGATCTCATCGCGGGCGTCTACCAGGTGGCGATTGCCGGGACGGCGGTCATCTCCCCCGCGGTCACTCTGACCGGCGCCGATGCGGCGACCGTGGATCTGGTGGCGCCCGCGGCCGGCAAGGCTTTGGGGCATTACGTGCTCTTCGGGCCGCGCGAGCATCCGAGCACGCCGGCCTATCTGCATCTGGCGCAGGATTACCTGGCGGCGTTCGGACCATCGTTCGGCTTTCAGCCGGAAGAAGCCAAGAATGCCGGCCTGGTGACTATCCTGGCCGGGCCTGAAGCCGTCAGCGCCGGGACCGAAGCTGAGATCGCCGCGGGCGGCGCGCCCGTCCAGCGCATCGCCGGGACGGTCTCCGAGGTCGCGGCCGCGCTGGCGGCGCACATCGCGAGCGGGAAGCCCTTCTGAACGGATCGTATTGATGGCACGTCGAGACATTGCAGCGCGCCGCCTCCCAGGTTCGACGGTCGCGCTGCTTTTAATCACTGCCCTGGCCACATTCCTGCGCTTTTGGCGCCTGGATGCCGTTCCGCCCGGCTTCCACTACGATGAGGCGTATGAAGCACTGGAAGCCTGGCGTGTGCTGACGCAGCCGGGTTATCACCCGATCTTCTTCGCGGGCAATTTCGGCGTCGAGCCGGCGTTCATCTATCTTACCGCACTGGCGTTCAAGCTGGCCGGCGCCACTCCGCTGGTGATGCGCGCGGTTGCGGGGATAAGCGGCACGCTGACCGTGCCGGCGCTCTATGCGCTGGGCCGGGAGCTGGTGCGCAACGACGAACGGATGCCCCCGGCGCTGCCGCTCCTGGCCGCGCTGGCGCTGGCGATCAACCGCTGGCATCTCCACTTCAGCCGCGTGGGCATTGAGCCGGTGCTGGTGCCCCTGCTGCTGACGCTGATGCTGTGGGCGTTTTGGCACGCGCGGCGGACGGGTCGGCTGGCCGCCTGGCTGGCGTTCGGCGCCCTGGCTGGGCTGGGACCCTACACCTATCCAGCAGGGCGGCTGCTGCCGGTGATCGCGTTCGGGTTAGGGTTGTGGACGCTGGTGCGAGGGCGCAGCGGAGCAGGGGAGCAGAGGGGCATCTTCACTCCCCCTCTCCTTCGCGCCTCTGCACCTCTGCTCTTCGCCGGGCTGGTTGCTTTGGCGGTCTTTGCGCCGTTGGCGCTGCACTGGGCGCAGCACCCGGACCAGCTCTTGCTCCGCAGCAGCCAGATTGCCGCTGCACCGGCCAACGCAGCCGGGGGTGCGCCGGCGCGCAATCTGTTGGCGACGTTGGGCATGTTCAGCTTCCGCGGCGACCTTGACCCGCGCAACAATCAGCCCGGTGTGCCGGTGCTGGACGTTTTGATGAGCATCCCATTCTTCGTCGGGTTGGCCGCGGCGCTCTGGCGCGGGCGGCGGCCGGCGTTCGGCGGGATGCTCCTGGCCGGGCTGATCATGCTGGCACCCACGGTGTTCAGCGAGTATGCGCCGCACTTTCGCCGCGGCCTGGGCGCGGCGCCCGTCGTTGCCCTGTTGTGCGGTCTAGGACTGGCGATTCTGTTAGGGCGGAATGACTCTGAGTCGGTCGCTCAGCAGGAAGGGAAGGCGCAGCCCGGAGAGGCGCAGGGACCCAGGGCGGCAAAGCAGCCTTCTCAGCCGTCGGACGAGCAGATCGCGGCCGCGCTGGATCGGTTGCGCGGGATCGGCCGCGCGGTGATCGTGGGGGTGATCCTGGCCGGCAGCCTGGGGTTCACCGCCGCCGTGTATTTCGAGCGTTGGGCCAACAGCCCGGCGGTTTTTTACGCCTACGACCAGGGGCTGTGGGAGATCGGCCAGTACGTGCTGAGCCTGCCGGCGGACGAAGCGGTTTACGTGACCCCGCGGCCGGTAACGGACACGACGCTGGCGTTCGCCTGGCGCGAGGGCCGGCCAGTGCGCCATTTTGACGGCCGGCACGCCTTCGTCGCCGCGCCCGCCGGCCGGGCGGCCACCTACGTCGTGATCGAGCACGAGGATTTTCGCGGTGGGCCGTTGCTCCGGACGCTCTACCCGGATGCGGTTGAGGCAAAAGTCTTCTACGATCGGGTGGGGAAGGTCTATGCCCGCGCGTTCCGGGTGGCGGCGGGCGCCGCGCCGGCCCGGCAGCCGCAGGTCGCTGTCGCGGCCGGTTGGCCGGGCATCGCCCTGGCCGGCTATGACACGGATCGGACTGAGTACCGGCTGGGCGACATCGTCTATCTTCAGCTTTGGTGGCGCGCGGCCGAGAAGCCGGCCGTGGATTGGACCGTCTTCACGCACCTGCTGGGCCCGGCGAAACCCGACGGCAGCGCCGTCTGGGCCGGCCGTGATGCGCGGCCCGGCGACGGCAGCGCACCGACGACGACCTGGGCGGCCGGCGACCTGATCCTGGACGAGTACCAGATTCAGTTGCCGTCCGATATGCCGCCCGGCGCCTACCCCATCGAGGTGGGGCTGTATGATCCGGCCGCAGGCGGTGCACGTGCGATCACGATCGTCCCGGCCGGCCAGGATCACCTGATCCTCGGCGCGGTGACAGTGGAATAAGGACGCGACGGGATGGCAGATACGAAATCACAAGTCAACGCCCAGGCTGTATCGTGTTTTCGGCTGAACCGGCTCGATTGGTTCCTGTTGCTCGCGGTTCTTGCCGTTGGCATCTTCTTCCGGCTGTGGCAGCAGGGCCAGGTGCCGCCGGGGATGAACTTCGATGAGGCCTTCGAGTCGTTGGAGGCGCGGCGTCTGCTGCTCGATCCGGGCTATCACCCCATTTACTTCACGGGCAATTGGGGCATCCCGCCGATCGAGATCTATTTGACCGCGCTGGCCTTCCTCATCGCGGGCGAGAAAATGCTGGCGATCCGCTATGTTTCAGCGATCGCCGGGATGGTGACGATCCCCGCACTCTATTTCCTGGCGCGCTGGCTGTTTCCCGTGCGCGCCGAGACTACTGCCGAGGAGGCCACTCAACCCTGGGGCGAGTCGCGGATCGCCCGCCAGTTCCTGCCGGCCGTAGCCTGTTTGATCCTGGCCGTGCTGCCCTGGCACAACGCGTTCAGCCGGGAAGGCGTCGAAGTCGTCCTGGTGCCGCTCTGGACGATCCTGGCGCTCCTGTTCCTCTGGCAGGGGCTCCAGACGCAGCGGTGGTGGCCGTTCGTTGTGTCGGGCCTCTTCTGGGGCAGCGCGTTTTATACCTACCAGGCCGCCTGGGTCTTCCCCGGGGTTTTGGTGCTGTTTGTGATCTATAAAGTCTTCCAGGAACGCGGGTTTGTGGAGCGCTACGCCTGGAAGCTGCTGCTTCTCGTCCTGGTCGCTGCCGTGGTCATCTTTCCCCTGGGGGAGTTCGCCTACCGGAACCCCTGGATGTTCTTCATGCGCACGCAGCAGGTCGGCGTTTTCGGGACCGGTGGCGGGAGCCAGACGCCCATGGCGAGTATGCTGAACAACGCTGGGAAGGTGGCCGGCGTCTTCCTGTTTGCCGGCCCAGCCAGCGATGGCAACCGGCTCTACACGCGGCCGCCGCTGCCGCTGTTCCTGGCGTTGACGTTCTACTTCGCGCTGCTCCTGGCGGTGGCGCGGGCGAGGCGGCCGGCTTACGCCCTGCTTCTGATCTGGTGCCTCTGGATGTGGCTGCCCTCGATCCTGGCCGATGACGCGCCCAGCATCCGCCGCATGATCGGCTCGCTCCCGGCGATTATGATCCTGGTGGCCGCGGGCCTCGGCTGGTTGTTCGACGCAGCAAGGGCATTGCTTGGGTCGGTGAAGGTCGGGCGGAAAGCTGGGCTGGCGGCGGCTGGCGTGGCGTTGAGCGGCCTGTTGCTCTACACCGGGGTCTGGGGCTATCAATACTTCTTCATTGATTGGGGTCGCGACAAGAACCTGTTCCACATCTTCGACGTCGGGCTGGTGGATATCGGCAAGTATGCCGCTGCCACGCCGGCCGGCACCCGGCTCTACTACACCCCGGCCGGTGAGCGGAGCGTGATGCACCTGCCGGTGACGTGGCAGGTGCGGGACCGCGATCTGCGCTTGTTCGACGGCAATCGTGGGCTGGTGCTGGCGCCCCCCAGCCCAGACGGCGCGCTCTACATGGTGACGACTTTCCTGGGGGATCAGCAGTCGTTGGCCGCGCTGCGCGAGGCGTACCCGTCCGGCCGCATCGTGCACGAGGTCCGGAACTACTGGGGGCTGCCGCATTCCACGGTGTTTGCCGTGGATCCCGGCGTGGCGCCTGTCATTCACCCCAATCGGGCCATCACCGCCGAGTTTGCGGAGGGGATTGAGTTGCTGGGAAGCACGGTTTCTGCTTCAGAACTCCATCCAGGGGAAACCTTGACTGTGACGTTGTTCCTACGCAGCAATATCGGACCGACCAAGCTGCGCCATACGGTGTTCACTCATCTTCTGGGGCCGCGCAAGGCCGATGGCGGCATCCTGTGGGCCGGTTACGACAGCCCGCCGCTGGGCAATTCGTACCCGACGGACCGCTGGGATCAGGGTGAGATCATTGTGGATCAGCATACCTTAGGTGTACCCGCCGACGCGCCGCCCGGGACCTACGAGATCGAGATGGGATTCTACACGCCCAGCCAGGAGGGCGTCCGGCTCAAGGTGCTCGGCGCATCCGGCAGGACGCTCACCGACAGCGTGATTCTTGGCACAGTGGTGATCAAGTGACACAGTCGCAAATGTCCGAATCGTTTTCTCTCACAACGATCCTGCCCACTTACAACGAGCGGGAGAACATCCCGATCCTGATCGCAGGCATCCTGGCCGCGGTGCAGACGCCGGTCAAAGTGCTGGTGGTGGACGATAACTCGCCCGACGGCACCTGGCAGGTCGTCGAGGAGATCGCTGCGCGGGAGCCGCGCGTCCGGTTGATCCGCCGCACGACCGGGCGCGGCCTCACCTCGGCCATCTGGGCCGGCATCCGGGCCGCGGACACGGACGCGGTCTCGTGGATGGACTGCGACCTGGCGATGCCGCCGGAGGCGATCCCTGCGCTGCTCGGTCGGCTGGACGCCGGCGCTGATGTCGCGGTCGGCTCCCGCTATGTGCGCGGGGGTAAGGACGTGGGGCATGGTTTCATGGCCCGCGCCTTCTCGGTGACGATCAATACCTACGCCTCGCTGCTCCTGGGCTGGGGCGTGCGGGACTACACCAGCGGCTTTATTGCGGCGCGGCGGTCGGTCTTCGACAAGATCGCGCTGACTGGGGATTACGGTGAGTACTGCATTGACCTGCTGGCGCGGGCGCAGCGATTGGGGTTACGGGTGGAGGAGGTCCCTTATGTCTGCGGCGCGCGGCTGCACGGCGAGTCAAAGACCGGGGCTAACGTCGGAGACTACTTACGCAAGGGCTGGAAGTATGTGGTGGCCGTCTGGCGACTGGCCTGGCGCCGCGAACGCTAATCCTGTGGAGATTGTTCCCAGGGGGTATTGGGCGGTTTCACCGTCCAATACCCCCTCTCTGATTAATGAGCGGTCTGCTCGGGGAAGAGCGAAGGCTGATACTCATGGCCGTTGCCGGTGGACTTGCCTTGCCCGGCCGGCGTCGCGCAGGAGGGACAGACGGCCCAGTTCAGCTCCAGCGGCTTGCCGCACGCTTTGCAGGTGCGCCGCAGCTCGGTCGAGCAGATCGGGCAGATCAGCCAGTCCGGCTCGGTGACGGTCTGGCACTTGGGACAGGCGCGCCGCGCTGTGATGTCGCGCAACAGCGCTTCTTCTTCCAACTGTCGATCGTACACCTCGGCCAGGGTATGCTTGGGGCGCAGCAGAAGATACAGCAGCAAGCCGAGAGGCCCCAGGGCCAGCGTCAAAAGCCCGGACAGGATCCAGGCGAAAACATCGTGCGTGCGCGTGCGGATGTCGCGCAGCGTCCAGACGACCAGCGCAATCCAGAACGCCACCGTAAGCGCCGTGATCACGGCCACGACAATCTCCAGGATTACGCCGACTTTGTTCAACAGCTCGGGCGGAAATTGCATGGGACAAGTACCTTTCAGCGCCCCGCTGCCGGGGCAGAGCATACAACTCCCTCGCACATCTTCAGCGAGGGAGCACGAAGATTTTAGCACAACCGCCGCGGTTCGGCAAAAGCGGGCCGAAACGGCCGCGATTTGGCCGAACCGCCGTCTGCCAGTATAATCCGGATCGAAGTTGATGCCTTGAGGAGTATTCCGTTGCCTGAACTGGCGCAGATCATCGAAGACATCCGGGCGGAGTTCACCGCCAAGAACCAGGTGCGCGATGCCACGCTGAACCGCAGCCGCGAGCTGATCCGCTACTGCGCGTTGAGCATCCGCGCGATCCACCGCCACGAGTGGCCCGAAGCCGAGCAGATGCTGGCGACGGCGCGGCAGGCCGCGGCCGTGATGACCGCGGACCTGGCGAGCTACGCTGACTTGTACGAGGCGGGCTATACGCAGGACGCGCTAAAAGAACTGGTGGAGGCGCATACCCTGTACGCCTTCGTCCGCGGCGAGCGGAGCGATAACGTGCCCGGTCCCGCCGATCTGGGCGTGCCGGCGGCCGCGTATCTCAACGGCCTGGCCGAAGCCGCCAGTGAGCTGCGGCGCTTCGCCCTCGATCTCATCCGCCTGGGGCACAGCTCGGAAGCCGAGCCGCACCTCGCGATGATGGATGAGGTTTACAGCCACCTGGTGACCATGGACTTCCCGGACGCGCTGACCGGCGGGCTGCGGCGCACGACCGATGTGCTGCGCGGCGTGCTGGAGCGCACGCGCGGCGATCTGACCGTGGCGGTCCGGCAGGAAGAGTTGGAGGCCGCGCTGCTGGCGTTCGAGCGGACGAACGCGGCGTCGGGGCCGGCGGGAGCTGTGACCCAGTGAATTCCAGGCGTTCGCCGATTTCCCGTGCGACCCGCCGCACGCCGCTGGTGATCCTTCTGGCGGCCGCGCTGCTGGTCGCCTTTGCTGGCGTCGTTTGGGCGGCGTGGGGCGTTTCGGTGCGCTCCGCAGGCCGCTCAGCCGTGGCGACCGCTACGCCCACGCGCACCCCGCGGCCGGTCACGCCGGCGCCCGTCCGCGATCTGGTTCAGCCGGAGATCATTGCGTTCACGCCCACGCCGACGCTCGCGCCCATCCCGCCCGTCGAGACGCCGGCGCCCATGCCGGCGCTGGTGGCACAGATCGTGCGTGAATATGGCATGGATCCGACCCGGCGCTTCGTCATCGTGGACCCGAATGTCCAGAAGATGCTGGTCTGGGATCCGGCCGCCGGCCCGGACATGGGCGGCCAGACGCTGCGCGAACTCCCGGTCAGCACCGGCGACACCGCCGCTGGCTATCGCACGCCGCCGTGGTACGGGCTGATCGGCCGCTACGAGGGCACCTTCCAGGCGTTCGGCGTCTACGCGGACGAGGGGTGGTATCTCTTCGAGGATGGCGGCAAGATCCTCATCCACGGCGCGCCCTACAAGCTGGTGGGCGGCAAGAAGGTATACGAAGATATGGCCGCCCTGGGCGCGTATCCGGCCTCACACGGTTGCATCCGCCTTGCGCCGGATGACGCCGTCTGGTTCACGCGCTGGGGCCCCCAGGGCGTGCCGCTGGTGATCCTGCCGGTGGTGGGCTGATCCGCTGACACTTGACTATAATAGCCACCGATTAACCCAATATCGGAGGCATCCCCAGTGTATCAAGCGATTCGCGGCACCCAGGACATCCTGCCGGCCGACCGCGCTTATTGGCGTTACGTCACCGAGCAGATGCACGCGGTGTCGGCGCTGTACGGTTTGCAGCAGATTGACACACCGATCTTCGAGGAGACGGGTCTCTTCGTGCGCGGCGTCGGCGAAGGCACCGACATCGTGGATAAGGAGATGTACTCCTTCCAGGACAAAGGCGGCGATGATCTGACGCTGCGACCGGAGTTCACGGCCGGCGTGATGCGCGCTTTCATCGAGCACGGTATGCACGTGCTCCCCCGGCCGGTCAAGCTCTACTCCATCGGCCCAATTTTCCGCCATGATCGGCCCGCGGCGGGTCGCTATCGCCAGTTCCACCAGTTCAACGTTGAGATGCTGGGGGAGATGGATCCCGCCGTGGATCTGGAAGTCATGTCGGTGGCGTGGACGCTGCTGACGCGGCTGGGCTACCGCGGGCTCAACTTCCAGCTCAACTCCACCGGCTGTCCCCGGTGCCGCCCCGGCTACCGGGCCGCGCTGGTGGACTACTTCAAGGCCCATGAAGGCCGACTTAACGAGGTGGACCGTCGCCGGCTGGCGATCAATCCGCTGCGCCTGCTCGATTCTAAGGAGGAGGCCATCCAGCCGCTGTTGGATGCCGCTCCTCACAGCGCCGATTACCTCTGCGACGAGTGCGCAAGTCACCTGGCGACGCTGCGAGGCTACCTGGATGCACTGGAGATGCCCCATACGATCAACTTCCGGCTGGTGCGCGGGCTGGATTATTACACCAAGACGGTGTTCGAGGTGTGGGCCGAGGGGATCGGCTCGCAGTCGGCGGTGTGCGGCGGTGGCCGCTACGACGGCTTGATCGAGGAGCTGGGCGGCCCGCCGACGCCGGGCATCGGTTTTGCGATGGGCATCGAACGCATCATCCTGGCGCTGCAGCAACAGGGCGTCGCGCCGCCCGCGCTGCCGGAGCCGCGCATCCAGGTCTCCCCGCTGGGCGAGGCCGCGCGCCTGCCGGCCATCCGCCTGGTCAACGATCTCCGGGCCGCGGGGATCGGCGCGCTGCTGGCTTTCGGCAGCCGCAGCTTGAAATCCCAGCTCAAGGGCGCAGACAAGGCCGGCGTGACGTATGCCCTGATCCTGGGCGACGCGGAGCTGGCGAACGGCGTCATCGTGGCGCGCGACATGGCGAGCAGCCAGCAGGAAACGGTGGCGGCGGACGGCGTCGTGGAGTGGGTGCGGGCGCGAGTGTAACGAGCAACCAGTAACGAGCAACGAGCAATGGGTGGCCGATCCCGAACCTGACGCGGATACTGCTTGGTTGCTCGTTATTCGGTTCTTGTTTTTGGCGGAGGCGCATCATGGACCTACGTGACTACCCTCGTCCTAAAGGCGACACCGGCATCGGTGTTCATTGGAGCGCCGGCTTTCCGGCCGCGATTGGCCTGGGTCAGATTGCAGACGGCTGGCTGCCCGAGCTCCGGGCGATGGGCATCAAGTGGGTCAAGTTGGCCCGGCACGATGGCGGACTCGAGTTATCCGAGCTGCTGCTTAAGAACGACATCATGCCGGTGGTGCGGCTGTATCGCTTCCAGCCGAATCCCGGCCTGCTGGATGATGCTGCGCTGCGCTGGGTGCGAGACTACGTGGCGGCTGGGGTGCGCTATTTCGAGTTCAACAACGAGCCTGACATGGGCGTGGAGTGGTCGGGCGGCGTTGTGCCCCCGGATGCGCTTGAAATTGTGGCGCGCAATGCCATCGTGGACATTGAGGCGATCCTTGCCGTGGGCGGCTATCCGGGCATCCCGGCCATGACCGTGGGCAGCCAGTGGGACCTCGTCGGCGAAATCTGTCGGCAGGGGCGCCGCGATCTGTTTGCCGAACCGGTGTGGCAGGCCCTTCACAACTACAGTCTGAACCATCCGCTGGACTACCCCGCCGACGCCGGCAATCAGAGTGGCGCGCCGTACACCCAGGAATACTATGATCGGCTGGCCGCGGAACGATGGAACGGCGTCGCGTGGGGCGGCTGGAGCCTCGAGCGGATCAACCAGGAACGGCAGGGCCACGCCAATCCCGGCGCCACCGCGTTCGACGATCCATCTTGCTGGCGCGCATACGAGCGCTATGACAAACTGATCCGCGATCAAATCGGCCGGTCGCTGCCGATCCTGGCGACTGAGAACGGCTATGTCGTCGGCGAGCGGCCCGATCCGCGCTACCCGGCCACTACCCCGCAACTGCATGCCGCCCAGACCCTGGAGGCGTGTCGCGTCATGATGGGCACCAGCAGCCGGTTCGATCATGCGCCGGACTACTACTTCTGCACCGCGTTCTGGCTGCTCGGCAATTACACCCTGGGCAGTTGGTCGTCCGATTGGGAGAGCCAGGCGTGGTACAGCACCCGGTGGCCCGACAATCGGCTGCCGATTGTCGAGGCGCTGAAGGCCGAGCCCAAGCAGGCGCGCGCCTGGCGGGGCGATGTGGGCCTGGCCGGCCGGGTCAGCGGCCAGGTGCTTGGCGGAGCCGGCCTGACTGTGAAGCTGGAGCGTGACGACGGGTGGAGCGTGACGGTCCGGGTCGGCGCGGACGAACGCTATGAGTTTGCCGACGTGCCGCTGGCAAGCTACCACGTGCTGGTGGTCGGCGCCGACCGCAGCCGCGACGTGACGCTGACGCGCGAGCGACCGGCAGCCACCGCGCAGTTTGATCTTACGGGCGGCGCGGTGACGCTGGCATCCAGCAGTGTGCGCGGCGCGGTACGCGGCGGCGCCGGTCAGACGGTGCGCCTTAGCCGCGGCGACGATTGGGCGCAGGAGCAGAGCGTGGCGGCCGACGGGAGCTTCCGCTTCGCCGATCTCGTGGCCGGCACATACACGCTGGCCTTGCTCGGCGCTGCGGCGATGCAGAGCGGGATCGTCCTCGACGGCCATAACGAGGTCGTTGTGGATCTGACTGCGCCGGGCTGGGGCTGGGAAGTGACTGACGGCGGTTCCGGGCCGGGCTTCGGCGTCGTCCGCTGCCGGGCGACCGGCCGGCCGGGCCTTGCCATCCATCTCTGGACGGACGGCTGGGAGGGCGTCACGCAGCGCACCGGGTCCAAGCCTGAGTACGGCGCCGATGTCTGCGAGTTTGCCCCCTTGGGCGTCGGCCGCTATCAGCTTCAGCCGGAGGGCGTGGATGTCGTGGCCGAGGTGCTGGTGGACGGCCGCCGCATCCTGTGGGTGACGTTCACGGAGCGCACGACCCAGACGCCGCGCAAGGGCGTCATCGCCGGCCAGGTGACGAACGGCGGCGGCTGCACCGTCCGCCTGCTGCGTCCGCCGCAGACGGAACCGGTGGCGCAAACCCAGGCCGCGCCCGACGGCGCCTATCGCTTTGAGAAATTGGCCGCCGGCTTCTATACCGTACAGGCCGCCGCGAAGAGTCCCGCCGCCGACACCATCGAGCGCACCGGTGTGGCGGTGGACGGTACGGGGGCCGTGCAGGTTGACCTGGAGTTGCCTGCGCCGCCGCCCGGCGGGCTGCGATGGTCGGTCCAGGACGGGGGCGCGGCGCCGGGCTTCTCCATCGTCCGCTGCTCGGTGGCCGGAGGCGCCGGCCGCGCCGTGAGCCTGTGCACCTATGGTTGGGGGGGCATCACCCAGGTGGCTGGGAGCAAGCCCGAATACGGCGCCGATGCGTGTGAGTTTGCGCCGCTGGGCCCCGGCACCTACTTCGTAGAACTGGGGGGGGTGACCGGGGAAACGGTGCGCGCCGAGGTGAATCTCCCGCCGAACCGGGTGATGTGGGTGCGTTTTGAGGGCGATGCGGCGCTTGTGCGTGGGCTTGAGCCCGCTGAAGAACCGCCTATCGTTGAGCCCGCCGTTCCCGTGCGGCCCAACAGTCTCATCGCCGGGGCTGTTACCGGCGGCGAAGGGATGTTGGTCGTGCTGACGGGACCGGTCGGGACGCTCCAGGCGACCGTGGTGGATGGGAAATACCAGTTCGAAGACCTGCCGGCAGGCGTCTATCGCGTCGCGATCATGGCGGAAGACGCCACGCTCGGTGAAGCCGCGGCTGTCGAAGATCTGGTAGCCGACGGCAGCAACCGGCTCATCGCCGATTTCGATCTCGCGGAGCCGATGGCGCCCGCGCAAAGCCGCGTCAGCGGGCGCGTGCGGGGCGGCGCCCAGCGCATCGTTGTGCTCGAAGGCCCCGTGTCGGCCGAGGGCGAGCGAAATCCGGAGCGGTTGACCGCGGTCGTTGCCAGCGATGAAACCTACGTGTTCGAGGATTTGGCTGCGGGCGCCTACCGCGCTTCCGTGCCTGACACCGATCCGCCGACCGGCAGCACGCAGACCCAGGCCGGCATTGTGCTCGACGGGGCCAACAGCATCCAGGTGGACTTTGATCTGAATGCCCTGGGGCCGGGCAAGACCCTCGACCATTACCTCTTGACGGGCGGCGTGGCGCGCACCAAGGATGACTTCCTGGTAACGCTGCGTTATGTCGCTCGTTTCCGCCCGGTTGTCGGCACCGATGAGGTGGAGGCGCGGCGCGCCCGTCACGTGACTATCCTGGGGGGCACCGGCGCGATCTCGGCGCTGGTCGAACAAGGGTTGCGCATGAGCGGCTGTCACGTCCAGCGGATCGAGGCGGACTTTGCGGAGAACCTGGGAAAACTCCTGGAAGAAAACAGAGCGTACTGACGAGTGACGCGTGATGAGCAACGCATGATCGGTTGCTCGTCACGCGCTGCTCGTCATCAGCGAGACAAACCATGCCAAACTCCCCACATTCGATCGGCCTTCTGACCCACCCAAAGAAAAGCGAATCGTTGGCCCTGGCCGAGCGAATGGCCGGACATCTGACCGCCCGCGGCCGCGCCGTCTGGGTTGGCTCGGCGTGGGATGAGCCGGACGCGTTCGCGCACGTCGCAGAACTGGACGCCCTGATTACCCTTGGCGGGGATGGCACCATGCTGCGCGCCGCGCGCATCGCCAGCCAGTACGGCGTGCCCATCCTGGGAATCAAGCTCGGCAAGGTCAGCTTCCTGGCCGAAGTGGCGCCCGATGCGTGGCAGGCGCCGCTGGATCAGATGCTGGCGGCCGACTATTGGCTGGAAGAGCGGATGCTGCTCGACGTGCGGGTTGACCGCGGGGGCGAGCCGCCGGTCAATCACGCCTACTATGCGCTCAACGATGTCGTGATCAGCCGCGGGGGGTTGGCCCGTATGATCACCGCCGAGACGTGGGTGGACAACGGCTATCTGACGACCTACCGCTCGGATGGTGTCATCGTCGCTACGCCCACCGGCAGCACCGGCTATGCGCTGGCCGCGGGCGGTCCGATCCTGCCGCCGGAGCTGAAGAACATCCTGCTGATCCCGATCTGCCCGCACCTGAGCCTCGACCGGCCGGTGGTATTGGCCCAGGGCGCAACTGTCATCCTGAAGGCGCACGCCGATTACGCGCCCATCCTCACCGTGGACGGCCAGTTCGAGGTCGCTCTGGCCGAGGGCGACCGCGTCGAAGTGCGGGCCAGCCCGCATGTCAGCCACTTCATCCACATGCAGGACCGCGCGTATTTCTATCGCACGCTGATGGATCGGCTGCGCTGGCGGGGGTGAGCGCGTGGAGCGAACCGGGCGCTGCGCGCCGTGCATCAGTGCAAGCGCCAACCCGGCACATGAACGGAGCCTTCATGCCCGACGACACGACCTTACGGTGCGCCAACCATCCTGACCGCGAGACGATGCTGCGCTGCAACCGGTGCGATAAGCCGATCTGCTACCAGTGTGCGGTGCGCACGCCGGTGGGCTACCGCTGCCGGGAGTGCGTGCGGACCCAGCAGAGTGTCTACTACAACGGCAATCGCCTTGACCCGGTGATCGGCGGCGCGGTGGCGCTGGTGTTGGGCGGCATCCTCGGCGCGGCGGGGTACGCGTTCCTGGGCATTTTGGGCTTTTTCAGCCTTATCCTCGCGCTCTTTGCCGGGCCAGCCGCCGGTGGGCTGGTCGCGGAGGCGATCCGCCGCGCCGTGCGCAAACGGCGGTCGCGCGGCATGAAGTGGCTAGCCGCCGGCTTGTTCATCCTGGGCGTGCTTGGGGTTGGGGCAATCTGGTTGGGCCTGCCGGGCCTGTTCAGGCGGTGGGATGTGCTCCTGGCCGCCGGCCTGGCCGCGAGCACACTCTACGCAGGGTTGCTATGAACACGAACACTCCTTCCGCGGTGTCGCGCATGCAGGGCACTTTTGCGGCTTTGCGTTACCCCAACTTTCAGCGTTGGTTCATCGGCCAGGCGTTGTCGCTCGCCGGCACCTGGATG
>CAZYGI010000010.1:27929-37048 GCA_964647255.1 uncultured Anaerolineales bacterium | reverse complement strand
GGCGTTGGGCACCATTACAGCCGTGGGAACGATCCCCACGCTTTTTTTCATGTTGCCCGCGGGCGCGCTTGCGGATCGGGTGTCCAAGCGCCGGTTGCTGATGATCACCCAGATCGCCATGATGATCAGCGCCTTCATCCTGGCTGCGTTGACCTGGCTGAAGGTGCTGCAGGTGTGGCAGATCGCGGCGCTGGCGTTCCTGACCGGCATCGCCAACGCCTTCGACTCGCCCGCGCGCCTGGCGCTGACGCCGATGCTGGTGGAAGATCGTCGCGATCTCCAGAACGCGATCGCGATGGGCTCCACCATGTTCAACCTGGCGCGGGTGGTGGGGCCGGCCATCGGCGGGTTTGTGCTGGCCGGGCTGGGCGCAGGTTGGTGTTTTGCGATCAACGGCATCAGTTTTGTGGCGGTGCTGATCGCGCTCGCCGGGATGAACATCCCGAGTGACGTGGGCAGGCCGCCGAGCCACCGCCACATGTTTGCCGAGATCGGCGATGGGCTGCGCTATGTGTGGCAGCAGCCGGTGGTGCGCACCCTGACGGCCGTCATCGGCATGACCTCGATCTTCGGTTTTTCCTATTCCGTCTTGCTTCCGGCTTATGCCGTGGATGTGCTGAAGGTCGGGGAGACGGGGTACGGCCTGCTCAACGCAGCCGTCGGCGTCGGCGCGCTGGCCGGCGCCCTGACCGTTGCGTCGTTGAGTCGCCGGAGGGGCAAGGGGGTGCAGTTCTCCGTCGGCAGCCTGGTCTTTCCGCTGACGGTGTTGGCCTTCGCCGCGACCCGTTCCTTCGCCGTGGCGCTGATCTTCATGGCGTGCGCTGGCGTTGCGTTTGTTATTCAGAACGCCACCAGCAACACGATCATCCAGTTGATGGCGCCCGACGAACTGCGCGGCCGCGTCATGAGCGTCTATTCGCTCTTCTTCTTCGGCACCACGCCGCTCGGCGCGCTGTTTGCCGGCGCAGTGGCCGAACGCTGGAGCTCCACCGGCGCGGTCGTGCTCGGTGCCGGCGTGACGCTGGCCTTCGCGCTGTTCGTCGTCTTCCTTGTCCCGGCGGTGCGGAAGACGCTGATTTGATCCTTGTTTCCCGGTTTACTGATCACCGAAGCCTATGCTCACCGAACTCCACATCCGCGACCTGGCGATTATTGACCGGCTCGACCTAGTCTTCGAGCCGGGGTTCAACGTGCTCACCGGCGAGACCGGTGCGGGCAAGTCCATCATCATTGACGCGGTGAACCTGCTGCTGGGCGACCGGGCCTCCGCGGATGTGGTGCGCGCCGGCGCAGAGCGCACCGAGGTGGAGGGCCTCTTCTCCCTGGTGGCCGGGGCCGCGTCCCGCCTGGCGCCGCTGCTGGCTGAAAATGGCCTGGAAGGCGACACCCCGGATGAGTTGATGCTGGCCCGTGAGGTGCGCGCCAACGGCCGCTCGGTGGCGCGCGTCAACGGCCGCGCCGTCACCACCGCGCTGCTGGGCGAGATCGGCGGGCGGCTGGTTGACGTCCATGGCCAGGGGGAGCACCTCTCTCTGCTGCATGAACGGGAGCACATCGGCCTGCTTGACCGCTATGCTGGGATCAACGGCCAGGTCGCGGAGATGGCTGAGCTCGTCCGCCGCGTGCGCGATGTGCGGCGCGAGCTGGAGAGCTTGCGCCAGGACGCGCGCGAGCGGGCCCGGCGGATTGACCTGTTGACCTATCAGGTCGAGGAGATCCGCGCGGCAGCACTCCAACCGGGCGAGAGCACCGAGCTGGAAGGCGAACGCCGCCGCCTGGCAAACGCTGAGCAGTTGGCCGCGCTGACGAACGAGGCGCTGCAGGCGCTTGCCGGCGGCGATGACGGCGAGCGCGCCGGTGCGCTGGACGCCCTGGGCGCGGCCGAGCAGTCGCTTGGCCGCCTGGCCCGCGTGGATGGGACCGCATCGCCGCTGGCCGAGCAGTTGGACGAAGCGGCCGCGCTGCTGGACGACCTCGCGCGCGAGCTGGCGCGTTACCGGGACAACATCGAATTTAACCCGCAGCGCCTGGCCCAGGTGGAGGAGCGGCTGCACCTGATCCACAGCCTCCAGCGCAAGTACGGCGACACGGTCGCGGACGTGCTGGCCTACGGCGAGCGCGCCGCGGCCGAGCTGGAGACGATCAGCCACGCGGAGGAGCGCATCGGTGACCTGGAGGCCGAGGAGACCCGGCTGCTGGCCGAGGTGGGTGCGCTGGGCGCAATCCTCTCCGCGGCCCGCCGCGCCGCAGGGCAGCGGATGGCGGCCGCCATTGAGGCCGAGCTGGCCGATCTGCACATGGCAAAGGCGCGTTTTGCGGCCGACATTGCCTGGCGTCAGGAGCCTGCCGGTGCGATTGTGGACGCAGTCGCGGCGCAGCCGGCCGGGCAGCCCGCTGGTCGGTACGGCTTTGACAGCCACGGGCTGGACTCGGTCGCATTCCTCGTATCGGCCAACCCCGGCGAGCCGCTGAAACCGATGGCGCGGGTGGCGTCCGGCGGCGAGACCTCACGGCTGATGCTGGCGCTCAAGACCGTGCTCGGCCGCGCGGATGAGACGCCCACCCTGATCTTCGACGAGATTGACCAGGGGATCGGCGGCCGCGTCGGCGGGACGGTGGGGCGCAAGCTGTGGGAGTTGACCAGGGGTCAGGGGTCAGGAGGCAAACACCAACCTTCAGTTTCCAGCACCCAGCCACCAGCCACCAGCCACCAAGTCCTTTGCATCACGCACCTGCCGCAGTTGGCGGCGTATGGCGACGCGCATTTTCGGGTGGTGAAGCATGTGGCGGGCGAGCGGACCGTGACCGAAGTGTGCGCGTTGGATGACAGGGCGCGTGTGGATGAGCTGGCGCAGATGATGGGCGCGGACTCGGAGGCCGGCCGCGCCAGCGTGGTCGAGATGGTCGCCGAAGTGCTGGCCGCCAAAAAACGAGAGTAATCATGCGTATTCGCACCGCAGCCCCCGCCGACGCCCCAGGGATCGCCCGCGTCCATGTGGACACCTGGCGCACGGCGTATCGCGACATCCTGCCGGCCGGGTTCTTGGCCGCGCTTTCGTATGAGACGCGCGCACAGCGGTGGCGCGATAACTTGGCGCAAGCCGGGCCGCAACAGTTCACCCTGGTGGCGGAAGATCATGCCGGAGAGGTGGTAGGTTTTGCCGGCGGCGGCCCCGAACGCGATGGGACGCCGGGCTATGAGGGCGAGATTTACGCGATTTATGTGTGGCCCCAGCATCAAGGCCGCGGGATCGGGCGGCAATTGATGGCTGCCAGCGCCCGTCAATTGGTCGAGCGGGGATTCGGCGCCGCCATGCTCTGGGCTTTAGAGGCGAACGCGCGGGCCAGAGCGTTCTATGAAAGTCTGGGTGGCCAGTTCATCGGGCGTAAGTCGGTGGTCATTGGCGACATGCCGTTGATCGAAGTTGCCTACGGCTGGCCGGATCTGACCACACTAAATCAAGAAAGATTTCTCACAAGGAGAAAGTATGACCACAGAAACAGTCATCCCGCGCCACAGCGAGATTGATCCCCGGTACACCTGGAACGCGACCAGCGTCTTTTCGTCAGTCGAGGCGTGGGAGGCCGAGTGCGCCAGTGTGGCCGGCGATTTGGACGGCCTTAAGCGCTATGCCGGCCACCTAGCGGATGGCCCCACGACCTTGGCCGACGCGCTGGATGCGTGCCAGGCGTTGGCGCAACGGGTGAGCAAGCTGTACACCTATGCCAGTATGGATTATGCGGTGGATACCACCGACCAGGCCGCGGCCAAGCGTCTCGGCCGCGTGCAGGGGGTGTGGAGTCAGTTGAGCGCGGCGCAGGCCTTCGTCGAGCCCGAGCTGCTGGCGATCGGCGCGGCGACCTTGCGACGCTGGCTGGCTGAGGAACCCCGGTTGGCGTATCTTGGGCACTACGTGGACAACCTGTTCCGCAAGCAGGCGCACGTCCGCTCCGTCGAGGTCGAGGAGCTGCTGGGGCTGTTGGCCGCGCCGCTGGCAAACGTCGAGACCACGGCCAGCATGTTGACGGATGCGGACTTTCGGTTTCCCGATGCCGTGGCAAGCGACGGCCGCCGGCTGCCGGTGACCCAGGGCGCCCTGGGCGAGATCCTCGCAAATCCCGATCGGGAGGCGCGGCGCACGGCCTGGGAAGGCTACCGGGACACCTACCTGGCGCACAAAAACACGCTGGCCGCAAACCTGTTGACCTCCGTCAAGGCGAATGTCTTCGCCATGCGCGCGCGGCGGCATACCTCCACGCTGGAGATGGCATTGGCGCAGCAGAACGTCCCGATCACGGTCTTCGATAACTTGATCGCCACGTTCCGCGCCAACCTGCCCACCTGGCACCGCTACTGGCGCATCCGGCGGCGGGCGCTGGGGGTGGCGGAGCTTCAGCCCTACGACATCTGGGCGCCGCTCAGCGGCTCCCGGCCGACGGTTCCCTATGAGGCCGCAGTAGAGCTCATCTGCGAGGGGCTCGCGCCGATGGGCGACGCGTACGTGGCGACCGTCCGCCGCGGCTGCAGGGAGGATCGCTGGGTGGACGCGATGCCGTGCCAGGGCAAGGCTGGCGGCGCGTTCTCGTCCGGTGCCAAGGGCACGCACCCGTTCATTATGACGAGCTACACGGATGAGGTGTTCAGCCTGAGCACGTTGGCGCACGAGTTGGGCCACTCGATGCACTCGTATCTGACCTGGCAAAACCAGCCGGTGCTCTACAGCAACTACGGCATGTTCGTCGCTGAAGTGGCGTCGAACTTCCACCAGGCGCTGGTGCGGGCGCATCTGCTGGCGCATCAGACCGACCCGGCGTTCCAACTTGCGGTGATCGAAGAGGCGATGTCAAACTTCCACCGCTACTTCTTCATCATGCCCACCCTGGCGCGCTTCGAGCTGGCGGTGCACCAGGCCGAGGAGCGCGGGGAAGGGATGAGCGCCGACGACATGATCGGGCTGATGGCCGACCTGTACGCCGAGGGCTACGGCGACGGTGTCCACGTGGATCGCGAGCGGACGGGGATCACCTGGGCCACGTTCGGTCACCTCTACGTGGATTATTATGTCTTCCAGTACGCCACCGGCATCTCCGGCGCGAACGCGCTGGCCCGGCGCATCCTCTCCGGCACGCCCGGCGCAGTCGAAGATTATCTAAGCTTCCTCAAGGCCGGCGATTCGCTCTATCCTGTGGATGCGCTCAAACTCGCGGGGGTGGACCTGACCACCCCTGCGGCCGTTGAGGCCGCGTTCGAGGTGCTCACTGGGCTGGTGGATCGGCTGGAGATGTTGGTGGGGAGATAGAACCCTGTCAGGTACCAGGAGGTGTCCCATGAAACGCGCCTGGGCCTTCGTCATCCTGATGATCTGCGCGCTGGCTTGCCCACTGAACGCGGCGCAGGCGGGCGCGCCCGATACGACTCCCCCTGCGCAAACCGTGCTGCGCTTCCTGGAGCGGATTCAGGATGCGTGGCCTTCGGGGTTGGCGCCGCTCTACGAGGGCGCCGACGCGGCGACCACCTATTCGAACGCGATGGCGGCCATCGCCTTTGTCGCCGAGGGGGAATACGGCCGGGCGCGCCGCATCTTTGACGCCTTCGCCGGGCAGACAGACGCCTGTCCGACCTGCGCCTGTCCCGGCGGCTACCAGCAGTTCCGCCTTGCCTCAACCGGCGGCCCCGATCCATCCGCCGACCCGAACGACTTCTGGGTTGGTGACAACGCCTGGCTGCTGGTTGCACTGAAGGATTATCGCCAGGCGACGGACGATGGCCGCTATGACGCCCTGATTGCCCGCTTGACGAGCTGGTTCGTCTGCCTGGAGGCTCGGACGCCTCATCCCGGCATCTACAGCGGCTTCCGCAAGACCGGCGACCTGATGGCCTTCCGGCACCCGGAAGGCAGCATAGACGTCTACGGCGCGCTGAAAGGGTTGGGCGCGGAGGCTGTGCGGGCTTCGATCAAGCAGTGGCTCGACCAGGCGGTCTGGGTTCCGCGCGGCGACTGTTACGACATCGGGTACATGAACTGGCCCCATCAGACCACACACAACCTGCCGACCGATAACGTCTCCTGGGGGTACCTGGCGCTCGGCTCAACCTATCGCTGCCTGCTGCCCTATGCCGAAGGATTGATCGCTCGGAGCCAGGACCCGTATCTGATCGAGGTTTTCGACTCGCACACCGATTCCTATTGGACGGCTGCCCGGCAGAACGATGATCCCTCGATCATCGTCAACCTGGCGCGTGCCCAGCACGGGGAAGGGCACGATCTCGTCGTGAAGTACACCTGGGACTCGGACGATGAGTGGTTCGTGTTTCATCGCGAACGGGACGTTGACTTGGCGATCACACCGGGCTTGGTCTATCGCTTTTGGCTGCGAGGGGATGGCAGCGGCAACCGTTTCGAGGTCAAGCTGCAAAACAAGACCGGGGAATGGTACTGGTATTCCCGGTCGCTGGATTTCAGCGATTGGCGGCTGGTTGAAGTGCGCTACGACCAGTTTGCCGATTTCGGCGACAACCACGGCGTGCGCTTGGCCGAAATCACAAAGATTGAATACGCCGTCAACAACCAGTCGCACCATGAGGCGGTTGACAGTGAACTACGGATCGGGCGGACATGGTACCAGGACAGCGGCACGCCGCGCAGCTACGGCGTGGATGGCTTCGCGGCCTTCGAGACGGAGCAGAATTGGCTCTTCCTCGAGGGCACCGGGCAGATGGCGGCCGCTTACTGCGTCGCCGGGAAGACTGCCGAGTGGCAGCACACGCTGGGTGAGCTGACCGGTCAGCTCCGGCCGGCATCCGCCGGCGACGGCCAGGGGCTGCCGAACTTCCTGACCGGCGGCGTCAACCGCCCGGTGATCGAGTCGGTGGCGTCCTCCTGGTACATCGTGGCTGCTCGCTGTCTGAATCCGTTTGATCCGGCCGGGAGCGGGGACGTCTATCTGCCGCTGCTGTTGCGGTCCGCGCCGATGGAGTGAGGGGACGCACGTGCTCTCCGAACAGATACCATGATTGAAGCGATCATTTTTGATCTTGACGGTCTGCTGGTGGATTCTGAGCCGTGTTGGCACGAGGCCCGCTGCCGTATGGCGGCCGAGGTCGGCGCGAGCGACTGGGGCGCCGCCGATCATCGCCCCTGCATGGGGGTCAGCACGCGCGAGTGGGCCGAGTACATGATCCGGCGGATGAAGCTTGACTTGACCTGGGAGGAGACCGCCGCGCGTATCGTCGCCAACATGCAAGCGATTTATGCAGCCGGCATCCCCTACCTGCCCGGCGCGGTTGAGGCGGTGGCGCTGGCCGCGGCGCACTACCCCACGGCCCTGGCCTCCGGCTCCGAGCGCAGCTTGATTGACGCGGTGCTGGCGGACGCGGCGATGCGGGGAAAGTTCGGCGCGGTGGTCTGCACCGACACCATGCCGCGGGGCAAGCCGGCGCCCGACGTCTATCTGGAGGCTGCGCGGCTGCTGGGCGTGCCGCCTGAGCGCTGCGTCTGCCTGGAGGATTCGGGCAACGGTATCCTGGCAGGCGCGACTGCGGGCATGCAGGTCATCGCGGTGCCCGATCCGCGCTTCCCGCCGCCGCCTGCGGCGCTGGCCCGGGCGCGCGTCGTGTTGCGCTCGCTGACCGCGCTGGATCTGGCGCTGCTGCGCGGGTTGTAGAGTGTAGAGTTGCCAACTTTGCCGAAAAGTTGGCAACTCTACACTCTACCCTCTACCAGAAGGAGGCCACCGATGACGCCACAGATCCCCCTGGTCGGCGGGAACTATTACCACATCTACAACCGCGGCAACAACGGCGAGACGATTTTTTGCACCGCGGAGAACTTCCGCTACTTCCTGCAGCTATTCGCCCACCACATCGAGCCTGTGGCGACCGCCTTCGCGTTCTCCTTGCTTCCCAACCACTTTCACTTCCTGAACTATATCCGGACGGATGAGGAACAGCGGACCTGGCTGCTGGCGCAGGGTGGACAAGGCTGCCAACTTTCCGAAAGTTGGCAACCTTGTCCACCCCACCCGCCTATAAGAACCTGTTCATCGCCTACTTCATGGCCTTCAACCTGCGCTATGAGCGCACCGGCAGCCTGTTCCAGAAGCCGTTCAAGCGCCGGCTGGTGGACAGCGACCGCTACTTCGCGGCGCTGGTCAGATACATCCATCGCAACCCGCAGAAGCACGGCCTCATCCCCGACTTCCGCGAATGGCCGTGGTCATCGTACGGTGCGATCCTCGCGGAACGGCCGACGCGCATCCCGCGCGATGACGTGCTGGCCTGGTTCGGCGGTCGCGCGCCTTTTGTCGCCTTGCATGCGACGGATCCCGATGAACGGACGATCGCAGAATACATCGTGGAGTGACGCGTCCGTGCCGACGGCACGGTACAGTTGCCAACTTTTTCGGAAAGTTGGCAACTGTACCGCTTTGACGCTGAGTGGGAGCCGTTATACAATCTCACGCGATGCTTCATCCCGAAAGAAGGACACATCGCCGTGATCCATACTTACCCTGCCACCTTCGACGCGGCCCATGCCGCCTTCCTGGCCGCGCACCCGTCCTACACGACGACATCCGCGCTGGACGATCTGCGTGCCGCGGAGTACGCACGGCTCGATGCGGCCGGTCAGGTCTATCTGGACTACACCGGCGGCGGGCTGTACGCCGAGAGCCAGGTGCGCCGCCACCATGAGCTGCTGAGCCGCGGCGTCTTCGGCAACCCGCATTCGCACAACCCCACCTCCCAGGCCATGACGTGCCTGGTGGACGATGCGCGGGCCTACGTGCTGGAGTACTTCAACGCACCGCCGGGCGAGTACGTCGCGATCTTCACGCCCAATGCCAGCGGCGCGCTCAAGCTGGTGGGCGAGGCGTATCCGTTCGGACCGGGCGACCACTACCTGCTCACCTTCGACAACCACAACTCGGTCAACGGGATCCGCGAGTTCGCGCGGCGCCGGGGCGCGGCGTTCACTTACCTGCCGGTCGTCCAGCCTGAGCTGCGCATTGACCCGGCGACATTGGACGCGTATTTTGACCTGGCACGACCTGGCGCGCACAATCTCTTCGCGTTCCCGGCCCAGTCCAACTTCTCCGGCGTGCAGCACCCGCTGGAGATG
>CAZYGI010000010.1:0-27919 GCA_964647255.1 uncultured Anaerolineales bacterium | reverse complement strand
GGCGCGCTGGCTGCCCGATTTCGTGCCGCTGTCGTTCTACAAGATGTTCGGCTACCCCACCGGCATCGGCTGCCTGCTGGCGCGGCGGGCCGCGCTGGAGAAGCTGGTCCGGCCCTGGTACGCCGGCGGCACCATCACTATCTCGTCGGTGCAGGGGGACGGCCACTACCTGGTGCCCGGCGAGGCCGGCTTCGAGGACGGCACGGTCAACTACCTGGGCATCCCCGCGGTCGAGACCGGCCTGCGCTACCTGACCGCGGTCGGCATGGACGTGATCCACGAACGGGTGATGTGCCTGGCCGGCTGGCTGGTCGAGAGCCTGACGATACTTCGGCACAGCACCGGGCAGCCGTTGGTGCGCGTCCATGGTCCGGCGAACCTGAAGGCGCGCGGTGGCACGGTCACGGTGAGCTTTTACGACCGGGCCGGCCAGCAGCTCGACGATCGGCGGATCGAAGAGCTGGCCGGCCACCGTCGCATCTCGCTGCGCACCGGCTGCTTCTGCAACCCTGGCGCGGGCGAGGTCGCGCACGGGCTGACACCGGAGATCATGGCTGAGTTCTTCCGCGGCCCCGCACCGCTGTCGTTCCAGGAGCTCCGCGCGGAGATGCGCGCTCGCTTCGGCAAGGACGTCAGCGCGGTGCGGCTGTCGGTGGGCATCGCCTCCACCTTCGCCGACGTGGACACGTTCATCCGTTTCGCGGCCCGGCTCCTGGATCACACCGCGGCCGAGATCGGCGCGGTCGAAGTGACCGATCCCGGCTGCTCGGTGAACCGCGATGCGGCGTAGTATTTGAAAGAATTCAGAACATGCAAACCCATTGGTCACACGACGCCATCTTCTATCACATCTACCCGCTGGGCCTGTGCGGGGCGCCGGCGCGCAACGATTTCGCGTCTCCGCCGCAGCCGCGCCTGGAGCAAATCTATGACTGGATTCCCCACCTGCGCGCATTGGGCATCAATGCGCTCTACCTGGGGCCGCTTTTTGAATCCACCACGCATGGCTATGATACCGCCGACTATTATCACGTGGATCGACGCTTGGGAGATCGCGAGACGCTGGCCCGTCTGGTGCGCGAGCTACACACCAACGGCATCCGCGTGATTCTTGACGGCGTCTTCAACCACGTCGGCCGTGATTTCTGGGCCTTCCGCGATGTGCTGCAGAACGGCGCAAGCTCGCCCGCCTGCGGCTGGATCCAGGGCCTGAGTTTCGCCGGCCGCAGCCCGCTCGGCGATCCGTTCACCTACGAG
Source organism: uncultured Anaerolineales bacterium (assembly GCA_964647255.1). Classification (GTDB taxonomy): domain Bacteria; phylum Chloroflexota; class Anaerolineae; order CG2-30-64-16; family CG2-30-64-16; genus CAWJEL01. The sequence continues at coordinate 26,662 of CAZYGI010000010.1, read as the reverse complement.
ACGTGGCGGGGGTACTACGAGCTGGTCAAGCTGAACCTGCGCAACCCTGAGGTCCGGCAACACCTGCTCGAAGCCGTGCGGCAGTGGATCAACGACTACGACATTGATGGGCTGCGGCTCGATGTGGCGGACAGCCTTGACCTGGACTTCCAGCGGGAGCTGGCGCGGTTCTGCCGCGGCCTGCGCCCCGATTTCTGGCTGATGGGCGAGGTGATCCACGGCGATTACCGCCGCTGGGCTAACCCTGAGACGCTGGACGCGGTGACCAACTATGAGTGCTACAAGGGTCTCTATTCCAGCCTGAACAGCAAGAACTACTTCGAGATCGCGTATGCGCTTAACCGGCAGTTCGGCGAGAATGGTCTGTATCGCGACCTGCCGCTCTACAACTTTGTGGATAACCACGACGTGGACCGGGTTGCCAGCAACCTGGCGAACCCGAGGCACCTGTACCCGCTCTATTGCCTGCTCTTCACCATGCCGGGCGTCCCGTCGGTCTATTACGGCAGCGAGTGGGGGCTGGCGGGAAAGCGCACGCCGGGAAGCGATGCCGCGCTCAGGCCGCAACTGGATATCAATCGTCTCCGGCAGATTTCGCCGCAGCCCAACCTGCCTGCGGACATTGGCAAGCTGATCCAGATGCGCAAGGCGTCGCCCGCGCTGCGTCACGGCGATTATCGCCAACTGCATGTGAGCTTCGAACAGTTCGGGTTTGCCCGGCAAGCTGAGGGCGAGACCGTCATCGTGCTGATCAACGCGTCCGACGCGGCGGTGAGCCTGGAGGTTCCGGTCAACCTGGCGACCGGGCGCCAACTGGCCGATCTGCTCAACGGGCAGGGGCGATACGCGGTGATCAATGGCCGCCTGCGCGTGGATGCGGTGCCTCCGCATTGGGCGCGGGTGCTCAGCACGGCCGGCTAAGGATCTCACGCAAAGCCGCAGAGAAAAGCAGCTTCGACCGGTTCTATGCCCCCCGTGCGCTCTTTGCGTCTCGGCGTGAGAAGATTTCAGCCTTGCATGACACCTTAGCATCTCGCTTTGGAGGTGCATCTTGGACAAGACGCCTCTCTACATCCAAATCGCCAACGCGATCCGGCAGGAGTTGCTGGCGGGCAAACTGCGCCCCGGCGACCTGCTGCCGCCCGTGCGCGAGCTGGCCGAGCGCTGGGCGTGCACGCCGGGCACGGTGCAACAGGCGTATAAGGCGTTAGCACAGCAGGGGGTGGTCGTCAGCCGCGCCGGCCAGGGCACGCGGATCGGCGCAGCCCTGCCCGCACTTGCCCTGGACAGGACGCCGCTGCGTCGCGCTGCGCTGACCCATCAGGCGGAAGCGTTCCTGCTGGAGGTGCTGGCCGCGGGCCACACGCCCGAAGAGGCGGAAATTGCGTTTCGCGCGGCGCTGGACCGCTGGCGGGCGGTGGCGGCCGAGACGTCGGGCGCACCGCCGCGGGTGGTGCGGTTTGTCGGCAGCCACGATCCGGTGGTCTCGCTTGTCGCGGGCCGCTTCCCGGAGATTTGTCCCGGCTGCACGCTTGCCGTCGCGTTCACCGGCAGCCTGGGCGGGCTGATCGCGCTGGCCGAGGGCAAGGCCGATCTCGCGGGCAGCCACTTGTGGGATGCAGAGAGCGACATCTACAACGCGCCGTTTGTGCGCCGCCTGCTGCCGGCCCGCCGGATCGCCTTGCTGACGCTGACGCACCGCCGCCTGGGGCTCATCGTGCCGCCCGGCAATCCGGCCGGCGTTGCGGGCATCGCCGACCTGGCGCGGCCCGGCTTGCGCTTTGTCAATCGCGGCCGGGGCACGGGCACGCGCGTCTGGCTCGACGCGCAGCTTGCGCGCCAAGGCATCCGGCCGGAGGACGTCTCCGGTTACGGCCAGGAGGCGCCCACCCATACGGAGGTCGCCCGCGCCGTCGCCGAGGGCCGCGCAAATGTCGGGCTGGGCATCGAGGCTGCCGCGCTGGATTATGGGCTGGGTTTCATCCGGCTGACGACGGAGCCCTACGATCTGGTTATCCCGGCCGAGGCATGGGAGACGGAGCCAGTGAAGAAACTAGCGAGCTGGCTTCGTTCCCAGGATGCGCGGGCGGAGATCGCCGCGCTGGGCGGGTACGAGACGGCGGCGATGGGTCAGGTGGCGTGGGTAGGGTGAATTTTGTGTTATACTGATTTCATCAATCTATAGCAGAGGTGTCCCCTTGATTAGCGAAACCCGTCTGATTGAAACCTTCCTCGCCCTGGTCGCCATTGACAGCCCGTCCGGCCAGGAAGAGGCTATCAGCAAGGACCTGGCGCGGCGCTGTGTCGAGCTGGGCGGCGAAGTCGAAACCGACGAGCATTGGAACCTGATCGCACGCTGGCCGGGCCATGGCGACTGGCTGATGCTCAGCGCACATATGGACACCGTCGGCAAAGATGTCGGCATCCAGCCGGTCATCCGGGATGGTGTGATCTCCTCCGACGGCACGACGATCCTGGGCGGCGACGACAAATCGGGCGTCGCGGCGATCCTGGAAGTGATCCGCTCGCTGCGGGAAGATAATCGGCCTCACCCGCCCCTCGAAGTTGTCATCAGCGTGGGCGAAGAAGTCGGGTTGCGCGGGGCCAAGCAGCTTGATAAGAGCAAGCTGCGGGCAAAGCGCGGTTACGTGCTGGATGCGGGCGGGCCCATCGGCGCGATCGTCACCAACGCGCCCAGCCAGGATTCACTGGAAATCACCGTCCACGGCAAGACCGCGCACGCGGGCAGCGAGCCTGAGAAGGGCATTAACGCCATCGTTGTCGCCAGCGAGGCGATTGCGGCGATGCCGCTGGGCCGCATTGACTTTGAGACGACGGCGAACATCGGCATCATCCAGGGCGGCGTCGCCACCAACATCGTGCCCGATGAGGTGTTCATCAAGGGCGAGGCGCGCAGCCGCGACAACGACAAGCTCGCGCTCCAGACCGCGGCCATGGCGGCCGCGTTCCAGGATGCGGCGGAACGCCACGGTGCGCGCGTGACGTTCAAGATCAAGCGCGCCTACTCCACCTACAAATGGGCGGATGACCATCCGGTCGTCGCGGCGGCGGTCGCAGCTTGCGGCCGGCTAGGGCTCACGCCGATCATCAAGGGCACCGGCGGCGGCTCCGACGCCAACATCTATGCGGAGTCCGGCATCGCGTGCACCGTTCTCAGCACCGGCATGGCTGACGTCCATACGCCGCAGGAGCATATTGCCATCGCCGATATGGTGGGTGCGGCGCGGCTGTTGCAGGAGATTGTGACGGCGTAGAACGTTAGGACGTTGAAACGCGCAAACGTTCCAACGTTCTAACGCGCAAACGTTTCAACGCTGAGGTTCCCATGTCCCGACCCCTTCCGGTGCTGTTCATCCATGGTTTCAACGGCGATCCGGGCGACTGGACCGATGGTGGGTTCCGGCAGTATTTGTTGGAGCATGGCGGTCTGGATCCGGATCTGGTGCGCCTGTTCCGCTACGGCGTGGCGGCGGACGGTACGTACAACAACCGCGGCGATCTACGCCAGATCGCGTCGCGGCTGGCGGGCGCGGGGCTGACCGATGCTGAGCGCCTGACGTGCAGCGTGGACCAACTCAGCGCGGACAGCGTGGCGAAGGGTGGGCCGGCGGGAGTGACGCTGATCAGCCACAGTCTGGGCGGCATCATCAGCCGGTACTACCTGAGCCGGGCGCAAGCCGATGAGTTCGGCACGCTTTACCGCGGGAAGGTCGGCCGGCTGATCACTATCGGTTCGCCGCATCGTGGGGTGGATCTGCTGCGGCTGACGAAGCTGGCCCCGCGGGACTCGTTGCCGTGGCGGTTCATCCGGCTGCTGGAGAAGCTGGGGCTGGCGCCTGCGCTGCCCGCTCAGGCTGTGGAGGCGTGGGAGGCGGCGTTGAACCGCAGCCAGCTTGAGGAGCGCGGTCACATCGCGCCTGAGATGTTGCCTGACAGCCGAGTCTTGCTCACCGACACGCCGATTTACCAGCAGTTGGCGCCCGATAGCCCGCTCCTGGCCGAGTTGAACCGGCCCGGCACGATGCCGGCGAGCGTCGCCTGCCACTGCCACTACGGCGACATCCGGCTGCGCGTGCGCGTGCGGCTGGGCGACGGCGGCCCGGCGCTGCTTGACCACCCGGTCAGCTTCGGCGATCTCGCGGTGCCCGCGCCGAGCGCCCGCGCGATCCCCAACGTCGCATCCACGCCGTACGCGTATGTCACGGAGAAAGTGCTGGAGATGACGCTGCGGGTGCGGCCGCCTGAGACGGACGAGCGGGACCTGGCCGCGCTCCTGCCAGAAACTGCGCACGGCAAGCTGCTCTCAAATCCCGCGGTGCATGAGGGGGTGTTGGCTCTGCTGAGCGGGTAATCAGCAGAGTCGAGGCGCACTTAACCCGAGAATAGAATGCAGACGCCCAAGGCGCACAGATTCCGGATGAACACAGATTGGCGCTGAGTTTTGCGCTTTACGTAAACAGTTTCGTCACTTCGTCGGATACGAATGTCGGCCACGGCACGGGCTCGCCGCGACGCAATGCGACCAGCCCATCTTTGACCGGCGTGATTTGCCCGATGCGCGCTGTGGGATAGCCTGCGGCCGAAAGCCGTTCGATCAATCTTTCCGCATCAGCGGCGGTGGCCGTCAACAGGATCGCACCCGACGCGATGGTGCCCAGCGGGTCCAGGCCGAACTCCCGGCACAGGATCGCGCTCTCTGGGGGCACTGGAATCGCGTCAAGTTCCACCGTCATACCGACCCCCGCCGCCCGAGCGATCTCCAGCAGCCCGGTCATCACCCCGCCCTCGGTCGGATCGTGCATCGCGTGGACCTCCGCCGCGTCGAGCGCAAGCCTGGCCGGCGCGACCACGCTGATGCCGGGCCGGTGAAGGTAGCCCTGGCAACGCGCGATAAACGCCGCGTCGTAGCCCCGCTCGCGCAGCACAGCGGCCCGCTCCAGCGCGATCAGCGCCGTGCCCTCGATGGGCGCCGGCTTGACCAGCAGCACCGCGTCCCCGATGCGTGCGCCCGCGGTCGTGATGAGCCGCTCCTTCGCCACTTCCCCCAGCATCGTGCCGCAAATGATCGGCCGATCCAGGTTGACGGTGATCTCGGTGTGTCCGCCCGCCATGCTCACGCCGAGCGCGACGCACGCGCCGTGGATCTGGTCGAAGATGCTCTCCGCAAGCCCGGCGGTGGCGCGGCCGGCCGGGAGGAGCACGGTCGCCAGGAACCAGCGCGGGGTTGCGCCCATCATCGCGATGTCGTTGGCGTTGACATTCACCGCGTACCAGCCGATCTCGCTGGTGGCGAAGGTGATCGGGTCCGTTTTGGCGACCAGGTAGCGGTCGCCAAAGTCGAGCACCGCGGCATCCTCGCCCGCACGCGGCCCCACAATGAGGCGCGGATCATCCGATGTGAAGCGGGTCAACAGCTTTTCGAGCAGCGGCAGCGGCAGCTTGCCGGCGGGAAGCAGGTGATCGGGCATGAAACCTCTTGTCGTTTGAATGTTCTGACGTTGAAACGCTAGAACATTGGAGCCGTGCGGACGGTGAGAGTATAGCCGACGCTCGCGGGGCTGTCAACGCGGGTTTCGTGAAAAGATACTTTCAGGTATAATCTTTCCTGTGCCCGATGGGCAGGTGTTAGGCGTCACCCCAGTGCCAGATGTCGCGATCGTGCTGGAGGAGATCCAGGCCAATCTGGGAATGGAGAATTCGACGGATGTCTGATCTTGATCGCAATAGTGAAGCACGATCATTTATCCGGCCACTGCCGCCTGCAATGATTGCCCTGATGGCAGTGCTCATCGCTTTGACCACCGTCTTCACACTGCTGGTCAAGGTGCCCACCCCGGCCAAAGGTTACGTCAACTTGTCGGACGTAGCGATCACCTTCGCCAGCCTGATCTTCGGGCCGGTGGTTGGGGCCATCACGGCGGGCGTCGGGACGGGCCTGGCCGATCTGCTGGCGGGATTTGCGCCGTTTGCGCCGCTGAGCCTGGTCGCACACGGCCTGGAGGGGCTGCTGATCGGCCTGCTGGGCCGCGGGCCGCGGTCGGTGGGCCGGATGATCGTAGCCTGGGGCGTGGGCGGCGCGGCGATGGTGGCCGTGTATCTGATGGGCGAGGGCCTGCTTTACACCGGCTGGGCGCCCGCATTGGCTGAGGCGCCGTTGAACGCGTTTCAGGCGGTCATCGGCGCCGTGATCGGCATCCCGCTGGTTCTGGCCGTGCGCAATGCGTATCCGCCGGTGGATCGCATCGGCCAGCGGAGCACCTGGACCGAAGAGTGAATGCATCTCTCGCATCTGCTCCCGTGGCCTTGCGGCCGATGATCGAGGCGACGGACCTGACCTTCGCGTACGGCGAAGGTGCGTCGGTGTTCCAGGGTTTCTCCTGGACGGCGCGCGCCGGGGACGCGTGGGCGGTGATCGGGCCTTCGGGGTGCGGCAAGAGCACGCTGCTCTACCTGGCGGCCGGGCTGCGCCAGCCGAGCGGGGGCTCGCTGCGGGTGGCTGGCCAGCCGATCCCCCGGCCGCGCGCCAGCACCGGGCTGGTGCTTCAGGACTATGGCCTGTTGCCGTGGGCGACCGTGTGGGAGAATGTCGCGTTGCCGATGCGGATGGGCCATTTCTATCGCGGCAAGCCCGGGCCGGCCGACCGGCCGCGGCCCTATCCGCGGCCGAACATCGCGCCGGCACAGGTGGACGCCTGGCTATTACGCTTGGGCATCGCCGACCTGCGCGCCAAATATCCCAGCCAGATCAGCGGCGGGCAGCGGCAGCGCACGGCCATCGCGCGCAGCCTGCTCCAGCAGCCCGATCTGCTGCTGATGGACGAGCCGTTCTCCTCCCTGGACGCGCTGACGCGGGAAGATTTGCAGCGGTTGACGGTCGAGCTGCGGGCCGAGATCGGGGTCACGACGGTGGTGGTCACGCACATCATTGAGGAGGCGGTGTTTCTTGGCCGGCAGATCCTGGTGCTGGGCCGGCCGCCGAACACGGTTGCGCAGGTGATCGAGAATCCGGACGCGGGCGCGGCCGGCTACCGCGGCCAGCCGGCATATTGGGAGAAGTGCAGCGAGCTGCGCGAGGCGTTGAGTGCGTCGTCGTGACCTTCTTCTTGCTTCCCTGGCCCTGATCATCGCCTGGCAACTGCTGGCGTGGCTGCTGCGCGTCGAAGTGTTACCGGGACCGATTGCAGTGCTGGCGGTCTTCTTTCGTGAGCTGCCGGGTTCGTTGGGCCGGCACTTCCTGGTCAGTGCGTGGCGGGTGACCGCGAGCATCCTTCTGGCGATGGCGCTGGCGGTCCCGGCGGGGCTGGTGCTGGGGCAGAGCCGGGCGCTCAACCGGTTCTTCTCGCCGGTGGTCTATATCCTGTACCCGATCCCGAAGATCGTTTTTCTGCCGGTGATCCTGCTCCTGCTGGGGATCGGCAACCTGAGCAAGGTGTTCATCATCTGGCTGGTGCTCTTCTTCCAGATCCTGGTGGTGGTGCGCGACCAGGCCAGCACGCTGCGGCCTGAGTTGATCTACTCGGTGCGGTCGCTTGGCGCAGGCCGGCGCGCACTTTTCCGCTTCGTCTATTTGCCCGCGACCGTGCCGGCCGCGCTGACTGCGCTGCGCGTGAGCGTGGGGACGGCCATCGCCGTGTTGTTCTTCGCCGAATCTTTTGCGACGACCTCCGGCCTCGGCTATTACATCATCAACGATAGTTGGGGCCGGCTCGCCTATACCGAGATGTATGCCGGCGTTATTGCCATGAGCCTGCTGGGTCTGCTGCTCTATTTCCTGATTGATCGGCTGGAGCGCTGGCTGGCGCCGTGGCTGTTTGCGAGTGAGTAACGGGTCACGGGTCACGGGTGATGGAGTCATGCCATAACAGGCCGTCCGTTGTTGAGCACTGGCCACTCGTCACTGGCACTCATCACTGGTTACTCGTCACCTATGCTGTCTTCTCAAGGAAGCTGAGCTTTGTCCAAAATTCCATCCTCTGTTCTTCCTGACATATCGGAAAAACGTTCCTATGTCCGCCAGATGTTCGCGGAAATCGCACCGCGCTACGATCTGATGAACCGGTTGATGACGCTGGGCCGCGATCAGGTCTGGCGGCGGACGGTGGTGCGGCTGTGCAGCCTGCCGCGCGGCGGCCGCCTGTTGGATGTAGCGACCGGCACAGGCGATATCGCGTACGAGGCGCTGCGGCTTGACCCGACCCTGGCGGTGGTCGGCCTGGACCTCACGCGCGAGATGATGCTCGCGGGCCGCGGCAAGCATCCGGGGTTGGCCTTCCCCTTCGCCGAGGGCGATGCTCTGGCGCTGCCGTTCGCCGACAACACGTTCGATGCCGCGACCTCCGGCTTCATGATGCGCAACGTGGTGGATGTCCGGGCGGCGTTCGCCGAGCAGGCGCGGGTGGTCAAGCCCGGCGGCCGCGTGGTGTGTCTCGAGATCACCCTGCCGCGCACGCCGGTCTTCAGCCAGCTTTTCCGGTTCTACTTCTTCAAGCTGGTGCCGCTGATCGGTGGGCTCATCAGCGGGCGGCGCGAGGCATACACCTATCTGCCGCAGTCCGCGCTGGCCTTCCCGCGGCCGGCCGTGCTGGCGCAGATTATGACCGCGGCCGGCCTGCGCGATGTGCACTACAAACTGGCGATGCTCGGCACGGTGGCGGTGCACTGGGGGACAAAATGAAACGTCTGATCATCGGCATGTCCGGCGCGTCCGGCCAGATTTACGGCATCCGGCTGTTAGAAGTGCTGCGGACGGCGCCGGAGGTGGAGACGCACCTGGTGATGACGTCGGCCGCACGCGTGACGGTGGCCCAAGAGACCGACCTGGACCCGCGGGATGTCGAGGCGCTGGCCGATGTGGTCTACCGGCCGGGCGACGTCGGCGCGGCGATCGCCAGCGGCTCCTTCGAGACGGCGGGCATGATCGTGGCGCCGTGCAGCATTAAGAGCCTCTCGGCCATCGCCCATTCGTACACTGACGACCTGCTGAGCCGCGCGGCGGATGTGCAGCTCAAGGAAGGCCGGCCCGTGCTGCTGATGGTGCGCGAGACGCCGCTCCACCTGGGGCACATCGAGCTCATGGCGCAGGCCGCGCGGAACGGCTGTGTGATCTTCCCGCCGGTCCCTGCGTTTTACAGCCGGCCGCAGAGCGTGGACGACATCGTGAACGGCACAGTGGGTCGGGCGCTGGCGCGCCTGGGTTTCGAGAATGCGTTGTACTATCGTTGGCTGGGCATGCGTACGGCTCCCAAAAATTGACAGATGCGTTTTGGCAAGGGTTATGCTATAATCGCTTCTCGATCAGTCCGACGCGCTTCCGCTTTCATACAGGATTGCAGCATGGGTGTCATCATTGCAGTGGCCAATCAGAAAGGCGGTGTCGGCAAAACGACAACCACCATTAATCTGGGCGCGGCCCTGGCAGAAAAGGGATTCCATGTCCTGTGGGTGGATCTGGATCCGCAGGGCGCCTTGACAAATGGTGTGGGCGTGCAGCCTGATGAGCTGTCTCGCACCGTCTATAACGTGCTCATGGAATCCGGCCTGTCCGCGGCGAGCGCTATCTTGCCTGTTCGGACGAACATTGACCTTCTGCCGGCGAATATTGATCTGGCTGCCGCGGAGATTGAGTTGGTTTCGGCTCTCAGCCGGGAATCGCTTTTGAAGGATGCGCTGAAGTCCGTGCTGCCCAGGTACGACTACATCTTGATTGACTGTGGGCCGAACCTGGGGCTGTTGACGATCAACGCCCTAACGGCCGCCGATACCGTCTTGATCCCGTTGCAGTGCGAGTATTTTGCGTTACGGGCTTTGAGTACGTTGATCAAGACGATCACGCGGGTGCGGGCGCGCCTGAACCCGGATCTGGCCGTCGCTGGCATCTTCGGAACGATGTACCAATCTGGCACCCGCCACGCCGAGGAGGTCCTGACTCAGGCCCGGACGCTGTTCGATCTCCGTGTGTTCGATATTTACACGCGGAAGAGCATCCGGTTTGCGGAGGCCTCTGCCCTGGGCAAATCCATCCTGGAGTATGTGCCCGATCACGAAGGCGCCCAAGTTTACCGTGCGCTTGCGGAGGTGATTATCCATGAGTACGGCAAGAATTAGCTCCGGGAGCTCCACTGCGGCCCGCGGCCGCGGTCTCGATGCGCTGTTCGACGGAGCCACCGCTCCCGTCGTTGCGCCTGCGCGGTCCACCGTTGCGACGGATTTGGCTGCGTTGCTGGATGATGAGTTCATGGCCGCCGAGACAGGCGGGACTGCCGCCGCGGCCGAGGGCGCGACCGAGCCGGTCATGGCTGTACCGACCGCTGTGGCGCCGGCCGCAGCGCGCGGAATCAGTCGTGATGTAGGCGTGCTGGCTGCTGAGCCCGTGTCGCCTGTGGAGGGCGTTGATCTGCCGCCGTCTGCGGCCGAGGCGTTGCCCATCGCACCGCTTGAACCGGAGCCGGTACGGCCCAGCGCCCCGCCGGAGCCGGCGCCGGCGCCGCCACAGGCGCCCGTATCCGCCACACCGACTCCGGCCGAGGCAGTCAAGCCGGCCGAGCCGGAACGCAAACTGCCCCCCACCAAGCGTTTCGGAGCGATCATCATGGACACAACCACGGAACCGACGACAGATTCGGCAGCGGGAGCGCAGGCCCTGGTGCCCACGCTGCCACAGGATCGCTCAGTGCTGCCCCCGACGTCCGGCGAGGGGCTCACCCCGGCCGCGCCCCCGCCCCCCCCGGAACGCACTGAGGACCAGAAGACGCTGGTCATTTCCCGGCTGTCGCAGGTCTATGACACCAAGAAGCTCAATCGGGAGATAGACGATCTTTACAAACAGGTTGCGACTGAGTTCAGCAGCCCGCAGGAGGTCTCGGAGCGCGCGTTGAGCATCCTGCGCGAGGCGCGCCAGGTTATCATCGAGACCCCGGAAAACACCGTCTCGGCCGAGTACCGGATGATGCAGGTGCGGGCGATGCTGGAGCGGATGCAGGCGAGCCGGAAGGACTCCGGACACTTTGGCCCGCGCATCCTGCTGTACGAGACCGGCTGGCTCGTGCTGCTGCTCGTGGGCATGATCTTTGCCGGGCCGCTCACCAACTGGATCACCCAGGTGGGCGGTGTGACCGGCGCAGCGTTGTTGAACCTCAACCCGCTCGTCAACACGATGCTCTGGGGCGGCATTGGCGGCATTGTCGGGGCGCTTTATTCCCTGTGGTGGCACATTTCGGAGCAGCAGGACTTCGACCGGCAGTACATGATCTGGTATCTGGTGCAGCCGTTGCTGGGGCTGGTGCTGGGCGGGATCGTGTTCCTGTTGATGGCTGGCGGTTTCCTGCTGCTGCAAGTCAACTTGCAGGACGAGAAGGCTGCCACGGGCGCCCGGCTGCTCCCGTATCTGACGGCGGTCCTGGCCGGTTTCCGCCAGAATTTCATTTACGGACAGTTTGATCGTCTGATTGCACTCTTCACGCCGGCTCAGCGCCGCGATACGGCGACCAACATGGGCGATGCAGGGCCGAGCCAGTGATGTGAAGTCCGTGTTGCGGGCGACGAAGCCGCCCGCAACACGGTGTCAATCTTCATCCCAGATCACTTCATCCACGGCGTAGGCCGGCCCACAGGTCACGACCAGCACCAGGTCGCCGGGGCCATCGCTCCACAGCTTGTGGCGCTGCCCCGGCCGGATGATGATCGCATCGCCGGCCGCAATCTCCCGCACGACGCCATCGAGGCGCAACCGGCCGCGGCCGGCTTGTACCAGGTACACCTCATCGGCGACCGTATGATGATGATCCCGGCTCGTCGTGCCCGCGGGATGTGTGATTACGGCGAGGCTGTGGCTCGCCAACCCGACCGAGCGGCCGGCGATCTCCTGAATGTACGCGCCATCGGGCGCGAGCGCGGCCGGGATGGCGTTGAGCTGGCGAAAAGTCGTCACGTTTGCCTCCACTATCGTGTGATTGCGGTGCGCCCCACCCCGCTGGCGAGCTGCCCCAGGGCCGTCGGCAGATCATCCCCGTTCTTCACCAGATAAGCCTGCAGGCCGCTGGCCTGCAGATCGGCCAACAGCGGCTCCCACTCCGGCGCGGGGCCAAAGGTGCGGGCGGCAAGAAAAACGGCGACCCCATGCACGCCGCGGGCACGCAGCCCGCGCAGCGCCGTGACCCAGCGGTTATCGGTCGAGGGCGTAATGACGATCAGTGTGGTATGGCGCGCCAGGTTGGCGCCGTCGGTCGCCAGCACTTGGGAGATCGGCACATGGCCTTCTGCCTGGATCACCGCCAGGATCTCAAGCAGGCGGCCAAGCTGGCGTTCGCCGCGATCGGGCTGCACGACCTCGCGCGTGCCGGCGTGACTCAGAAAGCCTACCTCACGGTCGCGCTCCAGGAAGTGGTGGGCTAACGATGCCGCAATCGTCACGCCGTACTCCACCGTGCTGGACGGCAGCTCGATGTGTTCAGCGCGGCGGGTCAGCCAGGGCAGTGGGATGTCATCCACTTTCTCGACCCAGGGCGTTTCCGCGTGGGCATCGTCGTACATGTCCAGAAAGATCCAGACATCGGCCAGGGGATCGAGTTCGAACTCCTTGGAGATGAGCCGACCGGTGCGGGCGGTCGAGGGCCAATGGATCCGATTGAAGCCATCGCCCGGGGCATAGTCGCGCACGCCCGAGACGCTGGCCGTCACGTACGGGGTCCGGCGATGCATGGATTCGCCGCCGGGCAGGTAGCCGGTGGGCGGGCTGAACTGGGGGATGTTCACGGCTGCCGGCGTGACCACCAGCGACAGGCTTTGGGTCACATTCCGGGTGAATTGAAAAATACCCAACGGATCGCCGCTGGTGAGGGTCACAGGCCCCAGGGTATATCGCCCACGGCGCCGGCAGAGCGTGCGCACCTGCCAGCGCGAGGTGCCGCCACTGGACAGCGAGTTGACCACGCGGCTCACGTGATGACCGGGCAGCTCGGAGTCGTCGTGCACTTCAACCCAGAGCTTCGGCCAGCGTGAGCGGTTGACCAGCTCCAGGGTTTCCTCGAAATACTTGCCCACCTGGGAACGCTGCGTCTTGCTGGCGCGTCGGAGCAACAGCCCGCGCTGGTTGGCCCATGCCCAGAGCAACGCCACGGCTATGACGCCGCTGACGAAGTACAGGAGATTATAGGCCAGGTCGCGACCGCTTGCCAGCGCAAAAATCAGCGCCAACACCCAAAGGACTACGATGCCCCATGCCCGTCGCACTTTTCGCTCACCCGATCACCGCGTTGTCCGGATCCGCGTCCCCGGCACCGGCACCGAGCCGGCGATCTGCTCTACCACAGCGCGCGCCTCGACGTTCTTGATGCGCGCCGACGGGCTAATGATCAGCCGGTGCGCAAAAGTGGGCTCAAGCAGCGCCTTCACGTCGTCCGGGATGACATAGGTGCGGTTTTGCAGCGCGGCATGAGCCCGGCTGCCTTTGAACAAGGCCAGGCTGCCGCGCGGGCTCACGCCAAGATAGACGTCGCCGTGACGTCGCGTGGCGTTCGCTAACTCGACAATGTACTCCTTGATGAGATCATCGGCATAGATCTGTTTGACGGCGGTTTGCGCGGCCAGCAGCTCCTCGGCGGAAACGACCTGGCCGATGTCTTGCAGCGGGTGATGTTCGCGCTGGGATTCCAGAACGCGCATCTCGTCGGCCGCCGATGGGTAGCCCAGGCTCACCCGCATCATGAAGCGGTCAATCTGCGCCTCGGGCAGCGGGAAGGTGCCCTCGTACTCGATGGGGTTCTGCGTGGCGAGCACCAGGAAGGGGTGCTCCATCGGATAGGTCACGCCGTCCACGGTCACCTGCCGCTCCTCCATCGCCTCCAGCAGCGCAGACTGCGTCTTCGGAGTGGCGCGGTTGATTTCATCGGCCAACACGATCTGCGCCATGACGGGGCCGGGACGGAACTCGAACTCACGCGTCTTCTGGTTGAATACGGAAACCCCGGTCACGTCGCTGGGCAGCATGTCGGGCGTAAACTGAATGCGTCGAAACGCGCAGCCGATGGACTTAGCAATCGCCCGTGCCAGCATGGTCTTGCCGACGCCGGGCACATCTTCAATGAGGAGGTGGCCCTCGCACAGGAGCGCGATGAGGGTCATTTCAACCTCATGGCGTTTGCCGATGATCACGCGCTCCACGTTCTCGACCACGCGTTGGGCCAGGTTGAGGATGGTCTGGATGTCGTCCATGGTTTGGACTCCTGATCGAAGTAACAGAGACAGCATAACAAGCGAACTGCATTATAAACCCGGCGGGCGAATCCGAGCAATCCCGGCCCGGTTTGCATCCCCTTGCGGGAACGAGTAGAATCAACCCGCTCGGATCGCACACGATCCGGCGATCCTGACCTGATTGAACGGTTAGCTGCCATGCCCGAACATATCCTGGTCATCGAAGATGATCCGCAAATCGCGGACTTGCTGCGCCGCGGGTTAATTTACGAGGGTTACAGCGTCGCAGTGGCGCCGGATGGCCCCGCCGGACTGAGCGCGGCGCGCGACCGGCTGCCGAACCTGGTGCTGCTGGATCTGATGTTGCCGGGGATGGACGGCCTCACCGTTTGCAGCCGGCTGCGCTCGGCCAGCGACGTGCCGATCCTCATCCTGACCGCACGAGATGCGGTGCCGGATCGCATCAAGGGCTTGGACGCCGGGGCGGATGACTATGTTGTGAAGCCCTTCAACTTCGATGAACTGTTGGCGCGCATTCGGGCGCAGTTGCGCCGCCGTGCGCCAGCCGCCGAGGGGGATGTCCTGCGCTTCGCCGACCTGTCACTTAACCCGAACACGCGCGAGGTGATGCGCGACGGGCACCCGGTCGAACTGACCGCGCGGGAGTTCGACATGTTGCTGCTCTTCATGCAGCACCCCCGGCAGGTGCTCACCCGCGACGTGCTGTATGATCGCATTTGGGGCTACGACTTCGGCGGCGAATCCAACATCATCGAGGTCTATATCCGGTATCTGCGCAGCAAGCTGGAGGCAAATGGCGCGCCGCGGCTGATTCAGACTGTGCGCGGCGTTGGCTACGCGCTGCGGGAGGAATAGTCACCGCATGGCAATTCGCACCCGATTGACGCTCTGGTACACCGGCCTCCTGGTGGTCTCGCTGGTCGTCGTGGGCGTGCTGGTCTATTCTGCGGTGGCCGGCACCTTGCTCTCGCTGCTGGATGAACGCCTTGCCAACCAGGCGCAGGCAGTCGTTTCGCTGATTGCTTCGCAGAACACCCCGGATGTGGTGGTCGCCTCCGGCCGGGTGAACCTGCCCCCCACGGATCTGTTCGACCCGGAGTATTACATCCAGGTAGAGCAATTGGACGGGCGGGCGATTCCGCTTTCCGAAAACCTGCGCGGTCAGCGCTTGCCCTTACCCGTCGAGATCACCGGGCAGCCGAGCGCGGCCGGCAGCCGCTACGCCACGGTCAAAGCCAGTTCTGGCGTGCGGCTGCGCGTGATCAGCGCGCCGCTCACCTTGAACGACCGCACGATCGGATTTATCCAGGTCGCGACCAGCCTGATTACGCTGGACGATTCCCTGTCGGTCATCCGCCGCGCCTGGCTGATCGGCAGCGTGCTGGCCCTGGTGCTGGCCGCTGCCGGTGGTTATTTCCTGGCCCGCGCCGCGCTGCGCCCCATCAAAGCCATCACCGAGACTGCCCAGCGCATCACCGGAACCGAAGATCTGAGCCAGCGCATTCAGGTTGCAGTGCCGACGGACGAAGTGGGCCAGCTCACTGAGACGATCAACGACATGTTGGGCCGGCTGGAGGGCCTATTCCAGACCCAGCAGCGCCTGGTGGCCGATGTGAGCCATGAGCTGCGCACCCCGCTGACGACCATCCAGGGCAACCTCGATCTGCTGCGCCGCGGCGCGGCCGATGATCCGGCCATGCGCGGGGATGCGCTGCGGGCCATCGGGAACGAGACCGCGCGCATGCGGCGCCTGGTGAGCGATCTGCTGCTGCTGGCTCAGGCCGATACAGGCCTTAAGCTGCACCTTGCGCCTGTGGAGCTGGACACGCTGCTCCTCGACGTGTACCGCCAGGCGCAGATGATGGCGAATGGGGTGACCGTGCGGCTCGGCGCGGAGGATGTGGCGCTGGTGCAGGGCGACGCCGATCGGCTGCGCCAGCTTCTGCTGAACCTGGTCGTCAACGGCATCAAGTACACGCCGGCCGGTGGTGAGGTGACGTTAGGGATGCGGCGGCAGGCAGGCTGGGTGCAGATTTCTGTCGCCGACACGGGCGTCGGCATCGCGTCGGATGACCTGCCGCACATCTTCGAGCGCTTCTATCGCGCCGACCGCAGCCGGGCGCGCTCCGGCGGCTTCGGATTGGGCTTAGCCATCGCACAATGGATCGCCCAGGCGCACGGCGGCCGGATTGAGGTGGAGAGCAAGGTGGGCGAGGGGAGCACGTTCACGCTGTGGTTGCCGGAACCGGCGCTGCCTGGGATGGATGTGTAGGATACGACGCAATGAAGAAATCAACCAACCAACCGCATCCTCTCGCCGTCGAGCTTGGCGCGCTGCTCCGTGCGCGCGGGCTGACGCTGGCCCTGGCGGAATCATGCACGGGCGGGCTGATCGGTAACCTGATTACCGACGTGGCAGGCAGCTCTGACTATTTCCTGGGCAGCGCGGTGACCTACGCCAACAGCGCCAAGGAGGGCCTTCTGGGCGTGCGGCATGAGACGCTGGCCGCGCATGGCGCCGTGAGCGCGGAGACCGCGGCCGAGATGGCGCAGGGTGCGCGTCGCATTTATGGGGCGGATGTCGCGGCATCCGTCACCGGCATCGCCGGGCCGGGCGGTGACACGCCGGACAAGCCGGCCGGGCTGACGTACATCCATCTGTCCGCCGCGGACGCGGAGATCGGCGAGCGACACGTGTGGCCCTTGGATCGCCTGGGCAACAAGCGACTGTCGGCCGAGGCAGTTCTGGGGCTGGTGATGCGCTATCTCGTCTCGCCCTCTTGAGGAGACGGAGTGTCACGGTGGTATCTCCCCTCGTCGCGCCCAGTACAGCCAGGCATAGGTGCGGCCAGGGTTCGCTGTAACGACTTTAGTCGTTCCGCCCGGCGCCAACGACTGAACTCGTTTCGACTAAAACCCAAGCGGACTTCAGCCGACGTGGACTGGCTCCTCGCCACGTTGATCTTGATGGATCGTAGTAACGACTTTAGTCGTTCGTCGCCTGCCAAGAAGCGACTGAAGTCCCACGGGATGCTGCGCGATCGCCTCTACGACCCCGCAAATTCTTGTTGGCGCGGGAGCGCACGTCACAGCAAGGCCAGCACCTCAGCGAGGTTGCGCACGACCGGGAATCCATCCGGCTGAACGGTGCCAGATCGGTCAATCAGCACACCGGTGATGCCCACGGCCTGGGCGCCGCGCACGTCGGCGATCAGGCTGTCACCGACGTGGAGGGTGCGCTCCGGCGTCGTGCCGGCCTGGCGCAGCATCTCGCGAAAAATGCACGGATTGGGTTTGGAGCAGCCGGCGCGGGCCGAGACGACGATGAAGTCGAGGTATGGCGCCAGCCCCAACTGAGCGCAGAGCTCCGGCAAATACCAGCCCCAGTTGGAAAGGATGCCCAGGCGGGACACTGTTCGGCGCAGCGCGGCCAGGGCGTCGAATACGTCCGGGAAGACGGTGTAGGTGCTCGGGTCCTCGAAGTTGTTGCGGGCCCGCTGGCCCAACGCGGCCAGGAACGCGGCATCAGTGATCCCAAGATGGGCGCAGATGCTGCGGTCAATCTCATAGCCAATGGCCGCGTCCGCTTCGACGCTGGGTTCCCAGGTTCGCACGGCATCCAGTCCGTCCTGCTTCTGCCAGTGGGCCCGCGTCGCGGCCCGGATGTCGGCCAGCGTGATGCCGTAGCCGGCGTCGTGCGCCATTTGTAGCAGCAGGTGGTCATAGCGGCCGTCCATATTGACCAGCGTGAAGCCCATATCGAGCGTCACAGCATCATAACGGCTCTTGGAGTTGTACATGGCTCTTCCTGAGTTTGTCAACGAACCGATCCTCGTTCAGGCCCGTTTCCTGCCTGATGGTCACATCCAGCCCACCGCCTTTATCTGGCGGGATCGCACTCGCTACATCGCGGATCACGGCCGCGAGTGGGAGGAGGCGGCGGACGGCGTCGCGTGGCGCTGCTATCTCGTGCGCACCCCCACCGGCGAGACGTTCGAGCTGCGCTGCGCGCTCGCCGAGGGGCGGTGGATCCTCTCTCGTGCTTGGCTGCGCGGGGATGTTTGAACGTTGGTTGGTTTGCTGGTTTGTTGGATCGTGCCAACCCGCCAACGTGCGAACCCACCACCGTGTGAGCCCGTCAACGCGCCAACCCGTCAACGTGTCAACGGCTCCGTCACCTTGCGCAGCTTCGCAAAACTCGCCAACAGCGTTTTCGTCCCCTTGCCGGCGAACGAGATTGTCACTTCCTCGTCGTCCGCGGTCAGTTCCGACTTCAGCACGATCCCCTGGCCGAACAGGCCGTGATCCACACGGTCGCCGGACTTGAACTGCGGCTGGCGGCCGGCCTTGTCGGCCGGCTTGCCGGGGGCTGACTTGGGCAGCGCACCGGGGGCCCAGCGTGTACGATCCGCCGGCCGGCTGTCAGACCCACCCTGCGACCCCGCGCCGAACGGCGCCGTGGGCCGCTCCTCACGGCGATGCTTGGGCAGCTCCCATTCGTCCTCATCTCGCTCGGCGCGGTCGCGCCGCTCCCACGTCCCGGCGGCCGTCCGACCGCCGAAGCCGGCACCGGCCCGCTCGTTCATGCCCGGAGACGTCCGCACACCGTTGTTTGTCCCGTTGGCCGTCGCCGCGAGCGGTTTAATGTCCTTCAGGAAGCGCGATGCTTCAAACACCTCGCTGCGGCCCCAAATCATCCGTCGGAACGCATGCACCAGGTAGAGCCGATCCTTGGCCCGCGTCACGCCGACGTACATCAGCCGACGCTCCTCCTCCATCTGGTCGGGGTCTTCCATGCTGCGGCTGTGCGGGAAGATGTTCTCCTCCAGCCCGACGATGAACACCACCGGGAACTCCAGGCCTTTGGCCGTGTGGATGGTCAGCAGCGTCACGCGGTCTTCCTCGCCCTTCACCTCGTCCTGGTCCGATACCAGTGCGATCTCCTCCAGGAAAGAGGTGAGGCGAATCTCAGGGGGGAAGTCGTCATAGTGTGCGGCGACCGTGCGGAGCTCCTGCAGGTTGGCCCAGCGGTCTTCGCCCTCCTCCGTGCCGTCGCGCAGCCAGGTGGCATAGCCTGATTCCTCGGTGATTTGATTGAGCAGCGCAGCGACGGTGATACCATCCTTGGCCGCGATCCATCTGGCGAGCAGTCGGTAGAAGCCGACCAGCGCGCGCTGCGCCGCGGCCGCAAAGGGGTGCTGGGGCGGCTGCGGAGATATCGCGGGCAACTTCTCCGCAGGCAGCGCAGGGCTCTTGAGGTCGCCCGCCACCAGCGCCAGGCCGCCGACCATCGAAACGCCCAGGCCGGCGCTCCAACTGTTCAAGGCCGCGATGGTCTTCTCGCCGATGGCGCGCGGGGGGACATTGATCACGCGGGCCAGACTGACGTTGTCCGCGGGGTTGTGCACCAGCCGCAGATAGGCCAGCGCGTCTTTAATCTCCTTGCGCTGATAGAAACGCGTGCCGCCCACCAGCCGGTAGGGCATCCCCCGCGCCACGAACGCGTCTTCCAGCGAGCGGGACTGCGCGTTGGTGCGGTACATCACCGCGCAGTCACCCAGCTTCGCCTCGCCCTTTGACGCAAGCCGCTGAATCGTGCTCGCCACGAACCCGGCCTCGTCGGTCTCGTCGTACGCCTCGTGGACGATCACCTGCAAGCCGTGGCCCCGGTCGGTGCGGAGCTTCTTGGGCGTGCGGAAGCGGTTTTTGGCGATGATCGCGTTCGCCGCGTCGAGGATCGTCTGCGTCGAGCGGTAGTTTTGCTCCAGCAAGACCACCCGCGCCTCAGGGAAGTCCTCGCGGAAGCGCATCACGTTGCGATAGTCGGCCCCGCGCCAGCCGTAAACCGATTGGTCCTCATCGCCCACCGCAAAGACGTTGCGGCGCAGGTTTGCCAGCAGCCGCACCATCTCATACTGGGCGATGTTGGTGTCCTGGAATTCATCCACCAGCAGGTACTCGTAACGATCCTGGTAGCGCCGCAGCACCTCCGGCTGTTCGCTCAGCAGCCACGTGACTTTGGTCAGCAGGTCGTCGAAGTCTAGCGCCCCGTTTGCCTTCAGGATTTCATCGTAGCGCGCATACACCCGGCGGGCGATCTCGGCCCAGTAGGTGTTCGATTCGTAGGCTTCCGGCTTCACCAGCTCGTTTTTTGCCTTAGAGATCGCGCCGCGCATCGCCTCCGGCCGGTACATCTTCTCGTCCAGCTTCAGGTCGCGCAGCGCCTGCTTGACTGCGGTCAACTGTTCGCTGTCGTCGTAGATGACGAAGTTCGGGTTCAGCCCGGCCGGGCCGGCCTCAGCGCGCAGGATGCGGGCGCAGAGACTGTGGAACGTGCCGATGGTCAACCCCTTCCAGCCCGTGCTCACCGGCACCGATTCGCCCAACAGCTTGTTGATCCGCTCGCGCATCTCGGCCGCGGCCTTGTTGGTGAACGTGACGGCCATCACCGCGCGCGGGTGCGCGCCGGCCACGCGCAGCAGATACGCCACGCGGTGCGCCAGCACGCGCGTCTTCCCCGACCCTGGCCCGGCCAGCACCAGCACCGGCCCCTTGACCGCCGTCACCGCTTCCCGCTGCGCCGGGTTCAAGCCGGCGAGGATGTCATCTTGCATAGTCGCTCCCAGAATAGATTGTGATCGAGCAGTTTGGCGGTGATCTATCCGGCGAGGACGCAGCACCGGCCGCCGTTCAGCCCGCGACAGACCGCAGCCGGATCAACCGGCGCCTGCACGCCCGCTTCCGCCAGCATCTCGCCGACCAGCCGTAGCGGCAGCCCCATGATCCCGGCATAGCAGCCGTCCCACGCGGCCACGGGCGAGAAGAGCGGGTGCTGGATCGCGTACGCGCCCGCTTTGTCCAGCGGATCGCCGGTCGCCACGTACGCGGCGATTTCGGCGTCGCTGTAGGCGCGCATCGTCACGTCGCTGACCGATAGGCGGGCACTCAACGCGCCTTCGTGCGCCACGCACACCGCGGTGTAGACCTGGTGCGTGCGGCCGCGCAACCGGCGGAGCATGGCGGTCGCCTCAAATTCATCGGCGGGTTTGCCCAGCAGCAGGCCATCCAGCGCCACCATCGTGTCGGCGGCGAGGATCGTCGCGCCCGGGTGGCGTTTCGTCACGGCCGCGGCCTTGGCCCGGCACAACCGGCACGCCAGCGCATCCGGCGCTTCGCCGGGGAGCGGCGTCTCATCCACGTCGGCCGCGTCGAGGGCGAAGGTCAGCCCCAGCGCAGCCAGCAGTTGGCGGCGCCGCGGCGACTGGGAAGCCAACACCAGACACGCGTCACGCATCACGTTTCACCACGTCCAAGACCTCACAGGCCACCTCGTACCGACCAAAGCTCGGCATCAGGTAGACGCCTTGCACCTTGGGCAGCTCGCGCAGTTCCAGCAGCAGCTCCTGGGCCATCTTCACGCCCTCCTTGCGCCCGTCCGCGCCCGCGCGTTCCATACGGCGCAGCGCCTCCTCGGTCAAGGTGATGCCCGGCACCTCGTTGTGCAGGAAGCTGGCATGACGGTGGCTTTGCAGCGGCAGGATGCCGATCAGCACGGGGACGGGGAACGGGCCGTGGCGCTCCTCGTACAGGGTAAAGAACCGCCGCCACACCGCCGCGTCGAAGATCGGCTGCGTCATCGTCAGGTGCGCGCCGCCGGCGACCTTGCGGTGGAAGCGATCCACCTCCTGGACGAGATCGGCGCGCGTCGGGTCGCTGGCGACGGCGATCGTGAACGCCGAACGGCTGCCGAACGGCTTGCCGGCCCGGTCCAGCCCGCGGTTGAACCCGTCAATCACGCGCACCAGGCCGATGGAGTCCACATCATAAACCGCGGTGGAATCCTGTTGGTCGCCCAGGCTGGGCGGATCGCCGGTGAGGGCAATGATGTTGCGAACGCCCAGCGCGTGCGCGCCGATCAGGTCGGCCTGCAGGCCCATCAGCGAGCGATCGCGCGTCGTCAGGTGCAGGATCGTCTCGATGCCCACCTGCTGTTGGATCAGCACGCACAGGGCCAGCGCGCCCATCCGCACGCGCGCCATCGGGCTGTCCGCGACGTTGACTGCATCCGCCCCGCGTTCTTGGGCGATGCGCGCCCCTTCCAGCATCTTTGCCGCGGAGAACCCACGCGGCGGATCCACTTCGACGCTGACGACGAATTTGCCGGCCTGGAGCTTCTTCAGCAGTCCCGTCGGTTCAGGCGCCGCGTCTTGTGTCTCGGCCAGCGTCGGCGAGGTCACGCGCACCATCGGCAGGGGCGCCAGATCACCCACGACGCCGGATGTTCCTTGCCTGACGAGCACATCCAGTGCTCCGCGCATGGCCTGGATATGGGCCGGAGTTGTGCCGCAGCAGCCGCCCACCAGCACCGCGCCGGCGTCCAGGAATTGTGGCACCCGCTCAGCAAAGTAGAGCGGGGCCGATGGGTAAATCATCCGGTCGCTCTGGCGATAGGGCAGGCCGGCGTTGGGCATGGCCGAGAGCCGCAAGGCCGGCTCGGCAGCGTGCATCTCGACGATGAACTCCAACATGCGCGCCGGCCCCAGCGAGCAGTTCACCCCGGCCACATCCACGCCCAGCGACGCCAGCCAGCGGGCGACCTCGGCCGGCTTCGCGCCCGATGCGGCCATGCCGTCGTTGCCAAACGTCGCCTCGGCCACCACGGGCAGATCGGTGGTCGCCCGCACGACCCGCACCGCCGCGGCCAATTCATCCAGATCTGAGAACGTCTCCAGGACAATCAGATCAGCGCCGGCTTCCCAAAGCGCAGCGATCTGATCAGCGAAGGCTGCTTCCGCAGCCACGGCGTCCAGCTTTCCGCCGCGGCGCACCCGTTTGCCCAGCGGCCCGACCGAGCCGGCGATGAACACCGCCTGGCCGCTGATCTCGCGCGCCTCGCGCGCGAGTTTGACCCCGCGGAAGTTGATCTCCCGCACTTTTTCACCCAAGTTAAAATCCAGCAGCCGGGGCCGGCTGGCGGCAAAGGTATTGGTTTGGAGCACCTCCGCGCCGGCCTTGATATAGGCGAGATGCACGTCACGCACCCAGTCAGGCTGTGACAGGTTGAGCGCTTCCACGCATTGGTCCAGCGCCGCGCCGTGGACATGGAGCATCGTCCCCATCGCTCCGTCGCCCAGGATCGGGCCGCGGCCCAGACGTTCCAGGAAAGGATGTTGCATGTCATCTCCGGCCCGCAGTGAATGCCGCGTCGGGCCTGGATTGTGCGCAAACGTGCCTGGCGCTTGCCATCATGGCAGGGATCGGAAAGCGCCAGGCACGTACGTCCAGCTTCCAGTTGCGAGCTTCCAGATTATAGCACGTCGCCGCGGCCCGCGGCAATTGCCACGTCCCACAAGCAATGCTATAATCGCCGTTGGTTCAATTTGTCATTCGTCAATCGTCATTCGCTGACACTTGCACCTCGCGCTGCGGCGTAGCCGCAAGTGCAGGTGTTCGCTCTCGCTGCTCCCGGAGGTCATCATGAGTCCCCGACGAATGAAGTTGCCTGCATTCGGGCTTCTGATAGCGCTGTTGTTCGTTGCCCTGCTGAGCCCCGCGACGCTCCTTGCGCAGGACACGCCAACGCCCGCGCCCACGCCGGCCCCGGCGACGGTCACTTCGACGCCGGCCCCGACCAACACGCCCGCGCCCACGCCGACCGCGACGCCGACCTTCACCGCGCTCCAGACGCAACTGGCACTCGGGCAGGCGTACCTGGATGGCAAGGACTTTGCGCGGGCGGCGGCGATCTTTGCGGCGGTTGTGGAAGCGGATCGCGGCAATCCGGCGGCGCTGGCGGGGCTGAAGGCGGCGCTCGACGGCCAGGCTGCCGCGCACGCCACGGCCGCGGCCCCGGTCGTCACCCCGGCGCCGACCGAGCCGCCCGCGGCGGCGCCGCCGTCCGCGGCCGCGACGATCCGCGCCAAATTGCTCGATTATGCCAGCACGGCCCTCGGCGGGTTGTTGGTCGTCGTGCTGGTCTATCTGGCGGCTGCGGTGCTGCGCTGGCTGCTATACTGGCTGCGTGAGGTATGGCTGTTGCGCGTTCTGCCGCTCTTCAAGCGGCCTGCGGTTGCGCCGGGCTTCCTGATCGGTGACTTCTCCAACGGTCTGGGCGCCGACGGCGCCAATGTCCCGGGGATCGTGACTCAGGCGTTGAGCGAGAAGCTAGTGCAGTGGAACCAGTTGGTGCACGCCAAAGAAGTGCCGGTTCAGCCGGAAGCGACGCTCGATCTGGGCGGCATGGGCTGGCTGAAGATCCTATGGAGCTGGGTCCTGCCCCCGGCGCGCGGGTATAAGCTGACGGGCGCGCTGCTGCAGGATGCGAAGGGCGCGTACCAGTTGTCTATCCAGCGCACCGACCTGGCCCACAACCGGGTGGATATGAGCACCACGTTGGCTCGCCGCGGCGCCTCGCCGGAAGACGCGTTTCAGAAGCTGGCCGGCGAGGCCGCCAAGTGGCTTGTCAGCCCGGCCGACATGGCTGCCAGCGACGCGATGCTGCGCGGGATGCGCTCGCTGCGCGAGGTTGGCGCGGATGCAGCCCTGCTCACGCCGAGCGAGATCTTTGATGAGGCTCTGAACCTGCTGCTGCCGGTGCGCCAGCAGGTCAACCTGGGTGCGATTGACTTCGCCTTCGCTCGCAAACAGCTTACTGACGCCGAAGGACTATTACTGCAGGTGCCTGCAGGTTCATCGCTGCGCAGCGACTTGAGCGGCGTCATCGCCGATCTGCGCCGGGCGGTGCCGGCGAGCGGGTGAATCCGGCCGCGCGCTTCCCCTGTTTGACAACGCCGCCGATCCGGCTATAATCGTCACAATTGCATACGTAAAGACATTGAACCGGAGGAGTAAGCGACAAGCCGTCGCCAGCGAGAGGGGGTCACCGGGTGAGAGCCTCCTCAGGACGTGAGCGTCGCCGAAGGTCGCCGGGAAGTCGGATCGTTGATGGTAGAATGCTGATGGCGTATGGCCTGCGGCTTCTGTGGTAGACGGTCACGGGTTAGCCCGTTACAGCGTTGAGTGGGCAGTCGTATGGGCATAAGCTATTTGCTGTCGCCATACGCCATCTGCCAATCAAGGTGGTACCGCGGAAACACCCTTCCGTCCTTGTGACGCGAAGGGTGTTTTTTATTTGGAGGAGAAGATTATGCCTGCCTTTGATATGCCTAAGACCTACGATCCGGCTGCGTCTGAGCGCCGGATTTACGACTGGTGGGAGCAGTCCGGTTTCTTCAAGCCGGAAATCGCCGGCCCGGATGCCAAGCCGTTCGTGATCAGCATCCCGCCGCCCAACATCACCGGCGAGCTGCACCTGGGCCACGCGATGTTCGTTTCGCTGGAAGACCTGATGATCCGCTACAAGCGGATGCGCGGCTATGCGGCGCTGTGGGTGCCCGGCTATGACCACGCGGGCATCGCCACGCAGCTCCAGGTGGAAAAGATGCTGGCGAAGGAGGGAACTCGCCGGCAGGACATCGGTCGGGCGGAGTTCCTCCGGCGCACCTGGGCCTGGAAAGAAAAGTACGGCGGCCATATCGTGCGCCAGCTCCGCCGCCTGGGTGCGAGCTGCGACTGGGACCGCATGCGCTTCACGATGGACGAAGGCCTCAGCCGCGCCGTGCGCGAGGCGTTCGTGCGCCTCTATCGCATGGGTCTGATCTATCGCGGCGAATATCTGATCAACTGGTCGCCGGGCTTGCAGACCGCGGTCAGTGACCTGGAGGTGGAGTACAGCGAGGAAAACGCCACGCTGTATTACTTTAAGTACCCCATCGCGGGCGCGAATCTTGAGGAAGGGCCGGGTAAGGGCTACATCCCGGTGGCAACCACCCGGCCGGAGACGATCCTCGGCGATACCGCCGTGGCCGTGCATCCCGACGACGAGCGCTATCGGCATCTGATCGGCGCGACCTGCCTGGTGCCGATGCTCAAACGACCGATCCCGGTCATCCACGACACCTACGTGGACATGGCGTTTGGCACCGGCGCGCTGAAGATCACGCCTGGCCATGATCCGAACGACTTCGAGATCGGGCAGCGTCACGGCCTGGCTATCATCAGCATGCTTGATCGCAATGCGAAGGTGAGCGCTGAGGGTGGGCCGTATGCGGGCATGGATCGCTTCGAGTGCCGCAAGAAGCTCTGGGCCGACATGGAGGCCGCGGGGCTGACCCTCAAGACTGAGCCGTACGTGACCCAAGTGCCGCGGTCACAACGCGGCGGCGAGATCGTTGAGCCGATGGTGAGCACCCAGTGGTTTGTGAAGATCAAGCCGATGGCCGATATGGGGTTGGAGGCGGTGCGCTCGGGCCGGATTACGATCATCCCGGAACGCTTTACCAAGGTGTACTACAACTGGCTCGAAAATATCCGCGATTGGTGCATCAGCCGGCAGCTTTGGTGGGGGCACCGCATCCCGGCCTGGCACTGC
>CAZYGI010000009.1:0-83554 GCA_964647255.1 uncultured Anaerolineales bacterium | reverse complement strand
CCGGCCGATCGGTGCGACGATCTCACCTTGGGCGGGCGTCATCTGCCCGTGCACCAACGCCCAGTAGGTCTTCTGCACCGCGCGCGCCTTGAACTGCGCCTGCAAGTCGCGGTGTGCGCGGTCGTTTTTCGCCACCAGGATCACGCCGGAGGTGTCCTTGTCCAGCCGGTGGACGATGCCGGGCCGATGCGCGCCGCCCACCCCCTCCAGATCGGGGCAGTGATGCAGCACTGCGTTGACCAGCGTCCCATGCCAGTTGCCCGCGGCCGGGTGCACCACCATGCCTGCCGGCTTGTTGATCACCAGCAGGTCGGCGTCCTCGTACAGAATATCCAGCGGGATCGGTTCCGGCTCGACTGCATAAGGCTCGGGCGCGGGCACGGCCACGACGCTTACATCGCCGGCCACGACGGTGTAGCTGGCCTTGAGTGCGCGTGCGCCCAGCGTCACTAGCCCGGCCTCGATCCACCGCTGGAGCTCGGAGCGCGAATGCTCCGGCAGTTGGCTGGCCAGCCAGCGGTCCAGCCGTCCGCCCGCTGCGGCCGCGACCAGCGTCACCGCCGCAGCTTCCTCGGCCAGATCTTCAGCCAGGTCGTCAAACAAAACTTCGGAAGCCGGGTGGACTTCCGAAGCTGGCAACAGGGCGATCGGTTGCGTCTCTTTATCGTTCATGCGGGTCCATCACGTCCGGATCAACGAGCAGTATCAGCAGGCGCTCACTGATGCGCGGCTTGCCGGCGAAGCAAACGTGCGAATTCTGGCAGCCTCCGCGACTTGGGCTCATGACGTCGGCTGCGCTTCGCCTTTCTTGCTTTCGGTCCGCAACAACAGGATCATCAGCAGGATCGTCCCCACGACGATGCTGCCGTCGGCGATGTTCCACGCCGGCCACATGTAGACCTTGTTCCCCACCGGCAGCGTGAAGAGGAGAAAATCGGTGACGTGCCCGAAGCGCAGCCGGTCAATCAGGTTGTTGCCGATTGCCCCGCCCACCTGCAGCCCGAGGCAGATCTTCACACCCCAGCTATTGCCCGGCAGATAGCGGGCATAGATCACCAGGGCGGCAATCACCACGAGGGCGATCGCCACAAACAGCAGCCCTTGATCCTGAAAGATGCCGAACGCGGCGCCGGTGTTATACCAATGAACGAGATTGAAGTAGGCTGCCAGCTTTGGGAACGGCGCGTAACTGCCGTTCAGCGGGATGTTCTTGATGATCAGGCTCTTCGTCCACTGATCGAACCCAATCACGACGAGGGCAATCAGGGGCACGACACCCCAGGGCAATAGTTTACGCGACAACGGTGGGTATCTCCTGAGTCTCATCGGCGGCGCCGAGAGCAAAGCAAGCTAGGCGTTCGTGACGCATCAGGCCACGACGTTGTATGCGGGAAGCGTGCGACCTGCGCGCATCACATCTCAGCCTGGCGTTGGCAGGACATGCAAAGGGTCGCCTGCGGCATCGCCTTCAGACGGGCGAAATCAATCTCTTGCCCGCACCGTTCGCACCGGCCATAAGTGCCGTGCGTCATCTTGTGCAAGGCGGCGTCCACCTGTTCCAGGGTAAGCTCATGTCCACGATGCAGTGAGACGTTCGCGGCCTGGTCAAAAGCCGCGCTTGCGTCCTCTGCCATGTGGTTGCCCAGGCCGATATTCGCTTCCTGGGCTGCCCCCGCCAGGCTCGCCAATTGCTGCCGCAGGTTCGCCTGCTCCTCCAGCAGATACCCGCGCAGGCGTTCGATTCGTTCCGGTGTCAACATCACACGTACCTCGAGTGTCTAGCTCCTCTGATCTGATCGGCGGTGATGAGCTGGCCTCATCGCCACGCAACGGCATTGTAATGCAAGCGCTCGAAAGGGACAAAGTCGAACTGGAAGCTAGAAGCTGGATGTCTCAACTTCCAGCTTCCGCTTCCAGTTCCCAGGTTATGCCTTTTCCACCCCGATCATGACTTCTTCCGCGTCCAGCTTGACGGACGTTGTGAACGCTCCGGCCGCGGGAGGCGCTGGCGTGAAGTTCATCGAGAGGGTGTCGGCGGCGATCTCGGGGCCGAACTGCTCCCACACGGGCGCCAGCGCCGGGCCGGCCTGGACGGTGGTGCGGATGCGGTCGCTGATCTCAAAGCCGGACTTCTTGCGCAGCTCCTGGATGTTGCGGCTGACCTCGCGGGCGTAGCCTTCCCAGCGCAGCGCATCGGTCAGGGTTGTAGTGACGGCCACCAGGTAGCCGGTCTCCTCGGCGACGGCCAGGCCCGGCTTCGGGCTCTTGCGCACCTGAACTTCGTCCGGCAGCACCTCGACCGGCTCGTCGTCCACCGTCACCGTGACAGCGTGGCCGGACTCCACTGCGGCGGCCACAGCCAACGGATCGAGCATCCCCAGCGCGGCCTTGATCGCGGGGAATTTGCGGCCGTGTTTCTGGCCGAGCTGCTTGGGCAGCGCGTGGATGGCCACGTCCACCAGATCGCTGCCGGCGGTCACGGCGTGGAGCGCCTTGACGTTCAGCTCTTCTTTAATCACGTCATCGGCCAGGCGCATAAGCGCCTCCGCCTCGCGGCCGTTGGTCACGCCGACGAACGCCTCGGCCAGCGGCTGGCGCATCTTCAGGTTGGCGCTCTCGCGCGCCGCGCGGCCCAGGCTTACCACCCGCTGCGCCAGCGCCATGTCGGCCACGAGCTGCGCGTCCGCGTACTCCGGTTTTGGCTGCGGCCAGCGGCTCAGGTGAACGGATTCGGCGCGCCGCGTGCCCGATGGCGCATCGGCCGTCGGTCGGCCGTCGTCGGTCAAGTTTCGATACATCTCATCCGCGATGAACGGCGTGAACGGCGCCAGCAGTTGGCTCAGCGTCACCAGCACCTCGTACATGGTTTGGTGCGCGGCCAGGGAGTCGGCAGATTGGTAGGTTGGTAGGTTGGTAGATCGGTGGTCTGCGTCCCCCAATTTACCAGTTTCCCGATCTACCAATTTACCCGTACCCGCATCCGTATTCCAGAACCGCCGCCGCGACAACCGCACGTACCAGTTGCTGAGCTCGTCCACGAATTCGGCGATGGGCCGCGTGGCGCCGGTGACGTCGTAGGCCTCCAGCCCTTGCGTCACGTCCTCCACCAGGGCCTTGAGCTTCGCCAGCACCCAGCGGTCCAGCACCGACCGTTCGGCCAACGGCACCTGGGGCGCGGCCGGGTCAAAGTTGTTCAAGTTGGCGTAGGTGACGAAGAAGCTGTAGCTGTTCCAGAGCGTCAGCAGGAACTTGCCCGCAGCCTCGCGCACCAGGTTGGCGGAGAAGCGGCGCGTGTTGCCGGGCGGGCTGGCGGTGTACATGTACCAGCGCGTCGCGTCGGCGCCGTGCGCATTGAACACAGCCCACGGATCCACGATATTGCCGCGGCTCTTCGACATCTTGCCGCCGTCCTCGGCCATGATGTGGCCCAGGCAGATGCAGTTCTTGAAATCCGTCTGGCCGAAGAGCAGCGTGCTGACCGCGTGCTGCGTGTAGAACCAGCCGCGCGTCTGATCCACCGCCTCGCAGATGTAGTCGGCCGGGAACTGCTCAGCGAAGATCTCACGGTTCTCGAAGGGGTAGTGCCACTGCGCCACCGGCATCGAGCCGGAGTCGAACCAGCAGTCAGCGACTTCTTTGACGCGGCGCATCGTCCCGCCGCACTTCGGGCAGGGCCAGGTCAACTCGTCCACGGCAGGCCGGTGCAGGTCGAGCGGCTCGGCGTCGGGCTGCGCCGGATCGGGCCACTGCCCGCGCTGCTGCGCCAGGTATTTTGGCAGCATGAAGTTGCGGCCGGTCTTGGCGTTCAGCTCGGCCACGGAGCCGAGGCACTCTTTGTGATCGCAGCTCGGGTTGTCGCACACCCAGAACGGCAGCGGCGTGCCCCAGTAGCGCTCGCGGGCCACGCCCCAGTCAATGTTGTTCTCCAGCCACTCGCCGAACCGGCCGTCCCGGATGTGCTCCGGCACCCAGTTGATCGTTTGATTGTTGGCGATCAACTGCTCCTTGAGCGCGGTGGTCTTGATGTACCACGTGCTGCGCGCGTAGTAGAGCAGCGGCGTGTCGCAGCGCCAGCAGAACGGGTAGGTGTGCTCGTAGCCGCCCTGCTCGAACATCAGCCCGCGGTCGGTCAGTTCCTGCTGGATCAGCGGGTCGGCGTCCTTGACAAAGATGCCGCGCCACGGCGCCACCGCGTCAATGAACTTGCCCTGCCCGTCCACGGTCATCAGCGTGGGCAGGCCGTACTTTTGGCCGACGGCCATGTCATCGGCGCCAAAGGCGGGCGCGATGTGCACCAGGCCCGTGCCATCCTCAGTGCTGACGAAGTCGCCGGCGATGACATAGCAGTAGTCCTGGGTGACAGGCAGGAAGGTGTAGAGCGGCTTGTAGTGCCAGCCCAACAACTCGCGGCCCTTGGCATGGCGCAGCACCTCGACATGGTTGGCGTGCTCGCCGAAGATCGTGCGCAGCAGCGCCTCTGCCAGCCACAGCTTATCCTCGCCGTGCTCGACCAGGATGTAGTCAATGGCTTCGCCGACCGCCACCGCCACGTTACCGGGCAACGTCCACGGCGTGGTCGTCCACACCAGCAGGTATTCGCCGGGCCGGTCGCGCAACGGGAAGCGGACATAGACGCTGGGGTCTACCGTGCCTTCCTTGTAGCCCTGGGCCAGCTCATGGCTGCTGAGCGGCGTGCCGCAGCGCGGGCAGTACGGCACCACCTTGTACCCCTGGTAGATCAGACCGCGCTCCCAGTATTGCTTCAGGATCCACCACAGCGATTCGATGTAGTCGTTGGTCAGCGTCCAGTACGCGGTGGGCAGATCCACCCAGAAGCCCATCCGCGCCGTCAGCTTCTCCCATTCATCTACATAATCGTAGACGCTCTGGCGGCACTTCTGGATGAAGGCCGCGATGCCATACTCCTCGATGGCTTTTTTGCCCGAGAAGCCCAGCTTTTTCTCGACCTCCAGTTCGACCGGCAGGCCGTGCGTATCCCAGCCGCCCTTGCGCGAGACGTAGAATCCGCGCATCGTTTTGTAGCGCGGGAAGATGTCCTTGAACGCGCGCGCCAGCACGTGGTGGATGCCGGGGCGGCCGTTCGCCGTGGGCGGCCCTTCGTAGAAGACGAAGCGCGGTCCATCGGCAGTCTGCGCCTGAACCCTGGCGAAGACATCGGCTTCCTGCCAGAAGCGGAGCACGTCCTGCTCCATGTCGGGCAGGCTCACCTGGGGAGAAACGTCTTTGAACTTAGCCATAGGAAGAACCTCTGCGTCGTGCGTATTCCGTTACAGCACTTTGTCTACTTGTTTTCTCGTTTGCCTGTTTCCTGGTCTACTCATTCCCCACTTCGACATAAATCCGCTTGTTGATCGCACCCTTCGACTTGTAGTCTGCGACCTTGATCCGCCCGACCTCCCGCGTGTTGGCGACGTGGGTGCCGCCGTCGGCCTGGAGGTCGAGCCCGACGATCTCCACGGTGCGCACCTCCAGGATGCCTGGCGGCAGCAAGTTGATCTTGGTGCGGATCAGATCGGGGATAAGAAACGCCTCGTCGCGCGGCAGGATTTTGATCCGCACATCCCGCGCCGCGGCGATCTCGGCGTTGCACTTCGCCTCGATCTCACCCACTAGCTCAGCGCGGAGCGTGGCGAACTCAAAGTCCATGCGGCCCTGCAGCGGATCCATGTTGCCGCCCGTCACCGATGCGCCGTAATCGCGCCAGACGACGCCGCAGAGGATGTGCATGGCGGTGTGGGTGCGCATCAACGCGTAGCGGCGGGACCAGTCGAGGATGCACCTCACCCCCTGGCCCTCTCCTGGCAGGAGAGGGGAGCCGGCGGGGAGAGGTCCGAGCCAATGCCACACCATGTCCCCTTCCTTCTTCACCTGCGTCACCGGCGCATTCACGCCATCGAACGTCAAGGCGCCGACGTCGCCCGGCTGCCCGCCGCCGCCCGGATAAAACGCGGTGCGATCCAGCGCCACGTGGCCGGCCGCCGCATCCACCGCGACGACGGTCGCGTTGAACTCACGCAGGTAACTGTCGGTTTGGTAGAGCAGATCCGTCATGAGAACCTCCGGCCAGGAGTCAGGAGTCAGAGAATAGAAGCCTATGCCAGCCTCTGATCTCTGATCTCTGACCTCTAAAATAAAAACGCCCTCATCCCACACTGGGGACGAGAGCGTAGCTCCCGCGGTGCCACCCCGCTTGACGGTGTCCAGGGATCAGGCGTCCGGGATCAGGTATCAGAAGTCAAGCGACTTTCGACCTGGCACTCGTAACCTTCAACCTTGAACCTGTGACCGTCCACTCAGGCGCCAACACGCCTCCGCACGCTAACGGGCGCACCCGGCGACGTCTACTGGGCTCTCTTGCGAGGCCGTTCGGGTCGCAGCTCCGGAAGGATTTTCAGCGGGGCCTACGCGTCCGGCTTGCATCGTCCCGGACTCGCTGGGGCGCAGGTGAGTCGCCTACTCGTTTCCATCACCGCCTCTGATGGTGGGAGTTTAGCACAGCGACCATGGGTTGTCAAACAGACCTGCCGGCGGACGGCGATTCTCAACGTAGCGGTGCTCGGTGGAGCGAGCCGTGCCGCCCCCTTTGGGCGTTCCTGGCCGCTCGACGGGCCGTTGCGCTCGGTGAAGCTTTCACTGTGATGATCCTCACAGTGGATGTAAGGTTACATTACTATCAATTATATAATAATAATATGCTCTGGCCTTGAAGTTTTCAACAAAGGCAATGATTACGGCGGGCGCCGCTCTGCCAACATGCAATTCGCGTCATTCGAAAGCATCCAGGCATTGCGACACAGCTCTAAGGCTCGCTGTCCATTCCCTTCCTCCGGGCCGGGTCCATCGGCAAGCGCTATGTCTCAGGCAAGGCTCAGCGCCAGGCTGGCCCATCGATCTCAGTTGCTTTGAAGGAGGCAATATGTCGGTAAAGTTGGCGTTTCCCCTCGGCGGCCGCGGCAGGATCGCGGTCGTCCTGATTGCAGCCCTGGCGCTGCTGACGGTATTTGTCGGCGCCGCATCGGCCGGGTCTATTGGGACCTTTGATCAGTGTTCCAACGATCAGGGAAACGGATACGGCGCCGGGGACACCGGTTGCCGGTGGATCAACGGTAACCTGAATCAGAACAACTCACGGTATATCGAAGGCGATGCGACGGTGCAGCGGCTCTGGCTGACCGACTTGACGGCCGGGCAGCATACGGTCACCTTCCACTACGGCTCGACCAAGAACGGCACGCACGCCTATGATTTCCTGACCTCCTGGAGTTGGTCGGAAAACTGGATCACCCTGCCGGACCTGTGCCAAAATGTCACAGGCTGCACCGCGTGGTCGGTGGATACCCTGTCCATCCCGGCCGATCCGTACATGAATTCGCTGGGTGTGACTGAGCCGGCCGGCCAGGTCTTCACCATGTTCAACGGCGACCTGTTGTCGGCCACCGCGCCAGCCGTCGCGCATGGCACGTACGCAGGCGACAGCGACACGGGAATCACCATCACCTTCAATGTAGACCCGAGCACCGCTCGGAACTGCACCACATCCGGTGGTGTGACGACTTGCCCGGTAATGCTCGTCTTCGGCGCACACGTGGCCCGCACGATAGACTGGGAGACGATGGGCGGGGGCGCCGGTCAGATCTCCGGCTCGCCCTACCATGTCCAACTCGAGCTGTTGGACGGCGCATCCGTTGGCTCGCGCGACAATCAGATGCAAAGCTCTACGGTGCCCCCTAATGCCACCTTGATCATCGTCAAACACACCGTCCCGACCAGCTCACAGGATTTCGCCTTCAGCGTGACGGGGAACGGTCTCAACCACCAGTTCCTCCTGGACGATGATGCGGATCCTGCCTTGTCGAACACCCACACCCTCTCTCTGCCGCCGGGGACGTATGTGGCGGGAGAGACGCTACCCGCAGGTTGGAATCAGACCAGCGCGGAGTGCAGCGACGGCAGCCCTGCAACTGCGATCGGGTTGACCAGCGGCGAGACTGTGACTTGCACCTTCGTCAACACCTACACGCTGACGCCGTCCGCGGTGTCGCTGTCGAGCTTCTCCGGGACGGCCAGCGCCGGGCTGTCGCTGCGCTTCGTTGGCCTCACCCTGGCCGGCTTGCTGGCAGGAGTCGTCGTCTGGCGCCGTCGGAGCTAGGGTGCTGAACCCCACCGGGGCCTCCTAGCCGTCCGGGCATGAACACAAACGCCCCGCCTTCCTCTCGAGGAAGGCGGGGCGTTTTACTGATTTATCAGTTTGTCTGTGATGGCGCTGAAGGCCCATCTGAGTTTACCCGTCTATCCGGTCTGAGGTATACTGTCACCTGGGCCGCAGAAGGATATTTTGTGACCCAGGTGAAACGATGACTGCATCCCAAAGCTCTCAACCGCCGCTCCTCCCTCTGCCCGACCGCGCGTTCTTTCGCGGCCTGTTCACCAACTACCGCCGGCTGTTGGTCTTCGTCAAGCCGTATTGGCGCTGGCTGGCGGCCGCGGGCGTGATCCTGACGCTCAACAGCCTGCTGTCGCTGGCGCTGCCGCTGGCGATCCGGAGCATCGTGGACAGCGCTCTCGTGCAGGCAGACCTGCCGATGCTCAACCGGGTCACGCTGCTGCTCTTCGGCATCTTCGTCGCGCAGGCCATCCTCGGCTTCGGCCAGAGCTATCTGATCTCGTGGGTGGGCGAGCGGGTAGTGACCAACCTGCGGAAACTGCTGTTCGGGCACCTCCAGATCATGTCGCTGAGCTTCTTTGCCAGCACGCGCATCGGCGAGTTGATCTCGCGGCTGGGCAGCGACGTGACGACGATCCAGGACGCGGTGACCGGCACGCTGCTCAGCCTCCTCTCGCAGACGATCATGCTGGTGGGCGGCGTGGTGATCCTGTTCGTGATGGCCGCCCGGTTGACGCTGCTGATGCTCGCGATCATCCCCCTGGCCGTCGTGGGCATGATCGTGTTGGGCCGCATGGTGCGGAAGATCAGCCGGCAGGCGCAGGACGCGCTGGCCGAGGCCACGGCGACCGCTGAGGAAGCGTTGAGCGGTGTGCGCATCGTCAAGTCGTTCGCCCGGGAGGCGTATGAAATCAACCGTTACGGCGAGGGTGTCGAGCGGCTTTTCGGCATCGCCATCACCCGCGCCCGGATCCAGGCGATTATCGGCCCGATCATCGGGCTGGTGGCGTTCAGCGCGATCGCGGTCGTGCTCTGGTTCGGCAGCCGGGAGGTGATCGCGGGCCGGCTGACGCCGGGCCAGCTCGTCTCATTTCTGATCTACACGATGATGGTCGCCTCGCCGATCGCGACCTTCACCGGGCTCTACAGCCAGTTCCAGCGTGCATTGGGCGCCAGCGAGCGGGTGTTTGAGCTGCTGGACACTCCCCCGGAGGCGCAGGACGCCGCGGATGCAGTCGAACTGCCGCTGATCCGCGGCGAAGTGCGTTTTGAGGGAGTCTGTTTCGACTACGGCGATGCGGACGCAGCGCGCATCGTGCTCAGCGACATCAATCTGGCGGCCCAGCCCGGCCAGGTGGTGGCGCTGGTCGGCGCCAGCGGCGCGGGCAAGACCACGTTGGTTAACCTGATCCTGCGCTTTTACGACCCGAACACTGGCCGCATCACCATTGATGGCTATAACATCCGGGACGTGAAGCTGCGCAGCCTGCGCGAACAGATCGGCATCGTGCCGCAGGAGACCGCGCTGTTCGGCGGCACCGTGTGCGATAACATCCGCTACGGCAAGCTGGACGCCACCCAGGCCGAAGTCGAGGCTGCGGCCCAGGCGGCCAACGCCCACAACTTCATCGCCGAGCTGCCGGAGGGGTATGACACGCGCGTCGGCGAACGCGGGGTCAAGCTCAGCGGCGGGCAGCGCCAGCGTATTGCCATCGCCCGCGCCCTGCTGAAGAACCCGCGCATCTTGATCCTGGACGAAGCAACGTCAGCGCTTGACACCGAATCGGAGCAGGCGGTGCAGGAGGCCCTGGAGCGGCTGATGCGCGACCGCACGACGTTCGTCATCGCCCACCGGCTGAGTACAATCACTAACGCCGACCGGATCATCGTGCTGGACGGCGGCCGCGTCGTGGAGCAGGGCGCCCACGCCGAACTGCTGGCCCGGCCGGACGGCATCTACCGGCGCATGGTTGCCTTGCAGTTCCGGTGGGAAGAATAGGGCTGCCTCGTCGCCTGTCGCTTCACGCGGCGGCCGGGCGCGCTGCGTCCGCCAGCCGCCAGTAGATGCCGCGGTCGCGCGCCATGAATTTGTTGTCAACCAGTTCCCGGCGCAGGGTCGCGGTGTCCTCGTGCAACTGCGCCAGGATCCGGTTCACCTCTTTTTCGGGATATTCCACGTCAAACTCGAACAGCGTCACCGCATGACGCAGGATGGCTTCCATCTTCTTGCGCTGCGCCGGCAGCGTTTTCAGTCGGCCATCGAGCAGGGAGAAATCGCGCAGCACCTTGCTGTCGAACGCGTCGAGATTGACATCCGCGGCGATGGCCGGCAGGGTCTCGCGCGCCAGGAGGCGTTTGGCCAATGCCTCCAACGCCGCGGCCTCGAAGCGATAGACGCTGTAATACCCCTCGGCGCGGGCGCTCACCAGGCCGACGTGCGCCAGGTAGGAGAGGTGGCGCGAGGTCGTGGATGGCTGCAGCTCGAGCATGGCGGCCAATTGCTCGACCGTGCACGGCTGCTGCGCGAGAACCCCGATGATCTTCAAGCGGTTTGCATCGGCCAGCGCCTTGAAAAACTCCAGCAACTCTTCGGTTCGTGCATCCGTTTCCACATGATCCTCCTGGAAACTAATTCGATCTAGATGCAACTAATTCTAGTCGTGCTTGGGGTAAATGTCAAGGCGCGAGCGTGAATAGGATGAATGCGGAGCCTCATGACGATCAGCGTTGCGGGCGTAGGCGTCTGCAACGTCGGTTTACCCGAGTGTCATGCCGAGCGCAGCGGGGAATCGCGCGTGTTCGCGAGCGATGATAAACAGCATCCGACGATCCTCGACCGGGCGCAGCCGGCCCGATTCGGGCGCCGGCGCCAGGTTGACATCCCACCAGCGGCTGATGAACCAGTCCAACCGGAACACCCGGTCCGCGCGCCAGAAATCGGGGTAAGGATCGCGGAGGGTGATCAGGCCGCGGCTGGGGTCGACGCGCGTCACCGCGCTGTAGTGGCCGTAGTCGCCCTCAACCCAGTCCTCATCCGCTTCGCTCTCCTCGAAGAAGCCCTGCCACTCGACGCCGGCCGGACAGCGGTGTTCGCAGACCAGCGCGGCCAGATCTTCGGCCGTCGCATGGGTCTTGTACCACAGGCGCACCCCGGCGCGCAGCCAGGCCACCGCGCGGGCGAGCTGGTCGACGCGGGCGCCCTGCGTGGCAATCGTCGCCGCTACGTCGGCCAGTTCAGTGAGATGTTCCTGGTTCGCGACGACGCCGAACCGGGCGAGGAGCATCTGCACCACGGCGGGCCCGCAGTGATACTCGGAGATCTGGCAGATGCGCGGCAGCGCGGGCGGTTTACACGCGCACTGCGAGGGGATAGATTCGGCGAGCATGTTTCGTCATCAGGCTGGCAAGCACTTTGGAGAATTTGATCCCGTGCAACTGCAACACTTCGGTCATCGGCAGGCCCAGGTTGGGGCCAAAGGCGGTGTTGGGGTTGGCGTCGGTGAAGTAGGGCGTGCCCGTCGCCGCGTCGATCCGCACGTCAAACTTGGCGTAATCGCGGCAGCGCAGCACCTCGAAGGCGCGGCGCACATACCAGGTCACGGCCTCGATCACGGCAGGCTCGGCCACCGCATAGTGATAGCAGTCGGGTTCGCTGTAGCTCTCGAAGCTGGTGAATTGATACTTGCGGCTCTCGCTGTCCTTGAAGACCTTCTGGGCGCAGAAGACATGCAGGTGCTCGTCGTCATCGAACGCCACGGCTGTGATCTCGGGGCCTTCAATGAACTGTTCAACAACCACCGGCATCTTATATGCGCCGATCAGCGCATCGGCTCGTTCCTGCGCCTCCTCGTAGCTCTCCTTCACGGCCGCGTTGTCAATGCCGACGCTGCCGCCGCCCTCGTTGAGCTTCACGATCAGGGGTAATTCAAGGTCTTCGCGAATCCGTGTCCCGCGCCGGGTGACGAACTGGAAGGGCGGCGTGGGCACGTCGTTGGCGTCGAGCAACTCCTTGACCAGGTTGCGATCGTTGCCGATCACCAGGCCGCGCATCCCAGCGCCGGTATAGGGCACGCCCGATAGCTCAAGCGCGCCGGGAATCGACACTTGCAGCGCATCGCTGCCTCGCAGCGTGTCCACCAGGTTCAGCACCAGATCGGGCTGATCGACCAACAGCTTCGCCATGAAATAGCGATCGGCCCGGTACGCCTTGGCCTTCACGCCCAGCTTTCGCAGGGCCGCGACGACCTCCTTGGCGCGTTGCTCCACCTCCACCTCGGCCTGGTAGGCCTCCGGCGTCGCGAACCATTCGCTCTTGACGTGCGAATACGCGACCGCCACCAGGCGCAGCCGCTTCAGCGCGGCCTTGTCCACTGCGAGCCGCGGCGTCCGCTTGCCGTGCCTGGGCCGGCGAGATCCCTCGATCGCCGTCAAATCCGCTGTCATTGCAGCTCCTTAAGCGATTGAAATCGCCGCTGAAAGGCGTGCCGCCGGGCGTCCACCTGCGTGGACGCGGTGTGGGCTGCGGTGGTTCGGCGTAGACCGACCTTGCGGCGTGCCGCCCCGTCGCCCCGAATTCGATTCGGCCTCAATTTCATTCGGTCGATTCCGCGGCCGCAACCTCCTCGTAGGTCTCCTCCCATTCCGGAAGCAACGTCGTATCGGCATGATGCTGCTTCTGGTTTTTCACATACGCCACGATTTTATCTACGTCCCACCGGCTGACTGTGAACACGCCGTAGCTGCCTTGCCACTTAAATGGCATTTCTGGCCGCAACACCTCGTTGACAAAGTGTGACGAGGCTCCTTTGATCTGTTTCACCAGATCAGCGATCGTCAGTATGGTCGGAATGATGAGTACCGCATGCACATGATCCTCAATGCCATTTACAGCCAACACGATGCAGCGCATCTTGACCGCTTCACTCTCGATCTCGCGATACAGTCGCCGCTCGATGTCCGGCGTGATCATGGGGAGGCGATCCCACGTGGCCCAGACCAGGTGTAGAAACAAGGATAGTTTGTTGCGTCTCACAAGGCATCTCCATCGGGGCAAGAGAACACATAACTGGTCGGCGTAGGCCGACCTTGCGGCGAGCCGCCCTTTCGTCCCGAATTCGATTCGGCTTTGCCTTCCGAATTCATTTGGCTATGCCAGGGATGCAGTATACAACACGCTTTGCGCGTGGCAAAACCCCTTCGGGTCTCGCAGACCCGAAGGGGTTCACTTAACGCACGATGACCGGCAGGTACACTCCGCCCCGCCGCACCTTCAGCACGATGCTGGCGGTCGCCTGGTTGCCCTGGCTGTCGCCCACCGTCAGGGTGATGGTGTGCGTCCCGCCGCTGAGGGTCCGCTCCACCGTCGGTCCCGTGCCCAGGACGCCGTCCCGGTTTGACGTCCAGATGAAGCGGTCGTCGGGCAGCGAGCCGTCCTCCGGGTCGAAGCCGTCGCCGATCAGCAGCACGGCCTGGCCAGGCGCGACCGTTGCGCCATCGGCCGGCGCGTTGATCAGCGCGGTCGGCGGCTTGCCGGCTACGACAAACGGCCCTGCGTCCGCCTGGCCCGTGTTGACGCCATCGCTGGCCAGGATGCGCACGTACGCGGCCGTCCCGCCCGGCAGCGTGCCCGTGTCCAGGCTGTACGTCGTTGCTGTGAGCTCCGTCGCCAGCGCGTACCACGACCGTTTGTTGTCGTTGCTGTAAAGTATGGAGTAGCTGAGGGGATCGTTGTCCTGGTCAAGAGCCGCCCAGTTGACCGTCTTCGTCACATCACCGGTGGGCAGAGACGCCACGACCAGCGGGGCATGATCGCTGATCGTGCGTGTGGCGACGGTCGCGGCGCCGTGGGTCAGCACGATCCGCTGGGCCGTCGGCGGGAAGGGCACGGTCAGCGCAAAGGGCGCAGTTGGCATGGGAATTGTGCTGTCACCGAAGCCGTACGAGACATCGAAGCATCGGCCGGAGAGCTTCGTGTTGCTGGCATCATATAACTCCAGGCAATACGCCGTGCCGTCCGGCGGGTTCTCCAGTGGGTCGGCCTGCGCCTGGCGATAGAATGCATCGAAGCTGCCCGTGCCATCTTGGTTGATCAGGCCGGAAACGAGCAGATATTCGGTCGCCGCCTCCTCACCGCTGCTGCTCTGCGCCTTCGCCGTCGCCATGTTCTCATGCAGATAGGTGTAGACTCCCGGCGCAACCCAGGCTTCGTTCTCCAGCCGGCCGGGGACCATGAAGTCGAGCCGGGTATCCGTGCGCACCTCGCGCTCGGCAACGTCGAAGCCGTGCGCGCCGATCGTTGCGTCCCAGTGGCCGAGGTTGTAGTTGTGTCCAAGCTCGTGGGCAAAGGTGCGGCGCCAGCGGCCGTCGGTGTCGTTGCCAAAGGCAGCGTGACCCGGAAGCTGCGCCAGGCCGTTGCCCCAGAAAATGCTCGTCGGCAGCCAGCCGTAGACGTGATCCGGCCGGGGACCGGTCTGGCTGAGTTGCAGCAAGCGGTCCAGGTAGTTCAGCAGCTTGATGTAGCCGGTGCCGACGTTGACATTGCCGCCCCAGGTGATCCCGGGCCAGGGGTAGTATTTGACGCGCGTGTGGCTGACCGGGTAGGTCGCGACCAGCCACGCCTGCCCCTTAGCGATGCGGGCGGAAGGCTCGGCCGGCCCGGTATAGCCGGGTGTGACGTAGCGGATCGGCAGCCAGGCGATGCGCAGGTCGCCGCCATCTACGAAGCTCGCGTTGAACGACGATGTATTGTTGCTGGTGTTGCCTTCTGCCACTGCGCGATCGTTGTTGACCTCGACTTCCAGCCGTACGGTGCCTTTCAGCCAGCCGAACGGCACCTCGAAGTTCAGGGTCTGGTTGATCTGTCGCCAGTCGGTCGGCTGGACTACGGTGATCCGGCCGCCGGGGTTGAACGGCGCAACTTTGCCCAGCAGCGTGCCCCCGCGATAGCCCCGCAGCTCACCCGTGACTGTGCCGATGGGCATTGAGGAACTGAGCCCCAGGTACGCCCGCACGACGGTGCGCTTGGAAGCAATCAGCGGGATGCTGTTGTCGTTGTTCTGGACCGCCTGGTTCACCTCCAACCGGGTGACGGTCAGGTCGGGGAGGCCGACCGTGGGCGTCGACGTGCGGGTCGGCGTGAGTATCAGCGTTGGCGTCGGCGTGGGCGTGCAGGGGCCCAAGCCCGGCGGCACCGAAGTGGCGACATCCAACTGCGCCACGTCGAGCGCGGTGGCGTGGCGCCGGCCGTCGGCCGCGCGCACCTCGGTCTTGATGCGCACCGTGTGCGGGCCGACTGTGGCCGACGTGCTGGCTCCAATCGTGTTGTTGGTGAAGCGGCCATCGCCCGCTGTCATGTCGCCGTAGCTGCCATCGTCGTACAGCGCGACCTGGTCAATGCCGCTTGCCTCCACCCCATTGCGGAAGGCCACGCTGTTGGTGCGCATGTGCGTGTTGGTCGTGTTCATACGGACGCTGACACCGGTCTTCGAGTCTCTGATCACCACGTAGGACGGCGCGATCTTGGGATCCGTCAGGGCGGGCGCCTGGCCCAGGCTGGTCGGGTTCAGCTCCAGCAAGCCCAGTTGGTTTGACGTCGGCGCGCCGTCCACATAACCCAGGTTAAAGAAGAAGAGGAATCGCGTGCCATCGCGGCTCATGCTGCTTCTTTGGAAGCCGCCATCGCCCGAGCCCACCATCAGCGGCGGATCCAGGTGGGGGCCATAGGCCGCCAGTTGCAGCATGCCGCTGCCGTCGGTGTTGTAGAGGCGGTTTCGGGAGCCGAGGTTCAGCTTCGAGCCATCGTGCGACAACTGGGCGACCTCCCCCTCAGTGCCGTTCCACCCCCCGACTACATCGAGCTGCCGTTTGCCCGACCCATCCCAGTTCATCACCCACACTTCCCACCCCGCCGTCCTCTCCGCCACATAAAAGACCGTGCGCCCATCCCCGCTGATCCCGAGGTTCATCAGAACCGGATGCTCGCTCCCGAAAAGCGCAACCTCTTGCAGCCCGCTCCCGTCGCTGTTCACCCGCACCAGCCGGGCCGACAGTGCATAGTTCGGGTTCCAGTCCGGCATCACGTTGAACAC
The DNA here is from genome assembly GCA_964647255.1 of uncultured Anaerolineales bacterium. Taxonomy (GTDB): domain Bacteria; phylum Chloroflexota; class Anaerolineae; order CG2-30-64-16; family CG2-30-64-16; genus CAWJEL01. Next base: position 67,282 of record CAZYGI010000009.1, on the reverse strand, counting down.
GATCCGCTGGCCGTCCTCCGACACATCCAGTGCCGCCCCAGAGAACGCGAACGGAATCTCCGGCACCGCCCGCCCAAGCAGTGCATACACCGCTTCCGGGCTCACAATCCGCCGCAGCCCGGCGCCGTCGGCATTGATGACGTACAACCCCGCCGCCAGCGACGCACCGTTGATGGCCGCGTTCCGGTCGAGGCTGAAAAACACCTTCGTCCCGTCCGCCGACAGCCGCACGTAATAGAAGCCCGTCAGATCCATGACCTCGTGCGCACCCGAGCCGTCCGCATTGGCGATGCGTACCTTGGTGCGGTCGCTCGACAACACCTTTGAGCCGTCCGCGCTGATGTCCACTCTCGGGTCCCAGTTCCCGGGAACTGTGTCCACTTCGCGCAGCCCCGTGCCATCTGCATTGATGACGTAGACGTGAGAAGGCTCATCCTTGATGACAAAGGCGGCGCGGCTCCCGTCGGCCGAGAGGATGGAGCCCCGCTTGCCACCGTGTATCTGCGGAGAGCCGGTGAGGGCGGTGAGCTGGTGATAGGCCAACGTGCGGACGACCGTCCCCGCTTCGGTTGGCCTGCCGCAGCCAGGAGTCCACGTCGGAGTGGCTGTGGCTGTCGCGGTGCGCGTTGATGTGGGCGTGGATGTACGGGTGCTGGTCGGCGTCGGCGTGCGGGTTTGCGTGGCGGTGGGCGTCGGCGTGCAGGTGGCCGCGCCCGGCGGGACCTGATTGGCGACCTCCAACTGCGCCACATCGAGCGCAGTGGCGTGGCGCTTGCCGTCGCCCGTCCGTACCTCGGCCCGCATGCGCACGAGGCGCGGGCCGAGCGGCGCGCCGCTGGACGCCCACACGCGGTTGCTGGTAAAGACCCCATCGCCGGGCGCAAGATCTCCCTGTGTCCCGTCATCGAGCAGAACCGTGCCCCCGTTCAGGACAGTGCCATCGTTGACGCCGTCGCGCAGCGACACGCCATTGACCCGCAGGAGCGTTTGACTGGTGTTGACGCGAGCTCTGATCGTCGCCTTCGTGCTGCCGTCGGCCAACACATAGGCCGGTGCGATCTTCGGATCCGTGACCGCAGGCGCCGGCCCCAGGCCGGCGGGGTTCAGATCCAGGGTGGCAAGCTGGAGCGGCTCGCCGGAGTTGTAGAAGGGGCGGTACAGGAAGCGCGTGGCGCCGTCGTTCATTGAAGCCATGAACAGGCCGTAGCCGTTGACGATGGATGGCGGGTCGCCGCCGTAGCCGGGCCCTGGAATCGCCAGCTCAAGGCGGCCGCTGCCGTCGGTGTTGTACAATATTCCAACGTAGTACAGTTTGGAGCCGTCGTAACTCAGCTGGGCGATCTGGTTATCGGTGTTGCCGCCGCCGTAGTCGCTCAGCACCGTCCTGGCGCCGCTGCCGTAAGCGAACACGCCCATCTCATAGGGGGCGGAGCAGCAGGGGCTTTTTTGGCCGAGGTAGAAGACCTTGCTGCCGTCGCCGCTGATCGCGACATTGGGCGCCTGCCAGAAGTAGTTGTCTGGGAACGGATGCGCCGCTAGCCCGCTGCCGTCGCCGTTGACGAGCAGGACACGCACGCCATGATCGGGGACGGAGGCGGTGAAGGCGAAGCGGCTGCTGTCGCGCGAGGCGCCAAATGCGGTGCCAACGGGGCGGACGCCGTCGGAGGCGACGCCATACAGTTGAGCGATGGCATCGCGATCAACGATTTTGCGCACCTGCGTCGGATTGTCCACACTGACCGCGTACAGGCCGGCCTTGTAGCGTTGGCTGTTGAGATCGAAATCCTCCGGGTTGAGGAAGAAGACCTGGCTGCCGTCACCCGACAGCCGAAAGCCCAGATAGCGGCCCAGGGTGATCACCGGATGGAGGTTGCTGCCGTCGGCGTTGACCGCGCGCACGATCCAGTAGTCTTTCTCCGCCCCCACGGTGATCAGCCGCGAACCGTCCGCGCTGAGGGCAACCTCCGCAGCGCCCACCCCCTCCGCTCCCGTGCGCACGTCAACCTGGAGCGGCGCGCCGGAGCCGTCAGCGTTCATCACGTAGAACCGCGTTGGGTCATAACCGGCGGCGAAGGCGGCGCGCTGGCCGTTGGCGCTGATGATCGCGCCGCGTGGCGTATCCCACACGCCGTTGGGGCTTAGCGATGTGATCTGGTGATAGACCAGCGTGCGGACGACGGTCCCGGCCTCGGTCGGCCCGCCGCAGCCACCCGGCGTAACGGTCGCAGTGGGCGTCGGCGATGCTGTCGTGGTCGGCGTTGGCGTGGCGCTCGCCACACGCAGCGTCAGCCGAGAGATGCCGTAGACCGCGTGGGAGGCCGTGATCACCGCCTCGCACCCCGGCGTTGCGCCCCCCGCAGCCTGAGCCAGGAACATCGCACTGATTTGGCCCTGCGGCACGGTGGCGGAAGCAGGCACAGTGATGCAACTGGAAGCACTGGATTCCAACGCCACCACGGCAGCCTGGGCCGCGCTCTCGCTCAGGCCCACCGTCATGTTCGAGCTGTCCCCGAGTGGGACGACGAACGGATCGGCCGTCAGGGTCAGGCGTTTGGTCTGTGTGCAACTGATCTCGATGACCGAGGCATAGTCCGGGTAGTTAGTTTTGACGTCAAAGCCGATGTTGGCGCCAATCACGTTGCGCCAGTCGCCCCCCCAACTCAGCGGCGCGACGGCCCAGTGCCAATCCCCGGTTGCCCAATCGCTGACTTGCAGGTACCCGCTCGGGTTCCCGCCGGACGACTTCCACTCCATCGTGCCGTCGCCGGCGGCCGTCCACCCCTCCGGCCCGGCATCGAATCCGGTGCTGAACCGCGAACCAACCGCTACGTTGTCAACCCCGCCGACGTCCGCCCCATCGTGCATCTCGGTGCGGATGCGAAACTGCGTAACCTGCGCCATCACCTTTTGAAATGTGGCACTGTCCACACTGAATGTTGCTGCAGTTAGCGGGATCGTGAATCGCTGCCAGGTGTTGGCCGCCGAGGGTGGCCCGTACTGCGCCGTGATCGTCTGGTTGCACACCTCCACCGTGCTGGTGGCCGTCGGCGTAGGCGTGGCCGTCGGCGTGCGCGTAGACGTGGGGGTCGGGGTAGGCATCGGCTCTTGGCCGGGCAGGGTGGGGACGCTGCCGAAGGTCCACCAATCGCTCAGCGACCCGGCGGCGCCCGACCCGAGTGTCCGCTCCCACTGTAGGCCGAATCCGTTGTCCACACCGGCCGCCTCGAGGGTGTTAGCGAAGCCCGGCCCCGGATCGCATGATCCCGACACCGGGCACGTCTGATTGTCGCCGCAGTAGCCGATGCCGTCCCAAATATCGTAGAACCAGCCTTCCTGGTACGCGGTCGCGGGCGATGCAGGCACAAACAACATGTACCATGGGCCGCTGCTAACGTAGCTGCCCACCGCGCCGCTGGCCGGGTCGTGATACCCCTGGCCGTAGTCGTCGTTGGCGAAGTAGCTGTCGGCTGCATGGAAGAGCGTGATGGTTTTGGCGCTCCCGGAGAAATTAACGGCGTCCCATTGCAGCCGGAAGTAGTCCTGGCCGTTCACGTACGACACCCGCTGCGTCACGCGGATGCCGGTCGTCCCCGCATCGAGCACGGTTGTGACGACCCACGGATCGCCCGCGGTGCCCGCGCCCGCCGGCCCGGTCTGGCTGATGCGCGTCCAGGGCCGCACGATGTACAGGTTCGTCGTTGACCGGCCCGTAAAGCACGCGTCCGGCCCGTAGAGCTCATCGCCCACCCGCAGCCAGATACCGCTGTCGGCGCTGCCATCCTCCCAACCGTACACCTGGCCAAAGCTGCCCCAGCGGCTGTGGTAGACCTGGATGCTGCTGTCCCCGCCGACCGTCACCCGCAGCGGATTGCCGGCGATGGTGAGCGGGTTGGGAAGGTTGGAGGGAACGAACGGCGCGGCGTGCGCTGCGGCCGGCGCTGATAATGCCATCAGCGCGGCCAGGCAAATGGTCGCAACAAAGACGACGGCGAGCGCGGGGTGACGAACGGGGATCATAGGGCCTCCTGTGCAGAAAAGGCGCCAGGTGCGGGAGACCTGAGGAGAAGCAACAATTCGCCGCCGGTGCTGCCCGCGCCACCGTGCGACGCGGATCAGTATAGCAGGCTTTGTACGGCTTTTCAATTCCTTTCCGTCTTTTTCTCGGCGTCGCGTTCATGGTATACTCACGACCGTCCCTCGTCACTTTTGCGCAGAGAAGGAGACCGCTTCATGACCACACGCCTTTTCCTGATCCGCCACGGCGCCACCGTCCTCACCGCAGAAGATCGTTTTGCCGGCTCGACTGATGTGGAGCTTTCTGACATCGGGCGGGCGCAAGCAGCCGCCCTGGCCCGGCGGCTGGCGGATGACCACCTGACCGCTGTCTACGCCAGCCCGCTCCGGCGCACGGTGGCGACTGCTTCCATCGTTGCCCAGCCACACGCCCTGAAGCCAATCCTGCGCGACGGGCTACGGGAGATTGATCATGGCCGCTGGGAAGGGCTGCGCCGGGTGGATGTCGAAACCGAATACGCAAAAGAATACGCTGACTGGGAGGAAGACCCCTACATCTTCGCCCCCGCCGGCGGCGAATCGGGGATCAGTGTGTTGGCACGGGCGCTGCCGGTGATCCGGGAGATCGTGTTGGAGCACGATGGGGAGAACGTGGCGGTGGTGTCGCACAAGGCGACGATCCGTTTGCTCATCAGCAGCCTGCTCGGCTTCGATGCGCGCGGCTATCGCGACCGGCTGGATCAATCCCCGGCATGCCTGAACGTGCTGGATTTCAAGAGCCCCGTGCGTGCTCGTCTGATGGTGTTCAACGACGTTTCGCACTACACGGATCAGCCGCCGCGCTCCGATGGTCGCCTGTCGAAGTGGTGGGACCTGGATCAGCCGACATAATGCTGAGTCATCGTCTTCTCGTCACCCATGCAGCCAGCACCAAGAAGATCAACCCCGCGCCATCGAACGCAATGAAGCGGGTCACACTGCTGGCGGCGGTCAGGTGGCCCGCGCCCAAGGCGATCAGGATCAGGCTCTCGCCGAGCAGGCCGATCGTCTGCATCGCAATCGCCTCATAAAGCGAAACGCGGTGTCGCACCGGCTGCCATAGCGCCACAGCGTAAGGCACGTTCCACATCAGGAAGAGCACCGCCATCCCGCGCACCATCGCCTCGCCCGCCGCGCCGCTCAACTCGAAGCCGGGCGCGTACCGCTCCGGCGTGATCAGGAAAGCGAGCGCACACTGGACATTCCACAGAAAAACCAGGCCGATGAGGGCCCGGGCCAGCCAGAGACGTCTTGTTTGGGACACGTAACACCTTGCTGCGATGCCGATTTCGGGCGATTATCGCGCACAAGATCGGCCTTGACAAACGGTTACTCTCCTGGTATCTTACGCGTAATTGGTCTATACGAAAGTCAACCGGGAAGTGATGTTAATTTGTGACTTGATCGGAGGCCGCGATGTCCGGTGAACAACTCGCCCTCTTCACCAAGGGCAAGCCGAGCGAGGGTGTGGACGGGGAAAAGGTTCGCCCGGCCGCCTCAGCGCCGATGGATTTAACCGCGGACTCCACGCTTGCTGCCGCCGCGACCGCTTTTCACAGTCACATGCTCCGCCAGGGCTTCTCCGAGAACACGATCAAGGCTTTCCAGGCCGACCTGCGCCTGTTCAGCAAGCACATGTCCGCGGATCGGCGCATCGGTGCGGTCGGTCAGGCCGATCTCGAGCGTTTCATGGCCTGGCTGCGGGCCGACCGCGGGGTGCCGTGCAGCCCCAAGTCCTATGCGCGGCGGCTGACGACGCTGAAGGTGTTTTTTGGCTGGCTGGCCGAAGCGGGGGCGATTCCCAGCGATCCGGCCGCGCCGTTGATCCATGAGCGCCCAACCACCCCGCTGCCGGAGCTGCTTTATGATGACCAGGTGAACGCGCTGCTGCGGACCGCGCAGGATCTGTTGTGGGCGCCGAAGCCGGATGCCCGGCCCTACCTGCTGGTGACGTTGATGCTGCAGACCGGGATCAAAAAAGGGGAGTGCATGGAGATCAAGCTGGAGCACATTGACCTGTCGAACCCGCAGGCGCCGGTGCTCTACGTGCGCTATCCCGATCCGCGCAAGACCTTGAAGGAACGCAAGCTGGCGCTCGGCCCAAACTTTGCGCCGGCTTATAAGCAGTATCTGCGCGAATACAAGCCTGCCGAGTATCTCTTCGAGTGCACGGCGCGAAATTTGGAGTATGTGCTGGAGGATCTGGCGGCGGCGACCGGCGTCGCGGGCGGGGTGTCATTCGAGCAGTTGCGGTGGACCGCGGCGGTGCGCGACTATCGCAATGGGATGCCGCTTGATCAACTGCGCCAGAAGCTCGGCCTCTCCCAAATCACCTGGCGCGAGACGCTGCCGAAGATCCAGAAGCTCGCACGCCCGGCGCTGTGACGGGCGGACGATAGACCATTGACGACGGACGATCCATCGTCTATCGTCCGTTCCCTATTTTCCGCCGCCACCCAGGGGCAACATCTGGCGGAGCAGCGCCAGGTAGGATTCAACTCGGTTGAGGTACGCGCCGCTCCAGCCGCCGACCGCGTACAACGTGTTGTCCAGCGCGGCCAGGCCCAGGTTGCGCCAGGAGGGCACCACCGGCGTCCCGATGCGGGACCACGCATTCACCTTGGCGTCGTACTGTTCATTGAACGCCAGCGCCGCAGTCCAGCCCCCGCCCACCGCATACAGCCGCGTCCCGATCGTCGTCAGCCCTAAGCCGCCGCGCGGCTGGCTCAGCGGCGCCCGCGCCGTCCATGGGCCACCGGCAGCCCCTTCGTCAGCCGGCCGGTAGAGCGCCACCGTGTCGAGCTCCCGTTGTCCGTCATACCCGCCGACCACGTAGATTCCATCGCCCAGCGCACTTGCGGCCAGGAAAGCGCGCGGGGCCGGCATCGGCGCGGCCTGCGACCAGGCATCGTGAGCGGGATCGTAGACATAAGTTTCTGCGCGGTACGCGGCGCCATCCCAACCGCCGAAGAGATAGAGCTGGCCGTTCAGGGCCGCTAACCCGTAGGCGGTCAACGGCACGGGCAGGCTGGCGCGCGTCGTCCAGGTCGCCGCCTTGGGATCGTAGACCTCCAGCGCGTTGGTCACGCTGCCGGACGCGGTGGTGCCGCCTGGTACGTAGATGCGGCCGTCGAGTAATGCACCCGCCACGTTCGCCACCGCCGTCGGCTTGGCCGGCCCCGCCAGCCAGCCGTTGCTGTCCGGATCGTAGATGGTGACCTGGCTGCTCACGCCGCTCGCGGTCTCGCCGCCGATGGCGTACAATTTCTGGTCGGCGGCGATCAGCGCCAGGCGGCTGCGCGGCTCAGGCAGCGGAGCTTTCGCGGTCCAGCGCGCGACATCCGGCCGGGGCGCCGCCGCGACTTGCGGCTGGCCCACGTCGCTGAAGGGGGTCAGCGGCGCTCTTTGGCCGCGCGCACGCCACCAGGCGGGCGCCAGGGCGGCGGCAATCACCGCAAGGAGCGCCGCAAACAGATAGACCCGCTGCCACGGCGCGACCGGCCGCCGGCCGGCCACAGGCAGATCCACCACGACGGGCGGCTTCGCCGACGCGTCCGCAGCCGTGGGCGCCGTCACCTCAACCTGGCTGCTGCTCGCCTCGGGCGCGGTCAGCAGCGCACCCGGCACACTGACCAGCCCGCGGCGCACCGCCTCCATGGTTGCCTCGGTGCGGCTCTGCACACCGAGCTTCTCGAAGATGTTGCGCAGGTGAACTTTGACCGTATTGGGGCTGATCACCAGGGCGCGCGCGATCTGCTGATTGGTCGCGCCGGTGGCCACCAGCTTCAGCACTTCGATCTCGCGATCGCTCAAAGCCCCAAGGTCGTCGTTCATAATGCGCGAGGGGAAAGGAGGTTTGGACGGCCTGACCGCCCAAACCTCCCTTCTAAACTATGCCCACTTCACCAGCGGCAGTGCGAATGGGTTGGGCAGGTCGGTATGATGCGGCCGGACGCGGATGCCGTAGGCGAAGGCGCCTCTTTACGCCGAGTCGAATGAGCCCTCGTAGTTGAACGCCGCTCCGTCGGCGGGCTTGCCAGTCAGGTGCATCGGCACAACGGTTGCATCAGCCAGGTCATCTCCCTCAGCGGGCCGGCCGAACACCAGCTCGACCGCGACATCTTCGGGGCTGAGCGGCGCACACGCCAGCCGGGCCCGGATCGTCAGCGGCTTCCCCACGGACATTTCGCCTTGGACCGGGCTGCCGGCGCTGATCGTGACGCCTGCCCAGGCGGCCGCGACGCGATCTTCCCAAGCCGCCAGCGCCTGCGCACCGGCGAAGTGGCCATTGCCCACCTTGCGGCCCAGCAGACCTGCAGGCAGGTAGTAGGCGTGCGCATATTCCTTCAGCATGCGATCGAAGCTGTAGTCCGGGCCGACGGTCGCCATCGAATCGCGCATCGCCGCCAGCCAACTCGCCGGCAGCCCGACTGCATCGCGCTCAAAGAAGCGCGGAATGAGCACCTGCTCCAGCGTCTGGTAGAGCGACAGCGCGTCGGCCTCGTCCTGCGCGGCTTCGCTGGTGTACTCGCGCTCGGCGCCGATGGCCCAACCGTTGCGGCCGTCGTACCCCTCGCGCCACCAGCCATCCAGCACGCTGAAATTCGGCACACCGTTCAGCCCGGCCTTCTGGCCGCTGGTCCCGCTGGCCTCCAACGGCCGTCGCGGGTTGTTCAGCCACACGTCCACGCCCGATACCAGGTGTCGGGCGATGTTGGCGTCATAATCCTCGACGAAGACAATCTTGCCCGCGAAGCCTGGCTGCTGGCTTAGTTGGTAAATCTGCTGGATGAACGCCTTGCCGGGTTCGTCCGCCGGATGCGCCTTGCCGGCGAAGACGATCTGCATCGGCCGCGCCGGGTCGTTAAGCAGCCGCTTGAGCCGCTCCTGGTCGCGGAAGATCAGGGTGGCGCGCTTGTAGGTGGCAAAGCGCCGCGCGAACCCGATGGTGAACGCGTTCGGATCCAACACGGCCGCGGCTGCGTTGACCTCGGCCGGGCCCGCGTTCAGGCGCATCAGCCGTTTCACCAGCCGCTCGCGCACGAACGCGATCATCCGGCGCTTGGCCGCGGCATGCTGCGCCCACAGTTCGGCGTCCGGGATGGCGGTCACGGCGGCCCAGGTGGCCCGATCGTCGAGCCCATCGCGCCACGCCGCGCCGAGATAGCGGTCAAGCAGCGTGGCGAGTTCGGGGTCCAACCAGGTGTCGGTGTGGACGCCGTTGGTGACATAACCGATGGGCACCTCCGGCAACGGCACGTCGGGCCACAGCGCCCGCCACATCTTCCGCGAGACCTGGCCGTGCAGCTCGCTGACGCCGTTCGCCAGGCCGGCGGTGCGCAGCGCCAACACGGTCATGCTGAACTGCCAGCCCCACGGCTGCTCCCACCGGCCGAGCGCCATGAAGCGTTCCCGATCCAGGCCCAGGCGGCCCCAGTAGTTGCCGAAGAACCGCTCCATCAGATCGAACGGGAACGCGTCGTTGCCGGCGGGCACGGGGGTATGAGTGGTGAAGAGCGAGTCGGCGCGTGCCGCCCACAACGCGGTGTCGAACGGCAGCCCCTTGCCCTCCACGAGCTCACGGATGCGTTCGAGCTGTAAGAACGCCGCGTGGCCTTCGTTCATGTGCCAGACCGACGGCTTGAGGCCCAACGCCCGCAGCGCCCGCACGCCGCCGATGCCCAGCACGATCTCCTGCGAGACGCGCATCTGCTGGTCGCCGCCGTAGAGCCGGGCCGAAAGCTCCCGGTCGCCGGGCGCGTTCTGCGCCACGTCGGTGTCCATCAAGTAGAGCGGGATGCGGCCTACCTGGAGCCGCCAGACCTTGGCGTAGACGGTGCGGCCGGGCAGCTCGACGCTGATCGTGACCTGCTTACCGTCCGGACCGAGCGCGGGGGTCGCCGGCGCGTCGGCGAAATCCAGCTTCTCGTAGATCGCCTGCTGCCGACCGTCCGCGTCAATCTGTTGGGTGAAGTAACCCTGCGGATAGAGGAAGCCGACGCCGACGAACGGCAGGCCCAGATCGCTGGCGGTTTTGCAGTGGTCACCGGACAGGATGCCCAGGCCGCCCGAATAGATCGGCAGCGACTCGTGCAGGCCGAATTCGGCGGAGAAATAGGCGATCAGGCGATCGGCCGCGTCGCCGTGGGTGTGGGAGTACCACGTCGGCGCAGCCGGGTGCATGTACGCATCTAGTGCGGTCATCACGGCCGCGTAATGCGCCAGGTAGGCCGGGTCGGCCGCTGCCGCATCCAGCTTGCGCTGGCTGACCCGCCGCAGGAATTTGACCGGGTTGTGGTTAACCAGCGTCCACAGCTCCGGGTCAATCATCTCGAACAGCGCCTGGGCGGCTGGATTCCAAATCCACCAAAGGTTGTGCGCCAACTCGGATAGCCGGGCAACAGGCGCCCCCGGCGTCGGATAAACGGCAATCTGCCCCATGATATTCACGTTAAAAAGCCTCCAGAATGTCTAAAGAGGGGGTTCAGCTCACCCCCCGTCAGGCTATTTTAGGGGAAGATGGGTCATCTGTCCAGATTGCGGTGTCCCGTCGGTGCGATCCCGCGTCCCGCGGTGGACGCGACGCAGGTTCGCATCGGACTGACACCGGTTTGCCAATTACTTGTGTCATGCTCGCGACGAAAATGAAGCAGAATATCACCCCAACTTTGACGCCGCGCGGCGTGCGGCTATAATAGCTGAAAAGACCCGGCCAATTGAGTCTGAGAGGAGTGTCAGATGACGGAGCCGAAGGCGAAAGCCGTTCACTATACCGAAGTGCCCGCCGAAGTATTCGGCGAGCAGGCGCCCGGCGTCACCATCCGCTGGGTGATAGATGAGAAGGCCGACGGCGCGCCGAACTACGCGTTGCGCGTCATCGAAGTCGCACCGGGCGGGTACACCCCGCATCATGCCCACCCCTACGAGCACGAAAACTACGTGATCGAAGGCCACGGCCGCGTGCTGCTGGGCGAGGAGTGGCGCGAGGTGAGCGCCGGCAGCGTCATTTTTGTGCCTGCCGGGCTGGAGCATCAGTACCGCAACGCGGGCGACGTCCCGTTCCGGTTCCTGTGCGGTATCCCCACCCAGCGGCTGATGCGCGGCGGAGCCGCGTGAGCGCTTGTCATTGATTGGAGTCAGATCATCATGCCAGACGTGATTACCCCAGATTGGGTCCGCGACGCGATCTTCTACCAGATTTTCCCCGATCGTTTTGCCAAATCCGAGCGGGTGCCGAAGCCGGCCAACCTTCAGCCGTGGGGCGCGGCGCCGACCGGGCACGCGTACCAGGGCGGCGACCTGTTGGGGGTGGCCGAGCATCTCGACCACCTGACCGCGCTCGGCGTCAATGCGATCTACTTCAACCCGATCTTCCAGTCGGCCTCCAACCACCGCTACCACACGCACGACTACACCCAGGTGGATCCGATGCTCGGCGGCAATGCGGCGCTGCGTGAGCTGGTGGACGCGGCGCACGCCCGCGGCATCCGGGTGGTCCTGGACGGCGTTTTCAATCACGCCTCGCGCGGGTTCTTCCAGTTCCACGACATCCTGGAGAACGGCGCGGAATCGGCCTACCTGGACTGGTTTCATGTGGAAGAGTGGCCGCTGCACCCCTACGGCGGCGGCAAGGCAAACTATGCCGCATGGTGGGGCAACGCGGCGCTGCCGAAGCTCAACACAGACACGCCCGCCGTACGCCGTTTCATCTGGGATGTGGCGCGCACCTGGATCGAGTTTGGGATTGACGGCTGGCGCCTGGATGTGCCGCAGGAGATTGACGACGATGCGTTCTGGCGCGAATTCCGCCGCGTTGTTAAGACGGCGAACCCGGAAGCCTACATCGTGGGCGAGATCTGGAACGAGGCCGAACGCTGGCTGCAAGGCGACCAATTTGACGCGGTGATGAACTACGGCGTGTCGCGCGCGGCGCTGGGGTTCTTTGCCTACGACACGATGGATCGGCACTACCGGCCGGGCGGGTTCAAGCTGACCCCGCTGCGCGGCCGGGCGTTCATCCACCAGGTCGAGCGTTTGATGTCACTCTATCCTGAAGCGATCACCCAGGTGCAGATGAACCTGTTGGACAGCCACGATACCGCCCGGTTCATCCATCAGGCCGGCGGCGATGCGAGCGCGCTGCGCCTGGCGCTGCTCTTCCTGCTGACGCTGCCGGGCGCGCCGTGCCTCTATTACGGCACGGAGGTCGGCATGGCCGGCGGGCACGACCCGGACTGCCGCCGCGCGTTCCCCTGGGATGAGGCGGCCTGGGATCACGATCTGTTGGACTTCACCCGTCGGGCGATCAGCCTGCGGAAGGCGGTCCCGGCGCTGCGCCGCGGCCGCTACGAGACGCTTTACGCGCATGAGGACGTCGTTGCCTACGCCCGGCGCACGGCTGACAGTGCGGCGGTCGTCGTGTTCAACGCCGGGCAGGTCCCGCACGACGTGACACTCGCGGTGGATGATCTGCTGCCGGACGGCGGCCTGACCGACCGCTGGGGCGGGTTGACGGCGCGGGTCGTGCATGGCACGCTGCGCGGCCTAGCGCTGCCCCCGCGCAGTGCGGCGGTTTTTGTGGCCGGGTGAGCAGGAGATCAGCATGTATCGTTATCGCCGCATGCGGCCGAAGGTCAGCTTTGCATTGGCCACCGCGATGGTCGTGTTCATCGGGCTGGTCCTGACCGGGCTCATCAAGGTCCAGCTTGATCTCACCGTGTTCGACACCAACCCCCAGGCTGTGCTGGTTGGGGTGGTGCTGTCCGTCCTGGCTGCATTGTTGCTGTACGAGTGGTGAAGCGCATGGTGGGCAGCCTCCGTGACTGCCCACCGCACCGATGTCTTGTAGCGCCTCACCCTGGCTTAGATGCGGCCTATTTGAATATCAACGGCAGGCAAATTCGCGGGCGGGATGCGGTTGACCCACATCGTCGCTGATGATCATTGGGCCTGCGCCAGCATCTCTCGCAGCACCGGGCCATCTGCCGCCTCGCCTAACCGGATCGCCTCCGCGCCCAGGTAGCGGCCGAACGCAGCCGTGCACTCCGCCAGCGCGGCGACCATTGCCTCGTCCGGTTCGACGCCGGCTTCCCACCACCAGTTGGCGATCGTCAGCACGCGCGCCTTGCGGTCGAAGATCGGCTCGACGCGGGCGACGAAGCGGTCCCCGTAGAGCACAGGCAAGACGTAGTGGCCGTACTTCCGCTGGCTGGCCGGTTTGTACACCTCCCAGACGTAGTCGAAATCGAATACCCAGCGGATCAGATCGCGGTCCCAGATCAGGTTATCTAGCGGGCCGATGAACGCGGCTGCCGGGTCCGCGCCGTCCGCGGCCGTGGTCGCGTTGAGCAGGGGCCTGTCCGCCGCGCGCATGAAGAGCGGCGCCTGGCTCACCCCTTCCACTGCGACCGGGATCAGGACGCCTTGCGCGGCCAGCCGCGCCAACACAACGCGCCGCGGTTCGGCCTTCATCCCGCCTATGCCCAGCCAATGCTCACCCATCGCCGGGCTGGCCAGGCCGAGCGAGCCGATCCGCCGCGCGACATGCCAGTCCTCGTACGCCTCGACGGTCGGGTTAGGATCGGCCGCGGCCAGCAGATCGGCCGGCAGCAGCCGCTCCATCAGGTCGAAGTAGCGCCGCGTGTTCACCCGATGATGGATCCCCACCTCGCCCATGAGGTAGAGGATCTCCAGCGCCGCCCGGCCCAGCCGCGTGGGCGCGCCCCACCACCAATCAATCGCCTCTTTGTGTTCCAGGTCGGCGGAACAGAGCGGGCCGCGCTCCCGGATCGCACTTTTCACCGCGTCAGCGATGGCCATCGGCTGGCTGCCCGGGTCGCCGTGCCACTGGAGCGCCCGGGCGCGCTGCCGGGCGAAGTGCGGCCAGTCCTCGGTCGCGTAGATCGCCGCCTGCTTGTCCACCCCATCCACCAGCCGGCGGTCGGTGTAGAGCAGCCCGGCGAGCAGCGCGGGGGTGTAGCCGGCCACGCGGGCTTGCAGCACCAGCTCGGGGTTCTGTCCGACCAGGTTGACCGGGTCGTACTGGATGCTGCCGATGTGACGGATGAAGTCGAGGAGGCCATCCTGGCCGTGCAGGCGTCGCGGCGGCCACAAGCACTGGTGCGCCAGCAGAAAACGCCGGGCCTCGATCTTGCTCAGGTGCACATTTGGAGGGGGGAGTTCGGTCTTGGTCATGGTGCATAGAATAGCACACCTGTGCTGAAATCGCCTAATGCGGCAGAATGGAATCTGCGCCACTTCTATTTGTGCCATGCTTGCTCTATTCTCGAACTACAAACTTGTTGCACATTTGCCCGGTATTTGTCTTGTCAGCGCAGGGATCTGCAACTGCCGGGCCCGCAGCGTCCGACTTAACAGGGTTCCAGGCATCGTTTCACCCGATGACAGCCTTCTCGCCGGTTCCAGTTGCCAGCCGTTCCCGGCGATCCGATCTTTCGTTTGATCTCACGACGAGGAGGAACTGTATGCGATTTCGCACCCACCCGACGTTGTACCTGGCTCTGATCGTCGTATCGGTCACGGCGGTCCTTGCCGGGTTTGTCCCTTCAGCCGCGGCGCCGGTCGCCCATGCCGAGCCGGACGCACCGATGGACACGCCCACCACTATCGTGTCCGACACGTTCAACGAATGGACCGTCTCCGATGGCCTGGCCTATTGGGCTGAGCGCTGCTATGGCGGCGAGTTCCGCGGGGATGGCTATCTCAAGCGCAAGCCGACGGGCGGCGGTGCCACCAAAACGCTTGCCAATGTTAACTCGGCGAACTGCCTCAACTTCCTGAGCATGGTTGCCGACTCGACCGGCATCTATTACTATAAGGATGATGGTGCGCGGCTTGAGTATCGCGCTAGCGGTTCGCCCTACGATCCGCCGACCCTGATCAGCACCGTGGCGTCCGGCCAATGGCCCCGCCAGGAGACGCAACTTGTCCACCAGGGCGATTACGTTTACTGGTTCGGGCTGGACAACCGCATCCACCGGATCAAAACCGATGGCACCGGCCTGGCGACGATTGCCACCACCGGCGCCTATCCGAAAGATATGTTGGTCTATCCCACGGTCGTGTATTGGCTCGACACCACCGGCTTCTGGCGCGTCAACACCGACTGCGGCAGCCTGCCCTGCACTTCAACCAAGCAGCAGGTGACCACAACGTCCAGCGATGCGCACAGCCTGCTCTATAGCCCGGGCGGCACTGTGATCACTTACGCCTACTACTGGGCCGAAGGCGGCGACATCAAGCAGCTCTCCTGTAATTCGCTGACCGGAAGGTGCGCCAAAGGCACCTTCTACAGCGGGCCGTGGACCGTGGGTGACATCGCGCGCGGCGGCAACACGCTCTTCTGGGTGGAACAGCAGTTCACCACCCCGTCGGGCGGGGGCTTCCCCTACGTCAGCGATGCGCGGGTGCGCCGGCAGCAGATCGGGACGACCACGACGCAGACCATCGCCACCGGCATGGCTGACCTCTACACCAACATCTATGCCGACGCGTCGTGGGTCTATTTCGCGCGCTACCAGACGAGTCCCAGCATCATGAAGCTGCCCGTTGCAGCCAGTGCGATCACCTTTGATCTGCAAGCAAGCCAGTGGGAGGTAACGCAGGCGATCCAGAACACGGCCAACCAGGCGCCGCTGGTCGCGAAACGCGCGACATACGTCCGCGTCTACGGCCGCGATCTGGCCGGGCCGACTGCGCCGGGCGTTGAGGCGCGGCTGATCGGCACCCGGGGCGGCTCGCCGCTGCCCGGCTCGCCGTTGAGCCCGCTGGACGGCGTCTTGAACCTGACCGCCGGGGGCAGCTATGATCGCGGCAACGCGACCGACGGTTGGCTCTTCAAGCTGCCGGAAAGCTGGACCACGAGCGGCGGCACTGTGCTGCGCGCGGAGGTGGACCCGCGCGGGTTCTACGATGACACCAACCCTGGCAATAACGCGTTACAGGGCACCTTCACCTTCCAAAACCAGCCGCCCGCCTGCGTCGTGACGCTGCCGGTCTGGACCCACACGCCGGATCCCAAGCTCTCCGACCCGAACGTGATGGATATGATCCGCCGCTACTCTCGGCTGTGGCCCGTTCCGGAGGTGTGGACGTACAAGGTCAATGCGCGCGCCGAGGAAGCTGAGGTGTGTTGGTGGGGGCCGTTCCCCTACCCGTGCACCGGGCCGCTGGAGTTGGAGGAGGATGCCAGCGTCCTGAATCTGCTGGCCGACCGCGACGACGCGATCCTGGCGATCGCGGCGATTGACCTCTTCACCGACGACCCGGACGCCTGCGACAACATCGGCGCGCCGGTGCATTACATGGGCATGGTGCATCCCTCGGCCAACACGGGGAGCGTCGCCGGCTACGCCAGCCTGCTGGTCAATTCTTCCTGGGTCAAGCTGCCGCCGCGCACGCCCAACCCCTTCGCCAACACCTGGAACGCTATGTTCCAAGGTCCGGTGATGGCCCAGGAGCTGACGCATAACTACAACCGCGGCCACGTCAACTGCGGCAGCCCCAGCGGAGTGGACAGTGGCTACCCGTATCCGCCGTGCCAGTTGGACAACGCCGGCGCGAACAACTACTACGGCTTCGACCCGGTGAACCAGCAGCCGATCCCGCCAAACCAGGCGTCGGACTTCATGTCGTACTCGCCCAACACCGGCCAGAACCCCAACTGGCAGGGATTCTGGGTGAGCGACTACACCTGGCGCGCGTTGATGGGCGCGTTCGCCGCGGCCCCCACGGGCGCAAGTGCAACTGCAGCGGCTGCGCCCCTGGCGCCCGATGCCGGCGCGGTCTACGTCAGCGGTGCGCTTGATCACGAGGCCAACACCGGCCGGCTCAGTTACCTGAAGATGTTGCCCGCGGCCGCGTTGAGCACTGGGATGCAGCGCAAGTGGCAGGAGCGGCTGGTGCCCGAGTACAGCGAGGCGGCTGGAACCGCGGCGGAAGCCGTCTACCATGTGCGGCTTCTTGCGGCCGGCGGCGCCGTGCTGGCCGACCGGAACGTCACGCCGCTGGAGACGGACGATCACGTGCACGGCGACCCGGCGCTCTTCATGGCGACCTTCCCCGCGCCGGCCGGCGTTCCCGTCAAGGCGCAGCTTTTGGCCGACAGCACGCTGCTCGATGAGCGCACCTTTGGGCCGGCCGTGCCGGCGGTGACCGTGACGCAGCCGGCGGCGGGCGCATCCGTCGGCGCCGATCTGACGATCCAATGGCAGGCCACCGACGCGGATAACGACATCCTGCTCTACACGGTGCAGTACAGCTACGATAACGGCGTGCATTGGCAAACGCTGGCGACTGACCTGCCCGGGACGCCCGCCAATCCCGTGACCACACTCGTGCTCCAGGGGACGGACGGCCTTCACGGGAGCAACGGCCAGAACGCCCGTATCCGGGTATTGGCCTCGGATGGCTATAACACCGGCTCCGGCCTCTCTGGCGCCTTCTCGGTGAGTGATCGCAAGCCGCAGCCGGCCATCGCGGCGCCGGTGGACGGGCACTGGTATCGCCCCGACGAGCCGATGGTCCTGAGCGGCGGCGCCGACGACACCGAGGATGGCGGGATCCCCGGCGCCAACCTCTCCTGGCAGGTGGACGGCGCCGCGGCCGGGACCGGGCGGGATGTGCCCGTGGCCGGTCTTGCACCGGGTGCGCACACCATCAGCTTGACAGCGAAAGACTCGGCCAACCAGCAGGCTACGGCGACCTCCAAGCTGAACATCTTGCCGCTCTCCGTCCCGGCCGGCTCCGCGCCGGTGTTGGATGGAGCCTGCGGGGATGCCAGCTACGCCGACGGTGTGGCGCTCCGGCTTCAGCCGTACGGCGACGGCGCACAGGCCGCGGTGCACCTGCTCCGCACATCCGATGCGCTCTTCGCCTGCTTCGCCCATCTGAAGAAAGGGGCGACCAGCCCGGGCGCGTTCGCGGGCGTGCGCATCGACGCGAACAACAGCCGCAACGCGCTCGCACAGGCTGACGATTATGGCTTCTTCGTTGGCGAGGATGGCGGCGTCTTCACCTACGCGGGCAACGGATCGGGGGGATTCGCCAATCCCGGCCCCGCGGGCCTGCAGGCGCAGGTCAGCGCGGGCGCGACGACCTGGGACGCCGAGCTGCGCATCCCCGCGGACACGATCGGCGGCTGGGATCACGCGGCCGGCCTGAAGTTGGGGCATTACTGGGTGAGCTCCCAGGGCAACGACTACGGCTGGCCCTACACGGCGGTCTCGAACAAGCCGAACACCTGGGCCGCATCCGCGTTCGGCGCCCAGCCTGAAATCATCAGCCTGGATCCGGTCACGGCGACCCGCGGCGGAACGGCCTTCACCCTGACCGTGGACGGCGCAGGCTTCGTCAGCGGCGCGACGGTGCGCTGGAACGGCGCTGCGCTGCCCACGACCTTTGTGAGCAGCACGCGGCTGACCGCCCAGGTGGCCGCGGGGCAGCTCGTCGGCCCCGGCAAGGTGGACGTCACGGTGGCCAACCCCGGCAACTTCATCTCGAACGCGACCGCCTTCACCGTACTCAACCCGGCGCCGGCCATCACAAGGCTCTCGCCCAACGCGACGGCTGCGGAAGGCCCGGCGTTCACGTTGGCAGTGACGGGCTCCGGCTTCGTCACCGGCGCAACGATCTACTGGCAAGGTAGCGCGCTGCCCACCACCTTCATCTCCGGCACGGAGGTGCGCGGGCAGGTGACCGCCGGGTTGATCGCCCAGGGCGGCGCAGCCAGCATTGACGTCCGCAACCCGGAACCGAACGCTGGCACGTCCAACATCGTTTCGCTCACGATCACGCCGAAGGGCGGCCGGCGGCAATACCTGCCGCTGATCGCGCGGTAGTATTTCCCCCAGCAGGGTCCACGATCCCCGGCGCCGGGGATCGTGGACCCTGCGCCTTTTGCAGACAGCCGCCGGCTCCTGGGCTGCCACCTTGATCGTCACGGTCAGTTTGCCGTCTCGTCGGTCCCCGCGTACAATATCGCCGGCCATCAACGGAGCTTGCAGGACTACCTCCACGGCGGCGTTCGCTAGAAAAGAAACGGGGGTGTTTTGAGCGGCATAGCAGCTCAAAACACCCCCGTTTCTGCTTTCTTCAGCTCTCTCAGATGAAGAGGATCTGCGCGCCCTCGGTCATGTCCATGAAGTCGCTGGCCGTGACGATGTCAATGACGCCGTCCACGAAGTCTTCCTTCTTCAGCCCCATCATGTCCACCGACATCTTGCACGCGTAGAGCTTGGCGCCGCCGTCCACCAACATCTGGAGGTATTCGCCCACCGGCGGTGCGCCGACGCCCGCAATCTTCTTCTTCATGAACCAGGAGGTGAACGCGGTCATGCCGGGGATGATGGACAGGATGTTCGGGATGCCGAGGTTGCCGGTCGGCAGCCCCATCATCTTGAACTTCATGCTGGTCTTGCCGACCGGGTTAAGTCCCAGCCGGTTCTGCCGGGACTTGGTGATCATGTCCATGCCCCAGAAGGTGAAAAAGATCGTCACATCAATGCCGTTGCCGAGCGCGGCCCAGCCCATCACCAGGGCCGGGTACGCCATGTCCAGGTCGCCCTTTGAGCAGATGAACGCGACTTTGCGAGTTTCGTCAGCCACGGAACTGTCTCCTTTCTTGTGATAACGGAAGTTTGAAACTGGAAGCTCGAAGCTCGAAACTGGCATTTAGCTTACAGGTTCCAGCTTTCAAGCTCAAACACACCCCTCAGGCTTGCCCAGGCCGGCAATGTGCGCGACCTTCTTGGCCGGGCCCTTCGGGAACAGTGCGAAGAGATCCTTGGTCGAAACGCCGGCGCCAGCCGTGATCTGGCGCAGCGTGGGCGACTTGCCGCCCAGCCCCTTTGCGGCCTCGCGGCAGTAGTCAATCACCTTCCAATGGGCATCGGTCAGGGCCGCAATGCCCTCTTCCTTGGCGATCTCCGGCGCCATTTCCTTGGTCCACTCCGCCGCGTTGGTGAGGAACCCCTCGTCGTTGACTTGAACGGTCTTGCCTGCGATGACTTTGGTTGCCATGTGTTTGTCCTCCTGGATTGTTGGTTGGTTAGTTGGTTCGTTGGTTGGTTTGTTGGTCGGTTGGCAGATCGGTGAACCGGGGCATCGGTCCGTCAAGGTGAAAACCCTGCATCTCCGTGTCCCCGCGTCACACCACGGCTGCCCGGGCGCCGATCACGCGCAGGATGCGCAGGGTCAGCGCCAGGCCGCGACGGACCTGCGGATCGCGCAGCGAGCCGAGCAAAGCCGGCAGCGAGACGTTGGACACCGGCTTCGCCACCTCCACTTCGACATCCGAAACGATGCCGCGCACCAGGCCCATGATCTCGGGCTGGGTCATGTCTTTGACGACGTTCAGGATCAGCACGATGTTATCGCCCAGCTTCTTGACGTCGTCCTCGGTGAACGAAGTGACGACGTTGTCTGCGATCTGCATGCCGCCCCTGGCGAAGGCGAAATAGCCCTTGTGCTCCGCCGCCTGCATCACATCCACGGCCTTCTCGAACGCCTGATCGGTGATCGGGCCGACGGTCTGCACCAAATCCATGACGCTCTCAAGCTGGTCGAGCAGCGTCTCAATGTGCCGCCCGTTGCGCAGCAGCCGTTTGAGGATGCGCAGCAGGTCGCCCAGGTCAACGTATTCCTGGACTTCTTCCAATTGCTCGGTTGCCAGACGGAAGCCATCGTTGACAATCGGCATCACATCGCGCATCAGCTCGGTGCGTTCCTGGCGGCCGCGCTCTGCGAGCTGTGCCTGTTCGGTAAGGTACTGGACTTGGGCTGTCAGAAGATCGAGCTTCTGATTCAGCGCTGCCATGTCCTGGTCCATCGCGTCCCCCTTACTTCCGCCACTTGCCGGACATGCTCATCCGCGCGGGCAACGGCAGCTCCTGGCCTTTCAACAGGATGTTCCAGTACATCCAGCGGAACATCAGCTTGCCCCAGTGGTTCATCTCGGACTCTTGCAGCAGTGTGAAGGGGCCGACGCCGGGCAACGGGTAACGGCCGGGCAGCGGTTCCACATCGTAGTTGAAGTCAATCAGCAGACCTTTGCCAAAGCCGGACTCGATGAAGCAGTTGGCGTGACCGTCGAAGGTCGGCAGCATCTCCAGTCCGTCCACGTGGCGCAAAAAATTCTCGGCGAAGCAATCCACCGCGAAATGGGCCACCGAGCCGGCCTTGGAGGTGGGCACCGCGGCCGCATCGCCCAGCACGAAGATGTTCTGCCACTTGGGCGAGAGGAAGGTGTGCTTGTCCACGGGCACGAAGTTCAGCTCATCCCCCATCTCAGACCGGGCCAACAGCTCATCCCCTTTGTTCAGCGGAACGGTGACCAACAGGTCGTACTCGATCTCGCTCTCGTCGTAGTGCACTAGCTTCTTGGCGTCCGGATCCACATGCTCGACCATGAAGTCTGGCACGACCTTGATGTTCTTCTGCTCCAGGATGTAGCCCAGGTGCTTGGCCGCGATGGGTTTGGTGAACGCGCCGGACAACGGCGTGGCGTAGATCAGCTCGACCCGGTCGCGCATCCCCTGCTCATGGAAGAACCAATCGGCCAACATCAGGAATTCCAGCGGCGCCACCGGGCACTTGATCGGGTTTTCAACTACGTTGACGACCATGCGGCCGCCCTGCCAGGTGCGCAGATATTTAGCCAGATCTAGTGCCCCCTCGATGGTGTAGAAGTCGTGGATGGACTTGTGCCACTCGTGCTCCTGCAGCCCCGGCGTCTCTTCGGGCCGGGTCTGCGCACCGGTGGCGATCACCAGGAAATCGTAGGGGAGGATCCGGCCCTCGGCGAGTTTGACGCGGTTTTGGTCGGGTTCGATGACATCGGCCTGCGCCATGATGAGTTCGACGCCCGGCGGGATGAAGTCGCGCTTAGCTTTGACGACGTCGTTCTTGCTGTACATCCCGAAGGGGATGAACAGAAAGCCGGGCTGGTAATAATGCGTCTCGTGGGGATCAACAATGGTGATCTTCCACTCTTCGGTGTCGAGCAAACGGCAAAGACGGTTGACGACCATCGTGCCGGCGGTGCCGGCGCCGAGAACCAGAAGTTTCTTCATAGACGAGACTCTCCTTTAGAGATCCACCCGGGGTCCAATCCAGTTGCCAGCGCTCAACTTCTAGAGCGCTGTCAGCGACGCGATCGCCTGGAGGCGACCGCACAAAAGGTTCCGATCTTCGACGATGTGTGAATAGATATCGGCAATCCGTTGGACGGAGCGCAGCGCCTTCTCCTGCGCGGCTCGATCCAGGCGGTAGACGGCGTCCGCGTTCACTGCGATGTCGGCCGGGTTCAGACCGAACGTCTCGGCCAGACACGCCAATTGTTCTGGGGCCGGCGGCCAGACTTCGGGCGCGATCCCGCCAATGACGACCATCCCCTTCAAGTCACTGCCCAACCGGACAAGCCCTCGGGCGCAGAGCAGCCCCATTTCATTGGGGAAAAACCGCGGTTCGATGGCGGGATCGGTAGCCAATTGCTGCCACGTCTCAACGCATCGCCCCAGGTCTTCGGGGTCGCGGATCACGGTCGCGTAGAACCCGCACGGATTGCTGATCCGGGTCACTGGCTGGCCCTGCATATCGGTGATGACCATCATCACGCCCAAGATGTCGGCAAAAGCATCCTGGATCAGTTGGCTGCACGGCTGCGGGAGCAGGTCGCACAGCTCGGAGTTGGTCGTCGTGGATTTCGGGGACGGAGAAATAGATGAAGATGGCGCGGCGGATGTTCCGTCAAGCAGCATGACTGGCGCCGACGCGCTCCCCTGGAGCAACAGCCAACGCCCGATCTCATCGCGTGAGAACCGCCACTGCTTCCCGATCCGGATCGCCGGCAGACGGCCGCTCTCAACCATCCGGTAGATCGTTGTGCGGTCAATATGGAGAAGACCTTGCACCTGTGTGGTCGTCATTAAATCAGCCATCACCGTCTCTCCGAGGCATCTGCCGAAAAGTGAATCCTATCTCGTTCGCTGCGCCGCAATCTTGTGAATACTATAACATGACGCACGCCGGGTGTCAAATCGCTAAATCTATTTGCTATAGCAAACAATGCATGAAGTGCATACGATGCAATTCACGCAGGCGATGCAAGCTTTGTCTGGGAATCGCGGAAGGCACGGGCAGGAAAAGAGCGCGATTCACCGCGTCAAAACCCCGCCGATGGGTGTATAATGAAACCCGGAAAGCGCTCTGCCGCCTTCCGTTCGGCGCCACTGTCCCCTTCATCGCAGTCACACGCCCCACATCGTTGTTCGCCCTTTGACCCGCAGCACGGAAAGGAGGTTAATGCGCCCGCGGCAGAGGGCCTGCGTCACGTTTTCCGGTCGCAATAGGTTCCGAAAGGAGCGCCCACATGCCAAAGATGATGACGTATCTGCTGCTTGGCCTGCTCCTGAGCGCGCTGCTTCTCGTCCCGAACGCACGCGCCGACGAACAGGCCTTCTCGAATCTGCCCGCATGCAAGGAGCTCGGTTTCTCGACCGAGCAAGATTTCTATACCGACGGGCCGGCGCCGGCCGATGGTAACCGCATCATCTCCGACGGCGACCTGTTGGGGCCCGCACACGCGGTCTGCGCGCGCAACCGAGAGCTGCTGGCGAAGTGGGATATTGGCGTTGACCTCGGGCTGGACGCCGTGGATATCGTCAACGTCGAACCCGGCCTGGTCGCCTTCTCTACTAAGCTCGACGATCCCCGCGGCCGGTTCACCGCCGGCGATCTGCTGGCGACCAACGGCGGGGCCATTCCCAACAAAGTCTTGTTGACCAAATTCCAGATTAACCGCGACATGGGGCTGGATGGCCTGCAATTCATCGGCACTGTTGCAGGGATCACCGAGTTCCTGAACCGGGCGGCGGTGATTACCCGAGCCCAGTGGTTGGCGAACCCCGGATTGCTGTTTGACCTGCTCGGAACTTTCAAGGTTGACATCTGGATCTCCACCGAAAGCTCCCAGATGCAGGGCGCGGTCGGCGCGCCGATCCTGGACGGCGACTTGTTATCGGTCTTGAACGGCACGGTCGTCCTGCACCAGGCCGATCTGCTGCCGTTGGTTGTGCCGGCCGGGCTGCCGGCGCGCGGCGTAGACTTCGGGCTGGACGCCGTGGCGACGAACCGGAACGGCGATCTCCGCACGCTCCGCTTCTCGACCGAGATCCTGTACCGGAAGGAGCCAGCCTTCACCGACGGCGATGTACTGAAGCTGGGCGATGGCGTCGAGATCCCCAACGCGACGTTGGTCAGCCCGTTCGAGCCGCGGGCGAAGTTCCTCGGCCTGGACGCGCTGCACATCGGCTCCGCGACCCTTGCCCGGCTCGGCTATCTGCCGACCATCCTGAAGAATGTACGCTGAGGCGAGAAAGGAGCTGATGTGATGTCTGCCAGGAAAACTCCAATCGCGGTGCTGTTGATCGTGCTGACAGCGCTTGGGCTGCCGGTCGCCTCTGCATCGGCTCCGGCTGTTGAGCCGGCCGCGACCCCGCCCATCTCCCTCTGCGCGACCAGCGCCTTCTCGACCGAAGAAGATTTCATGGCCCGAGACGTGAAGATTTTCGACGGGAACCAGCACGTCTCGGACGGCGACGTGCTCAGTCCCACCGGCCAGGTGTGTATGCGCAACGCCAACTTGACCGCGGCCTGGTTCGTGGGCGCAGTCGCGCCCGACCTGGGGCTGGATGCGCTGGACATTCTGGATACCGACCGGCCGATCGTTGCCTTTTCGACCGAGGTGGATCACCCCGCGGGCGCGTTTACCGCGGGCGACCTGTTGTTTACTCCCGGTTGGGTCATCCCGAACATCGCCCTGGTGAAGCCGTTCAACATCACTTGGGATATCGGGCTGGACGGGGTGCAGTTCATCGGCAAGATGACGGACATCTTGCGCTTCGTGAACACCCTGCCCAACCACCCGCGTGAACAGTTCATCCAGAATCCGGGGCTGCTCCAAAGCCTGCTGAAGGAATTCAGCATTGACATCTGGTTCACCGTTGAAGGCACGGCGGCGATTGGGACCAAGTCGCAGGTGCTGGACGGCGACTTGCTCTCCGCCGCCACCGGGACGATCATCTTGCCGCAGAGCGCGCTGCTGCCTGCCGATGTGCCGGCCGGCCTGCCGCAGCGTGGGGTGGACTTCGGCCTGGACGCCATCGCGACCCCGCGCGACCGCGACCTGGCGCTGAAGGCGCTCTGGTTCTCTACGGAGATCTTGTACGATGGTAAGACATCCTTCACTGATGGGGATGTGCTCAACCTCGGTGATGGCATCGCGCGGATGAACTGGGATCTGATCAAGGCCTTCAACCCGAGCGCCAGCTTCCTCGGCTTGGATGCGCTAGCCATCGGCGTCCCTGAAGTGACCAAGGATCCGAATATTCAGAAGCTCTGTGGCGACCAGCGTTTCGTCTCGGAGTTCGACGGCGGCCTGGTGCCCATCGGCGGCAGCGGCACGGGCCTGTATCAGGGCGTCTTCACCGCCGACCCGCGCGGCCAGCCGTGCGGGCTTTATGTGCCGGTGGACGGTTATGTGCCGCCCGCGGCCGGCGTGACTAAGTTTCGCGTGGCCTACCGGCCGAACGGCGCCGCGGCGCCGGGCACGGTGGACGATCCCGCGACGCCAGGCATCCGCACTCGGTGGCGGCTGGCCGTGCCGCGGCCCTTCCCGCCCTTCGGCTGCTTCATCCCGCCGGAAGGCAGCGTCCTGGAGCAGCTCCTGGAGACAGACAGCCGCGGTTGGATGGATGCCAATAACTGGTTCAAGGCCTACGACGGCACCCTCACCGGCTGCGTCAACCACAACCTGCGCCTCGCGGTCTGGGACACGAACAACAGCCAGGGGCTGGGCTGGAACCCACCGGATCCGAACGGCCACTATGTCCTCTGGCTGGAGTGGCAGGATGGCGGTGGGCTGCATCGCGAGCCGGTTGAGCATCATCTGCAATTGGACAACACGCTGCCGGTCATTGCGCCCTATCCCAATGGCCTGCAGGTGTACGTGAACAACCCGGATGGCAGCCGCGGCGCCCAGGTTGTCGCATGCGGCGACGAGAAGACCGGCGCTAAGGAGTTCCAGATTTGGGGCCAGTTCGCCGACAAGTACTACTCCGGCTTCAGGCTGCGCGTGGTAGGCGGCGGTCCGCCGACGGCGATCGCCTACTTCCCTGCCTACCCGACGCTGCATCAGTGGTGGGATGCGACCGATGGCCCACCCGGCCTCAAGAACACCGACGACACGGGCACGCGGCCAGATGTCACAACCGTCCAGCTTCGCAACATCAACCTGGCGACGGCGCTAGGCTCCGCGTTCACGCGCTGCTGCTATCTGCTCGATCTGTGGGTCTATGATGCATCTATCCGCCATGCCTTCGACAGAGTTGTGGCGACTGATGTATCGGGCGACTACTACAGCTACCAGCCGATCACCTTCGGCGCCGGGCCGTGATGCCGCGGTGCGAGTCGTGACACCGCGGCGTAAGTAACGCGACCCGGCAGGGCGCCGCGCTCTGCCGGGTCGCTTCATGCCAAGAGCCGGACCTTGCACGTGAAAAACGGCTCATCGCCCCGCGCCAAAGATCCACCCACAACCGCATCTTCCGATTTGACAAATCTAGTAACTCGTCTTATAGTTTTATCGTTGAGTGCTTATGTCAGTTCGCCACGCCATTCTAGGTCTCCTTGCCCAACGCCCACGCCACGGGTATGAATTGCGCGCGGCGTTTGAGGCGCTTGTTGGCGGCGAGGGGAATTGGGAGGTCAAGCCGGCGCAAATCTACACGACGCTGGCGCGCTTGGAGCAGGGCGGGCTCGTCGTCGAAGAGGGCGTCGAGCAGGCCGCTGGGCCGGAGAAGCGAATCTATGCGCTTACCCATCCCGGCCGCCGGGCGCTCCAGGAGTGGTTTGCCAGCAGCATCGAACCGGAGCATCAGCACGACGAGTTCTTCCTTAAACTAATGATCGCCCTGGTTTCCGGCGTCGCCGATCCGTACCGCCTGATCCAGGTCCAGCGCATGCAGTTGTACCAGGAGCTGCACGACCTCACCGACCGCCGCATGCAAGCCGATCCCGATCGGGAGCTCGCCGGCATTCTCCTGTACGATAAAGCGATCATGCACGTGGAAGCGGATCTGCGTTGGCTGGACATGATCGAGGCGCGGCTCGATGAGATCCGGCTGCAACCGCTGCCCGAGCCGGAGACAAAGGCACGCGGCAGGCCCAGGAAAACCTGGGCTTTGCCCGGTTGATTGATCATCCCATTTGTCAAGGGAGTTTCACTATGGCCCTCATTCAGGCGGAAAATCTTACCAAAGTGTACGGCACGGGCGACACGGCCGTCGTTGCGCTCGATCACGTCAACCTGACCGTGAACCCCGGCGATTTTGTTGCCGTGATGGGTCCAAGCGGCTGCGGCAAGTCAACTTTGCTGCATCTGATCGGCGGGCTCGACCGGCCCACTGACGGGAATGTCAGCATTGACGGGCAGCCGGTGGCCAAGATGTCTGATGACATGATCACGCAGCTGCGTCGGCGCAAGATCGGATTCGTGTTCCAATTTTTCAACCTGATCCCGATCCTGTCGTCGGTCGAAAATGCGTCCCTCCCGCTGTTGCTCGACGGCGCAAACTCGGCACAGACGAAACAAAAGGCGACCGAGTGGCTGACCAAGGTTGGGCTGGAGAATCGCCTTGCCAGCCGGCCCGACCAGTTATCGGCCGGGCAGCAGCAGCGCGTGGCCATTGCCCGCGCGCTGATCACCGATCCGGTGCTGGTGCTGGCGGATGAGCCGACGGGCAACCTCGACACCAAATCGGCGGACGAGATCGCAGTGCTGCTCAAGCAGGTGGCGAAGACCTGGGGCCGCGCGGTGCTGATGGTCACGCACGACCCGCGCATCGCGGCGTATGCCGACCGCATCGTCTTCCTCAAAGACGGCAAAATCGTGAATGAGACCTACCTCGCGAACGGTGGCGTCGCCGCCGGCAAGCCTGACGGTCGCGAGCCAAGCCAGACGAAGGTTGTAACCCAGTAGTTGAGGCGTAGAATGAAGAACTATTTAGTGAGTGTCCTGTTGCTGATCCTCCTGGCGGTGACCGGCTGCACGAGCCAGTCGAAGCCGCCTGCGGAACCTGCGCCGACGGCCCTGGCCGTCGCGTCGACAGGAACCCAGGCGGGAGGACCGGCATACGGCGGCCAGATCATCGCAGAGGGACAGGTCGTCCCTGCGCAGGGTGCCAGCCTCAGCTTGCCGTCGGCGGGCATCGTCATGACGGTGCCCGTGACGTTGGGCGAACGCGTCGAAGCCGGTCAAGCCCTGGTTCAACTCGATACGCGGCAGTTGGACTTGCAGTTGGCGCAGGCGGAGGCCAACCTGGCAGCCGCGCAGGCCAGGCTGGACCAGCTCAATCATGGCCCGACAGCGCAGGATGTGGCCGCGGCGCAGCAAAATGTGGCTGCGGCGCAGGCCGCCTATGACAAAGTCGTCGCTGGTCCGGCCGCTTCCGATGTCAGCGCCGCCCGCGCCGCGCTGACCGCGGCGCAGCAAAACTACACCAAGGTGCGCGCCGGCCCGACTGCCGAACAGTTGAACAATCTGACCGCCCAGGTCAATAATGCGCGCGCCGCGCTCGACCAGGCGCAGGCGGCCTACGACAGGGTCAAGGGCGCGCCGGATGTCGGCGCCCGGCCCGAGAGCTTGCTGCTCCAGCAGGCCACCAACAACTACAATGCCGCGGTTGCGGCGCTGAAGGATGCGCAGTCCCACCCGACCGCAGCGGAGCTGGCGACCGCCTCCTCCCAGGTGCAGACCGCGCAGGCGACGCTTGATCGCCTGATGCCCGGTGCGGCTGAGGTCCAGGCGGCGCTGGCGGCGCTTGAAAATGCCAAGGCGGCGCTGGCGAGGCTCCAGCCTTCGACCGATGACCGGACGGCGCTCGAGGCCGGCGTCAAGGCAGCCCTGGCCGTGCGCGATCTCGCAGCCGAGCAGCTCGCGGCGGCCGATCTTGTGGCGCCGTTTGCCGGGACGGTGATGTCGCTGGACATCAAGCCCGGCGAATACGCGATGCCCGGCTCGGTGGCCATCCGCCTGGCCGACACATCGGCCTGGCAGATCGAAACCAAAGATCTGACCGAGCTGAATATCGCGCAGGTCAAGGAGGGGATGCCGGCGACCGTAACGTTCGACGCCATCCCGGGGCTGGAGCTGACCGGCCACGTGAGCCAGATCAAACCTTACGGCGACACCCGGCAGGGCGACATTGTCTATACGGTGGTGGTCACGCCCGATCAGCAGGACGCGCGATTGCGCTGGAACATGACGGCGAAAGTCTCTATCGAGTCCAGATAGAGGAGGACCTGTCCATGAAATTTCAAATAGCACTGGCCACGAAGTACATGCGGGGCCGCAAACTGCGAACATTTCTCACCACGCTGGCGATCATCATCGGCGTGATGGTGATTTTCGGCATGGGCATCCTGCTGCCCACGATGAATGAGGCGTTCAACAAAAGCCTCCTCTCAGCGTCGGGCCAGACCGACGTGATGATCACGCACAAGACGGGTGAGTCTTTCTCCGCGTCCACGCTGAACAAAATCAAAACGCTCGACGGGATTGCGGCCATCAGCGGATCATTGGAGCGCACCATCAATCTGCCGCCCGATTTCTACGGCAAGAACTCGACGGTCGGCGCCGTGTCGCTCGTCGGCGTTGATCCGGCCGTCGCGGCCAGCCTGCACGATTATCGTATCACCCAGGGCCGCTTCCTGAAATCGAGTGACGCCAATGCCGCCGTCATCTCGGAGCGGCTCGCCGATTCCATCGGCGTGAAGCTGGGCGATTCGCTGAAGCTGCCGACGACCGAGGGAGTCGTCAAGCTGGCGATCGTCGGCCTGATGCCGGGACGCGCGCTCGTTGGCAACGAGCAGGTGCTCGTGACCCTCTCCCAAGCGCAAAAGCTGCTCGACGCCGATGGCCGGATCAACGTGATCGAGGCAAATCTGACGACCAAAGACAAGGCGCAGAGCGATGCCACCGTCAACAACATCAAGGCGCAGTTGGGCAACACCTATACGCTTGGCGGGCTGACCAGCGGCTCGGAGTTCGCGACTACGATGCAGAACTCAGCCATCATCTTCAACATGATCGGCTTCCTCGCGCTGGCGATGGGGGCATTCATCATCTTCAACACCTTCCGCACCATCGTCGCCGAGCGGCGTCACGACATCGGCATGTTGCGCGCGCTGGGCGCAAATCGGGCGACCATCCGCGGCCTGGTGCTGACGGAAGGTCTGGTGCAAGGCGTCATCGGCACGGCGATCGGCATCGGACTGGGGTATCTGCTGGGCGCCGGCATCACGGCCGGGCTGAATCCGGTCATGAAGCAACTCATGAACATCGAAATGACTGCGACGGTCACGCCCTCGCTGTTTGTGGTTTCGATCCTGCTGGGCGTTGGCGTCACGCTCCTGTCGGGCTTGCTTCCCGCGTTGCGGGCCAGTCGCGTCACGCCGATGGAAGCCCTGCGACCGTCGCTTGGCGAGGTGATGCAACGCATCAGCCGCGTCGGCACTATCGTCGGCGCAGTGATGCTCGTCATCGCCATCATCGGACTGCTTACGGGCAGCTTTGCGCTGGTCGCGCTGGGCGGCTTGCTGGTGCTCGTCGGCCTGGTGCTCGTCGCGCCGGCGTTGGTCCAACCGATTGCGCGGCTGTTTGGCGCTCTGCTGGCGCTGGTTTTTGCCCGCGGCGGCACCGGTGAGATTGCGCAGGGCAATCTTACGCGCCAACCCTCGCGCGCGGCTGTCACGGCAAGCGCAACGATGATCGGCCTGGCGATCGTCGTCGGCGTCGGTGGGATGTTGTTCAGCCTCGTTGGCACGGCGATGAACATGTTTGACAGAACGATGGGGAGCGACTACCTGCTCCTGCCGCCCTCGGTCGCCATCTGGAAAGGCGACGTCGGCGCCAGCCAAACCTTGAAGGGCAAGCTGATCTCGATCCCCGGGGTCGGTGCAGTCAATTCGCTGCGGTACGCCCAGTCGTCGGTCCCCTCCGTCTCGCTGAAGGCCGGCACGGGCGATGCGACGATTTCCGTCCTGGGCATTGATCCCATCCAATACCCGAAAATATCGGGGATGGATTTCGTGAGCGGAGACGCGCAAGCGGCATTCGTCGCGCTGGCCGCCGATGGCCGCAACGCTATCGTCAATGGGATCCTCGCCACGCCTCTCGGGCTGAAGGTGGGCGACGTCATCCCGCTGGCGACGCCGACCGGGCAGCATGACTACCGCATCGTTGCGATCGGCAGCGACGTGTTGAGCATGAAGATCAACACCGCGTACATCTCGCAGGCGAACATGAAACTGGATTTCAACAAGAGCGAGGATATCCTCTACCAGGTCAACCTGGCGAAGGGCGCGGACGCCACCACCGCGGAGCAATGGCTCAACCAAATCGTCGCCGATTATCCGCAGTTCCGGCTGGTTTCGGGCCGCGCGTATCTGGCGGAATTCGCCAAACAGTACGAGTCCATCATCTATGGATTCTATGTTCTGCTTGCCGTATTGGCGTTTCCATCGTTGATCGCCATCCTCAACACGCTGGCGATCGGCGTCATCGAGCGGACGCGCGAGATCGGCATGTTGCGCGCGATCGGCGCGACGCGCAGCCAGGTGGGGAAGACAATTGTTGCGGAAGCACTGCTGCTGGCGGCGCTGGGCACGGCGTTCGGCATCCTGGCCGGGCTCTATCTCAGCTACATGTTTGTCGCCGGCTTGAACACGGCCGGCTACATGAAGATGGCCTACACGTTCCCGCTGGCCGGCGTCCTGGCGGCCATTGCGGCCGGCCTGCTTTTCGGCGTGCTTGCCGCGCTCATGCCCGCGCGCCAGGCGGCGAATATGGAGATTATCAAGGCGCTGCGCTATGAATAGCACGAGGCGCGTTTATCAGCCAGCGGACACCGGCTTTGAAACGCGATACTGCCGAAGTCACCGGTGACTTCGGCAGTATCGCTTGTACATCAAATCGCCAGCACCGCGCCCTGGCTCCCCGATGTGACCATCGCCGCATAGCGCTTCAGCCAGCCGGTCAAGGCGCGCTGCGGGGGCTGCCAGGCGGCCTTGCGCGCCGCCAGCTCCGCGTCCGAGAGCTCGACATTCAATGTGCGAGCTGGGATGTCAATCGCCACCATATCACCGTCACGGAGCAGCCCGATCGGCCCGCCGGCCGCGGCCTCGGGCGAGACGTGGCCGATGCTCGCCCCGCGCGTGGCGCCGGAGAAGCGGCCGTCGGTGATCAGCGCAACCGAGCTGCCCAAGCCCATGCCCATGATGTTCGACGTGGGCGCCAGCATCTCTTGCATCCCTGGCCCCCCCTTCGGCCCTTCGTAGCGGATCACCACCACGTCGCCCGCCTTGACCTTGCCGCCCAGGATGCCGGCGTTCGCCTCGTCGTGCGAGTCGAACACCACGGCCGGGCCGCGGTGTCGCAGCATTTCCGGCAGCACGCCCGCCGCCTTGACCACCGCGCCATCGGGCGCCAGGTTGCCGAAGAGGATCGCCAGCCCGCCGCGCTCGCTGTACGGTTTCTCCAGCGGTCTGACGCAGGCCGGATCCCGGCTCTCGGCGCCCTGGACGTTTTCCAGCAGGGTCTTGCCGGTCACCGTGATCGCATCGGTGTGCAGGATGCCCGGCCGTTTGGAGAGCTCCCACAGGATTGCCGAGATGCCGCCGGCGCGATCCACGTCCTCGATATGGTAGCTGGACGACGGCGCCACCTTGCAGATGGTCGGCACGCGCTCGGCCACCTCGTTGAGGCGCGCGATGGGATACTCTATCCCTGCCTCGCGCGCCAGCGCCAGTGTATGCAGCACGGTGTTGGTCGAGCCGCCCATCGCCATGTCGAGTGCGAACGCGTTGTCAATGGCCTCGGGCGTCACGATGTCGCGCGGGCGCAGGTCACGGGCAATCAGCTGCATGATCTGCGCGCCGGCCTGCCGGGCCAGATCCTCGCGGCGGGGATCCACCGCCAGGATCGTCCCGTTGCCGGGCAGCGCCATGCCGAGCGCCTCGCACAGGCAGTTCATCGAGTTCGCGGTGAACATGCCGGAGCAGGAGCCGCACGTCGGGCAGGCGACGTTTTCCAGCTCCGCCAGCTCCTCGGCCGTGACCTTGCCGCTCTTGTAGCCGCCCACGCCCTCGAACACGCTGTTGAGGTCCACCACGCGGCCGGCCGCGGTCACGCCGGCCTTCATCGGCCCGCCGCTGACAAAGAGCGTCGGCACATTGAGGCGCATCGCGGCCATCAACATGCCGGGGATGATCTTGTCGCAGTTGGTGATGCAGATCATCCCGTCGAACCAGTGCGCGGAGACCATCGTCTCCACCGAGTCGGCGATCAGCTCGCGGCTCGCCAGGCTGTACTTCATGCCGACGTGGCCCATCGCGATCCCATCGTCCACGCCGATGGTGTGGAACATGAAGGGCACCCCGCCCGCCTCCCTCACGGCCTGGCGCACGATCTCGCCGAAGCCTTGCAGATGGACGTGGCCGGGGATGATGTCGGTGTACGAGTTGGCGATGGCGATGAACGGCTTGTTCCAGTCGTCCTCGCTACGAATGACGCCCGTCGCGCGCAGCAGCGACCGGTGCGGCGCGCGCTCGAAGCCTTTTTTCACCATGTCGGATCGCATGGGGCGGTTGAGATTGTCTAACATATCCAAGTTACTCCCAGAATACACAAATGTCGAGTAAGTCATTACACAGCAAGCGCGACTTACCGTATCTAGCCAACGATCCGCGCCGCCACCGCATCCCCCATCTCGACCGTCCCCACCAGCTTGCAGCCCGGCGTCACGATGTCGCCGCAGCGGTAGCCATCGGCCAACACGGCATCTACGGCGGCTTCCACCGCGTCCGCCTCGGCTGCCAGGCCGAGCGACCAGCGCAGCAGCATCGCGCAGCTCAGGATGGTGGCGAGCGGGTTGGCGATGCCCAGGCCGGCGATATCGGGCGCGCTGCCATGGATCGGCTCGTAAAGGCCAAACTTGCCCGCGCCCAGCGACGCGGACGGCAGCATGCCCATACTGCCCACCAGCATCGCGGCCTCATCGGAGAGGATGTCGCCGAACATGTTCTCGGTGGCGATCACGTCGAAGTCGGCTGGCCGGCGGATCAGGTGCATCGAGCAGGCGTCCACGAGGAGGTCTTCCATCTCGACGTCGGGATACTCGGCCGCGACTTCGTGAGCCACGGTGCGCCACAGCCGAGATGACGCCAGCACGTTGGCCTTGTCCACCGAGGTGACCTTGCGTCTGCGACCGCGCGCCAACTCGAACGCCAACCGCATCAGGCGCGAGACTTCGTCTTCGGTGTAGAACATGGTGTCCACGCCCGACCGGTTTGGCTTCTCGCCGTTCTGCCCCTGCGGCACCCCGAAGTAGAGGCCGCCTGTGAGCTCGCGGAGGATGATCATGTCCACGCCGGCCACCACGTCCGGCTTCAGCGTGGACGCGCCGACCAGTGTGGGGTAGACCTTGACCGGCCGGACGTTGGCGTAGAGCCCCAGCCCGCCGCGCAGGCCCAGCAGCCCTTGCTCGGGCCGCACCGTCGCGCGGGGATCGCTCCACTTCGGCCCGCCGACCGCGCCCAACAGGACCGCGTCGCTCGCTTTGCACGCTGCTAACGTCTCATCCGGCAGCGGCTTGCCGGTCGCATCAATGGCAATCCCGCCCACCAACATCTCGGTGAACACGAACGTGTGGCCGAACTGCGCGGCCACGGCCTTCAGAACCTTGACGCCCTCGGCGACGACTTCGGGGCCGATCCCGTCACCGGGCAACAATGTGATTTTCGCTTGCATGAGTCTCCTTTTTCTGGTGTGCGGCGCGTGCGGCGAAAACGGATATGCTCGCTCCCCGCTCTACGCTCCACGCTCTACGCGTTCAGCAGCGCATACTCCATACTGTCCGCCAGCGCCTGCCATGACGACTCGATGATGTTCGTGGACGCGCCCACGGTGCTCCAGGAGCCGCGGCCGTTCCGGGTCTCGATGATGACGCGTGTGGTGGAGGCAGTGGCTGCGTTCCCGTCGAGGATGCGCACCTTGTAGTCGGCCAGGTAGATGTCAGCCAGCTTCGGGTAGTGCGGCAGGAGCGCCTTGCGCAATGCCTTATCCATCGCGTTGACCGGGCCGTTGCCCTCGGCCGCTGTGTGCATGATCTCCCCGCCGACTCGCACTTTGACCGTCGCTTCCGCCACGATGCCGCGGCCCTCGCGGTGCTCGACCACGGTCATGAAGTCAATCAGTTCGAACGGTGGGCGATAGTCTGGCTGCATCCGTTGGAGCATGAGCGCCACTGACGCCTCTGCACCTTCAAAGTAGAAACCGCGGTTTTCCAGCTCCTTCACCTGGGCCAACACGCGCTGCACGTCCTCGCGCGTCGCGTCCAGGCCGAACTCGCGCGCCTTATAGGCCAGGTTACCGCGGCCGGAAAGTTCGCTTACGAGCACCCGCTTGCGGTTGCCCACCAACGAAGGGTCAATGTGCTGGTAGCTGGCCTCCACCTTGAGGATCGCGGCGACATGGATGCCGCCCTTGTGTGCGAACGCGCTCGCGCCGACGAACGGCAGCCGCGGGTTTGGCGCCATGTTCGCCATCTCGTCCACGAAGTGCGACAGCTCCGCCAGACGGCGCAGCCCACCGTGATCCAGGCAGCGATAGCCCATTTTGAGCTGCAAGTCGGGGATGACCGTGCACAAGTTGCAGTTGCCCACCCGCTCGCCGTACCCGTTGATGGTGCCTTGCACCTGCGTCGCGCCCGCGCGGATTGCTGCCAACGCGTTCGCCGCGGCGAGCCCACCGTCATCGTGTGTGTGGATGCCGATTTGTACCGGCACGGCGATCTCGCGCTCGGCCGCGTGCTCGGCCAGATAGGCCGCACTCTTGCGAACGATCTCTTCGACCTCCCACGGGAGCGCGCCGCCGTTGGTTTCGCACAGGACGACGAACTCCGCGCCCGCGGCCGCGGCAACGGCGATGGTCGCCAGGGCATATTCTCGATTGGCCTTGTAGCCGTCGAAGAAGTGCTCGGCGTCATAGAACACGCGACGGCCGCGCTCGCGCAGATACCGCACGCTCTCCCCGATCATCGCCAGGTTCTCGTCGAGCGTGGTTTCTAACACGTGGTGTACGTGCAGATCCCAGCTCTTGCCGACGATGGTGACGACCGGCGTCTCAGCCTCAAACAGCGCGGCGATCTGGGCATCGGTTTCGCAGCGCGCGCCTGCGCGCCGCGTTGAGCCGAACGCGGCAATCTGTGCCTGGCGGAGCGGCACATCACGGATCGCACGGAAGAAGTCGCGATCTTTGTCGTTCGAGCCCGGCCAGCCGCCCTCGATGAAGGGGACGCCGACGTCGTCCAGCCGCCGCGCAACGTTGAGCTTATCCTCCAGCGAGAAGGAGATGCCCTCACCCTGGGCGCCGTCGCGCAGCGTCGTGTCGTAGATGTAGATGTGAGTCATGCCGATCCTGGCCTTTGCCAAAAAGACACGAAGGCACGAAGTTCACCAGGGTCCGAAACCCTTGTGGCCTTTGTGTCTTCGAGTCTTCGTGGTGAAGTGATTATCGCCCTTCACAGCGCCAGCGTGTTCACGCGCGCCGGGTGGCTCTGCTCGTAGGCGCCGATCTGCGCCTCGTGCAGCAGCAGGTAGCCCAACTGGTCCACGCCTTCCAGCAGACAGGTCTTGCTGAACCCGTCAATCGGGAAGGACGCGGTGCTGCCGTCGGGCAAACGGACCGTCTGGCTCGCCAGATCAATCGTCACCTCGACCGATGCATCGGCGGCCAGGTCGAGCAGCCGCCGATGCGCCTCCGGCGACACGATAATCGGGAGAAAGCCGTTTTTTAGCGAATTGTTGCGGAAGATGTCGGCGAACGAGGTGCTGATGACCGCGCGGAAGCCGAAATCGGCCAGCGCCCAGGGCGCGTGTTCGCGCGAGCTGCCGCAGCCGAAATTATCTCCGGCCAGCAGCACGTGCGCGCCCTGCGCCTCCGGCCGGTTCAGGGCGAAGTCGGGTTTGGGCGAGCCGTCGGCGTTGTAGCGCCACTCGGAGAAGAGCGAGCGTCCCAGCCCGGTCTTCTCCGTCGTCTTGAGAAACCGCGCCGGGATGATCTGATCGGTGTCAACGTTGTCCACCGGCAGCGACACGACGCGGGAGGTAAGTTGGGTGAATGGTTCCATGGATTCCTCGTTTGCACGTTCACACGTTCGCACGTTTACACGTTCCAACGCTCCAACGTTCTAACATCCGCCACCGCGCCCGCCACCGCGCTCGCGACCGCGGTCAGCGGGCTGGCGAGGAAGGTGCGGCCGCCCGGCCCCTGCCGGCCCTCGAAGTTGCGGTTGCTGGTGCTGACGGCGTATTGGCCGGGCGCAAGCTGGTCACCGTTCATCGCGATGCACATGCTGCAGCCAGGCTCGCGCCACTCGCAGCCAGCTTCCCGGAAAACTCGATCTAAGCCCTCGGCCTCAGCCTCATCCTTGACCCGCTGCGAGCCGGGCACAACCAGGACGCGCGTGCTGGAGCTGACGTGTCGTCCCCGCAGCACCGACGCGGCCTGGCGCAGGTCCGTCAGCCGGCCGTTGGTGCAACTGCCGATGAAGACGACGTCCACCGGATGCCCCAGGAGCGGCTGGCCGGGACGCAGACCCATGTAGGCCAGCGCCTTCTCCAGCGAGCGGCGCTGCACCGCGTCGGCCACGCCGGCCGGATCAGGCACGCGGCCGGTGATCGGCATGCCCATGCCGGGGTTGGTGCCGTAGGTGATCATCGGTTCCAGCGCATCGGCGTCCAGTGTGACCGAGGCATCGTAGGTCGCGCCGGGGTCACTGGGGAGCTGCCGCCAGGCCGCGACTGCGGCATCCCAGGCCGCGCCCTGCGGAACGCCGGGCCGGCCGGCCAGGAATTCGAACGTCGTGTCATCCGGCGCGATCAGCCCGGCCCGCGCGCCGCCCTCGATGCTCATGTTGCAGACGGTCATCCGCTCCTCCATCGAGAGGCCGCGGATTGCCGCACCGGTGTACTCGAAGACCGAGCCGGTGCCGCCGCCCACGCCGATCTCCGCGATGAGAGCAAGAATCAGGTCTTTGGCGCCGACGCCGGGCTTCAGCGTCCCCCCCACCCGCACCTCGTAGGTTTTCGGGCGGTATTGGAGGAGGCACTGTGACGCCAGGACGTGCTCCACCTCGCTGGTGCCGATGCCGAACGCTAAAGCGCCGAACGCGCCGTGCGTCGCGGTATGGCTGTCGCCGCACACCACGGTCATGCCGGGCTGGGTCAGGCCCTGCTCCGGGCCGATGACGTGGACGACGCCCTGCCGGCCGCTGGCGACGTCGAAGAGCGGGATGCCGAACTCGGCGCAGTTGGCCGAGAGCATCGCGATCTGCGCGGCGGCCTGCGCGTCGGCGATCGGCAGCGAGCGGTCGGTCGTTGGGATGCTGTGATCCACGGTCGCCACCGTGCGGTCGGGCCGGCGCACCTTCAGCCCGCGCGCCCGCAGCCCGGTGAACGCTTGCGGCGACGTGACCTCGTGCACCAGGTGCAAGTCAATGTACAGGACGGCCGGGCTGCCGGACTCCTGGGCCACGACGTGGCCCTCCCAGATCTTGTCGAAGAGAGTTTTGGGCATGGTTACGCCTTCGCTTCCGCCTTCACCACGGTGAGCATCTTGTTCAGTGCGCTCATGTACGCCTTGGCGCTGGCGACGATGATGTCCATGTCCGCGCCGTGGCCGCTGTAGGTGCGAGTGCGCGGGCCGGTCTGGGTGAGATAGGCGTCGCCGTTGGTCCCGCCTTCGCGCGCGCCGCCTTCCGCCAGCGGCTCGATGCGGATGGTCACCTCGCCGACCGCGTCGATGCCCTCGGTGACCGCTTTGATGCTGAACTCGGTCAGCTCGTTGGGCACCTGGGTGATGCGGTTGATCGCCTTGTAGACCGAATCCACCGGGCCGGTGCCGATGGCCGCGTCCTCGCGCACGACGCCATCCGGGCCGCGCAAGCGTACGGTGGCGGTGGGGCGCAGACCGCTGCCGCACGAGACCTGGATGTGCTCCAGCCGCCACAGCTCCATCGGCTGGTAAATCTCGTCGTTGACGATCGCCTCGATGTCCGCGTCCGCGACGACCTTCTTCTTGTCGCACAACTCCTTGAATCGCTCGAAGACGCGGTTGGCGTCGTCGGCCTTGAGGTCGTAGCCCAGCCCGGCCACCTTGCTTAAGAACGCATGCCGGCCGCTGTGCTTGCCCAACACCAGCTTGCTCTCGGTCAGGCCCACGGTCTCCGGCTTCATGATCTCGTAGGTCAGCGGGTTCTTCATCACGCCATCCTGGTGGATGCCGGCCTCGTGCGCGAACGCGTTGGCGCCGACGATCGCCTTGTTCGGCTGGACCACCATGCCGGTGTAGGCGCTGACCAGGCGGCTGGTGCGGACGATCTGGGCCGTGTCAATGTTTGTGCGCAGCCCGAAGACTTGCGGCCGGGTGTGCAGCGCCATCACCACCTCTTCGAGCGAAGTGTTGCCGGCCCGCTCGCCGATGCCGTTGATCGTCACCTCGACCTGCCGTGCACCGTTCTGGATCGCAGCCAGGGTGTTGGCCGTCGCCAGCCCCAGGTCGTTGTGGCAGTGCGCGGAGATGATCACGCCCTCGATGCCCGGCACGTGCTCACGGATGCCCCGGATCAGCGCGCCGAACTCGGCCGGCGTGGTGTAACCGACGGTGTCGGGGATGTTGAGCGTGGTCGCGCCAGCTTTGATGGCGACTTCCAAAACCTGGTAGAGGAACTCCGGGTCGGAGCGGCCGCCGTCCTCCGGCGAGAACTCCACATCCGGGCACAGGCTGCGGGCGTAGGCCACCATCTCGCCCACCCGCTTCAGGCACTCCTCGCGGCTGATCTTGAGCTTGTATTGCAGGTGGATGTCGGAGGTCGCCAGGAAGGTGTGGATGCGCGGGCGCTTCGCCTCGCGCACGGCCTCCCAGGCGCGCTCGATGTCGGCCCGGGCGGCGCGCGCCAGCCCGGCGATGATCGGTGGATTTTCGAGCTGGCCCGTGTCGCGCGCCACGCGGCGCACCGCCTCGAAGTCGCCCGGCGAGGCGATGGGGAAGCCGGCCTCGATCACGTCCACGCCCAGCCGCGCCAACTGGCGGGCGATCTCCAGCTTCTCGTCAATATTCAACGTCGCGCCCGGCGATTGCTCCCCGTCGCGCAGCGTGGTGTCGAAGATGCGGACGATGTCAGTGTTATCCATGTTGCCTCCCTTGGGCAGATAGAGACGAGAGATAGAGACGAGAGATAGAGACAGAATCGCTGCTACTGTGCCTTGACGAGAGCGGTGAGCATGGCGGCCAATTCGTTGGCTTCGCGGTACTGGTCAGCGTACGTCTGCGGGTCGAGCATGCTGTGTCGCTGCGCAACAACAAGCAAGCTGACCACCTCGTAGATTGAGCCTTTGGCGATCCGATAGAAGTAAGCGCTCTCTTTCGCCGCATCGCGTCCGGCACCCTCAGCAATGTTAGTCGGCACGCTGAGATCTGCCCGGCGCAACTGGTCCCCCAGAGAATACTGATAACGCTGAGGGAAACCCTCGGTGACCGAGAACTCCCGATCTGCGAATGCTACGCTCCGCTGCCACACCTCAAGTCGCTCAAATTTAAAGCTCATTGCCCCTCTCCCGTTTCTCTCTTCGTCCTCTATCTCTCTCTTCGTCCTCTCTCTCCGTCCTCTCTCTCCAGTCTCTATCTACGCCCCACCCTCACCCGGCTTCACTTCCTTCGGATTCAGCCACGGCATCATGCGGCGCAGTTGCTTGCCGACCTGTTCGATCTGCGAGTCAGAACGCTCCTGCCGCCACTGGTTGAAGTTCGGCCGGCCGTTGGCGTTCTCTTCGATCCATTCTTCGGCGTACGCGCCGCTCTGAATGTCGGCCAGGATCTGCTTCATGGCCGCGCGGGTTTGATCAGTAACGATCTTGGGACCCGCGGTGTAGTCGCCGTCCTCGGCCGTGTCGCTGACCGAGTAACGCATGTAGCTCAGCCCGCCCTGGTACATCAGGTCCACGATCAGCTTGAGCTCGTGGAGGCACTCGAAGTAGGCGATCTCCGGCTGATAGCCGGCTTCGACCAGGGTGTTGAAGCCCGCCTCGACCAATGCGCTGGCGCCGCCGCACAGCACGGCCTGCTCACCGAAGAGGTCCGTCTCGGTCTCCTCGGTGAAGGTGGTTTCGATCACGCCGGCCCGCGTGCCGCCGATCCCCTTGGCGTAGGCCAGGGCAAATTCCTTGGCGTGGCCGCTGGCATCCTGCTGCACTGCGACCAGGCACGGCGTGCCTGCGCCGTCCCGGAAGACCTCGCGCACCCGGTGGCCGGGCGCCTTCGGCGCGACCATGCTCACGTCCACAAAGTCGGGCGGGATGATCTGGCCGTAGCGGATGTTGAAGCCGTGCCCAAACATCAGCGTCTTGCCCGGCGTCAGGTGCGGCGCGATGGACTCGCGGTAGATCTGCGCCTGGGCGGTGTCGGGCGCCAGCAGCATGATGACGTCCGCCTCGGCGCACGCCTGGTCGGTGGGCAGCACCCGTAAGCCCTGGGCCTCGGCCTTGGCCCACGATTTGCTGCCGGGGTAGAGCCCGACGCGCACGTCCGCGCCGCTGTCGCGCAGGTTCAGCGCGTGTGCGTGGCCCTGACTGCCGAAGCCGATGATCGCGATCTTCTTGCCGTTGAGCAGGTTCAGGTCAGCATCTTTGTCGTAGTAGATCTTTGCCATGATGAAATGTGCTCCTTGGATGATGGATGTACCGATATGAATTTGCTGTCACCCTGAGCGGGTCTGCGACTCAAGGTCAGTTGCAGTACTGCGTCAGCGCAGGGTCTCGTCCGTGTTCCACGAGATTCTTC
The DNA here is from genome assembly GCA_964647255.1 of uncultured Anaerolineales bacterium. Taxonomy (GTDB): domain Bacteria; phylum Chloroflexota; class Anaerolineae; order CG2-30-64-16; family CG2-30-64-16; genus CAWJEL01. The sequence goes on along the minus strand of CAZYGI010000009.1, from coordinate 25,257 downwards.
GCTTCCTTTCGCCGCGACGCGGGACTTGGGACAACGTCGCTCAGAATGACATGCGCGCGCTTGAGAGATTCTTCGCTCCCTACCGCCGCGCCGCAGGACTTGGGACAACGGCGCTCAGAATGACATGCGCGCTCCGGATCAATTCTCCGCGTAAATTGCCGCCGCGTCACCATCCCCGTTCTCTCCCGCCGGCGGCAGCCCGGAGAAGTAACCCGATCCGCGCACCATCGCTACCAGGCCGGTGCGCACCATTTCGAGGATGCCGTAGGGCTTCAGCATCCCGACAAAGGACTCGATTTTGGATTCGGGGCCGGTGACTTCGATGATGACGGATTCGGGGCAAATGTCCACGACTTTAGCCTTGTAGACCTCGACCATCTGGTTGATCTCGAACAAGGCCTGGGCGTTCGCTTTCACTTTGATCAACGCCAAGTCCCGCATCACCGAGGGTTCTTTGGTCACGTCCTGGACGTCTATCACGTTGACTAGCTTGAACAGGTTGTTCGCCACCATCGTGGCGTTGGTTTTGCTGGCGTCAACGGCGATGGTCATCCGCGAGATGTCTGGATTGTCCGTGTGACCGACGGTGAGGCTCTCGATGTTGAACCCGCGGCGGCGGAAGAGGCTGGCGACGCGGGTCAACACACCGGGCTTGTTTTCCACCAGCGCCATCAGCACATGAGGCGATTGTTTGGCAGCGGTGTTGGTACGATCAACGAGCACCATAGTTACCGATCCTTTCGTTACAGTCCACTCGCAATCCGTTCGCTCACCGGCCGCCGCAGCATGTCGTTAAGCGCCTTGCCGGGAGCCACCATCGGATAAACATTGACTTCCTGCTCAACCACGAAATCCAGCAGCACCGGCCCGCCGTGCGAGCGCGCCTCCGCGATCACCTCACCGACCTGCTCCTTGGTCTCAGCGCGCATCGCCATGATGCCGTACGCGCCCGCCAGCTTGAGCAGATCGGGGCTGCTGATATTGACCTCGGAATAGCGATGGTTGTGGATCAACTCCTGCCACTGGCGCACCATGCCCAGGAAGCCGTTGCGCATCACCGCGATCTTGATCGGCCGCTGCTCCTGCATGATCGTTGCCAGCTCAGGGATGCTCATCTGGAAGCCGCCGTCGCCGACGATCACCCAGATCTCATCCTCGGGCCGGGCAAAGCTGGCGCCGATGGCCGTGGGGATGCCGAAGCCCATCGCACCCAGCCCGCCGGAGGTCAGGAAGCCGTCCTTGCGCTCCTGGTGATAGTATTGCGCCGTCCACATCTGGTGCTGGCCCACGTCGGTCACGACGGTGACGTTTGCGGAGCCGGCCTGGCGCTGAATCTCGCTGAGGACGAACGGCACATGCAGGGTGTTATCATCGGCTTGCTCCAGAATGTCGCGCGTCTTGGCCTCTTGTTGCCACGCCGCGATCTGGTCAAACCAGGCCGTGCGCTCCCGATGTTCGACCAGCGGCAGAAGCTGGCCTAGCACGCGCTTCACATCGCCGGCGATGCCGACATCGGCCAGCACGTTCTTGTTGATTTCGGCCGGATCAATGTCCACATGGATGACGTTGGCGTGCTTGGCGTAGGTGCTGAGGTTGCCGGTGACCCGATCATCGAAGCGCATGCCCAGGGCGATCAGCAGGTCGGCGCCGTGGATCGCCTGGTTGACCCACGCCTCGCCGTGCATGCCCATCATGCCCAGGTTCAGCGGATGCGATGCCGGGATCCCGCCGATGCCCAGGAGGGTTGCGGAGATTGGGACGTTGCCCTGTTCGGCAAACTGGCGCAGCTCTTCATGTGCGCCGCTGAGGATGATGCCGTGGCCGGCCAGGATGACGGGACGCTGTGCATTGTTGATGTAGGCGGCCGCCCGGCGGATTTGCTCATCCGCGCCGCGCAGCTTGGGCTGATAACCGGGGAGACGCACGGTGATGGCGTCGTAGTCGAAATCGGTGGAGGCGAACTGGACGTCCTTGCAGACATCCACCAGGACGGGGCCGGGGCGGCCGCTGCGGGCGATGTAAAACGCTTCTTTCATCACTTGAGGCAGCTCCCGCACATCTTTCACCAGATAGTTGTGTTTCGTCACCGGCAGCGTCACGCCCGTCACGTCGGTTTCCTGGAAGGCGTCCGACCCGACGAAGGCCGATGAGACCTGGCCGGTGATCGCCACAATCGGCACCGAGTCTAGCATCGCGTCGGCCAGGCCGGTCACCGTGTTGGTGGCGCCGGGGCCGGAGGTCACCATGCACACGCCCACCCGGCCGCTGGCCCGTGCATAGCCGCCCGCCGCGAAAGCGGCGTTCTCCTCATGCCGCACCAGGACGTGATGGATGTTCGGGTAATCCAACAGCGCGTCGTAGGCCGGCATGATCGAGCCGCCGGGGTAGCCAAATACCACCTTCACTCCCTCAGCGATCAAGCTTTCCCATAGAATTTGGGCTCCAGTTCGTTTCATGAGTCCTCCTTTTGGGCACAAAAAAACCGGGGTCTCCGCTTGGGAGGCCCCGGTGTCAGTTAGCTGCGCTTCGTTGGTTGACTTCTGGCCTATCTCCCCCCAACCGATGATGGCTCCTTGAAAACAAGGAGCACCTTAATCGAGAGGACGGTAAGCGACAGAGTTGCGTTCATCATGGTTGAGTCCGGTTCAAGACGGGCGGGAGTCTAGCACGGAACAGTTGGATTTGTCAAAAACGCGCGAGGCCGGTTTGCCCTACCGCGCGTTGGCGGCTAAAATACCGCCATGAGCCAACTCACCCATCTGGATTCCCAGGGCCAGGCGCACATGGTGGACGTCGGCGCCAAGGCCGAGACCGAACGGCAGGCCATCGCTGCAGGCCGCGTGCTGATGCAGGGGGAGACGCTGCGGCTGCTGCGTGAAGGCAATCTGCCCAAGGGCGATGTGCTCGGCACCGCGCGCGTTGCCGGCATCCTGGCTGCCAAGCGCACGTCTGAGCTGATTCCGCTCTGCCATCCGCTGCTGCTGACGAAGGTGGCGGTCGAATTTGAGTTTGACCAAGCGGCTTCGGCGGTCGAAATTACGGCGACCGTGCGCTGCACAGGCCAAACCGGCGTCGAGATGGAGGCGCTGACCGCCGTCAGCGTTGCCGCGTTGACGATTTACGACATGGCGAAGGCTGTCGAGCGCGGGATGGTCATCTCCGACATCCGCCTGCTGGAGAAGCGCGGGGGCAAGAGCGGGGAGTGGAGGTTGGAGGTTGGAGGTTAGAAGTTGGAGGTCAGGCACTGGCGATCACTTCATCTTCCAACTTCCAACTTCTAGCCTCCAGATCAGGAGCGACGATGACAGAAACGATTACAATCCGTATCCGCGCCTTTGCGGCGCTGCGCGACCTGCTGGGGTTCAGCAACTTCCAAATGCTGCTGCCGGCCGGCGCTGACGTCGCCGGGCTCCTGGCGGAGTTGGCGGCCAATCATCCGGAGGCGCGGCTGGCCGAGCGCCGGGTGGCTGTTGCCGTCAACCGTGCCATCGTCGCGCGGGATCGCGTGCTGGCGGACGGCGATGAAGTGGCGCTCCTCCCGCCGGTGAGCGGGGGCTCGGGCCTTGCAGGGGCGGGATCACGTCGCCCCTTCGAGATGAGCGACCGGCCCATTTCCCTCGATGAAGTCGCGGCCCGCGTGGCGGCGCCGGAGCGCGGGAGCATCACCCTCTTCGCCGGGACGGTGCGCGGCATCACGGCGGGCAAACCGGGCCAAAGCGTGGGCTTCACCACCGATTATCTGGAGTATGAGGCGTATCCTGAGATGGCTGAGGCGAGCTTCGCTCAGATCGCGGCCGAGGCGCAGGCGCGCTGGCCTGGGATTGCTGCGGTGGCCATCGTTCACCGGGTGGGAAGGCTGGAAGTCGGCGATATCTCGATCGTGATCGCGGTGGCTGCCGCACACCGGGCCGAGACGTTCGACGCCTGTCATTTTATCATTGATCGGGTCAAGCAGATCGCGCCGATCTGGAAGCGTGAGGTCGGCCCCAACGGATCGAGCTGGGTGGAAGGGCCTGAGTCAGCGTTGTAGTGCTCCGATCGGTCCATCCGGTTCCGAAATGCGAGGAGATAGATTATGGAATTCGAGTGTATACCCATCAAGATCGCGATTGTTGGCGGCGCGGGCGCAGTGGGCGCAAGCGCAGCCTATGCGCTGATGATCAGCGGCCTGGCCAGCGAGATCGTGCTGGTGGACGTCAATGAGCGCAAGGCCGAGGGCGAGGCGATGGATCTGGCGCAAGGGTCGCCGTTCGTGCGGCCGGTGACAGTTCGGCATGGCACCTACGCCGATTGCGCCGGCTGCCGAATCGTGGTCGTCACGGCTGGAGCGGCACAGAAACCGGGCGAGACGCGGCTCGATCTGGTCAAGAAAAATACCGCAATCTTCAAGAGCATGATCCCGCAGATCGCCGCGGCCGCGCCCGACGCGATCCTGCTGATCGTCGCCAATCCGGTGGATGTGCTGACCCTTGCGGCGCTGAGGTTCTCAGGCTTTCCAACCGGCCGCGTCATCGGGTCGGGCACGGTGTTGGACACCGGCCGGCTGCGCTCACTGATCGGTCAAAAGCTGGAGGTGGATCCCCGCAGCGTTCACGGTTACGTGATCGGCGAGCACGGCGACAGCGAGGTCGTGGTCTGGAGCCGGGCTACGGTCGCCAGCATGCCCATCGCGGCGTTCAGCGCCCAGCGCGGGCGCTCCTTTGACGCGTACATCCAGGAGCGGGTGGCCGACGAGGTCGTTCACGCGGCCTACGAGATCATCGAGCGCAAGGGCGCCACCTACTACGCCATCGGCCTCGCTATCCGCCACATCGTTGAGGCGATCCTACGCGACCAGGACACCATTCTGACCGTGTCCACCTTGCTGACTGGGCAATACGGTATCTCCGACATCTGCTTGAGCTTGCCCTCGATTGTGGATCACAACGGGGTTGAGGTGGTGTTCGAGCCGCCGCTGAGCACTGACGAGCTGACCGCGCTGCAACGCTCGGCGCAAGTGCTCAAGGAAACCGCGCAGGCCGTGGGACTGTAGACGGGAAGTTGGATACTGGAAGCTGGCTTCCAGCCTCTGGCGTCTCGCCACAGAAAAAATGTGATGGGTGGGAGTGGCGATCGCACAGCATCCCGTGGGACTTCAGTCGTTCGTCGCCGACCAAAAAGCGACTAAAGTCCCACTACGGCCCCTCAAATTCTTGGTGGCGAGGTACTAGATGCGCGCACTCATTCAGCGGGTCAGCCAGGCTTCGGTGACGGTGGACGGGCAGGTCGTCGGCCGGATCGGCCGCGGGTTCCTGGTGCTGCTCGGCGTGACGCACGGCGACGGACGTGCTGAGGCCGACTGGCTGGCGCACAAGATCGCCGGGCTGCGCGTCTTCGATGATGCGGCCGGGAAGATGAACCTGGGGCTGGCGGATGTGGGCGGCGCGGTGTTGGTCGTGTCGCAGTTCACGCTCTACGGCGACGCGCGCAGGGGGCGCCGCCCCGATTTCGTGCAGGCTGCGCGGCCGGAAGTTGCCGAGCCGCTGGTCGAATACTTCGTCGAGAAGCTCCGCACCGAGGGTTTGCCTGTCGAAACCGGCCGGTTCCAGGCCATCATGCAAGTCGCACTGGTCAACGATGGCCCCGTGACGTTGTGGTTGGAGACGACGGATCATTAGCGCTGGACCATTGACAATTGTCCATCGCCCATTGGCCATCGTCTATCGTTTCATCAAGAAAGGATTGTCAAACTCGTGGAATATCGTTTCCTTGGTTCATCGGGCCTGCAGGTTTCGGCCCTATCGTTTGGCTCGTGGGTCACGTTCGGCAGCCAGATCGGCGAGGACCTCGCCCATGACTGCATGAAGGCCGCGTACGACGCGGGTGTGAATTTCTTCGACAACGCCGAGGTCTACGCGGGTGGCCAGTCGGAGACGCTGATGGGCAACGTGTTCAAGCGCGCCGGCTGGAAGCGCTCCGACCTGGTGATCTCCACCAAGGTTTTCTGGGGCGGCAAGGGGCCTAACGACCGCGGCCTCTCGCGCAAGCATGTCATCGAGGGCGCTAATGCTGCGCTGGCCCGCCTCCAGCTCGACTATGTAGACCTGATCTTCTGCCATCGCCCCGACAAATTCACGCCCGTCGAAGAGACGGTGCGGGCGATGTCCTATCTGATAGACCAGGGCAAGGCGTTCTATTGGGGCACCAGCGAGTGGAGCGCAGTCCAGATCATGGAGGCGTACGCGGTGGCGCGGCGCGAGCACCTGGTCCCGCCGACGATGGAGCAGCCGCAGTATAACATGTTCCACCGCGAGCGCGTCGAGGCTGAGTATGCGCGGCTGTACCGCGAAATCGGCCTGGGCACCACCATCTGGAGCCCGCTCGCCAGCGGCCTGTTGACAGGCAAATACAACCAGGGGATGCCCGAAGGCACCCGCGCCAGCCTGCCTGGCTACGAATGGCTGCGCAGGCAGTTCGAGAGCTCTGAGGGGCAGCAGAAGATCGAAAAGGCCCGCCAGCTTGCGCTCATCGCCGACGAACTCGGCTGCACGATGTCGCAGATGGCGTTGGCCTGGTGTCTGTTGAACCCGGATGTTAGCACGGTGATCACTGGCGCGTCCCGGCCCGAGCAGGTCGTTGAGAACATGGCCGCGCTCGACGTGGTAGAGAAGCTGACCGCCGACGTGCTCGACCGCATCGAGGCGATCCTGGATAACAAGCCGAACGGCGAGCCGGATTACCGCTAGTCCATCCAGGAATTCTCAATGTATTCGGAATCGAGGCTTTGACCGGTGCGACATGTCGCTTTCAGGATCGGAAAACCGGCTGAAGCCTCGATTCCAGTTCCCCCAGGCGCCCAGGTTTAGGATTCCTGCAGCACCTCCGGCCGGCAGCCCGCCTGGGTTTCGGTCGTAACGACTTCAATCGTCGGCGCCGGCCGGAACGACGAAAGTCATCACTACGCATCCCAGGTCGCGCCATCACCGCATCCCGCATCCCGCAGCCTGCGGCGGGGCCTACCGCTTCATCACCATCGGCACGAATACTCGTTTCAAGCTGTTTGCCTGCACCCCGAAGTTCACCACCGTGTTGTTTTTGACGTTGAAGCAAACCTGAGCCGGACTTGTGCTCCGGTAGCCGGCCGGGATCGCCGCGACGGCGCAGTAGTCATCCGGCGGCACCGAGGTGAAGAGGTAGTATCCCTTCGTCACGGTTGTCGCTGCACCGCTGACTCCAGGGGTCAGCGTCACATAGACATTCGGCAGCCCGTCCTGCTCGGCCGCATCTCGGATGCCGTTGCCGTTGGCGTCTAGGAAGACATAGCCCCAGACCTGCGGACAGCCTGTGATGCCGGTCACCTTCAGGGTGTACGGGCATGTAGCCGAACTAGCAGTAACCTCGCTTACGACCACGACGAACCTGACGTTGGTTGGGATCGTGAAGCTGTATGTGCGCGCGGGACTGCCTTGAGCGGTGCTGCTGCCGCTGTCGGCCAGATAGTTGGCCTGCACATCCGCCGGGTTGAAGCTCCCCCGGTAGGTCACAGGCCATACCTGAACCGGGCAGGCCGGTGCGGCAAACTCCACGGTCACGCATGCCTGCGCTCCATAATTCATAAACGTGTACGCGTCATATCGAAAGACGCCTTCGCCATAGATATTTTGTGTTGATTTCGGTGCGGCGCACGTGGAAGGGACACCGTCCCGAAAGAGCCGCTTTGGCATGGCGCCGCTCGTGCCGCGATAGTCGGAGCTGCCGCTGCCGAGGGAACCTGCAATCGTCGCGGGGATGCAGGAAGGCAGGCTGCCCTGGGGCGCCGCGGCGTCCGGCGCCATCCAGCAGGCCTGCGGCGCCGGATCGCTCAGAACGTCGTTCGCCGGGGTCGCGCCGCTGGGCGGTTCCGGCGGCCCGGCTGCGAACGCCGCGCCCGGCGTGGCAAAGATCAAGAGGAGCACGAACAACCGCAGTAAAACAAGACGTGGCGGGGTGAACATAATAGTCCTCCTTAGCGGTAGTTGTGCATGCAGTGCGAGGGCAGTGGAAGGCGATGCCAACTGTTTGATGGTGCGGCGCGGCGATGGTGTGCGGCGATGACGAGGCTATCATAGCACTCCGGGCGGCGCTTGTAAATAGCCTCGCGCAATCGGGTGTGCGGATGTGTTGGGGGCTTGACACCCCAACACATCCGCACACCTGCGCTATCAGGGGGAGGGCGAATGTATCTGACAAGCAGTGTGCAAACGCAGGGTGCGGGTGCAGCAGACAGAACCGGCCTGGTGCTGGGGCCGGTCAAGGGGACGCTTAGGCGAGCGAGATCATCTCCGAAACGCCGGCGGCTGTCGCACCTGCGTCGCCTGCTCGAACGCGTATGCGTAGCGGATCAGCGCCGGCTCGCTCCACGCCGGGCCAATAAACGAGAGGCCAACCGGCAGGCCCCAGACGTAGCCCGCGGGCACGGTGATGCTGGGGTAACCGGCCACGGCGGCCGGGGTTGAGCTGCCGCCGCTGTAGTGGTCGCCGGTGACGTAGTCGGTGAGCCACGCCGGCCCGCCGGAGGGCGCGACGAGGGCGTCAAGGCTGTGTTTCGCCAGGGTCGCGACAATCCCTTCATCCCGCGCCAGCCGCCGGCAGTCGGCCAGCGCCCGCAGATACTTTTCGTCGGTCAGCGGGCCGCGCGCCCGTGCCAGCAGCATGATCTCCTGCCCGAAGGTGGGCATGACCCGCTCACGGTTGGCCTCGTTGAACGCGATCACATCCGCCAGCGAGTGAACCAGCGCCCGCGGGCCGAGGCCGGCCAGATAGGCGTCCAGGTCGGCCTTGAACTCATAGAGCAATACCTCGAACTCCGGCTCGTCTAGCTGCTTGGCGGTCTCGATATCCGCCGGGTCCACGATCTCGGCGCCCGCGTCGCGCAATACCGCCAGGCTCGCCTCGAAGAGCGCGTCGACGCGCGGGTTGAACCCGCAAAAGTTGCGCGCCGCCCCGATCCGCGCCCCGCGCAGCCCCGCGCGATCAAAGCAAGCGGCCAGGTCTCGATTGCTCCATGCCTCGCACGCCACGCTCCCCGGGTCGCGCGGGTCCGGTCCCGCCAGCGCGGCCAGCAAGATCGCCGCGTCGGCGACGGTGCGCGCCATAGGGCCGGCGGTATCCTGGCTGTGGGCGATGGGGACGATGCCGGCCCGGCTGACCAGGCCCAGCGTCGTTTTGATGCCGACGATGCCATTGGCGTGCGATGGGCAGATGATCGAGCCGTCGGTCTCGGTGCCGAGGGCAGCGGCGCACAAATTCGCGGCCACCGCCGCGCCGGAACCGGAGCTTGAGCCGCACGGGTTGCGGTCGAGCGCGTAGGGGTTGCGCGTCTGCCCGCCGCGACTGCTCCAGCCGCTGACGGAGTGCGTGGAGCGGAAATTCGCCCACTCGCTGAGATTGGTCTTGCCGAGGATGACCGCGCCGGCTTCCCGCAGCTTTCGCACCACGGTTGCATCCGCCGCAGCGTAGTTTCCCGTCAACGCCAGCGACCCGGCGGTGGTCATCATGCGGTCGGCCGTGTCAATGTTGTCTTTGATCAGCACCGGGATGCCGTGGAGCGGGCCGCGGGGGCCGCGTTCCCGGCGCTCGGCGTCGAGCGCGTCGGCGATTTCTAATGCATCAGGGTTGACTTCGATAACTGAGTTGAGCCGCGGGCCGTCCTGGTCAATCTCGCCGATGCGGCGGAGATAGGTTTCCGTGATCGCATGGGCCGTCAGCTCGCCCGTTTGCATGTTGGCTTGAAGTTCGGCGATGGTGAGCTCGTTCATGGCGATGACCGTCCTTGATCCGGGATGGGTTCAGTGGCGCAAAAGTCAACCTTGACCGGCGTCTTTCCGCCGCGGCGGCCCGGCATCCGGCGCGGGGCCGAGGTGCAGATCGCGGCGCAGATCGCCCAGCTCCTTATCGGTCAGGTCGCGCCACTGGCCCGGCTGTAACCCGCGCAGTGTCAGCGGGCCGATCGCCACGCGCACGATCCGCAGCGTCGGATGGCCGACTGCCGCGGTCATGTGCCGAATCTGGCGTTTCTTGCCCTCGCGCAGGATGACCCGCAGCCAGGCGGTTGGGATGGTGGGCCGGTAGCGGATCGGGACGGCGCGCGGTGGCAGGTCCGGCTCGGCCGGCAGCAGCTCGACCTCGGCCGGCGCGGTCAGGGCGCCCTTCACCAGCACCCCGCGGCGCAGCGCGGCGAGCGCTGCCTTTTGGGGGATGTTTTCCACCTGGACGAAATAGGTCTTGGGCAGCTTGAAGTGCGGATCGGTGAGCCGGTGGGCGAGCGGGCCGTCATTGGTGAGCAGCATGAGACCTTCGCTGTCCGCGTCCAACCGGCCGGCCGCGTACACATCCGGCGCCAGCACGTACTGTCCCAGCGCAGGCCGCCCTTCCGGGTCGGTGAAGGTGGGTTGTACGTCGTAGGGTTTGAAGAAAAGTAGATAACGGTAGGGCATGGTCAATCCCACAGAAAGGTTGCGCGCTCAACGAAGCAGCGAATGATGAATCGGCGAGGCGGCCTTTTTAGCCGTCCTCGGGCCAGACCGGATGGTACATCAGCCACTGATCTGGCGTTTCGGCGATCCAGCGTTCGACCACCGCCAGGACGCGGCGGGTGTTGCGCTGCACGTCGGCATCGCGGTCGCCGGTGACCTCCAGCTCCATGAGCGGCGCGGTGATCGTGTGATAACCGATCTCGCTCGACCAGCGGCAGGCCAGGGGCATGATGATGGCATTGGCGGCCAGCGCGATGCGAATATAACCGGTGGGCAGGTACGCCGGCCGCCCGAAAAACAGGGTCGCGGCGGTCTGTTGGGCGCTAGCGGGCCAATCCACGCCCGTCGCGACCGCGCCGCCGGCGCGCAAGCGGTGGATCGCCGCTTTCAGCGCGGCCGCGTCGATCGGCGTCTCTTCCAGCACGCCCCGGTTGCGCATCTCGGCGATGAGGCCGAAGCCTGCCGCCGGCATCGCGGCCGAAAGCACCTGAACCGGGAAGCCGTGCAGCGCAAAACCGAGGAAGGCCAGGTTGAAGTTGCTCAAATGGCAGCCGCAGATCAACAGGCCGCGGCCTGAGGTTCGGGCGCGTTCCACGTTTTCCCAAAAATCTGGTTCGAAGCGGACAGCGTCGCGCACCGCATCCTCTCCGCCGGCTGCCAGGTGCATGAGATCGAAATTAGCCATGCCCGCGTGATGCAGCACGGCGCCCACTGCAGCGTCCAGCTCGGCCGGGGTTGCGCTTGGGCCAAGCACGCCGGCCTGGTTGCGATACAGGATCTGGTAGAGGCTGGTGTGTTTGCGCCGGTGCAGGACGCCGGTTACGAGGCTCGTCACTACGTGGCCGGCGGCGGGCGGCAACCGGCCCAGCGCCATCCAGAGTTTTGTCCCGAAGGCGGTCGTCGCAAACTGCTGGAAATTCATACGGGCCTCACTGTCCGTATTCCCACCAGAAATCCTCCAGGGCAGCTTCGGCATCCGGCGACGGCTGCCACCTGCCGCCCTCTTTCAGCCGCGCCATCAACGTGTACGCGCGCCGCAACTCGAGCGCGGCGAGGGAGATCTCAATGTCGCGCACCTCGGCCGGGTAGCGCGGGGCCACGCGGCGCAGGTCCGCCAACAAGATCTCGGTGACGTTTGTTTCGGTCATGCGTGCTCCGGCAGGGGGCGCTTCACGCCCGCGATCCAAAATCCCAGCCCGACCAGCGCGAAGATGAACCCGATGCTGATCAGCGCAAACTTCCCGGTGGCGCACCCGCGGGCGACCGCAGGCCACGGTGCAGCCACGCCGCCAAACAGCATCCGAGTCAGCGCGAAGTTCTCGGTCGCATCCGCCAGCGCGGCCGGCGCCAGGCCAATGCCGAGCACCAGCCCGACGACGCGCCACCCGCGCCAGCGGGCGGCCAGCACGCGGCCCGCCCAGGCGCAGGCCAGCCCGATCGTCAGCGCATAGACCGGCATGTAGAGATAGTCCAGCCCCAGGCTGAACCCGGCATGCGCCCTGGCGTTCTCGTCCCACGAGTCCAGCATCGCCTGCGCCGCGGGGACCGTGCCGGCAAATTCGTAGCTGATAATCCCCTGTCGCGCCGCCGCGGTCTTAAGCGGCGCGTCCACGGCTTGCAGCGCGACGGTCAGGCCCAGCGTGAGCGCCAGGAGCGCCCACCACAGCACCGGCCGAGATGATGCGGAACCGATCGGAGATTTGTCCATACGCGCCTCCAGTCATTCGCGAGTCAGTTTGATGCTCACATCGGCGGGCAGGGCCAGGCCCGCTTCAACTTCGATCGCCTTGATGATGCCCGCGGGCACGGGGCAGGCCGGATGGGAGAGACATTGGGGCGCCAGCTCATAGATCGGCGTGGGCGCCTTCCGCCGCCAGAACGCCTCGCGGTAAGGTTCTATGTCCTGGATTTGCTCCGCCAGCTTGCAGACCGCCTTGCAGTCGCTCTGAATTTCCAGGTGGACGGTGCCATCCCCGTTCTTGTGCGCACGAACGGTCGTCTTGAAGCCGCAGATGCCCGCGTTGATTTCTGCTTGCGCCATGTTGTTGTCCTCGCTGTGACGTGGGCTGCGCCGCTGGCCTGGGCGATGCGCAGCCAGTGCGGATGATAGCCGATTGGGAAGTGGTTGTCAACGCGCCTGTTTTTGGGATGCGATGGCAATCGCCGGGTCAATGCAACAGGTTGCCCTCGTAGATCCGGCGCACCACCTCCTCGATCTCCGGCTCCTCCACCGCGAGATCAAGCACGTGATGATCCCGGAAGATGAGCGGCACCACGCTGGCGACGCCACGGCCCGGTTGCGAGTTCGCCTCCACCCGCAGCCAGACCCGGTTCGCCTCCTGCCGGATCAGCGTCGCGCCGGGCAGGTCCAGGTGTTCGGGCGGTGTTTGAAAATCCACCACGAGTACGCGGCCCTCGCCGAAGCGCCGCCGGAGCTCGGTCAGTGCGCCGTCGAACACCAGGCGGCCGTGGTCAATCATGATGACCCGATCGCAGAGCTTCTCCACATCTCCCAGGTCGTGCGTGGTCAGGATGACCGTCGTGCCCCGCTCGCGGTTGATCTCCCGGATGAAACTGCGGATGCGTTCTTTTGCCACCACGTCGAGGCCGATGGTCGGCTCGTCCAGGAAGAGCAGGCCGGGATCGTGCAGCAACGCTGCGGCCAGGTCGGCCCGCATCCGCTGTCCCAGGCTCAGGCTGCGCACCGGGGTGTCGAGGAACGGCCCCAGCTCCAGCAGGTCATCGAACATCTTGAGGTTGCGCCGGTAGCGCTCTGCGGGCACGCGATAGATGTGGTGCAGCAGGTCCAGCGACTCGATCACCGGCAGATCCCACCACAGGCTGGTTTTCTGGCCGAATACCGCGCCGATGTGGCGGACGTGCTCCGTGCGCTGCCGCCAGGGCACGCGGCCGTCCACGCTGGCCTCTCCGCTCGTGGGGACCAGGATGCCGGTCAGGATCTTAAGCGTGGTGGACTTGCCTGCGCCGTTCGGGCCGAGGTAGCCGACGAGTTCCCCGGCCGCGAGGTCGAAGCTGACGCCATCCACTGCGTGCACGGTGTGATGCTCGCGCGTGACCAGGTTGCGCACCGAGCCCAGCGCACCGCGGTGGTGCGCATAGACGCGGAATTCCTTGTGAAGATCGTGAACTTGGATCATCGGGTCGGTGCTCAAAAGGCAATCTCCGCAACCTGCTCGAAGTCGAGGCCTACAGCCCAGTCGGCAGCGGGCGTTTCGTCGGCAGCGGGCGTTTCATCATCGGCCTCGGCCAGACTGCCGGCCTCGGTCCCGCGGTCGCACAGCGAGCGGTAAGGACAGAACCGGCACCGTTTGACCTCTTCGGTCAGCGGGAAATCCTCATCGGCCGCGGCCGCGATCTCGGCGATCAGCGCAGTCAGGTAGCGGCCATCGGCCTCGAACTGCGTCCGGTTGTAGCGCAGGCGCTCAGGCTGGGCCGGGAACACCGCAAACCAGTAGACCATTTCGATCTGTTCCGGTGCGAACGGCCTGTTGGCGCCATCCGGCCCCGAGTTCAGATACCCGCCTGCAGACGCGAGGAGGTAGCGGTAGACGCGGGTTTGCAGCCGGGCGGCCAGCCACGCGCCGGTTGGGCGCCGCGCCGAAGTCTTCCAGTCCACGATGACCCCCCGCCGGCCCGGCTCGACCGCAATCAGGTCGTATTTCGCCAGCAGCCGGCCACCACCCACCGGCGCGGTCAGCGTGAGCTCCGGGTAGCGCATGGGCGGCAACCCTGCCGGGGCATCCGCAAGGTAATTCCGCCACCACTCCGCCAGATGGCTGGCCCGGTCGGTCCCGGCCTCAGCCTGGGCTTCGGCCTGCGCGGTCAGCCGGTCAATCGGGAGCCCCAACTGGTGCTGCTGGATCAGCCGATGGAACGCCTCACCGTCGCGGACGTGCGCCTCGTATTCATCCGCCGGCTCGGCGATGGGCGCAGGCCACGCCAGCTCCAGCAGATAGCGCAGTTGGAACCGCCGCCGGCACTCCACGATATCCTGGAGGTTGGCCTGGTTGAAGATGAAGTCGGACGGTAGGGGCATGGATTGGCTCCGGGCGAATGATGAATTACGAACGACGAATGACGAATAACGGAATACGCTCCACGCTTCACGCTCTACGCTCTACGCTTTCCGCTCTCCGCCCCTCCCACCACGTCCGCAGCGCGATCAACGGTGCGGCCTCGGTGAGCGTTTTGCCGGGCGCGCGGCCGGTGTTCCAGGTGATGATCAGGTCATGCTTGGCGCGGGTGATGCCGACGTAGAGCAGGCGCAGGCGTTCGGCGGCGTACTCGATGCGCGCCTCTTCGGTGGCCACGCCGAGCGGCGGAAAACCGGTGTCACGGACGACCGACGACGGATGATTGACCACGGACGATTGTCCATCGCCGGTCGCCTGCCGTCCGTCCTCCATCGTTTCCAGCAGCGCCAGCGCCTCGGCCTCCAGGTTGAGCTGATCCCGGATGTACCACCGCTCGGCGATGAAGCTGTCGCCGGGGAGCGCGGACGGGAAGTCGTAGCTGTTGACCGACATCAGGTAGACCCGATCCCACTCCAGCCCTTTGGCCTTGTGCACCGTCGCCACCACAACCTTCCCGCGATGCGCGTCGGGGTCGAACCCGGTGTCGCTCTCCGAGAAGCCGATGAATTTGCGCTCATTGCGCGCGATGGTGATCATTTCCTCGTTCAGCTCCGGCAGCCGCCACTCGGGATGGCTGTCGCTCGCGGCGCGGATCAGGCCGGCGAGCTTGTACGCCACGGCCAGGTCGGCCGGCCGGTCGAAGAGGTCCTGCCCGATCGCCAGGATGAGCTGGTCGGCGGGCAGCGTTGTTGCACCCTGCCAGCGGCGGACGAGGTCGCGGAACTGGCGCAGTTGCACGCGGAGCGGCTCGTCGTCTGGCAGCTCCAGGCAGTCCAGTGAATCTTGGGTCGCGGCCGGCCAGCCTGCCGGCGCCCACCCGCGCGGCCACAGGAACTCCTCGACCTGGCGGCAGCGCCGCAGGGCGCGGCTGCCGGCCTCCATCCGCAGCTTCGCGTCTGGGTCATCCCGGTCGGCGCGCCGCCAGACCTCGAAAGCGATGGCGAGCTTGCGCGGCGAGGTCGGCTCGGCCAGGTACGCGACGATGTTCGCCAGCGCGCCCGCCGCCGCGCGGGTCTCGCCGGTGCTCTTCAGCAACTCGACATATTCGATCCCCGCAGCCTTCAGCGCGTTGACTACCGCCTCCCCGCGCTCGTTGCGCGGGACGAGCACTGCGACCGTCTTGTCGCCGTTGTCCGGCAGCCAGCGCCGCAGCGAGGTCACGACCGCGGCCAACTCGTCGGCCACGGTGTATTTCGTACCGATCAGTCTCACCGCGTCGGGGTCGTCCGGCGGGTTGGGCTGCGGATCGCCCGCCGGCGCCGGCTCGATGTGCGTGGGCGCGAGCGCGTCCCGGAGGCCGCGCACGGGATGCTGCGTCCGGCTCCAGTCCACGAGGGCGTTTGCCAGGGCCATGATGCTGGCGGTCGAGCGGCCGGAGTTGGGCAGCGCGCGCGCGATCACGCCCGGCTCCAGCAGAAAGTCCCGCAGATAGCGCGGGCTGGCCGTGGTGAAGGTCTCGAAGATCGCCTGGTTCGGGTCGCCGACACGCACCCAGCCGGGGGTGCGGGAATGGGACGCAGAGGACGCAGATGCCCCTGATTTGCCTGATCCAGATTCTTCAGGGGTTCCGCTTCCGGAGGCGCTGTTTTCGCCCGTCAGCAGGCGCAGGATTTCTTCCTGGAGGCGGCTGCTGTCCTGCGCCTCATCTTCCAGGATATAGGGCCAGCGCCGGCGCAGGCGGGCGAGGAAGTCGCCGTCGAGCTGGAGCGCCTGCAACGCCAGCCGGATCAGGTCGTCATAATCCACCGCGCCGCGATAGGCGAGGCTGCGCTGATAGTCCGTGTAGATGGCGAGGCCCATGTCGAGCAGAGGGCTGGGGGTTGAGGACCTGGGGTTGGACGTCGAATCTGGCCCCGGCAGATTTTTCATTCGTTCGCGCAGCAGCGCGGGGGTTAGCTCCAGATCTTTCGCCAGCCGGATGAAGTTGCCGCCCAGGTCGGCGACGAGCTTCGGCCAATGGTCGCGGCGCACCCAGTCGGCCTTGCGTTCGTCCAGGTCCGGGTTGAGCCAGGCCGCAGCCGCGTCCGGGTTTGCGGCGATCCATGCTTCGGCCGCCTCCTGCAGGATTTGCCGGGCATCGCGGTCGTCCACGATGCTGAAGTCGGCCGGCAGCCCTACCAGGCCGGGCCGGTCGCGCACGATGTCATGGGCCAGCCCGTGCAGCGTGCGGACGCGATAGCCGACGTTAGGCAGGATACCGTAGCTGCGCAGCCGCTGGCTGAAGTTGTCCACGGCCGAGTTGACCAGAGTGACGATCAGCACCTCCTGGTCATCATCAAGGCCGCCCTCCGACACCAGACGGGCCGCCAGCGCCGAAAGGGTCTGCGTCTTGCCGCTGCCGGGCACCGCCGACACGCCCATCCGGCCGCCGGCGTAGGCGAGGACTTCTGCTTGTTTGGGACGCGGTGTGAACATGCGTCTACAAACTACTTTCTCGCAATACGCGTTGTATCGCCCTTAGGAGCGGCCCGCGCTGCTCCGAGCCTTGCTCGCCGAGCTCGCTCAGGCCCAGATGCACCTGAACTCGACAGCGGCGCACCAGCCCCAGCGCCAGGCAGTAGAGGGCTTCCCGCCGCGCCGCGTACTCGTCCAGGTCGGTCCACTGCGCGGCGGGATCCCAACTACGGCTAAGCACATACGGGTGCGTCAACGGCTGGTTGAGGCGCTCCCACCAGCCCGTGCTGCCCACATCGAGCCAAAACTGATGATCCACCGGTCGGTTGCTCATCAGGAAGGTGTGGGCCGGGGCCAGCAGGACGGCGTCGGCCGGCTGGCGCCGCCAGCTCCGCACATACTGCGCGGCGACGACGCCCTCGCGCACCAACTCGACATATTCCTGCCCCAAAGACTTCGTGCCTTCTCTTGTGGGCCCTCGAATGTCACTCTGAGCGGGTGAACGGCTCATCGTGGATGATGGTGTATCGCCAGCGAAGAGTCTCGTGGACGACGGGGATGCTTCACTGGCGACTCGTCGTAACGCACCTTGAGCCGTTGACTCGTTCAGCATGACAGACGGCAGTTCTGCAGCGCTGCGAGAAACCGCTTTCCCCATCACGTCCCGAAATTTGCGCGCCGACTCGATGACGTTGGCCGTCACCTCGCCCGCGGCGAAGTTGCCGTGGAAGCCAAACCCCGGCTGCGATAGTAATTCGCCGAACAGCCGGCCCAAGAAGTGGTCGAGATCAGACGAGCGGCGAATGACCGAGGACGAACGGCGACCGGCGGCCAGCGAGTGCGTGTCTCGATCGTCCTTCGACTTTCGGCCCTCATCTTTTGTCCCTCGTCCTGCCTCTCGCTGCGCGGCCAGCCAGGTCCGCAGCGCCTCGTAGCGCCCGCCCAGCAGGAAGGTGATGCGCTCCTGCATGGCCGGCTCGATATCGGAGAACGGCCCCAACGTCGCCTGCCCATCGCGCACGCGGTAGGCGATCTCGACCAGGAGCTGGCCCCGGACGAGGTCCAGGTCGGCGATGGCGAGGGCTAACGCATGGGTCACATCGGACTTCGCAGGGAGGATGCCCCAGCTCGGATACGCCAGCGCCGCCAGCGTGAGCAGGCACAGCGTGACCGGCTCCTCACGCAGCGCACGGGAGGGTCGGTGCGACCGCAGCGGAACGTCGCGCTCCGCCAGCCGGTTCTCCAGGGAGAAGCGCAACCCACCGCCCACAAACGGCGCCAGCACCGCGATCTCGCCCGGTGGCACGCCCTGCCCATGCACCAGGTCCGCAATCTCGTCGGCCACCCAGTCAAGCATCTGCGGGTGGAAGCGGTGGGTGGTGAAGACAAGAGGCGGCCTCGCCCCCCAGCCCGCGCTGCTGACGACAGCAGTTTGATTGTCAGCAGCGCGGGAAGCAGCGTTAGCATCGGGAGAAGCGGCGGCAGCCTCGAGCCGTTTTTTCCCCTCCTCTGAAGCGGCCGCTTCAGGGGAGGGGGGCGGGGGGGTGAGAAAATCCATCTCCTCCGCCCTTCCGCGCCCCATCAAAATCGCCACCGGTTCCGCGTCGCGCTTCCCGCCCAGCGCGCGGGCCAACAGTCCGTCCAACGCGCGCATTTCCGGGGAGGCCACAAACGGCTCGGCCAAGCGCACGTGTTGATCACAGAGCGGCTTCAACCGGTAGGCGGAGGCGGGGTCGGCGCCCAGGAAGCGGCGGTAGCCGGCCTCCCAATCATAGATCACCAGCGCCGACCGGCAGGTGGGCAGCCACTCCGCCAGGATATCGTGGGCGACAGGCGGCTCCTCCTCCGCGTTCTCGATGATAAGATGCGTGTACCGGCGGGTCAGGTAGTCCCGGCACGCGGGGAGCGGCCACAGGTGCCGGGCAAACAGCTCGAACTGCAGCGAGAAGTCCAGCAGGTTGTGTTCCAGGCAGTAAGCGCGGAAGCGGTCGGCGCAGGTCTGCACTTCATCGAAGACCCGAAGCTGGGCGCTCTCGCCGAGCCACGCGGCCTTGAGCCGCGACCCAATCTCGGTCGTGGGGAAGCCGACGATCGCAGCCTTGTTCAAGTTGTCCAAAACCTGGCTGAGGATGCGGTTTCGATCCAGGTTGATCGAGTCGAAGAAGCCGTCCTGCAAGGCTGGGCCGACCACGCGCGCCATGAAATACTGCGCCGTCTCCAGCGTGAGGAAGGTCGGCGGCCGGTTGGGCTGGCCGAAGCCCGCTGCGCCGGCCACGAGGGGCCAGAACAGCTCGACCATCCGCTGCGCCAGGCCGCCCGGCGTGACGATCGTCACCTCACCGCCCGCGGGCGCCGCCGGCCCGCGCAGGGCGTCGGCGTAGGGCGGCGTGAGCGTGCGCTGCGGCACGACAACGAGGATCGCATCGGCCGGGACGCGTTCGGTCAGCAGCCGCAGCAGCCGCGCCACGCCCGCCGTCGTCTTGCCCGTGCCGGCGATCCCCTCCAGGAAGATGCGGCGATCCAGCGGGGCGGCGGCGACGGCAGTTTGCGTGGAGGATAGGCTGGGAAACGCCATCCGCTAAGCTCCTTTGACGTGGCACAGCGATGTGGGGGAGATCCGTTAGCTCCTTTATAACACACCCCGCACGGCCCCGCAACCGCGCCGATTTTGTTAATCGAAGCGTTCAAATTTGCATATCGCGGGATATTCTGTTACAGTATCTTCGTTGGTGTTTTCCGTGGCTCAGTGGAACCGGTTAGGACAAATTGCTGCTCCCTCAGCTCCAGCTCCCAGATAGCCCCGCGTAAACGTAACAAAAACCTTTTTTCAGTTCAAGACAGGAGAATAGTAAACACCATGGCATTCCAAGATCAGACCCTCACTTGTGTGGATTGCGGCGCTCAGTTCACGTTCACCGTTGGGGAGCAGGAGTTCTATCAGCAGAAGGGTTTCAACAACCCGCCGACCCGGTGCCCTTCCTGCCGCGCGGCCCGCAAGGCCGCCCGCGAGAGCGGTGGCAGCTACCAGGGTGGCGAGCGGCAGATGTACCCGGCCACGTGCGCTCAGTGCGGTAAGGCAACCGAAGTTCCGTTCCAGCCGCGCGGCGACAAACCGGTCTACTGCTCCGATTGCTACAAGGCTCAACGCCCGGCCGGCAGCAGCTACGGCGGTGGTCGCTCCAGTGGCGGCTACGGCGGTGGTCGTTCCAGCGGCAGTGGTTACGGCGGCGGCAGCGGCGGCTACGGTGGTGGTCGTTCCAGCGGCGGTGGCCGTTCCGGCAGCCGCGATCGCGGTGGCCGCAGCGACTGGTAGTCGCTAACTCGTTTGAGTAGCCAAAGACCTGATCGGTTCTGAAGACCGATCAGGTCTTTTTGTTATGCCCGCAGCAGCCCGGCGAGCAGCGCGGCGCGCTCAGGGAGCGAAGTGATGATGACGTGTTCGTGCAGTGCGTGGCCGCCGTCCCCGGTCACGCCCAGGCCGTCCAGCGTCGGCACGCCCAGCGCAGCGGTGAAGTTGCCGTCGGAGCCGCCGCCCGTGCCGGTTTCCGAGATGGCGAGGCCGAGTTCGGCGGCGATGGCCGCCGCGCGGGCGTAGAGCGCCAGGGTCGCCGCTGAGCGGGGCATCGGCGGGCGATCCGAGCCGCCGCTGACCGCTACGTGCGCGCCGGGCAGGTGTGGCGTCAGGTTCCGGAACGCCGCATCAATTCGGGCTGCCTCCCCGGCGTTCATGGTCCGCACATCCACCTCGGCCCAGGCGCGCTCCGGCACGACATTGCCCCGCGTCCCGCCGCCGATCACGCCGACGTTGACCGTGGTGCCGGTCGCATAGTCGGTGAGGCCGGCGATGACTTCGATTTGGTGCGCCAGCTCAACGATCGCATTGATGCCCTGCTCATGCGCCGCGCCCGCGTGCGACGCGCGGCCGGTGACGGTCACGATGTAGGCGCCCGTCCCCTTCCGCCAGGTCTTGAGCGCGCCGGCCGGGGGATGCGCGGGCTCCAGGACGTAGACCGTCTCGTGAGCCAGCGCCTCGGCCTCAATCAGCGCACGCGAGGCCGCGCTGCCGATCTCCTCATCGGAAGTGATGAGCAGTGTGATGCGCCGGGCGGGCAGGAGATTGAGCTCGCGCAGCGCCCCCATCGCCCACAGCGCATTGACGATCCCGCCCTTCATATCGTATGCGCCTGCGCCGTAGAGCCGGCCGTCCTCGATCCGCACGGGGCGGGCGGCCAGGGTGCCGAGATCCCAAACGGTGTCCATGTGGCAGAGCACCAGGATCCCGCCCGGGCCGTTGCCCCAGCCGGCGCGCACGATGTCGCCGGCCGTTTCGCGCGGCTCGATGGCAACGTCCGCGCCGAACCTGCGCGCCTCGGCGGCCAGGGCGGCGGCCAATCGGTCGAGCGAGGGCATGTCGTTGCTGGGCGATTCCATCTCGACGAGGCGCGTTAGCAGCGTGACCATGTCGGTCTGGTGGCCGCGCAGATAGGCCAGCAGGCGTTGGTTTTCGGTCATGATCGGCTCCTTGTTCAGGTGATGCTTCAGTCTATCACAGGTCCCGCCTTTTCGCTCGGGCGACCTTTGTGCTATCATGGTCGTGAGGAGCCTCATGGAGCTTGAACCGCTGCGTTTCATTGACGAACCGATTGAGGTCTATTTCGCTCAGCCGTCGGTTTTTGAGAAGCGTCCGCCGTGCCCGGATGGCTTCCTTTGGCGCTGGGAGACGTTCGCCGTCGCCGAGCTGCTGAGCGAATGGCGCGATTATCAGCGCCGCGGCCGGATGGCGGCCAACATGCGGCCGGAGCATGCCGCGGTGGCCGCCGAGCGCGGTTCGTGGGGCGTCGGGCGGTTCTATTTTCGCGTTCGCACCGCGGCGGGACCGATCTTCGATCTCTATTACGACCGCGCGCCGAAGGATGCGCGGCAGCGCAAGGGCGCGTGGTTTATCTTTCGGGAGCTGACGGGCCCACCGTCTATGTGATGGGGCGCGGCGTTTTCCGCAAGGGGTTTGCATCTGAGAACGCGAACTCCTTGGCCTGACGGATTCCGAACACATCTTCTTCAACAGGACGCTTTTTTCATGCCGATGTCATCTCCATGGTTTACCTGGCAACCGATCCTCCTCCAACTGCGCAACCCATTTCGGCTCTCCTACGGTGTCAGCGAGACGCGGCGCTCGTTTTGGCTGCGCCTGGCCGGCGACGAGGGGTGGGGAGAGGCGGCGATTCCGCCGTATTACGGCATCTCCGACGACGCGATGATCGCGTTCTGGGAGCAGGCGCACCGGCTTGGGGCGGCGCGGCCGGCGCTGCCGGACGATCCGGCGGAGATCGCCGCCTGGATCGGTGATGATGGCCCGGCGCCGGCGCGTTGTGCGCTCGACCTGGCGCTGCACGATCGCAGCGCGCGGCGGCGGGGTGTGCCGCTATACCGGCTGCTCGACCTGCCCGCGCCGACCGTGCTTCCGACTTCCTTCACGATCGCCATCGCCGAGCCCGCTGAGATGGCGCGGCTGGCCGCGGAGGCGGGCTGCTATCCCATCCTGAAGATCAAGCTTGGCTCGGATGATGACGCGGCGCGGCTGGCAGCGGTCCGGGCCGCGCGGCCCGATGCGCGGCTGCGCGTCGACGCGAACGCCGGCTGGACGGCCGACGAGGCGGTGGCGCGGCTGGCCGGGCTGGCGCGCTACGACCTCGAAATGGTTGAGCAGCCGGTGGCCAAGCACGACATCGCAGGCATGGGCTATGTCCAGGCGCACACGGATCTGCCGATCATCGCCGATGAGTCGGTGCAGACGATGGCCGATCTGGAGGCGCTGGCCGCGGCCGGCGTGCGCGGGATCAACCTCAAGCTCCAGAAGGTCGGCGGGCTGGGGCCGGGCGTTGCAATGCTCCGGCGGGCCCGGGCGCTGGGTCTCAAGGTGATGCTCGGCTGCATGATCGAGACTTCGATCGGCGCGACGGCGATGGCCCATCTGGCCGGCCTGGCCGACTGGCTCGACCTGGACGCGCCGCTCCTGATCGCCAACGACCCGTTCGCGGGCATTACGTTTGGCCCCGGCGCGCTCGTGCGTGTCCCGGACGGGGTGACGCGGCGACGGGGTGACACGGTGATGGGGTGACACGGTGACGGCGCTCCACGCTCCGCGCCCCCCGCGCTAAATGGAGGTTCCATGGTGCTCTGGCAGATCTTCTGGTTGTTTGCTCGCGTTGCGCTTTTTTCATGGGGCGGCGGGCCGGCGTCGCTGGCCTTGATGCAGCGTGAGTGCACCGCGGCCGGCTGGGTCACGTCGGATCAGTTTGCCGATGGTGTGGCGGTGGGCAACGCGCTGCCCGGGCCGATTGCGCCACAGGTGTCGGCGTTTGTCGGCTATCAAGTGGCCGGGGTGCCGGGCGCGATCGCCGCCGCCACGGGCACGGTCCTCCCCACCACCGTCCTGATGCTGGTGATGATCTTTTTCTTCTTCCGCATCAAGGACAGCATCGCGGTCAAGGCCATGCTGACCGCAGTCCGCCCCGTGGTGGTCGGGCTGCTGATCTGGACGGCCTACGACATGGCCAACGGTGTTTTCGGCGCGAAGAAGCTCGGTTGGGGCACGGCGCTGCTCCAGGGCTGGGACAAGCTGGCGATCGCACTGGCCGCGTTCGCCCTGCTCACCTTCACAACGATCAATCCCGTGTTCATCATCCTTGCCGCGGCCGGGCTGGGTTTCCTGGTATACCGGTGAACGGACGATAGACGATGGACGATGGTCCGTGGTCAATGGTCCATCGTCCGCCCGGAGGCTCAAGATGCGTTTTTTTGACGCTCATTGCGATGCCGTCTCGTTGTTTGAGAACGGTGACTACGATTTTGTGGCGGGGCGCGGCCGCGCGCATGTGGACCTGCCGCGGCTGCTGGCCGCGGACTACGCCGCGCAGATCTTCGCGATCTTTGCGCCCGCCAGCTACCATCCGGATCGCGACCTGCGCACTTATGCCGAGGCGGCGATTGCGGCGTTGCGCGCCTGGACCGCAGCCTCGGAGGGCCGGATGCGCGTCCTCTCTTCCCGCGCCGACCTGCCCGGCGCTTCGCCCGCTCCCCTGACCGCCATCATCGGCCTCGAAGGCGCCGATCCGCTTGCCGGCCGCGCCGAAAACCTGCGTCACTTTTATGATCTGGGCGTGCGGTTGGTGATCCCGGCATGGGATGACAACGTCTTCTCCGGCAGCTCATTGGGCGCCGGCGGCGGGCTGACCGCTGAGGGGGTCAGGCTGGTCGAGTTGTGCCAGGCGCTCGGCGTCATGGTGGACGTGTCGCACGCCTCCGACGCCGCTTTCGAGCAGATTTGCGAGATCGTGACGACGCCGTTCGTTGCCAGCCACTCCAACTGCCGCAGCCTCAGCCCGGCCCCGCGCAACCTGACCGACGCGCAGATTCGCACGCTGGCGGATCGGGGTGGCGTGATGGGGATCAATCTCGCCGCGGATTTCCTTGCGCCCGACTATTGGGCCGCATGGGAGGCGGTGATGGCGCCGGTGCGGGGTGCGGCGGATGCCGCCGAGCGCCAGCGGGCGCGGGCCGCCGCAGGCCCACGGTTGGCCGCGATTCCGCTGCCGGGCATCGAATGGATCGGCCGCCACGTGCGTCATGCGATCGCCATCGGCGGCGAGGGGTGCGTCGGCCTGGGCGGCGATCTCGATGGGATCAGCTTCATGCCGGCGGGGATCACTGGGGCTGAGAGCTATCTGTTGATCCCTGAAGCCCTGAAAGCGGCTGGATTGACCGAGCGGCAGGTGGAGCTTATCTGCTGGGGCAATATGGTGCGCGTCTTTGGGGACGTGCTGCGATAGGAGAGGGCGATGCTTGAAGAAGTTCGGGCCGCGCTGGACGAGATGCTGGATGCGTATCGCGACACGCGGGTGCACTTCTGCCGGCTGGCAGTCGCGGGAGGCGAGGGCGACCGCTGCGCGTTGATGGGTGCGGTGCTCGATGACATAACATTGGCGGGCGTCCTGGCCGCCTTGGCTGGCCGGTTTCCCGCGCTCACGTTCGAGGTGGAACGGGTGCGCGTCTTGCGCGCCGCGGCCCAGCCGGCTTTCGTGGCGACCAACCTCACCAGCCTGCACGCCCAGCCGTCGTGGCTGGCCGAGCAGGCGAGCCAGCTTCTCAACGGGTGGCCGCTCGAAATCCTGATGGAGGAAGGCTGACGTATGCGTATCATGCCACGGCTTTTAGCG
>CAZYGI010000008.1:0-83946 GCA_964647255.1 uncultured Anaerolineales bacterium | reverse complement strand
GTTCGGGCAGCGGCGCGTCCCCACCCCCTGCCCCCTCCCCTCGCAGGGGAGGGGGTGTTGGGGAGAGGTGTGCCAGCCCCTCCACCGTCTCCACGCGTCGGCCGGCGACCTTGCCGATGGGCGTCAGGCACGAGCGCACGGGCCGGCCGTCGAGCAGCACGGTGCACGCGCCGCACTCGCCTTCCAGGTCGCAGCCCTGCTTCGTGCCGGTCAGGCCCAGGTCCTCGCGCAGGACTTCGAGCAGGGTCCGCACCGGGTCAGTTTCGACGGTGACGGGGGTGGTGTTGATGGTGAAAGTGATTCTCATATTTGAGACAAAGCGAGTGATTTGATGCTTTGTCTGCGAGTTACAACGCACTTGATCTTGCAACCCGCAGGCTTTCCGGCGGTCTTATCGCATTCGTAAGCGCAATCCGTGTTCTGTCGTTGGCTGGGTATACTTGTTCCGCGATGAAGGAAATGGTTTCCCAGGAGATGTCTGGTGAGAACTTGGAAAGGCCGAGTGTACGAACCTGAACCTCTGGCTCACGCTCAAAGCCAAGATCGTGATGCAACAACTTCGCCCAAATCTCTGCGATCTTTTTGGCGCGCCCGATCTGTTCTGTATCAAAGCCCAACGTGAACTTCGCTTCGTACACCAGAATCGCGTTTTTCAGGCAAATCACGAGATCTGGTTTGGCATTGAACATGCCTTGCATCGCTCCGTATACAGTGCGTTCACCGAGTGCCAACTGACTGCCTGCTTTCAGCTTAATCTGTTTGGGATGTGTCTTCCGCCAATCTCGCAAATCCTCCGGCAGCTCAGAAAACAATCGGCACTCCTGGACAGATTCCTGGCGCATGATCAGGCGAACCATGTCATCCATGAACGATACGGCATCGGGGCATCGAATAAAGTAGGCGTCTCTGATCAATGCAACTTCTGCGAAAATGCGAAACGATGAAAGCTTACCACTATCACCGACGAACGTTCGCAGGGCATAATAGCTATCCACTGGTTCGTGGAGAAGCCGGAACAGGTGTGAACAGAGGTATCTTTCCTCGCGATTGTAGACGTCATAGTCCATGCTTTCACCTTTGGCATCTATCTGCGTCCCGCGCTTGATCAAAGCACAGCCTCCAGCGCCGCGATGAACCGGGCGTTTTGCGCCTCCGTGCCGATGCTGACCCGCAGGTGCTCCGGCAAATCATACCCCGTGCAGGGACGGACGATGACGCCGCGCTTCAGCAACTCCTGGTAGACCGTTTTGGCCTCGGGGCCGATATGCACCAGGATGAAGTTGGTGTGGCTCGGCGCGTAGGGCAGGCCCAGGCGGTCGAACTCGCGATAGAGTTGGGCCCGGCCGGCCGCGTTGACCGCCACGGTGCGCGCCATGAACGCATCGTCCTCCAGCGCAGCCAGGCCGGCAACCTGCGCCAGCCGGTTCACCGGGAAGGACTCGGTGGACGCGCGCAGCGGGGCCAGCAGGTCGGGATGAGCGATGCCGTAGCCCAGGCGGATGCCGGCGATGCCGTAGGCCTTGGAGAAGGTGCGCAGGACGATCACGTTGCGACGGCCCCCTTTGACATAAGCCAAGCCCTCGCCATACTCCGGCGCATCCACGAACTCATGGTACGCCTCGTCGAAGACCACGATGGCGCTATCCGGCACGCGGCGCATGAACGCGGCCACCTCATCCGACGTGACGATGGTTCCCGTCGGGTTGTTGGGGTTGCAGAGGAAGATCAGCCGGGTGCGGCCGGTGATGGCCGCGGCGATGGCCTCGAGGTCGAAGCGCAGGTCGCGCAGCGGCGTCTTGACCAGCCGGCCTCGCATCACCGCCGCGCTGATGTCGTAGACCGGGAACGATGAGACGCTGGTCAGCACCTCGTCGTCGTCGGCCAGGTACGACACGCACAGCTCGCGGATCAGCCCGTCGGCGCCGTTGCCGACTCGCACCATGTCGGGCGCCACGCTGTACCGCGCCGCGATGGCCCGGCAGAGGGCGTATGCCTGTGCATCGGGGTAGAAGTTCAGCTCGGGCAGGGCCGCCTGGAGTGCGGCCACCACTTTTGGGGATGGCCCCAACGGGTTTTCATTGGACGCCAGCTTGACGATGTCGGTCAGCCCGTACTCGCGCTGCACTTCCTCGATGGGCTTGCCCGGCACGTAGGGCTTGATGGCGGCCAGGCCGCGTTGTTGATGGATGAATGGCATGATGAGTTCTCCTTTGCGGCAGAAACCTGGCGACCGAGGTCACGGCTACCATCGCGAAGTCCACCTTCGTGGACTGACTTCGCAAAGGTAGCTGCGACTTACAGTCGCCGAGAGGCTCGGCCCGTCAAATGCGTCATAATCGCCTCCAACACCCCGCCGCCGATGGCGAGGGCCTTGTCCGAGACGGTGAAGCAGTGTTCGACGACCCCGCGCGGGTCCACGTCGCCAATCTTCAGCGTGGGCGTCACGGGCAGGCCGTCGTGGAGCAGGCCGCGCACGACGCCGGAGGTGGGAGCGGGCACGGGGATGCCGTCCACGTGGCCCAGCACATCCCCTTCGCGCACCAGCGTGCCGATGGTCACCGCCGCCTGAAAGACACCTGTGCACGGCGGATACACCACCCTTTTGCGCGATTGGCCGCCGACCTCGCCGGGCACACCGGTGTTCTCCTGCGCCGCCCCTTCCCACAACGCACGGCCCAGGAAGTGCCCGCGGGCGGTCTCGATGATCGCGTGGACATCGCGGCCGGCGACGAAGCCAGGGCCGAGCGCGACCACCAGCGGCGCGTCGGTGATGCTCGTGCCGGTGTTGCACTTCGCCATGATGCCGTCCACGATGACCTCTGGCCGCAGCGCGGCGATCAGCGCCGGGGTCGCGTCCACCAGCACGGGGAGGACGCCGGCCTGCCAGGCCGCTTCGGCCTGGGCCGGATCCTCGACCCGCCGGGCCTCGATCCCTTCCAGGACGACCCTGCCGGCATAGACCGCCTCCGCGAAGACCGCGGCGCGACGGATGGCGAGCGGCTGCGCCAGCTCGGTCAGCGCCACCGGGAAGCCGGCCCGCCACAGGCGGTAGGCCACCCCCGTCGCCAGGTCGCCCGCGCCTTTGATGATGATGCGGATGTCAGTTGTGAGGGCAGAAAATGTGTGTCCCATCTGTTCTTGTTCGTTGACCCGGGGCGCCTACGGTTGAAACCGTAGGCTGGTACAGCCAAACCCGTTGAAACGGGTTTCGGGTCGAGTCCCAGTCCAGTGCGTTTCAACGCACTTATCATATCAGCCGATGATTTCAATCATCGGTAAATCACCCGCACATCCCCCACCACCGCGCCGTCCGGCCCGGCGAAGACCGGGTTCAGGTCCAGCTCGGCGATCTCTGGGTAGCGGAACGGCAGCTCCGAGACCTTGACCAGCAGATCGGCCAATGCGTCGAGGTCGCACGGCCGCTGCCCGCGCGCGCCGGCCAGGATCGGGAAGGCGCGGAGGGAACGGATCATGGCACCCGCTTCGGCCCGATCCACCGGCGCCACCCGCAGCGCCACATCGCGCAGCACCTCGGTGTAGATGCCGCCCAGCCCGAACGCGATCACGGGCCCGAACTGCGGATCGCGCGACAGCCCGACCAGCACTTCCTGCGCCCCGCGCACCAGCGGGTAACTGATCACTCCGCGGAAGTCCGTCCCGGCCGCCCGGTCCCGGATCGTCTCGAACGCCTCCTGCGCGGCCGCCTCGTCCCGGATGCCCACGATCACGCCCCCGCGCTCGCTCTTGTGCAGGATGTCGGGCGAAACCACTTTCATCACTGCCGGGAAGCCGATCTCGGCGCAGCCCGCGACCGCCGCCTCCGCTGTGGCCGCGAACCGGAACGGCGGCGTCGGGATGCCGTTCTCGCGCAGCCAGGCCATGGCGGCCGGTTCGAGGGTTGGAGGTTGGAGGTTGGAGGTTGGAGATTGGAGGTCGGAGGTTGGTCCCTTATCTTCCAACTTCCAACTTCTAGTCGCGTATTCCGCCATCCGCGCCAGCGCGGCCACGGCTCGTTCCGGCGTGGGGAAGTTGAGCACGCCGTGGGCCTGGAGGTAGGCGACCGCGTCCGCGGTGACCGCTTCGGGCAGGAAACTGGCAACCATCGGCCTGCCCGTCGCCGCGGCCGCGTCGCAGATGCCACGCGCGATGGGCACGGAGTCGAGGTAGGGCGGGGCGATGTTGATGGCGAGGAGAGAGTCGAAGGATTGCGGATCTTGGATTGCGGATTTTGAATTGGGCAATTCGCAATCCCCCAATAGCGCCAGCAGCGCCTCGCGGTAGCCGCGTTCGGTGCCCTCGACGGTCAGGTCAATCGGGTTTTTGAGCGCAGCGTGGGGCGGGAGGAACGACGCCAGCTTCGCTTTGATCTCCGGCCCCGGCTCGGCCACGTGGAGGCCCAGCGCCTCGGTGCGGTCGGCGGCCAGGATGCTGGGCCCGCCGGAGTTGGTGACGATGGCGACGCGGCGGCCCCGGACACCCTGCGGGATGCCGATGAACGCGCGGCAGAGGTCGAACAGCTCCTCGGCCGACTCGACCCGGAGCGCGCCGCACTGGCGCAGCGCCGCGTCGTAGACCGCATCACTGCCGGCCAGCGAGCCGGTGTGCGACAGGGTGGCGCGCTGGCCCGACTCCCCGCGGCCGGCCTTGATGACGATCACCGGCTTGCGCGCCGCGCACTTCGCCGCGGCGGCCATAAAGCCGCGGCCATCGCTGACGGTCTCGATGTACACGCCGACGACGCCAGTCTCATCGTCATCCGCCAGGTAGTCGAGCAGGTCAACCTCGTTGACGTCGGCCCGGTTGCCGTAGGAGACGAACTTCGAGATGCCGAGGCCGTCGCGCGCGGCCCAGCCCAACACCACGCCCGCCAGCGCGCCGCTTTGTGAGATCAGGGCGACGCGGCCGGGCGGCGGCAGCGTCTCCATGGTCGGGCAAAGCCGGGCGGCGGTGTTGATGATGCCCGCGCAGTTTGGCCCCACCAGGCGGATGCCATATCGCGCGGCGATCGCTTTGATCTCGGCCTCACCGGCCCGGTTGCCCATCTCCGAGAAGCCGGAGGAGATGACCACCGCGGCCTTGACCCCGGCCGCGCCGCATTCTTCCAGCACGCCGGCCACCGTCGCCGCGGGGGCGGAGATCACCGTCAGGTCAACCGGCGCGGGGATGGCGCCGATGCCCGCGTAGCCCGGCACGCCGAGCGCGCCCTGCGCCTTCGGGTTGACTACGAACGCGTCGCGATAGCCACCGCGCAGCATCTGCCGCAGGAGTTCATAGCCGATCTTGCCCTCGGCGGCCGAGCCGACGAGCGCGACGGCGCGGGGGTAGAAGAGATGATGTAGGGTCATATGCGCCTGCGATTGTCCTGAAGGATGCTGCGCGAAAATCGCAGTCTGGTATTGACAAGTCCGCTGAAGCGGACTAACCAGAATGCGTCTCAGTCGGCTTCAGCCGACTTTGTTTATCAGACTGCGGTTTCAACCGCAGCAAAGCTCAGCCCCGCCGCAAACGCCACCATATTCCGCTCCACCCCGCGCTTCCACCGGCCTCGCACCACGGCCTCCACCTCGGCGGGCGGCAGCAGCGCGCCCAGGGGTGTGCGGGCCAGCGCCACGCCCAGGGTGAAGATGTTGTCAGCCACGGGCGCGCCTTCGTAGAGCGGGAGCGCGTCCGGCGGGATGGCGATGAAACGATCGGGGTCGTCCAGCGCGGCGCGGGCGGCCGCGGCCACCTCATCCAGTTTGGGATAGGGCGCCTTGCCCAGCATCACCGCGGTCGGCGCCCAGACGTGCGCGTAGAGCACGAAGTGGCCGTCCGGCTTGACGTAACGCGTGGCCTTCAGCGCCTCCGACACTTCGGTGGCGATCACCAGGTTGGCGCCTCGCTCCGGAATGGCCGGGCCAGGAGCCGCGCGGCCCAAGCGGAGCTGCGCCTTGACGAACCCCCCGCGCTGCGCCATGCCCTTCGTTGGGTAGAAGTTGACCGGGATGCCCAGCCGGTAGGCGGTCTCCGAGATGATCTCGCCGATGGTTAGCACTCCCTGCCCACCGACGCCGACGAAGTAAATGTCGAAGCTAGAAGCTGGATGCTGGATGATGGATGATGATGCTGCGTGCTGCGTGCTGTGTGATATGTCCATGGGGTTAGTTCCTTGATTTTCCTCAGTTCCCCGTGTCCCCGCGTTATTTCATCAACAACACGGGTGCCAGCCGCTTGAACTCGATCGCGTCCCGCTTACACACCGCCGCGCACAGGCCACAGCCGTAGCACTGGTCGGGGTCAATGGCGATCGAGTCCTCGGTGAGCGTGATCGCCAGGCAGCCGGTGACGGTGATGCAGAGCTTGCACTGGTTGCAGTTCTCGTCAATCACCCGCACCGCGCCGGCCTCGTCTCCGCGGCGCTTGGCCGGAATGACGCACTCCTGGCGGGCTAATAATACCTTGACGCCGGGCAGCTTGAGCGCGTTACCGAGCACCCGGGCCATGTCATCCATCTCAAACGGGTCCACGATCCAGAACTGGTCCACTCCCAGTGCGGGCACGATCTTGGCGATGTCGAGCCGGGCGCTGCCCGCGGCCTGGAACATCTCGCACGTGCCGGGGTTGATCTGCATCCCGGTCATGCTCGTCCAGCCGTTGTCCATGATGATCACGGTGATGGGCGTCTGGTGCTGCACTGCGTTGACCAGCGCGGGCAGGCCCGCGTGGTAGAACGTCGAGTCGCCGATGGTGGCGATGACCGGCGTCTTGACCCCGGCATGGACGAAGCCCATGGCCATGCCGATGCTGGCGCCCATGGAGAGCTCATTCCAGACGGTGTTGAAGGGCGGGTTCATGCCCAGGATGGTGCAGCCGATGTCGCCGGTGACCATCACTTCGTCCTTCTTGAACCCGGCCCGGCGCACGGCCTGGTTGATCGCCATGAAGGTGCCGCGGTGCGGGCAGCCCGCGCACACGGTGATGGGGCGGGCCGCGGCCAACACCTCGGCCTCGGTCTGGCTTCGGAAGAGATCGGCCGGGACCGGCACCTGCGGGAGCGCGGCCGCCAGACCCTGGACGACGTGGCGCACGCCGTACTCGCCCACGCGTTCGAAGTGGCCGCTGCGCTTGCCGATGATCCGCCCCTGCCAGCCCATGCGCTGCGCCTCGATGTAAACGGCGTTCTCCGTGACCGGCTCCAGCTCCTCCAGCACCAGGATCGTGTCGCAGTGTTGGAGCAAGGTACGAATCTGCTCGTGCGGCAGCGGGTGGACGCTGACGATCCGCAGCACCGACGCCGCTTCCGGCTCGAACCCGTACCGCGCTGCGATCTCGAAGCCTTCGTCCAGGTACGCGGCAGTGATGCCCGCGGCGATGAGGCCGAGCCGTGGTGCGTGGAGCGTGGAACGTGACTCGCTGATTTGCTGATTCGCTGAGCGCGTAGCCGCCTCGTGGGATTCGCAATTCGCAATTCGTAATTCGTTCAGCTCCCGCGCCGCGATCCACGTCTCCGCCCACTCCAGCCGGCGGATCACGTCGCGGTGCTGGGCCATAGCGATGACTGCGCCGGCTTTGGTGTAGATGGTAATGTCGCGCACCAGCTTGGGATCGCGCTCGGGCCACGTCGGCGGCTCATCGGGCAGCTCGATGACCGAGAACGAGCTCGAGTTGGCGGTCACCAGGCGCACGAAGACGGGGGAGCCGACCGCTTCGGAGAGATCGAAGGCGGCGCGGGTCAGGTCGTAGGCATCCTGCACCGTGACCGGGTCGAGCATGGGCAGGTCGGACATCAGCGCGAAGCCGCGCGAGTCCTGCTCCACCATGCCGGCGTTCGCGCCCGGATCGTCGGCCACGTAGATCACCAGCCCGCCGGTGACGCCGGAGTGGGCAGTCGAGACGAGCGAGTCGTACGCGACGTTGAGGCCCGACATCTTCATGGTGCAGAGCGCACGCTGCCCGGCCCACGCCGCGGCCGCGGCGATCTCAAACGCGACCTTCTCGTTGGTGCTCCACTCCACGTGGACGCCGGCCGGTTGCATCTCCAGCAGGCTGGTCAGCGCGCCGGTGGATGGGGTGCCGGGGTAGCCGGTGACGACTTTGACACCCGCGTGTAATGCCCCTAAGGCGAGGGCTTCGTTGCCGGTCATCAGCTTCAGCGCCAATTGATACCCCCTATCAGGCCAGATGGCCTCGTATCAAGATGCGGATGATCGCTCGCCGCGGCCTGGCGCGCCGAGGCGGGCGGAGAGTTGAAGGCTGGCATCAAGGATCCACGGGACGAACTCCGGCACACGCTCGGGCGGGATGCGCGTCAGCGGCGCAGCGATGCCGATGCCCGCGGCCGGTTGCCCGGTGTGATCGTAGACCGGCGCCGCGATGCCCATGGCGCCAAGGTCGGTTTCCTCGAAGGAGGTCGCATAGCCGCGCTGGCGGATGGCAGCCAGCTCGGCGCGCAGCCGGGCCGGGTCGGTGAAGGTGTGCGGCGTGAGCGGCGGCAGCCCGATAGCCCCGATAATCTGTTCGATCTCCGCTTCGGGCAGGAAGGCGAGCAGCACTTTCGAGGACGCACCCGCATGCAGCCGGAGCCGCTGCCCCACCTGCATCGCCAGACGCACCGGATGGCTGGATTGGACGATCTCGAGATAAAGGCCGCGCAACCCGTCGCGGACGGTGAGGATGGCGGTTTCATCCACGGCTTTTGAGAGGGTGCGCATGATGGGCAGCGCTTCCGTGCGCAGATCGAGGCCCGCCTGCGCCACCATGCCCCAGTGAAGCAATTGATAGCCGAGCTGGTAGCCGCGGCCGTGGACGTCGCGCATCAGGAAACCCTGGCCCACCAGCATCGTGAGCAGGCGGTGGGTGGTGCTCTTGGGCAGCCCCAGACGCTGGCTGATTGCTGTGAGGTTATGCACCGGCTCTTCAACGCTGAAGCAGTTGAGGATGTCGGCGACGCGGGTGATGCTCCGGCCTGCCATCTCGGGGGCCATACTCTGCCTTCCTCTCGCCGGGTTCCGTTTGGCGGAACTCATTTCCTTTTAAATTGCCATTAGTATGCCAGCCTGTGCGCCGGATGTCAAACGGATTCACCCCGCATGTGCGGCGCTGGCCGTTTTTTGGATATTGACAACGAAAAAAATCAATGATAGCATTCGCGTTGACGGAACCTCATTCCACACAGTGGAACTTCACGATCTATCGCCAGCTTTGCGGGAATTTGGTTGCTTTGCTCTCGTTCCTGTTTGCTGGCTGGGGCTTGGGACCGGAGTCCTTCCCCCTGATCATCGGATCACACGGAGGCTGTGATGGTGATCCTGCCGGGACAAGATCGCGAATACCCGTTTGATCTCCCGGCGCGGCGGCTGGGGGAAATCTTGTCGCCGGCGCGCGTCGGCGCCCCGGCGCCGCTCGCCGCTCTCCTTCAAAACGCGTTCCGTCATCCGCTTGGCGGTCCCGGCCTGGCCGAACGCATCGCTCGGAATACCAAGCTCCTTATTATCGTGGATGACGTGACCCGTCTGACGCCGGCCTGGGAGGTCATCCCGGCCCTGTTCGCCTACCTGGCCGAGGCGGGCCGCCTGCCGGCCGAAATCACCTTTGCGGTCGCGCTGGGGACGCACCGGCGCATGACCCCCGCTGAAATCGCAGCGAAGCTCGGCACGGAAGCGGCGGCGCGTTACCCGGTCATCAACGACCCGGCGCAGACAGCCGGCGCCTTCGCGCCGACGGGCGAGACCTTTGACGGCGTGCCCATCGAGGTGCACCGCGCCGTGCTCGCCGCCGATTTCGCACTCACGATCGGCAGCGTCACACCGCACACCGAGGCGGGCTGGTCGGGCGGCTGCAAGATGATCCTGCCGGGCATGTGCAGCGAGCGCACGGTGATGGCGAACCACCGGCTGGCCGCGTTGCATCCCGGCAACGCATTGGGCCAGGACGCCACGCCGGTCCGACGCAACATGGAGGAGATTGTCGCGCGGCTCGGCTGCCTCCATTTCAGCCTGAACCTGGTCGTGGCCCCGCACGGCGCAGTCGTCGGCGCGTACGGCGGCGATTTTGTGGCGGCGCAGCGTGCGGCGGTGCAGGCGGCCCGGCCGATTTTCAGCGTCCCGCACCGGGAGCGGGCTGCGGTGGTCGTCGCCAACGCTTATCCGGCCGATAGCGACTTCTGGCAGGCCTCGAAGGCACTGTGGGCCGGCGAGCTGCTGGTGAAGCCCGGTGGAACCGTGATCTTGCACGCGGGATGTCCGGAAGGCATTGGCCCACACCCCGACTACTTGCGTTTCATGCAGCGCGGGACCGCGCAACTGGCGCATGAACTGGCGAGCGGCGCCGATCTGGATCAGACCGCGGCGGGGCTGGCCCTGCCGATCACGCGGATGTTGGACCACATGCGCGTCGTCGTCGTGTCTCCCGGGCTTCCGATCGAATCGTTCGGCGACGGCCCAATCCGCGCGGCTGACAGCCTGGCGCAGGCCGTCGAAACCGCCCTGGGCCAGGCAGGCCCCGGGGGCCGCATCAGCGTGCTGACGCACGGCGGATACACCTACCCGGCGTCCAGCGCGCGTCAACCCACTGAAGGAGGTGCGCAACCACAGAGTGCAGGCATTTGACTCCAAAATGACCCGTATGCATGTCAGTTTCCCAGTTACGCAAGAGGAGGAATCATGAACGGCAAAGTGTCTCGAAGTCTGCTCACCCTGTTGGCCCTGGTGGCCCTGGTCCTGAGCGCCTGCACCCAGGCGCCGGCGACCACCTCTCCCGCCGCCCCGGCTGCCGCTCAGCCGACGGCCGCGCCGGCCGCCCCCAAGCTGCCCGCCGAGATCATCGTGGGTTCGGTTCAGCCGCTCACCGGCGGCTTTGCGGTGTTCGGCCAGGACGGTAAGCTCGGCGCCGAGATCGCGATCCAACACATCAACGAGGCCGGCGGCATCAAATCTATGGGCGGCATCAAGCTTAAGCTGGTCTCTGAGGATGCTGGCGGCACGCCCGACACGGCCAAGTTGGCGACCGAAAGCATGATCAGCAAGAACCATCCCGTGGCGATCCTCGGCGAATACATCAGCCGCTTCGTGATGGCCGCCTCCGAGGTGACCGATCGCGAGAAGGTGATCCTGATCGCCGACGCCCTCGTGCCGCAGGTGACGCAGATGGGGCGGCAGTATCTCTTCCGGCCGGGGCCGACGGCGACGAATCACGGCGCGCTGGCGTACAAGTTCCTGGTGGATGTGTCAACGGCCAACGGCGATCCGGTCAAGAGCATCGCGGTTTTGAACGAAGATTCGGCCAACGGCCGCGCCAACACCCTCGGCGCGACCGAGCAGGCCCTGATGAACAAGATGCCGGTGGTGACCTCCCTGGAGTATCCGTACGACATCACCGACGCTACGCAGATCGTGCAGCAACTTGCTAAATCGAATCCGGATGCGGTGATCCACACGCCGTACTTCAACGATGCGATCGTCTTCGGCAAGGCGTTCAAGGAGACCGGGCTGTGGCCCAAGTTCCTGGCCGGCGCCGGCGCGTGCGGCTACGTTGACCCGGAGTCCATCAAGGCGTTGGGCGACGCAGCCGAGGGCATCTCGATGACGTACTCCTACAACCCGGCCAAAGCAACGCCGCAGAACAAGAAGTTCGTGGAAGCCTATAAGGCGATCAAGGGCTACATCCCCACCGAGGGCGCGGGCATGAATTACTACGGCGCCATGGTGCTCTACGAAGCCCTCGAATACTCCGGCAAGAACTTCCCGAATGACCCGCTCAACCCTGAAAACCTGCGCCAGTCGTTCCTGGCGTTGGATCTGAAGTCCGGGCCGGCGATCGAGACCTACCCCAGCCCCGAGATCAAGTTCAACGCCCTGGGCGACAACCAGTTCCCGGGCGTGGTGATCCTCCAGGTTCAGGGCGGCGAGCCCAAGGTCGTCTACCCGGAGACCGAAGCCGAGGCCAAGCCGATCTGGCCGAACCCGCACTTCAAGAAGTAACGGACGCAAAAATGTCATTCTGAGTGGGTAAGTCCACTGATGACCGCGGCGGTGAGGCGCCAGCGAAGAATCTGTTTTATGCACGACGGACGACATAACGAGATTCTTCCTAAAGGATGCTGCGCGATCGTCAAAGTCTTGTCCCCCGGCAGGACAGTTCGTTGACCCGCTCAGAATGACAATCGGACCCGATGAGTGCCGCTGATCTTAAGGTCTTGCGGCTACAGCTTCAATATCAGGAAACAATCTCAACAGCGTTCGGCTTACCGCTTTGGAGTCGCCTCATGATCGAAACTGCTGTTCAGGGCGTTATCACCGGCTCCATGATGGGCGCAATTTACGCGCTGATCGCGCTGGGGCTGTCCGTGATTTTCGGT
Source organism: uncultured Anaerolineales bacterium (assembly GCA_964647255.1). Classification (GTDB taxonomy): domain Bacteria; phylum Chloroflexota; class Anaerolineae; order CG2-30-64-16; family CG2-30-64-16; genus CAWJEL01. The sequence continues at coordinate 71,612 of CAZYGI010000008.1, read as the reverse complement.
GTCATGAACGTGGTGAACTTCGCCCATGGCGATTTCGTCATGTTCTCCATGTACCTGACGTACACCCTCGGGACCGCCCTGGTGTGGGACGCGGTGCAAACGCCGCTGATCACGGTCCCGATCATGTTCGTTTTCGGGCTGCTGGTCTACTATCTGCTGATTGACCGGACGCTGCGCCAGTTTTGGGTGGTGCAGTTCGCCGTCACCGTGGGCCTGCAGATCTTCATGCGTTCAGCGGCCCTGATCGTGTGGAAGGGGCAGCCGCGCGCGCTGCAATATTCGATCATCCAGGGCAGCATCCACATCGGCCCGTTTACGATCCTCACGTCCCGCCTGGTTGCCGCGGTCGTCTGCCTGATCATCATCGGCGGGATGGCGTATTTCCTGAACAAGACCTGGGCCGGCGCGGCCATGCGCGCCACCTCGGACGACATGGATGCCGCCTCGCTAATGGGGGTCAATCATCGCCGCACGTATGGCCTGACGTTTGCCATCGGCGCGGCCATCACCGCCATCGCCGGCGGGCTGCTGATGACCTTTCAGCAGACCGATCCCACCGGCGGCATGCGTTTCGGGCTGCTTAGCTGGTGCGTGCTGGCGCTGGCAGGGCTCGGCTCGCTGCCGGGGTTGATCGCGGCCGGGCTGATCGTGGGGGTTGCCGAGTCGCTGGCGATGTCTTTCTTCGATCCGCGCAGCCGGCTTCTGGCCATCTACGCAATTTTCATCCTTGTCCTGTGGTTGCGGCCCAAGGGCCTGTTCGGGAGGCGATAGTGAACAAAACCAAGCGCATCCTCTCGGGTCGCACCCTCGCGCTGCTGGCCGGGCTGATCGTGGCGGCGCTGGTTCCGCTGGCGCTGAAAAGTAGCCAGTATTACATGGTCCTGGCGACGACGGTCATGTTCTACGCAGTGCTGGCGACGGCCTGGAACATCATCGGCGGCATCGGCGGGCAGTTCGACCTAGCCGCCGGCGCCTACGTCGGCCTGGGCGCCTTCGTGACGGGCACCTTGCTCACGCGCTGGAACGTCACGCCGTGGCTGGGGATGTTCGTCGGCGGTGGGGTGGCGGCGGCCTTCGGCGTGATCATCGGCTTTCCCCTGTTCGGCTTCAAGATTCGCGATCTGTGGTACTCGCTGTCATCGTCGGCGCTGGTCGAGGTGATGCGCGTCATCTTTCTGATGTGGGGCGCGGTGGGCGGCCCCACCGAGCGCTATCTGGCTGGCTCGGGGTCGCAGTGGTACCGCATGCGTTTCAGTACTTATATTCCGTACTACTACCTCTTGCTGATCCTGCTGGTCATCGTGCTTTACGTCGTCAATCACATCCGCAACTCGAAGCTGGGCTTTTCGCTGCTGGCACTGGGCGAGGATGAGGACGCAGCCGAGGTGCTGGGCGTCAACGTGCGCTCCTCGAAGCTGAAGGCATTGATGACCTACGCGTTTATCGCGGGGATGCTGGGCGGCATTTACACCTGCATCTACGGCTACATCCATCCCAGCTTCTTCTCTTCCGACATGAGCATGGAAGTTGCCATCCTCGGCATCGTCGGCGGCCTGGGCATCACCTGGGGACCTGCGACCGCGGCGCTGATGCTGGTGAGCTTCCGCGAGTTCCTCCGGGCGCGCTTGGGCGGCGAGCTGGCCGGCCTGTACCTGGTGATGTACGCCATCGTGTTGATCCTGGTGGCGCTCTTTCAGCCGCGGGGCCTGGCGCCGCTGGCGGTGCGGGCGATCGAGCGGATCAAATCGTTTGTGGGAGCGAGACAACGTGGAACCTCCATTGCTCAAAGTAAGTGATGTGACCGTCAAGTTCGGCAGCCTGGTCGCCGTGAACGCCGCCAGCCTGGACGTGCAGCGGGGCGAGATCGTCGGCCTGATCGGCCCCAACGGCGCGGGCAAGACCACGTTGTTCAACGCGATCACCGGCCTGGTCAAGCCCGCGGGCGGCCGGGTGGCATTCAAGGGCGTGGATATCACCAACCTGCGGCCGCACAGGATCTGCAAGCTGGGCATGTCCCGCACGTTTCAGGTGACCCGCGCCTTTGCCCACATGACCGTCGAGGAGGCGGTCCGGGTGGGCGCGTACAACCGCTGCAGCGAGGCCACCGTGCGCCAGAAGGTGGACGAAGTGGTGGGGCTATGCGGGCTGAGCGAGCTGCGCGGCCGCGCCTGCGGCGACCTGGGGCTGGCGCCCCTGCGCCGGGTTGAGCTGGCGCGCGCCCTCGCCACCGAGCCGGAGATGCTCCTGCTGGACGAGGCCGGCGCGGGCTTGACCGCGACCGAACTGGCAAGCTTCATGGATCTGCTGCGCGAGCTCAACCGCAACCAGCAGATCACGCTGGTGATCGTGGAGCATGTGATGCGCATGGTCATGGGCGTCTGCCAGCGGCTTTTTGTGCTGGATTCCGGCTCGATGATCGCCACCGGCAGCCCGGCGGAGATCGGCCAGAACCAGGCGGTGATCGAGGCATATCTCGGGAAGCGAGGGCTGGCGGCATGATCGAGGTACGAGCGCTGAGCGCAGGCTACGGCAAGGTCCCCGCGCTGCGGGAAGTCTCCTTCAGCGTCGCTGAGCACGAGACGGTGGCGGTGATCGGTCCCAACGGCGCGGGCAAGAGCACGCTGCTGAAGACCATTGTCGGCCTGGTGCGGCCGACCGCCGGCAGTGTGCTGCTGGACGGCAAAGAGACCACCGGCTTCACGCCCGACCAGATGGTGCGCGAGGGCGTGGCGTTGGTGCCCGAAGGCGGCCGCGTCTTCCCGAATATGACCGTGCTCGACAATTTGCGGATGGGCGCGTTCACCTGCCGCAACAACGTCAAGCCCGGCGGCGTGCTCGACGAGCTGTACGGGCTGTTCCCGATCCTGGCGAAACGCTCCGGCCAGTATGCGCGCACCTTGAGCGGCGGCGAGCGCCAGATGTTGGCGATCGCGCGCGGGCTGGTCTCGAAGCCCCGCCTGCTGATGTTGGACGAGCCTTCGTTGGGCGTCGCGCCGAAGCTGGTGGATGAGATTTACGACAAGCTCAGCATGCTGAGCAAGCGCGGCATGACCGTCCTCCTTGTGGAGCAGAACACGAGCTATGCGCTGGAGCTGGCCGACCGCGGCTATGTGCTCGAAAACGGCCAGGTGGTGCTCCAGGGGGCCGCGAAGGAGCTGGCCGGCAGCGATCACGTGCGCAAACACTACCTGGGCTTGTAGCGGCGTATCGGTCTGAGCTTGGTGAGCAGTAGTAACGACTTCAGTCGTTATTCGCCCGCCAAGATGCGACTGAAGTCGCTACTTACTACTGAAACGGATTGAATCTGAGAGACCGCCTGACGATGCCAGACTCGGTGCAACTCCTGGACCTTACCCGGCGCTGCGTGCATTGCGGGATGTGCCTCACCGCGTGCCCCACCTACGACATTTTCAAAACCGAGATGGACGGGCCGCGCGGCCGGATCGTCCTGGCGCAGGCGTTGACCGAGCAAACCATCCTCCCCACCGATAGCGCGGTGGATCTGCACCTGGCGCGTTGCCTGGGCTGCCTGGCCTGCGAGGCGGTCTGTCCGTCGGGCGTGCAGTACGGCGCGATCCTGGAGCTGGCGCGCGCACGCGTCGCGGCCCAAAAGCCCCCCGCCTGGCTCGAACGGCTGGCCCGCCGCCTGGTGTTGGGCTGCGTGATCCCCGCCCGCCCCGCGCTGCGGGCCCTGGCCATCTTCCTCTGGCTTTACCAACGGAGCGGGCTGCAGCGGCTGGTGCGGGCCTTGCGCGTCCTCCCCGCCGAGCTGGCGAACATGGAACGGCTCCTGCCCCCGCTCAAGCTGGCCTGGCCGAGGCCGCGTCCCCCCGCGCAGGCCGGCCGGCCTCGCCGGCCCAGGGTCGCCTTCTTCAGCGGTTGTGTCCAGGATGCCTTCCTGAGCGAGGTTAACCGGGCCACGGTCAGCATCCTGGAAAAAAGCGGCTTCGATGTGGTCGTGCCCGGCGAGCAGACCTGCTGCGGCGCGCTGCATGCGCACCTGGCGGAGCACCAGTTGGCCTGCGACCTTGCCCGACGCAACATCCGCGCCTTCGCGGCCGCGGACGTGGAGGCGGTGGTGGTCAACGCGGGCGGCTGCGGCGCACACCTCAAGACCTATGGCGACCTGCTGGCGGACGACCCGACCTGCGCCGCGGCAGCCAGGGCCTTCGCCGGCCAGGTCTTCGATCTGAGCGAGTTCCTGGCGGCCCGCGCGGACGCCCGACCCCTGCCTGCGGCCCACCCCGACCGGACCCTGCGGGTGACTTACGCCGATTCTTGCCATCTGCGCAATGCCCAGCACGTGGCCGATGCGCCCCGCTGCCTCATCCGGACCATCCCCGGCGTGGAATACATCGAGCTGGAAGGTGCGGATCGCTGCTGCGGCAGCGCAGGCGTCTACAACATCGTGCACGCGGACATCGCCGGCCAACTGCTGGATGACAAGGTCGCCAACATCCTCAAGACGGGAGCCGAGGTCGTCGTCACGACCAACTCAGGCTGTCACTTCCAGCTCCAGGCGGGCCTCCGCGCGGCCGGCGCGCCGGTGCGCGTGCTGCACCTGGCCGAATTGTTGGACGAATCGTATGGAAATGCGGAGGAGGCGGGCGATGGCGCTCAGTGACGCGGCCCGTTCGGCGCTGGGGGCGATCGTCGGCGCCGCCAACCTGTACACTGACCTCGCGGCCCTGCTGACCTACGGCCGCGACGCGGGGCTTGAGCGCGGCCGGCCCGATGCGGTGGCGCTGCCCGCGGACGCGGAGCAGGTCGCTGCGTTGGTGCGGTGGGCCGCGGCGCAGCGCGTGCCGGTCATCGGCTGGGGCGCGGGCACGGGGCAGACCGGCGGCGCGGTGGCGGCGCACGGGGGCCTGGTGATCGCGTTCGCGGCCATGCGGCGCATCCTCGACCTGGACGCCGCCGACCGCCAGGCCGTGGTCGAGCCGGGCGTCGTCACTTCTCACCTCGACCGGGCGGCGCGCGGCCACGGCTTGATCTACCCACCCGATCCCGCCAGCGACCGCGCGTCCTCCATCGGCGGCAACCTGGCGGAAAACGCAGGTGGGCCGCGCTGCTGCAAGTACGGCGTCACAGCGCATTACGTCTTGGGGCTGCGCACCGTGTTGGCTGACGGCCGTGCGGTGGCCTGGGGCGGCTCCAGCCTCGACGTGCCCGAAATCAATTTCATGGACGTGCTGGTGGGCAGCGAAGGCACGCTGGCCCTCATCACGGCCGCCCGACTGCGTCTGGCACCGCGGCCGGAGGCGGTCGGTACTATGATGGCGTCGTTCCGCTCGCCCGAGCAGGCCGGCAAGGCAGTCTCGGCGGTCATCCGCCGCGGGTTGCGGCCCGCCGCGTTGGAAATGCTGGACGGCCTTCTCTACAGCTCCGTCGAGCGTTCCGCGCACATGAACCTGGCGCCGGGCGCGGGCGCGCTGCTGATCGCCGACGTCGAGGGGGCTCCCGAAAGCCTGGCGGGCAAGGTGCGTGCGCTTGAGGAGGCCGTCCGGCCGTTCGATCCGCTGGAGGTGCGCTTGGCGACCGGCGAGGCCGAACGCGAGGCGATCTGGTACGCGCGCAAGAGCGCGTTCGCCGCGACGGCCTGGATCGCGCCCGATGACTGCTCGATGGATGTCGTCGTGCCCCGGTCGCGGCTGCCCGAAGCGTTTCGCGACATCGCCGAGATGGGGCAGGCGGCAGGCTACCGGGTGGGCTACCTGGCCCATGCAGGCGACGGCAACATCCACCCTGAGATCTTCTGCGACCTGGCTGAGCCGGGCGCGCTCGAACGGGTGCACGCGCTCCAGGATCGGATCATCCGCTACATCGTGGATCTGGGTGGCAGCATCTCCGGCGAGCACGGTGTGGGCCTGGAGAAACGGCGCCACCTGGGCTTGATGTACGGCCCCGACGAGCTGCGGGCCATGCTCGACGTCAAGGCGGTGCTGGACCCGCACGGTCTGTTGAACCCCGGCAAGATCTTTCCGGAGCCGGCGGGTGAGCCGCCCGCGCCCCCTGCGGCGGGCAGCCGCACCCTGGACGCGGCGTTGCGCCCAACATCGGTGGCCGAGCTGCAGGAGATCATGGCCGAGCTGCAGGCGCAGCGCCGGCCGGCCTGGTTGGGCGGCGCGGGCACCAAGTGCGCGCCCGCCGATGCCGGCGCGGCCGGCCTGACCCGGATCGCGACAACTGGGCTGACCGGCATACTGGCGCGCGCCTACGATGACCTGTACGTGACCGTCGCCGCGGGCGCGAACATCGCGCAGGTGGCCGCGGAGCTGGCGGCCGACGGCTTCGTCCTGCCCCTGGCCGCGCCCTGGCCCGCCGCGACCGTCGGCGGTGCGGTCGCGGCGGGCTTCAATGCGCCTTGGCGCGGCCTGTACGGCGGCATCCGTGAGGCGCTGCTCTGCGCGGAGGTCGTCCTGCCGGACGGCCGCCTGCTGCACCTGGGGCGGCCGTTGGTCAAGGATGTGGCTGGCTACAGCCTGCACAAGCTATTCATCGGCTCCTTCGGCGCGTTGGGCGCGCTCACCGCGTTCTCGCTGCGCGTCTATCCGGCCGCGCCGGCCCGGCGCACCTGGCGGATCGCTTGCCCCGACCTGGCGAGCGCACTGGCGGCCGCACGCGTCCTCGGCCGGCCGGCCGATCTGGTGAGCGCGCTGCTGCTGATCCCCGGCGCAGTGTTGCCGGACTTGACAGGGGGCGCGCCGTATGGTGTGATTTGCACCTGTGCGGGCCAGGCCGAAGATATTGCTATCGCCGATGCGCGCGGCTGCCGCGGGCTGGCCCAGGCGCGGCTGCCGGATCCTGTTCCGCTGGCAGCGGCCGGGGTTGACCTCTGGACGCGGCTGCTGGGTCAGGCAGCCGGCCATCCCGCGGGCGGGGAGAACGTCGAGCAGGTTGCCAACCCCTCCGACGACCGCAGCCGCGGCGTTTCCCCCCTGCTGGTGCGCGCCGGGGTGGCTCCCAGCCGTCTGCCGTCGCTGCTGGCCGCTGCCGAGCCCGTCGCGCCCGCCGTGTGGGTCGCTGACCTGGTGAACGGCCTGTTCTACCTGGCCGGGCCCGCACCGGCTGATTCAGCTCCGGCCTGGGAGACCGCGGTGCGGACGGCCGCCTGCGCCGCGGACGGCTACGCGCTGGCGCTCGGCCGCGGCGTCTGCCCCCCGCGCGGGATGCAGATTGACCCAGAGGCCCGCCGCATGGTCGCGGAATTGAAGCGTCGCTGGGATCCGGCCGGGATCCTCAACGCCGGAATATTGTCTTGAGGTTGTAGACAGTTCGCTGTTTTGAAAAGGCGGCATCGCTGTCACTCTGAGCGGGTTATCGGTTCAACGCGGCTGATGGTACAACGTCGGCGAAGCGTCTTGTTGATCTGGGGGAGATGGCTCGCTTTTTAAGGAGAGGGAAAAACGATGAATGAAGTTGATTTGCTCTTGATCAACGGCACCGTCGTCACCGGCGCGGGCATGCGCCGCGCGGACGTGGCCGTGCAGGGCGAGACGATCGCCGCGGTGGGCGCTGACCTGCCGCGCGAAGGCGCCCGCCAGGTGATTGACGTTGCGGGAAAGTATGTGTTTCCCGGCATCATTGACGTGCATGTTCACCCGGTTTACCTGGACGACGTGGAGCACAGCTCGCGCGTCGCGGCTTACGGCGGCACAACCACCTTGCTGCACTTCGCCTACGGCCGCACCGGCGAGAGCCTGCTGGGAAAGGTCGAGGAGATGCTGGCCGACGCCACGCGGCGCTCTCTGCTTGACTTCGGCCTGCACGGGGGCATGTTTGAGGCGCCCAGGCAGGTTCCGGAGATCCCGGCGGTGATGGCGCTGGGCGTCCGCACCTTCAAGTTCTTCCTGACTTACCTCAAGCAGGGCTGGTACACCGATGACTACCAGCTCATCAAGGCGATGGACATCCTGGCCGAGCGGGGCGGGATGGCGATGGTGCACTGCGAGAACGGCGGCGCCATTGATTATCTGGAGGACAAATACCTCAAAGGCCCGAACGCGTCCGCGAGGTTCTTCAACGCATCCCGGCCACCCGCGCTGGAGGAGGAAGGCGTCTTCCGCGCCATCCGGCTGGCCGAGACGGTGGGTTGCCCGCTCTACATCCCGCACGTGACCACGAGCCGCGTGCTCCGGCATCTGCGTGACGCGCGGGCGGACGGGCTGACCGTCTATGGCGAGACGTGCCCGCAGTATCTCAACCTGACGCAGGAGATTCTGGAGGCCCGCGGCGCGCTGGCGAAGATCGGCCCGCCCATCCGCACGGCGGCCGATTCGGCTGCGCTGTGGGATGCTCTGGCCGACGACACGCTCCAGGTGGTGGCCTCGGATCATGCACCGAAGTCAAAGGACGTGCATGGCGACTTCCTGGCCCAGGGTTTCGGCTCGCCGCAGATCGAGACGCTGCTGCCGGTCACCTATGACGGGGGGGTCAACGCCGGGCATCTCAGTGCGGTGCGGTTGGTGCAGGTGCTCAGTGAGAACCCGGCGCGTATCTTTGGGCTTTACCCACGCAAGGGCACGATTGCACCCGGCGCCGATGCCGACCTGGTGGTGTTCGATCCGGCGCGGCAGTTCACCATCCGTGCGAAGAACCAGCATTCGAAGGTGGGTTACACGCTCTACGAAGGGCGCACGGTGTTGGGCTGGCCGGAGCGGTCGTTCCAGCGCGGCAAGCCGGTGCTGCAGGACGGCGAGGTCGTCGCGCCGGCAGGCCAGGGCCGCTTCTTGCCGACGCAGCCCGCACTAGAACGCAGATGACGCAGATGCACCTGATAGACCTGATTCCCACACTTTATCTTTGATTTGCGTCATCAGCGTCCTGCCTCCGGGTCTGTTATGCTGCGAGTCTTGATCTTCGACTGGGGCGACACGGTGATGCGCGTCTTCCCCCAGTACGCCGGTCCGATGGCCCGCTGGCCGGAGGTGGCGGCGGCGCCGGGCGTTGAGGTGGCGCTGGCGGCGCTGGCCGGCCGTTACCGGCTGGCGCTGGCGACCAACGCGGCCGATTCCGGCGCGGCCCTGGTGCGCGACGCGCTGCGCCGCGTGGGGCTGGACGGCGCCTTCGTCGCGGTGCTCACTTTCCGGGAGCTGGCTGCGCGCAAGCCGGACGCGGCCTTCTTCCGGGCAGTGCTGGAACGCATGGCGTGCGCCGCGGACGAAGCGGCCATGATCGGAGACGACTACGCCAACGATGTGGCCGGCGCAGCCGCGGCCGGGCTCCGGGCGATCTGGTATAACCCGGCGCACACGCCCTGCCCCGAGCCGCATCCTGCCTATGATGCCGATATAGCTGAGATGGCGGCGCTGCCCACAGCGGTAGCGAACCTGCGTCTACCAGACATGCCGATCTGTCTGGCATGGCTGGCCGAGCAGGGCGCGTCTCCGGGGTTGGTCCGGCATGTCAAACTGGTCGCGGCCGTCGCCTTCCGTCTGGCCGAAAGGCTGGCCGCGGCGGGCGAGCCGGTCGATCCGCTGCTGGCGCACCGAGGCGGCCTGCTGCACGACCTGGCGAAGGTCAGCGCGCGGGCGACCGGCGCGCCGCATAATCTTGCGGCGGGCGAGCTGCTGCGCGCTCGCGGTTTTGCTGACCTGGCGCGCATCGCCGAGCGGCACGCGGTCTGGGCGCTGCTCGATCCGGTGCACCGGCCCGAGACGTGGGAGGAGCGGCTGGTCTGCTACGCCGACCGGCTCGCGGACGGCGGGCGGCTGGCCACGGTGGATGAGCGGATGGACGCGCTGATCGCCCGTCGCCCCGAGCTCGCGGCCAACCTGGAGCGGTATCGCGCCGAGGCGAAGGGATTGGAGCGGGAGATCGCGGGGAGGTTGGGTCTCGCGCCGGGGGAGATGTTCGAACAGCTCAAGGAGGGAATCTAAAGGCAATACGTTTTAGGCAAACAAGATTCATCAAGCCACGATTATCACGGCAAAGCCGTGAGCGGGTGGTCCAGAGAACGCCGTCGTAGAGCGATGGTTAGCGAAGAATCTCGTTACGTGGGGTGCAGATTCTTCGCTAATGACTTGCCGCACCGCAGGTTGACTCGTCAGCCTGCTGCTCATGAAGTACCACCATGAGATGCTTCGCTGAGGTTTCGCCGCACCTGATCCTGGGCCGTAAACCCGCTCAGCATGACAAAAGTGACCTTCTTTGCCTACCCGCAAGCCGCCGCGCGACTTGGCAGCACTCAGAATGACAGAATCTAAAAAGGGACGTTCTGAACGGCTTAACCGTTCAGAACGTCCCCTTTTTGGAGCCTACTTGTGCTCAAACCTCTACCAGGAACGGCAGCGACCGCTTGACTCCTTCGTACAGCACCGCCATCTCGGCGGCGGATTTCAGCGAGAGCGCCCCTTCGAACGCTTCCTTTGCGGCCATCTCCACCACCTGCCAGTCGCGCGTCAGGTCCACCCGGACCAGCGCGTCCTCGTAGGTGAGCGTCCCGTTCGCCAGCGTCAGGCTGCACTCCCGGCCGTCCTCGCGGCGCCGGATGGTGTCTCCGGCGATGTGGAACGCGTTGCTCCGCTCGGCCGCGAAACCGTCCGCGTCGATGAAGAGCCGCGGCTTGTCCGCGTACGGCTTGCCGTGGTGCACGCAGAAGGTCTGGCAGTCATCGCACTCGTTGCAGAAGTCGTCCACGTGCAGGATCTGCCGGTTCTGGCTGATCTTGAACGCCTCCGAGCCCGCGACGCTGAGCCCGCAGTCGCACGGTGCCAACACCGGCAGCACCCACTCGACCGGCTCCATCTGGAAGGTGTAATTCGCCCGGTTCGGGCACACTTCGACGCACTTGTCGCAGAAGGTGGTGCACTGCACGCAGCGCAGCCCCTCGATGCGCGCTTCCGCTTCGGTCAGGGTCGCATCAATCAGGTCGAAGCCGCCGCGCTCCACCACCGGCAGCATGGCCGGCTTCATCTGCGGGATTTTGCGCGTCCGGGTGCCCTTGAGCTCGATGATGTCGCCTTCGGACAGCACCGCGGGCCGGCTGGCCGGCTGGCTGAACGGCACGCACAGGTGCTCGCAGATTGCCTCGGCGGCCGCGCGGCCGTCGGCGCACGCCGCGATGATGCTCTCCGGCTTGATCACCACGTCGCCGCCCGCGTAGACCCCTTCGGGACCGGCGCAGCGGGTCGCTTCGTCCACCAGCACGCCGCCGCCCCGGTGCCGCGCGACCTGGCTGTCGTCGAGGAAGGCCAGCTCGGGCAGTTGTCCCACGGCCACGATCACCGAGTCGCACGGGATGACGAACTCGCTGCCGGGGATGTCCACCGGCGCGCGGCGGCCGTCCGGCCCCGGCTCGCCCAGCTTGCAGCGGATCACCTTGATGCCGACGACCTTGCCCGTTCCTTGACGACTAAAGTCGTCACCACGGAGGATTTCCACCGGCGCGACCAACTCTTCCAGGATGTTGCCTTCCTCCAGCGCGCCCTCCAGCTCCTCTTCGGCCGCGGGCATCTCGTGCCGCGTGCGGCGGTAGAGGATGGTGACCGGGTTGCCGGTGAAGCGCTGCGAGGTGCGCGTGGCGTCCATCGCGGTGTCGCCGCCGCCGATCACCACTGCTTTCCTGCCCAGATCCACCCTTTCCCCGCGGCGCGAGCGGTCGAGCAGGTGCAGCGCGGGCATCACGCCCGGCCCCTCGACGCCCGGCACGCGCAGCGGTGTGTCGCGCTGGAAGCCGCTCGCCAGGTAGACCGCGTCGAAGCCCTGCTTCAAGAGTTCCTCCGGCGGCACGGTGATCCGGGTGCCTAGCTTGATCTCGACGCCCAGCGCCGTGATCCGATTAATGTCGCGCTGGATGATTTCCCACGGCAGGCGGAACGGCGGCACCGCGCGCATCATGCCGCCCGGCGCATCCTTCGCCTCGAAGATCGTCGCCTGCACGCCGTTGAGCGCCAGGTACGCGGCCGCGGACAGCCCCGACGGCCCGGAGCCGATGATCGCGACCTTGCGGCCGGTCGGCGGCTTCTGCTTGGAGACGTAGTCGGCGCGGCCGCGCTCCTCCGCGATGCGCTTCAGCGCCCGGATTGCGACGCTTTCTTCGTAATCGTTGCGCGTGCACCTGGTCTGGCAGAGGTGGGTGCAGACGTAGCCCGTGACGCCCGGCATCGGATTGCGGGCCAGGATCACCTCCAGCGCCCGGTCGTACTCGCCCTGGGCGACCAGCCACGCGTACTCCGGCACATCCTGCTCCACCGCGCACGCCTCGATGCACGGCGCGACGACGCAGTCCCACAGCCCCAACCCGGACGCCACCTTCGGCAGGCCGAAGCGGGACTGGTGTTTGTTGTAGCGCGGGTTCACCAGCGCATCGGCGGCCGCGGCCTCGACGTTCGCCAGTTTGTCCTTCGCCAGTTCGGCCAGGCTGCCGGCGCCTCGCTCGGCCATCGCCGCGCCCAGGTTCGCCAGCCACTGCGTCATGCGGGCGTAGCCGCCCGGCTTCAGCAGATCGGAGCAGCCGGTGACGGGCAGTGCGCCGCACGACAGGATGGCCGCGATGTTCACCGCGTCCGCGCCTGCGGAGTAGGAGACGTTCAGGTCGCCGTTGAACTGGTGCAGCAGCTTGTTGAACAGGTTCATTGTGACCGGATACAGCGCCCGGCCCGACATGTACATCTCGTCGCCCGGCATGCGCCGGGTGTGGTTGTGCATGGCGAGCGTGTTGCTCAGCTTGACGCCGAAGGTGAGGTTTCGCTCCGCAGCCACGCCCTTCAGCGCGGTGATCAGTTCGACCGCTTTGGCGTACTTCAGGTCGTGCTCGAACACCGAGTCGGGGATGACGATCTCAGCGAAGCCCAGCTTGTTGTTCAGGATGTCCAGCACCTGCTCTTTGCCCAGCAGGGTGGGGTTCATCTTGACGATCGTGTGCAGCCCACGGTCCTCCAGAGTGTAGCGCGCGATGCGCTCGATCTCGTCGGGCGGGCAGCCGTGCATTGTGGAGAGAGTGACGCTATCGGTTAACTGCGCCGGGATCTCGACGTCGGCGAACTGCGGAAATTCTCGACGGATCGTCTCCTTGATCGGGGCGAGCAGCTCGGAGGCATCGGCCATTGTGTTCAGGAACTTGGTCATGCGGGGCGTCTTGATCCCCTCGAGGTTGTAGCCGATGCTCATGTCGAAGATCGTGCCGAACGGCTGATCGTCCCAGCCCAGCACGCGGCGCAGGATGTGGAGGATGGCCCAGGCGACGACGTACTCGTGCGCCGACTGCTCCAGTTTGAGCTCCTGCGACCACTCGACGTTGTACCCTTCGTCGGTCATGTCAATGCACGGCCGCGGGATGACGAGCTCGTCCATGATCTGGACGGTCTTCAGCTCGATAAAGCGTCCGCCGCACAGCCACGCCGAGATGATGTTCTGGCTGAGCTGCGTGTGCGGCCCCGCGGACGGCCCCACTGGCGTCGCCAGGAATTTGCCCGCGCCGCGGAAGCCCGCGACCGCGAACGGCGCGCCGGCCTGCGGCGTGTAAAACAGCGACTTGTGGATGTCGAAGATGGAATCTTTGCGCTCGTACTCCATGAGGACGCGGCGGAGTTGCGTGGCAAAGGGCTGGATGCGCATGACGTCGGACATAAGCTGCGTTGCTCCTGTTCTAAGAAGATACGCCGAGCATCCTGAGCGGAGGGCCGCCGTCGTGCGCGACCCGCAGTCGAAGGATGCGTCTTGGGATCAAAGACCGCTCCGCACCCTTCGACTACGCCGCGGCCCCTCCCCCGGCTCCACTCAGGGTGCTCCGCTGGGGTCAGAAATCCACCGGTTCATCCTTCCGGCGGGCGGACCGCCTCCAGGATGCGCCAGAGATAGTCATAGTTGACGCGCTGTTCGCGAATGGCGCGCAGCTCGTCTTCGGTGCAGAGGATGAATTCGCCCAGCGTTTCCAGCCCCGCGACCATCCCCTCCAGTCCAGGCGAACGCGTGTAGAACCGGTTGCGCGGGATGAAGTACATGTTGACCGCGCCCTGCTCCCAGAGTGCGATGATGTTTGCGGAGGCGGCTTCGCCGGTCCGGCGATCCCAGTCGGCTGCCAGGTCCACCACCTGCTGCACGGCTGCATCGCGGTCGCCGCGCACGCGATAGGCCGCAAGCGGATAATCCTCGATCTTCAGGCAAGACGATGGGCCCGACATCTTCCGCTCGGTGATCGCCGCGGCGCTTTGCAGCGGGAAGATGCCATGGCCGTCCGGGAGCTCGAAGAAATGGTAGTGCAGATGTTTTTCGATGCTGGCGCCGGCGCCGGCCCCGTTATAAAAGCCGACAAAGGTGGGGAGCTGCTCGACGGCGCCGTACAGATCGGCCACGATCCGTTCGATCTTGTCACGCGTCCCCTGTTCGTTCCCCGCGCTATGAAACGCCTGGGGGATATGGTCGCCGGCGGCGATGGTCAAGTGGGCGCGCATGAACGGGAAGGGGTTGCACAAGGCGTTGTATGGGCGACCGTTGACAGCAAACCGGTAGTAGGACTGCACGCCGCGATGCTGCCATCGGATGTTATCCGCGCAGAGGAAGCAGGACGGGTCGTTGATCCCCACGACCTGGGAGCCGACGGGCGGCGTTTTGCGTCCCGCGCCCTTGAAGCGTTCGGCGCGGCGCGGGTTGAACTGCACAATAAAGAACCGCTCATCGCCGCTGGCCGCGCGATAGCGAAAGTAGCCCACCTGGCTCAGGTCATCCTGGATGAATCCGATGTCCCACTGCTGATCGTAGAGGGAGCGCAGCGTAGCCGCCAGACCGGCCCGTGCAGCAAGCTGATCGAGCTCGGCCTGCAGGAGCGTTTGCTGCATCTCGTAGATGCGGTCGTTGTGCCGGCCCATCGGGGATCGCGCGCCTGGCGCGACATACGCCGGCAGCGGAACGGCTGCAAATGCCTCACGCAGACTATCATTTACTTGTTTGATGGGAGCCTCCGTCATACGCCGGCCTCCCCGGGTTCCGATGGCACAGGCCTCGGATCAGCACGGCGATAGGCGGCGTACTGATCACCGGGCGGGCACGGATCGCAGCCCAGGCAGCCATGCATCGCGCTGCGTGCCGCACGCAGCGGAGCGATCAGGGCGCCGACGCCCTCGTCCCCGTCAAGGGCGAGCTGCACCAGGAAGCCCTGGAAGCACTCGCAGGTGGAGCAGGCGTCGTGCGGAAACGAGGCAGTGAGCTGATCCAGGATCGGCCGCACCTCGGCGGCAGTCAGGCGTTTCCGCATCTCAAATTCAAGTTCAAGCGCAGGGCTCATGGCCTGTCGCTCCTTCCTGAGCTCCCTCGCGGGGAATGCCGGCCATCATCAGGCCGATCTCCTCGACGGTGGCCTCGCCCCGATTGACGATGCCCATGATCTTGCCTTCGTAGATCACCGCAATCCGGTCGGAGAGGGCGCGGATTTCATCCAGGTCCTCGGAGATGAGCAGGATGGCGGTGCCCGCGGCGCGCTGTTCCATCAGCCGCTGGTGGATGTACTCGGTCGCGCCGATGTCCACCCCGCGGGTCGGCTGGGCTGCGATCAACACGTGCGGTTTGCGGGAGAGCTCGCGCGCCAGGATCACCTTCTGGATGTTGCCGCCGGAAAGGTTTTTGATGGGCGTGTCGAGGCTCGCCGTTTTGACCGCGAACTGCTTGGTCAGCTTGCCTGCGTGCTCGGCCATCGCCTTGAAATTGAGGAAGATGCCGTTCGTGAACTGCGGCGAGGTGTGATCGTGCAGGAAAACGTTCTCCTGCACGGAGAAGTCCCGGATCGCGCCGTCGCGCATGCGTTCTTCGGGCACGTAGGCCAGGCCGGCCTCGACCCGCTCGCGCAGCGAAAAGTGGGCGATGTCCTTGCCTTCCATCAGGATGCTGCCCGCGGTGGCGGTCCGCAGGCCCGACATGCACTGCGCCAGCTCGCGCTGCCCGTTGCCCGAAACCCCGGCCAGCCCTACGATCTCGCCGGCGCGTAGCTCCAGGTCAACACCCTGCAGCGCTTCGGTGCCGCGGTCGCCCATCGCGTGTAACCCTTGAATCTGGAGCCGTGGTGCGCCGGCGTTGAGCGGCTGCGGCGCCAATGGCTTGACCTCGCGGCCGACCATCATCTTCACCATCTCGTCGCGCGTCACACCGGCCGCCGGCCGCGTGCCGATCATCTTGCCGTCGCGCAGCACGGTGATGCGCGTGCTGATCTCCATCACCTCGTGCAGCTTGTGCGAGATGAAAGTCAGGGCGTGGCCTTCACTCACCATCTTCTTCAGGATGACAAACAGGTCGCACACTTCCTGCGGCGTCAAGACTGCCGTTGGCTCATCCAGGATGATCAGGCTGGCTCCGCGATAGAGCGCCTTGATGATCTCGACGCGCTGCTGTTCGCCGACGGAGAGCTGCCAGACATAGGCCGACGGGTAGACCTTGAGGCCGTACGCCTTCGATAGCTCCGTGACGCGCTTCGAGACTATGTCCAGGTCGAGCTGTGGTTCGCGCGACGATTTCAGCCCCAGCGCGACGTTCTCGGCCACGGTCAGCGTCGGCACCAACATGAAGTGCTGGTGAATCATGCCGATGCCGGCCTTGATCGCGTCGGCCGGTGAGCGGAAGTCTTGCGGCTGGCCGTCAATCAGGATCTGGCCTTCGTCGGGCGGGTACATGCCGTAGAGCTGCCGCATCAGCGTGCTCTTGCCAGCCCCGTTCTCGCCCAACAGCGCGTGGACTTCGCCCGCGTTGATTTCCAGGTCCACGTGATCGTTGGCCAGGACGCCGGGGAACCGTTTGACGATCCCGCGCATTTCGACGCGGTTGATGTGATGGGCGATAGAGGTTGGTGACATGGGAACACCTTGTTACGAAGGATGAAGGATGAAGGCGGAGGGATGAAGACGGATGGCTTTCATCCTTCATCCCTCATCCTTCATCCTTTCCAGTGTTACGGCTGGACCTTGATCGTCCCGTCCTTGATCCCCGCGATCGCCTTCTCGGCCGCGGCCTTGACATCGGCCGGGAGGCTGTAGCCGGAGTTGTACTGGATCTTCAGCCCGCCGTTCTTGAGCTGGAGGGTGAAAGCCTCGCCGCCCAGCTTGCCGTTCTTGCGGTTCTCGATGATCTGCTTCACGATGCCGGTCCAGTCGTACTGCTGGCTGGCGACGACGTTGGCCGGCGCCAGGGTGGCCTGGTCGGACTGCGTGCCGAACCAGAGCACGTTGCCTTTTTCCTTGGCCGCGCCGATGGAGCCGACCACCGACTGCGACGAGCCGGTCAGCACGTCCGCGCCGGCCGCGATGTGGGTATTCGCCGCCTCGGTCATCTTCGCCACGTCGGAGAAGGAGCCCGTCCAGGTCTTGGACAGCTTAATGTTGGGATCCACCGCTGCCACACCCTGGGTGAAGCCGTCCACGTAGGTCTTGGCATCGCCAGCCTCTACCGGGCCGGTCACGCCGATGACTTTGCTCTTAGAGAGCATCGCCGCCATCACGCCGTTGACGTAGCCGCCTTCCTCCGCCGCCGCGGTGTAGGCGTAGACGTTGGCCATACCGAAGGTGTTCACCTCGGTGCCCCAGGCGAAGGTCACCTTGGGGAAGTCCTTGGCGACTTCCTGGATCGAGGTGCCGTACTGCGAGCCGTGGCCGATGACGATGTCGAAGCCCTGGCTGGCGTAGTCACGGAGCGCTGCCGCAGCGTCCGGCAGCTTGAACATGTTCTCGGAGTACTTGATCTCCATCTTTGTCTCGCCGCCCATCTCAGCCTGGATGGCCTTGAGCGCGGAGAACATGGACTGGCTGAACGCCATGTCCGTGGTGGCGCTGGGCATCACGACCGCAACGCGCAGCGGCTTGCCGGTGGTGGCGGCGCCGCCGCCAGTGCACCCGGCAAGAACCACGGTGATCAACAAGAGAACGACCAACAGACTGCGAACTTTCATGGGTTTCCTCCTAAAGATGAGATAGAGATGAGAGATAGAGATGAGAGAGTCAGTTGCTCCCCCGTTCAAACGGCACGTTGAGCGCGGCGGGCTGGCGCGCCCGGTTCGTTGCGAAGGCAAGGGCAGCAATGGTGAGCAGGTACGGCAGCATAACGGCCACGTCGGACGGGATCTTCACCCCCAACACTTGCATCCAGAGCTGCATGGCATCCACGGTGCTGAAGAGCAGCGCGCCGCCCAGGATCCCCAGGGGCCGCCAGCCGCCGAAGTAGACCAGGGCCACGGCGATAAAGCCCATGCCGGCGGTCATGTTCTCCTGGAACAGTTTGAGCAGCGCCACCGACAGCGACGCCCCCGCGATCCCGGCCAGCGCCGCGCCCAGGCATACGCTGAAATAGCGGATCCGGTTCACGTCCACGCCCAGCGAGTCGGCCGCGGCTGGGTTCTGGCCGACCGCGCGAATCTTCAGCCCCCAGGTGGTCTTTTCGAGGAACCACCAGGCGGCCGGCACCAGCAGGAACGCGCCGTACACCAGGACGCTGTGCTGGAACAGGATCGGGCCGAGATACGGGATGTCGCCGAGCAGCGGGATCTTCACGGTCGGAAAGCCGGGCACCGTTTTGACCGTGCCGACCAGCACCTTGAAGAGCAACGAGGAGAGCCCCAGCCCGAACATGTAAAGGCCGATGCCGCTGATCCCTTGTTCCGCCTTCAGAGTGACGCTGATCAGCGACATCAGCAGGCCCATCAGCACGCCGACGAATGCGGCGGCCAGCACCGCCAACAAGAGGTTGCCGGTGGTCAGGGCGATCAGGAAGGCGGCCAACCCGCCGACCAGCATGATCCCATCCACGCCCAGGTTGACAACCCCGGACGTCTGCGCAAACGCCTCGCCGATGGCCGCATACAGATAGGGTGTCGCCAGCCGCACGGCCGACGTCAGGATGCCGACGATGATAGCAACGGTGCCGACCTCGTTCATGCTTGCCCCTCCTGCCCGCTCGCCGCGGCGGCTGCTGCCCTTCGCCGTGCGGTCTCCGCCGCAATCTGCCGCCGCTCAGCCCACCGGTTGGACCACCGCTGCGACCCGACGACCAGCAGCACGACGAGCCCCAGCAGCGTATCAATCAGCGCCGAGGGCACCTGGACGGCCCGCTGCATTTTATCGGCGCCGACCAGCAGGCTGCCGAACAGCCACGACGCTGGCAGCGCGCCCAACGGATGCAGCCCGCCGAACAGCGCCGCCACGATACCGGAAAACCCGTAACCGCTCGTGATCCCCTCCAGCAGTCGGTGATGGATTCCCAGCACCTCGACGATCCCCGCCAGCCCCGCCAGCCCGCCCGCCAGGGTCAGCGACAGCGCCTGGTAGAACGGCACCGGGATGCCCGCGTAGCGGGAGGCATCGGGGTTCAACCCGACGGCCCGGATGCGGTAGCCGATGGTGGTGCGCCAGAGGAAGATGTAGACGATGACCGCCATGAGGATCGCGATCAGCGCGCCCACGTGGAGCTGCGTCTGCCGCAGCCACTCCGGCCGGAACAGCCACACGTGCTCCGGCAGCCGCTCGGACTGCGCCAGGAAGGTGCCGGCCGTGACGCCGGCCGGATCCATGAGCGGCCCGCGGAGCAGCAGGTTCATCAGTTGCAAGGCGATGACGTTCATCATCACCGTGCTCAAGATTTCGTTTACTCCCAGCCGGGCCTTGAGGACGCCCGGGACGAAGCCCCAGGCGGCCCCGGCGAGGAAGCCGACGATCAGCGTGCTGGGCAGCAGGAGCCAGCCGGGCCAGGTGCGGAAGATGAGGGCGAACCAGGTGCCCATCACCGCGCCCAGGATGATCTGCCCTTCGGCGCCGATGTTGATGACGCTGGCGCGGAACGCGATGCAGATGCCCAGGCCCACCAGCAGCAGCGGCGTCGCCTTCACGAACGACTGCGAGAAGCCGGACAGGCTGCCGAACACCCCGGTGATCATGGAGGCGTAGGCGGTGAGCGGGTTGGCGCCCAGGAGGAGCAGCAGGATGGCGCCGACGATCAGTGCGATCAACACTGCCAATAACGGCAGTGCGGCGCGCACGGCGATGTCCTGCCAGTGTAAGGACCGGCGGGCCGGGCGGCGGGAGTGGGCGGATGCTTCGGCTGACACGAGCGTATCTCCCTATCGGTAGGTGAGGCGTCTGCGCCTCGGTACACGGACGGCCCGGCCGCGCATCATTTCGCGTCGCCGCAGCCGCAGTTCGCTGAAAATGGCCCGATGCTCAACACCGGTTGGCGCACCTGCCGGAAACTCACCACATCGCCGCGAAAGTGGTTCAGGCCATAAAAGACCGGCTGAAGCTCCGCCGTGTAGCCGATCTCTTCCACTTGCAGGAGGGGGGCGCCGATGTCGCAGCGCAGCAGACGCGCCAGCCGCTCGTCGGCCAGCATCGCTCGGATCTCGCTTTGCTGATGGTGCACGTGGCGATGGCAGCAACGATCCAAAAACTGATACGGAGATTCGGCCGCTGTGTACAGGCTGGCCGCGCGCTCGATCAGGCTGGGCTCGACCAAGCTAAGCGGGACGATGTCAACGCAATGGATGGCTGGGACTGAAGAAGCCAGGAAAACCTTCTCGATGGACAGCACCGAGCTCTCGGCTGGGACCTCGAGAGCGCCGGCTATTTCGTCAGCCGTCCGGGTCGTCGTGGCAATAACGATCGCCTCGGCTTGATGATCGGCGCCGCGGATCATATCCATGAAGCTGTTGGCCTCGTCGGCCCAGCCTTGCACCGCGGCGGGGTGATGACTGATGCGGGAGTTGACGAAAGTCCCGACGCCGTGCCGCCGGATCACGACCCCCGCCAGCTCGAGCTTCGACAGCGCCTCGCGCACCGTGGCACGGCTGACCTGGAAGCGTTGGCTCAGGTCAATCTCCGAAGGCAGGGAGCCGCCATCGCGGCCAACCCGGCCTTCCTTGATGTCAGCCAGGAGTTCTGCGATGACTTGTTGAGCCAGAGATGCGTTTCTGCGGACCATGTTCCTGCGCCGATGCAGATGGGATGAGCTGCGTCCGCCGACCTGAGGAGGCAAGTGGACAGACGTATGTCATCTGACGACTATCATCTGACAGCGAGAATATCACACCCGGCGCTCGGTGTCAAGCACCCTCGCGTCATTTGGAACAAACTTTAAGGCGAACGCCGCGCGCCACGACTCGCGTATTTGTGCGGAAGGAGGTATAATCGCGGCGGGAGCGTAAAACTCGAAGCTGCGCTCTCCGATCCCATGTCGAGCAGGAGGATGTCATGGCCGACGTCGAACTTTCAGACCCCGGGCAGGCCGAGACGCCCGAGGTTGCTGCCCAGGTGGCAGAATTGTTGCGTCGTCTCAACGGTGAAGAAGAGGATCCTGAGGCGACGTTGACCCGCTTTCGCGCGCAACTGGGCGACCGCGGCATTGAACTCGACCACTTGCTCAGTCCGGAGCCGGCGGCGGACAGTGCGGCGGCGACCCGGGCAGGTTCCGCAGATCTGGTTGGGGTGCTGGGGGCGCTCCTGGGTTCCGCTGTTGCGAAGCCCAAACCGAAACCGGCCGCGGGCAGCGCCAGCAGCGGCGCGGCTTCGCCGTTGGAGCAGTTAGCCAAACAGTTAGGGCTGACCCCCGCGGCGTTGCTCGAGATGTTGAAACCGGCCCTGACCAATCTCTTGACGGGCAAGAAACCCAAGCAGTCCTCCTCTTCCAAGCCGAAACCGAAGCCAGGCACGACGGCCTCTAAGCCCAAGACTAAGCCCAAGGCCAAACCGAAGCCTGAGTCCAGCACGACAGCCTCCAAGCCCAAAGCTAAACCGAAGCCTGAGTCCAGCACGACAGCCTCCAAGCCCAAGACCAAACCGAAGCCTGAGTCCAGCGCGACGGCGTCCAAGCCCAAGGCCAAACCGAAAGCCAAGCCCAAGCCGAGTGCGACGGCCTCCAAGCCTAAGGCCAAGCCGAAAGCCTGAGTCCGGCACAACGGCGTCCAGGCCCAAAGCTAGCCCCCAGGCCTTATTGTGTAGTTCCGGATTCGAGGCTATTGCCGGTAAGAGGCCGCCTGCAGGCGCACATCCGGTCTGATTTGAACGATATTGAGGCCAGGCCGAGAGCCCAAGTGCCGCAAGGGCACCGCCGAGTTCAAGTAGCTGCTCAGACGCGCCGCGCCGGGCTGGGGCGCCCGGCGGCGGTGAAATGTAGCTCGGTGCCCAGATAGATTTCCTGGTTGGTGCCGATCGCCACGGGCGCGATGTGATCCTCGCGCACCATCCGCACCTCGACCTGCTCCGCGCCGGCCGCGCGCGCCAGCGCTTCCACCTGCGCTGAAGCCACCTGCTGCGCATAGGCCACCGCGGCGTCGAGCCGGGCGAAGTCGTGGACGCCGTTCTCCAGGTGCACTCGCACGGCGCCCTGGTCATCCAGCGGGTTGATCAACAGATGCATCCGCTGGACGATGCTGCCTGACACTGCTCCCACCGCGTTCGCAACCTCCGCGTAGGTGGGGATGATGAGCGTCGTGTGCAGCTTTTCTGCGACCCTCGGGAGATAGGCCGAGACCGGTGCGCCGATGGCAACCAGCGGCCGCCGCAGGGTGAGGGCGCAGTCGAGGTCCGATGCCGTGGCGCTTTCGTCCAACGCAAGCTGCAAAAGCCGCGCCGCAGTCGGCTCGGCTGACCAGCCCATCCGTCCGATCTCATCTTCCAGGATTTTCGCCACGATTTCCTCGGCTACGTGGCGGGAGAAGGCGGCCACCACTTCGCGGCAGAACGCTTCGATCGTGGCGCCTTCATCGGCGGCCAGCAGCTCAGCGCCGAGCTGGGCGGCCTGGGCGTCCCACTGGCGGTATTGACCCAACACGTGCAGTGCATCGGTCGGCGTGAAGCCTGCGCGACGCACCACTCCGCGGCGTTCCAGATCTGCGATACGGCGGCGCATCCCGCGCTGCACCGGGCCGGCCAGTTCCGCGATGGATTGCGGGTGAGCTGCGATTTGAGCGAGGAGCGCCTGGTCTTCAGGCGCCAACTGACTGCCGGGGCGCCGGGCCGCAACGATGAAATCGGCCGCCTCCGCATCGTGGCGCGTCCGGGGAGCCGCGACCTGCTCGCGCAGCCTGGCGATGATCTCCGGGTGTTCGCTTGCCAGCAGGCACAGCGGCACAGCCCGCCGCGGCCCGATCAGCAGCCGCCGGTCGTCGCCGATGCGGACATGGCTGTCGCCGCCGAGTCCGGTGGTGTGCACGTCCACTGCCTCCACCATGGTGCGCCAGCCGGCCACGCGGGCGCCCTGAGCGTTCAATACGGGCCAGCCGTCGCGCAGCACCGCGATATCCGTGGTGGTGCCGCCGACATCCACCGTCCAGACAGCGCGGCAGTCGAGCCGCGCGCGGTCGTGTTGCGCCAGGTGCCAGGCCCCGACCGCGCTGGCCGCGGGGCCGGAGAGAACCGTCTCGATGGGCCGGCCCATGGCGAACTCCGCCGACACCAGCGAGCCATCCCCGCGCACGATCATCAGCGGCGCCTCGATCCCGCGGCCGGTCAAGGTCGCGCGCACGTGAGCCATCAGGTCCGTCAACGGCAGGATCAGACCCGCGTTGAGCGCGGCTGTGGTCGCCCGGCGCACAGCGTTGAGCCGGCTGGTGAGCTCATGGCCGCACGTCACCGGCTTGCCGGTCAACTCCCGCACTAGCGCGGCGACGCGCAATTCGTGGCTTGGATTCCGCACGCTGAAGTAGCCGGACACGGCGAACGCTTCGACGATTTCCCGCCGCGCGAGGATCGCCGCTCGTGCGGCCGCTTCATCCAGAGCCGCCGCTTCGTTCCCCTGCTCGTTGTGTCCGCCCGGCAGGTAGACCACATCCCCCGTCGCCAGCTCGCGTGAAAAGCCCCAGCGCTGCATCAGCTCCGAGTCATAGCCGATGAGCAGCAGGCAGACGGCCGCGGTGTGTTGCTCGGCCAGGGTATTGGTCGCCAGGGTGGTGGAAAGCGCGACGAGCACCACATCGGCGGGCGTCGCAGAGATTTCGTGCGCCGCGGCCGCGCGGAACACCGCGTCAATGGCGTTTCCGATGCCGGCGGACAGGTCGTGCCGGGTGGTCAACGCCTTGGCGCCGGCCAACACATCACCGGTGCTGTGATCCACCAGGACTGCATCCGTATAGGTGCCGCCGGTGTCAATGCCGAGAGCCAGTCTCACGATTAGTCTCGCTTTCCTCAGGCCGCGCTGCCTCGCCCCGGCTGAAGAGGCCCTCAGCGATCAGCCAGGCGAGATTCCGCCTATTCTATCGCGGTGCGCGGCCGGGAGAAATGATTCCGGTCATCTGCGCCGGCAGATCCGCTCACCCGACGCACTGCCCGATGCCATCTGCGGGAAACGGGACGTTTCTGCCTTTCTGGCCGGTTGTCTGGGGAATGCAGCTTGCCTTTCCCGGCGTCGGCGTTCTTGTATCTTGTCCAAATCTCGGTATAATAGCGACAGGCTCGGGTTTGTTCCCGTGCACATCATTCAAAGGAGAAGGGCTATGTGGAAAGAATTTAAGGACTTCATCATGAAGGGCAACGTCCTGGATCTGGCTGTGGCCGTGATCATCGGCGCTGCGTTCGGAGCCATCGTCAAGTCGTTGACTGACGACATTATCATGCCGCTAGTCGGCATCATCTTGGGCGGCGTGGATTTTGCCAGCCTGAGCGTCCAGGTGGGCAAAGCGACGCTGAAGTACGGCAACTTCATTCAGGCGATCGTCTACTTCCTGATCATCGCCTTCGTGTTGTTCTTGGTCGTCAAGGCGGCCAACGCGACGAAGAAGAAGCCGGCCCCGGCTGCCCCCGCCGGCCCGACGACCGAGGAAAAGCTGCTGACCGAGATCCGCGACCTGCTGAAGAAGCGCTAAGCTGGGTTTCTTGTGAACGAAAGACCTCCGAGATCTGTACAGATCTCGGAGGTCTTTTTGATTGGGATCTACGCCACGAAGAACCGCATGATGCGCCGGCGCTCCGAAGGCCGGGCGACCTCCACGAAGCCGGCCTTGCGGAAGGCCGAGGCCAGCCCCATGAACGCCGAGCCGCCGCTGTCGAGGAGCGGTTTTTCAGGCTCTACCGGATAACCCTCCACGATCCGCGCCCCCTGGCCGGCAGCATAGGCGACGGCGCCGCGGAGAAGCTGGACCATCAGCCCTTTGCGCCGGTACGGCCTCGCCACAAAGAAGCAGACGATCGCCCAGACCGGCCGGTCGTCAATGCGTTTGAGCGTGCGCGAATGCTCCAATGGAGCGAATTCTTCGCGCGGGCCGAGCGAGATCCACGCCACCGGCGGCGCGCCCTCCGATCCCGCGTACGCCAGGATGCCGGGCGGACGGCCCGCGTCCACCCGGTTCTTGAGGCCTGCGCGGTGCTCGTCCGCGGTCTGCCGGTTGAACTCGGCGTGGTCCGTCCGCCACCACATGCACCAGCAGCCGGAGTTCGCTCCGCGCGGGCCAAAGAGCCTCTCCAGGTCGGCCCAGCGATCCGGGGTGACGGGATGAAACGTCAGCCCGGCAAGCGGATCAGATGGCGTCGCCATAGCGCACCTTCCTACTTCTGCGGCGTGGGCGTTGGCGGCGCCTGCAGGAGGCTCTCCCGTTTGGCGTCCACCAGATCCTGGACGCTGTAGCCGGCGACCCGCACGTAGTAGGGCGACTCGGACAGCTTCACCACGTAAGAGCTATCGGTCGCGTCTTTGGCGCCCACCGTCAGGGTGTAGGTCTTCTCCACATCGCTGCTCTTGGTTTTGACCGTCACCAGCGCCGAGGGTTTGGCCAGGCCGTAGGTGGCTGCCTCGGTCTTGCCCAGGGGCCGCGTCAGGTTCAAGGCGATCGCCTGGCTGAGCAGCGAGTTGATCTTGTCAGCGGCGGCCTGCTCACTGGGAGCCAGCCCATCGAGCGACCAGGCGCCCGCGGCGTTCTTGCTGAAGCTCCACTGGCCGTTGCCGTTCGCAAGGGAGAAGCCCTGCACGGTAGCGGCGTCAATCTTGACGTAGGCGATATCCACCCAGGAGGTCGTTTCAGCGCTCATTTCCCAGGCCGCCAGGCCGTTCGCCAGGTAGACCTCGTTTTGGCCGTCGAGGCGAACGTGCGACGATTGACTTCCCGAGCCCGTGCCGATGAAGAAAGTCTTTCCCGCGCCGGCGGCGGTGCTGAGCTCTACCTTGCGCTGGAAGCTATCGGCGGCCACGCTGAGCTGCTTGTGGCTGCCGGCGGTTTGGGCGATGGGCTGCCCCACTTTGAGCGCCACCAGCTTATCCAGCGCGGGGGTGATCTTGGTGGCGTCGGCCGGGAA
Organism: uncultured Anaerolineales bacterium; assembly: GCA_964647255.1. Classification (GTDB taxonomy): domain Bacteria; phylum Chloroflexota; class Anaerolineae; order CG2-30-64-16; family CG2-30-64-16; genus CAWJEL01. The sequence goes on along the minus strand of CAZYGI010000008.1, from coordinate 45,429 downwards.
GTTGTCCGCGTCGGGCAAGACCCAGCTATCCCCCTGTTTTACCAGCCGGATCGTCGTGCCTTTGTCATCGGTGATGGTCAGCGCGGCGATATCTGCGGCCTTCAGATCGCCCAGCAGCGGCTTAGCGACCGCACTGGCGTTGGCGCGCGGCCAGAACACGATGGCCGTGAGCACCACCTGCGCAGCAAGGATGGCAATGAGAATGCGTTGTAGCCTGGTCATGACTCAAATCCCTTCTGCCCCATCCCCTTCGGCTGCGGCGTCAGCGCGATCGGTTTCTCGCGCCGGCGTCTGATCCCCCATACCACGCCGATCGCAGCCAGCGACAGCAGGGCCAGCGCGTAGTTAAGGCCCTCCCAGAACCGTTGCTGCCCGTCGCTCATCGGCGCCAGCACGCGTGAGGTCGTGCCGCGTGAGCGGATGCTCAGCAAGTCGAGGTCTTCGACCGACCAATCCACCGCGTTCTGGATGAACTGGAGGCTATTGAGGTAGCGATCCGCGCTCATGCTGGTGGAGATCTGGAACACGACGTCGGTGAGGAAGTCGTTGCTGCCGATGACCACCAGCCGCGCAGAGTCGGGCGACTCTTCGATCAGCCCGCCGGCCTGTGGGCTGGGGGTCGGGGTCGGCTGCGCGGCGTTGGTCGCGGCCGGCGTGGCGGCCGGCGCGGCCGTCAGCGGCGAGGCCTTGCCTTTGAAGTAGCTGGTGAAGCTGCCGCTTACGGTCACCGCTAGCGGTTGCGACGCGGTCTTGCCTTCCACGGGAAAGCCGGTGGGCGGGTATTTCTCCAGGTCCGGCGTAAGGTTGGTGTCGGTCCGCAGCCAGGCGTTCTTGGTGGATTTCAGCAGCACTGAAGTCTGCCGGCCCTGGTTCTTGGCCGGATCCAGGAACACCGGCGAGGCCCAGTTGAGCGTGAGCGCGGTCAGCTTGCTCACGATCGGGTTCGCCTTGTCCATCCCATCCGCGCGGATATCCACGAAGAACGGGTAGTTGAGCGCCTGAATCTCGTTGACCGTCATGTTGCCGACCTTGCGCTGCACGGTCTGCGGGAACGGCTCGTTTTGCGGATCCATCACCAGCGTGTTGCTGATGGTGACGCCGTAGCTGGCCAGCAGATCGCGCACACCGCCCTCGGTGGCCTGCAGCCCAAGGAGCCCACTGTAGTAGTCGTACGTCATTTGATAGCTGCCCGCGGCGATCACGACCGCCCCACCGCGCATCAGGTATTGGTCAATCGCGTAGAGGCCCTTATCGTCCAGGCCCTGCGGCGAGATAACGACCAGCACATCCACGTTCGACGGCACCTTGCCGGACGAAAGATCCACGGTCTGGACCGTGTAATCCTGGCTCAGTTGTGTGCGGACACGCTGCCAGGTGCGCAGCGCTTGCTGGGTCTGGCCGTACATGTCCTGCTGCGGCGTTTCGGGCGGCGTCCACACCCCGATCACCTTGAGGAAGCCGGTGGACGTGCGTTTGAACGCCGCTTCGATGGCCGAGCGCACGGTCGCTTCGGTGATTTCGCCCTCCGGGTAGACGAAGCTCGTCGTGCTCTTTCCGGCCGCGTCGGTTGTGGTCAGGCCGAGATCCAGGTAGTAGCTCTGGTCGGAGAAAGGCGAGACAGCGATGGGGCGCAGCTTGTACGTGGCCAGCATCTGCTGGCGACTGACGGCAGCGCCGGCAGCGTCCGGGTCCACCATCTCGAACGTCAGCTTGCCGTTGGATTTGCCGGCCAGCTCGGTCGCCACCTTACGGATCGTCTCCGGCGCGGCGCTCAGTGCGCTGGGCAGGCTGTTCGGCGTCGCAAAGAGCGTCAGCTTGACCGCGCCCGGCAGCGCCGCCAAGAGGTTGTCCACACTCTGGAAGCCGTACACCGTCTTTTTGATCGCGCGCGTCAGGTCGTATTCCAGGTTGCGGAAGTGCACATCTACGCTGCCGTCGCGCTGCGATTGCACCTCGATCAGGTCGCGGAAGTTTAGCACCTGGGTTTGGTCGCCATAGCGCACCAACACGTCGAAATAGGTGTTCTTGATCGTCGTCCCGGAACGATCGGAGTCTTGCAGCGGCGTAGGATTGATGCCGTAGGTCTGGTTGGCTTCAGTTTCGATCGCAGCGTCCGTCAGGGGATCAACCACCTCCACCGCCACCTTGCCGCGGCCGGCGATTTCATACTCGCGCAGCAGGTCGCTGAGCTTTGGGATCAGCGGCCGCAGCAGGTGATGCGTATCGGCGCTGACGTACGCGCGGATGGTGAGCGGCTCTTGCAGCCCCGCCAGCAGCGCCTTGGTCGTCTGCGAGAGGCTGTATTCCCGCTGCGAGGTCAGGTCCATACGCAATCCGTTGAGCGGATAGAGCCAGGCGTTGGTCAGCAGCAGGTTAGCGGCCACCAGCCCTGATGTGATAGCCACACTGCGGCGATACTGCGTCGTGCTCGCGCCGCGGCTCCAGCGTTTGGAATCCAGCGAAACGACGTTGAGCACCAGGAAGATCGCGGTGAGTGAAAGGTAGTAGATCAGATCGCGCAGGTCAATCACCCCGCGCTGGATGCTCTCGAAGCGGCTGCCTGAGCCGAGCGCCCGCAAAATCGGTTCGACGGCCTGCGGCGCCACGTCGGTCAGCGCGCTGGAGCCGACCAGGTAGAATAACCCGCAGACGAGCACGCTGACGATGAGCGCCACGATCTGGTTGTCGGTGCGCGACGACACGAACAGACCGATCGCAGCATAGGCCGCGGCCATCAGTAGCGCGGCCAGGTAACCGCCGAACACCGGGCCCCAATCGAGCGCGCCCAGGAAGCTCACGGTGATGGGCAGGAAAATGGTCAGGGCCAGCGCCAGCGCGACGAGCGCCATCACGGCCAGGAATTTGCCGATGACGAGTTGGATCTTACTGACCGGGAGGGTCAACAGCATCTCCAGCGTGCCGGAGCGCTGCTCCTCGCTCCACTGGCGCATGGTCAGCGCCGCCACCAGGAAGATCAGCAGCACCGGCATCCACTGAAACAGCGGGCGCACATCGGCGGTGCCGCGGTTGAAGAACGCCGCGACCCAGAAGAAGGCAAAGAGCGTCGCTGCCAGGAAAACGCCGACGAAGATCAGCGCCATGGCCGAACCAAAATAGGCGGAGAGCTCCTTGCGGGTGATGGACAAGGTTTGTTTCATATGATCACTCATCACTGGTTATTCACCGTCACGCCGGTCGCCAACTGGTTGAACACCGTCTCCAGCGTGCGCGCATCGCGCTTCAGTTCGCGCAGCGGCCAGTTGTTGTTCCGCGCCAGGTCGTAGATGGCGGGGCACAGATCCACCTCATCCATGCCGAGCACGCGATAGGCCGGGTGGCCGTCAGGGGAGCGCGAAGGTTCGATGCCGCGGACCCCGCTTAACGAGCGCAGCGCGCGATCCACGCCATCGGTCTTCTGCTCCAGCACCAGCACGGCGTCCGCGGTGGCTTCCAGGTCTGAAAGGCGTGCGTCGGTTTTCACCAGGCCGTTCATGAGGATAATCGCCCGGTCACACAGCGCCTCGACTTCGGACAGGATATGGGTGGAGAAGAGGATGGTCGCATGTTCGGCCAGCCGGCGGATCAGCCGCCGGATTTCGACGATCTGTGTAGGATCGAGGCCAACCGTGGGCTCATCGAGGATGAGCAGCTTCGGGCGATGGAGCAGCGCCTGCGCCAGCCCAACGCGTTGGCGGAACCCTTTGGAGAGCTGGCCGATGGGTCGCGTCAACTGGTCCGCCAGCCCGGTAGCGTAAACGGCCTCCGAGAGGCGTTGGCGCTGTTCGGCCGGCGGAATCTGGCGCAGGTCGGCGATCATCCCCAGGTACGCCTGCACCGAGAGCTCAGGATAGAGCGGCGCGTTCTCCGGCAGATAGCCGATGCGCGCCTGCACCGCGCGGGGCTGCGTCAAGACATCCAGCCCATCCACGGTGGCGGCGCCCGCATCCGGCTGGAGGTAGCCGGTCAGGATCTTGATGATCGTGGTTTTGCCCGCTCCATTTGGGCCAAGCAGCCCCACGATCTGGCCGGCCGAGATGGCGAAGCTGATTCCCCGCAGCGCCTCGACCGAGCCGTATGACTTCTTCAAATCTGTGACTTCGATCATGCATGCCTCTTGGATGACGATGGACGATGGACGATCGTCGTTTATGGTCTCTGGTCTCCGGTCTATCGTCTCTGACCTCTGATCTCTGGTCTCAACCGGGCGTATTATACGCGCGCTGAGGCTGCTTTTCATTAAGAGATGATGAGAATTGGGCGAAATATGCGGGGATTGTCACATGGACTATTTGAGCTGTGGTATAATCCGTGCAAAGAGTGTCGCACGGCGTTCAGGCGCTTGGGGCGCTTGCTGTCTAACGCCGACGAATCATGGAAGGAGAAGCACATGAGCATCGGAGACCTTTTGCAGGGGTTGTTGGGCGCCGCGGGCCAGCAATCTGGAGGCGAAGAGCCGTAGGGTGAGGGCGATCCGTTGGCAGGCGTGCTCGGTTCGCTTCTGGGCGGGCAGCCGGCGGCCGGGCAGACCGGCGCGCCGGCGAACTCGCAGTTGGATGCGCCGCAGGCCGAGCCGGCTGCAGGCGGCGACCTGAACAGCATGTTCAATTCACTGGTTGGCGGCGGGCAACAGGCGGCGTCGCAGGCGGAGCCGGCCGCGGGCGGCGATCTGGGCGGGATGCTTGGGGCGCTGCTCGGCGGCGGGCAGCAGGCGGCGTCGCAGGCGGAGCCGGCCGCGGGCGGCGATCTGGGCGGCCTGCTTGGGGCGCTCCTGGGCGGCGGGCAGCAGACCTCTTCGTCCGGCGGCGGCATGGGCGGCCTCTTGGGCGCGCTCCTGGGCGGCGGCGGACAGGCTCAGCAGTCGAGCGGTGTGTCAAGCGGCATGGGTGGCCTGCTCGGGTCGCTCCTGGGCGGTGGGCAGCAGACGGCCTCGTCCAGCGCATCTCCGATCGTGCAAGCGATCTCGGAGAAGCTGGGCATCCCGACCGCGATCGTTGAGTTGATCGTGTCGTTCGTGTTGAGCAAGCTGCAAGGGTCCATGAGCCAACGCGGGATTGAGGCTTCGGCGCTGCAAGACTCCGGCGTCGCTCAATCGGCCGATCTACAGCAACTGTTCCAGCAGATGAGCGGCGACCGCCACATGGCCGCGGAGCTGGCCAATCAGACCGGCCTGGACACCCGCACCGCGATGCAGGGGATGCAGGAAGTGCTCGCCCTGCTCAGCAGCGGGAGCGCCGGGTAACCAGTCGGTGCGGCTTAGCCCAGTCCGTGGTTCACAGCGAAGCCGTGACATGCGATCTTGTGAGAATAGAGCGAAGGATCTCGTTCGGTCCTCCTGCGAGATCCTTCGCTAAGATTTTGCTGCGCGGCCCGACACGGGCTAGGCCTGCTCATTATGAGCCGAGGGGCATCCGGTTATACATCCGCGTCTTTCTCTTCTTCCTTGTCCTCCCACTCTTCCCCCCCTCCATACTGGCTCGGCGCATCGCCGACGGCCTCCACCAGGCGCGGATACTCGACCGCAGGGTCAGCCGCCGGGTTGATGGCATGGACGCGCACCTTGAAGCGCCATTCATCGCCGTAGTCAAAAAGATAGAGGAAGGTCTGGCCTTTTTTCAAACCGAGTGAAGCCAGCGCCGTCTCACGCACGTCACCGGCCATCTCATCTTCGAAAAGGTCGTCGTCCGCGAGCTGGGCCAGGAGCTCTTCGGGCACTTCGTCGAGATGTTCCCGAGCAAAAGCCTCCGGGGTCAGCGTCGAGAGCTCGTCTGCGTGGCTGAGGACAAGGTCCACCATTCCAGCCGGCGCACCGGTCTGCTCGACGAGCAGCTTCGCTACAATCTCGCGCAGCGCCGGGTCGTTGCGCACCATGCCGAGCATCTCATCGAAGGTCTCTGGCGCCGGCCGGTCACCCAGGGCCGCGGCGAGTGCTTCCTTCGTCTCAGCGTCGAGCTCGTCGCCGCCTTCATCCTCTCCTTCGTCTTCGTCGCCCAGATCCAGACCCCAGGGATCGGCGCCTCTGGGCAGGCAATACTCGGTCTCCGGATCCCAGGCGCGGCCGCTCATGAAAAAGGAGTAGAGATGATCGGCGTCAAAGTCGAAGGCATCCTGGATAGCGAAGTGGAGGTCCTCCAGGGTCTGGTCGCCCGTCAGCTCGATCTTGCGCCAAACGCGGCCGGTGTTCGGGATCGAAACATGAAACGTGTAGGTTTCCATTGGGTCTCCTTCGTGTGCAATCCGGCACACCTCGCGGGGTTAGTGGCCTGAGACTGCGCGCGGCTCTGCGTAGGCTTGCAGCGTCCGCTCCCGTGCCTGCGCGTGGTCTACGATGGGCGCGGGGTAAGCGCGGGCGCTGCGCGCGCCCGCGCTGCGTTGGACCTCGGCGGGCATGGTCCACGGCGCGTGGAGATGCTTTTGCGGCACGTGGGCCAGTTCCGGGATCCACGTGCGGACGTATTGCCCGTCAGGGTCGAACTTCTCGCCTTGTAAGACGGGGTTGAACACGCGGAAGTAGGGCGCGGCGTCCGTGCCTACGCCCGCGGTCCACTGCCAGCCGCCGTTGTTGGCCGCTGGGTCGGCGTCGAGCAGGTGCTGCATGAAGAAGCGCTCGCCCAGCCGCCAGTCAATCAGCAGGTCTTTGACCAGGAAGGATGCGGCGATCATCCGGGCCCGGTTGTGCATCCAGCCGGTCTGCACGAGCTGGCGCATGGCCGCGTCCACGATCGGATATCCCGTCGCCCCGGCGCACCACGCTGCGAACTCCCCCGGATCGTTGCGCCAGCGGATGCCGCGCAGGTCGGCCCGGAACTCCTGCTCCAGCACCGTCGGGTGGTGGTACAGCACCATCTGATAGAACTCGCGCCAGATCAGCTCGTTGAGCCAGGTTTCTGCGCCCTGGCGTGCGGCGGCGGTCGGGGCGTTCTCCCCAGCATGGACGGCGGCGACCGCCGCGCGCAGGGCTGAGACCATGCCGAACCGCAGATAGGGCGAAAGCTCGGACGTGGCGGGCAGGTCCATCCGGTTGCGCGCCTCGGCGTAGGCGAAGATCGCCGCGTCCGGCCCGCCCGCGAAGGCGCGCACCCGGCGCAACGCCTCTTCCTCGCCGGGCGGAAATCCGGTTGGGTTGGCGGCCGCCGCGGGGATCGGCAGGCTGGCGACGGCGGGCGGTGCGGCCAATCGCTCGGGCGCGGGGAGCAGATCGGCGGGCCGGGGCAGGGGCAGCGCCTTCCACGCCCGGCTGAACGGCGTGAACACCGTGTACGCGCCGCCGTCCGCCCGGGTGATCCCGTCGTAGGGGCGCGCGGTGATCCCCGGTGTCAGCATCAGCGACACGCGTTCAGCCACCCGGGCGTCGCGCTGCCGGGCGTACGGCCAGGGATCGGCCTCTGCGAAGACAGTCGCGGCGCCCGTTTCCGCGACCAGCCGAGCGATCTCCTCAGCCGGGGCGCCCTGCCGGACGATCAATCGGCTGCCGCGGCTGCGCAGGTCGGCATCGAGGCTTGCCAGCCCGCTGAAGAGGAACGCAACCCGTCGCTCGCCCACGTCCGGTGCAGCGAGGAGCGCAGGGTCAAGCACGAAGACGGGGACGACCGGTGCGCCGTTCGCCAGCGCGGCCCGCAGCGCGAAGTTGTCGTGCAGCCGCAAGTCGCGGCGCACCCACCAGAGGGTTGGTGCCATTGGCCCTCCCAGGGCGGCTACAGCAAGCTGAATAACCGATCTCGCAACTCCGCCATTCCTCAGCAGCAGTTTGGGCGTAGCGCCCATTACTGTAACGTGGCGCAGCGAGATTATAATGCCCTTCGATTTGATTGTAAACAGAAGGACTGGCTTCAAGCATACCGAAAGCACAGGAGCATAACAATGGCGAAGATTTTGGAGAAGAGCCGGTATCTCGTCCTGTTGGCCGTTATCTCAAGCCTGATCGCTTCGGCGGCCGCGTTCCTTTGGGGCGTTTACAAGACCGTGTTGGTCCTGGTCGAGATGATCATCACCGGGGACAAGAGCACAGCCATAACGGTCGCGCTGATCGAGCTGATGGACAAATTCCTGATTGCAGTCGGCCTGTATATCTTTGCCGTTGGGGTGTATGGCCTGTTCCTGGGCGAGCTCAAGGTGCCTGCCTGGCTGAATGTCCACGATCTGCACGAGATCAAGAGCCGGCTCAGCAGCATTGTGATCCTGGTTATGGCGGTTGGTTTCCTGGAACATTTGATGACCTGGCAAGATCCGCAGGGCACGCTTTTCTTCGCCGTCGGCGTCGCAGTGGTGACGGCCGCGCTGATCGCTTTTAGCTGGTTCGGTGAGGCAAAATAAGACTGGTCCACGACTGAAGATCAGCGGCAGGCAGGCTCGCGGCGCGTCTGTCGCGCCGCATCGCTGATTCACCTGAAACTCCGGCATCGTGGTATACTCTGCTGACGTGGGCTTCTCCAGCGCAGCAGAGCACCAATGACCGGAGTTTACACTTACACCGCCGAAATCTGGCCGTCGTTGACGGCCGCCTTCTTCCTCGCTGCCCTCGGCCTGTATAGCTGGCGGCGCCGCAGCGTGCCCGCGGCGCGGCCGTTGGTCGCCGGTTTGCTGTTTTGCGCTCTGTGGATGGTGGGGATCGCCCTCGAAGTTACGGCCGTAGCTCCGGCCGCGAAAGTCGCCTGGCACAGATTTCAGGCCGCCTGCCAGTTGCCCGCGGCGACTGCTATGGCCTGCTTCGCGTTGGAATACGCCTCTCCTGGGCGCTGGCTGACCCGCCGTAACCTGATCCTGCTTGTGCTCCCTCCGCTTGCGAGCACGCTCTTGATCGTCACCGATAGTGCGCGGCTCATCCAGCTGGAGATTACCTCCGATGGGGCGGTGGTGCGACGCTTCGGCGTGCTCGGGGCGATCATGCTGATCTATGGCTTGTGTCTGGGTCTGGTCAACATGGCCGCCTTCCTCTGGTTGTTCATCCGCTCGCCCCAGCATCGGTGGCCCGTGGCGTTGCTGCTGCTGGGCGACTTGACGGGCCGCAGTCTCTATGGCTTGTACGGGTTTAATGCCTTCGCTCTGCCCGCGCTGACCCTCCTCAACTCCTTTGTTATCTCTCTCCTCTTGACCTGGACCATGTACGCCATCGCGCTGTTCGGCTTCCGCATCTTCGACCCGCTGCCGGCGGCGCGCCGGGCGGCGCTTGAGCAGATGCGGGACGGGATGGTGGTCCTCGATGACCGTTGGCGTGTCGCCAGCCTCAACCCTGCGGCCGCAAGCGTGTTGTCCATCCCAGCGACGCATGCCCGCGGCAAGACCTTGCACGAGCTCCTGCCGGCCGTCCCCGACTGGATTGCACGTATCACCGATCTGGCCGGTCGTCCGGCGGAGCAGATGCCGGCGATGGCCGACATCTGCCTGGGGACAGGGTCTAAGACCCGCCACTATGCCCTGATGTTATCGCTCCTTAAAGACTTCCGCGGGCTGACCATCGGGCGCCTGCTGCTGCTGCATGATGTCACCGAGCAGCGCCGGGCGCAGACGCAACTCCTGAACCAGCAGTGGGTGCAGGCGGCTCTGCAAGAACGCGAGCAACTGGCCTACGAGCTGCACGATAGCCTCTCCCAGGATCTGGCGTTCCTCAACGTGCAAGCCCAGGCCGTCCAACTCTACCTGCAAAGCAGGCAGGATGAAGCTGCTCGCGCCAGCCTGGCCCGCCTCGCTGAGGTCGCGCGCGATATGCAAAGCGATGTGCGCGAGCTGATCGGCAGCCTGCTCGCGGTCAGCCTGCCCTCCGAAGGGTTCTGCGCCACGCTGCGCCAGGTCGTGGCCCGCTTTGAGACGCAGACCGGGCTGGCCGTCTTCCTGGACGTTGATGGCCCGGCGGCGGCGCTCTGCGAACCCGGGCTGCTGCCTGCGTCCGTGGGCGTGCAGCTCATTCGGATCGTTCAGGAGGCGCTGACGAATATCCGCAAACATGCCGGCCGCCCCAGCCAGGTCACTGTGCGGCTGCGGGCCGCGGCCGCACAGATGCAGTTGGTGATCGAAGATGATGGTGCCGGCTTTGATCCGGCCCAGACGGGCGATGCCGGCAAGCACTTCGGCCTGCAAGTTATGCGCCAGCGCGCCGAGCGCATTAACGGACAGCTTGCGATCCACTCTGCGCTCGGCCAGGGCACGCGCGTTGAGGTGTCTATTCCATCGAACCCGCCTAATGATCGGGGGTAGATGTCATATGAGAATCTTGCTGGTTGACGACCACGGCCTATTCCTGGAAGGCCTGAGCAACCTGCTCCGGGCGGGGGGGCACCTGGTGGTGGGCGCGGCGCACGATGGATTGGAGGCGCAGGTGCTCGCCCGCTCGTTGCGCCCAGATCTTATCTTGATGGACATCCGGATGCCCCGCTGCGATGGGCTCTGCGCCACCCGGGCGATCCACACCGAGCTGCCGGGGATCAAGATCGTGATGCTGACCACCTCGGCCGAGGATGCCGACCTGTTTGAAGCGCTCAAGAGCGGCGCCAGCGGCTACTTGCTCAAGAACATCGAGCCCAATCAGTTGTTCGACTACCTGGCCGGCCTGGAGCGCGGCGAGGCGCCCCTGTCGCGCGAGCTCTCGGCCTGCCTGCTGGTCGAGTTTGCGCACCAGGCGGCCGCACTCGACGAGCGCTCGGCCGCGGCTCGAGCCGGCGCGCCGCAAGACGCTCCCCCCGCCTCCGAGCTGACCCGGCGCCAACGGGAGATCCTCGAAATGGTCGCCGACGGGCTGTCGTACAAGGAAGTCGGCGCCAGGCTGTTCTTGAGTGAAAACACGATCAAGTATCACATGGGCGAAATCCTCCAACGCCTGCACCTGAAGAACCGCACCCAGGCCACGGCCTACGCCTTGCGCGCCGGGTTGACGCGAGAATGACGCAGGGACCCTGCCCTCCCTCAGGATAGCGTCACAGGTCGCGCGACTATCCTTTTTCCATGCCTGCGGGGAGTGTCCTAATCCGCCGGTCTTCGTTACAATGCGCGCATGACGCCACGAGAAGTGCTTTTCTTCGGTGGTTCGTTGTTGTTGTCGCTGGTGGGCGAGAGCCTTGAGCAGAGACCCGGCCTGCACGTGATCCGGGCTGGGACATGGGCGGAAGCCAGCCGCGCGTTGGCGGAGCAGGTGCCCGATGTGCTGATCTTTGACCTCTCCCAAGACCACGAAAGCCATATCCTCCCGCTCTTGTTCAAGAATGCTGAACTGCTGTTGATCGGCTTGGACCCGGAGTGCAACCGGGCCGTTCTGCTGTCGGGACGGGAAGCCCGCTCGCTCACCCTGGACCGACTCGTCCAAATCGTGCACGGGCAAAAGTCGTCCGCACCCCAAGATGCCCTGTCAACTTAGTCTCTGCTCTGCTATCACGGCAGTCTGGCCGCCTCAGGAGGAGTTCCATGCACTTCCACGCCCGCATCCCCGGTCGCATCTTCGGTTCGCTGCTCATGGTCATTGCGATCATGTTCGCTTGTGCTCCGACCGCCGCAGCCGATGCGCCCCCCGGCTCGCCTGAGAAGATAGTCCGCCGCGCCTGGGCGGCTGCGCGCGAGATCGGGGCCTATCGCTTCACCAGCGACGTGGTGCAGACCACCCGACCGGCCCCCGCGCTGAGCAGCATCGGCCAGAGCAGCACGCGGAATCAGCTCCACCTGGAAGGCGACGTAGACCTGCCGACGCACGAGTTTGCGATGCGTTTCTGGACGTCCGGCGGCAGCGTCGCCAACCCCGACTCGGCTGCGGAGCTGCGCATCCAGGGGCAGACCGCCTGGACGCGCCAGCCCGGCGGCGCGTGGCAAAAGTTGGAGAACTTCAGCAGCAGCTTTGCACCCAACGGCGACTTCCTTTCCTACCTCGCGGGCATCAAGAACGTGCGGGCAAGCGATTCGGACGAAAGACCAACGCCGAGCGACGAAGAGGCATCCTCCGTCCTCGGTCGTTCGGCCTTCGGCTTCGACTTCGACGGTCCATCCTTCGCCAACTACGTGCGGGATCAACTGGAGAGCTACCTGCGCGAGCGGGGCGAGCTGCCGCAGGGCATCTATCTCGACTCCTCCGCCACCTACCGGGACACGACCGGCCAGGGGGAGATCACGCTTGATGACCGCGGCCTGCCGAAACGCCTGAGCATCCATCTGGTTTACCCGCCCGACAGCAAGAACCAGCGCACCGAGGCGGACATCGCGATCTCGTTCGTCTTTGCGTCGGCCGAGCCGGCTGCGGCAAGCGCGGCAGGAGGGGCGCTCGGCGGCCTGACGAGGTGGCTGCACAGCACACCGGTGGCGGCGCTTCCCCAGCAGGCCCTTCTGTTGGCGCTGTCGTTTCTCTGCGGCCTGATCATCGTTGTGGCCCGCCGCTCGCCGCGCACCTACCGCGTCGTGGTCATGGCGGTGATCCTCTCCATGATTGTGATGCCGCTGCTCCAGGCCCAGCAGGCCCAGGCCTTTTTTGAGCGCCAGGCGGCGGACCAGACGGGACAAGGGGTCTCTGCCGGAACCCAGCAGCAGACGGCCGCCGAGGTGCAGGAGACGCTCTATGGCGCCTGGGATCCCCACCAGGATCCGCTTGCCGCGCTCCCGCCGGTCGCGGGGGATCACCGGTCCGCCGGAGCCAATCCCCTGGACGAGACGCCGACCCCGACGCCTACCGGCACCGGGACGCTTGACAGCGACGGCGACGGGCTGACCGATGCCATCGAGCAGGAGGCGGGCACCGATCCGCTGAAGGCCGACACGGACGGAGACGGCCTGGATGACGGCGTCGAGGTGCGCTTGAACATCAGCCCGTGGGTCAAGGACAGCGACGGCGATGGCATCTGGGACAACGTCGAAGTGCTGGGGTTCAAAGATGCGGCCGGCCGCCGCTGGTACCTCAACCCGGCCAACGCGGACACCAACGGCGACGGCACCGCCGACAGCGTGGAGTGCATGGCGCTGAGCGGCGAACAGCCGAACTACGATCCGGAAGCGGTGGTGGATTGCGACAGCGACGGGGACGGGCTGCCCGATCCGTTCGATTTTGACGATGACGGGGACAGCGTACCCGACCGGCAAGACCTGACCCTGGCCAGCAGCATGGGGAACGACGGTTTAGCCTATGACCCTGTCGCCCCGAAGCCCTTCGATGGCAATACACCTTTCCAATTCACCATCAACAACCTCGGCGACAAGAAGCCGATCCTGGTGGACTTCCAGTTGCGCACCGAGGACGCCCAACACCTCACCTACGCCATGAACGTCATGGACTGGCCCAGCAGCGACCAGGAGGGGCAGCTTCAGCACGTCAAGGGCACCACCTTTTCGCAGTCTCGGCCGGGCCAGGTGAATTACGACCCCCGACTGGACGACGGCGACCTGCGCGTGATCCCCATGCTGGAAATCACCTTCCCCGCAGGCAACGTGCCGCTGCCGCTGACGCGGCCCCAGATTGAGGTGGTGGCGAACAACGCGATCTCGGCGACGATGCAGTTGGCGCAGAACACGGACGACCCGACCCGGACGGATATCGGGTTCGACTTCGAGGATGCGACCGGCTCCTACACCGTCAATTTCTACGCGGGCGCGTGCCCGCCCGTCGGCCACCCCCTGCTGACAAACGATCTGACGGCGTCGGACGGGATGACGTTGACACTGCCCGCGGCCCTGGGCCGGGCCACGGCGCTGGCGGACGGCGAGCACGTGATCCGCATCTCGGGCGGAGGCAAGACCGCGTGCGAGCCGCTGGGCAACATCACGAACGGTGTGTATGCCGACAAGATGATTGACACCGCGCGCTTGACCCCCTACGGCATCTCCGTCCGGGAGAAGGATAAGGAGGGCACGCTCCTGGCGTATGCGCCGTTGAACGTGGTGACCGATCCGGTCGGGGGCGCGAACGTGGCGTTCCAGGCGCGGGTGTATTACGAGACGGACAGTGACCGGGACATGGCCTGGGCATCGGCGCAGCAGGTGCGGGTGGTTTGGCTCGTGCAGATGCTGACGGACGAGTGCGATACCACCGGGTTCGAGCCTTCCGCGGCGGCCCAGGAGCCGGCCGAGGGCTACCAGGCGCAATATGGGATCGAGCGAAAGGCGTGGTGCAGTGCGCATCGCACAGCCGACCTCCAGCGCATTGTTCAGACGTACGATGAATCGTGGTATCTGACCGGGCTGCGGGCCACCGAAGACCTGGGGATGGATTTCGCGATCATCTGGGAGGACCCAACCACCGACAATAATCAGAACGCGGACGACCGGCTCTGGCAGGCGGCGCGCGGGCTGTTGACCTCGTTCGTGTCGGGCCGCGACGGAAACGGCAACGGCCAACTAGACGTGGGGATCAACGCGCGCAACGGCGCGGACGGCACGATCGCCGAGCGGCTAGATGCGGAGGGGAGTATCCCGGACGGCGATGACAGGCGCTGGGGCATCCCGAAAAACGCACTGCGGGTCAAGAGCTTTGAGTTCCCGCATGGGGACTACGTGGGGCAGATCGCGGCCCGGGATGCGGAGGCGGTGCTGGTTGACCAGTTCAGCCCATACATCAGCGACGCCCAGACGATCACGCCGACCCTGCTGTTCGCGCGGCAGGAGACCTCGGTGGGTGTGGACCTGGCGGACGCGGTCGTCACCGGCGGTGGCGATGGGGTGACGTTGAACTTCGACGGCAAATCGTCCATGACGATGGCACAGATCGCATGGGCGCCGTTCCGCTACAACGAAACGCTGGGGCCGGATCGGCAGCCGATTGGGTGGGAGCGGTACCCGACGCAGCTCTATTGGGATCGGCTGGCCGTGCAGTTCAAGGCGGCGTTCCGCAACCTGCCGGAGGAGGTCAACCCGTACCGGGACGACGAATACGTAGTCATGGGGCAGATGCTGGCCGCGCGCAGCCTATACTTCGCGCTGGAAACGGGGGTAACCCGGCTAGTGCAGACGGGTTCAGAGAACGCGGGGCCGCAGGCCGATGTCGTATTGCCCTATACCAACGAGGGCAACATGGATTCGGACGCCGGCATTACGACGGCGTCGTTGGGGCTGTTCAGCTCGACCTGCGACATCGTGTTGTCGGTCGTTGGCGATATGATTGAAATGGATGCGAACGACGTGATCCAGTTCGCAAAACTCACCGGCAGCCTGTTCGGGTCGCCCACCTCGGGGATAGGCAAATTCCTGGCGGGGGCTGGGGATGCGTCGGTGCAGTTCCTGCGTATGATGGGGAACGGCGCGCTCAGGGTCGCGAGCCCCACCATCGTCAGCTACAAAGGCGCCATTGGCGCCATGACAGGCGGCCCAGGACCGGCCGTGGGGGCGGTGGCGTTGTTCGCTGCCGGACTCGCGGCCATGGCCGCGTGTGTGGCCGCAATTGCAGGTTCTGACTCGCCGGTGGAGGCGGTCTCGTGGTCGCTCCAGGCGATCGGTATGATCCTGGAGATCAAGGGGATCATCGACGCGGTCAAGGACATCGGCAAGGCCACTGGTGGGGCTGCCGGCGCTACCACCATGCTTGCGAAGGTGGCCAAGTTCCTGAGCAAATCAGTGGAGAATGTGGGTGCGGTCATGTCAACCATCGCGGCCGGGATCGGCGTGGCCGTCACGTGGGCGGTCTTCGCCGCGCAGGCCGCGCTGATGGACCTGACCTACCGCGAGATGGGTAACCTGGTGGCGCTGACCATCGGCCAGACGATTGTCATGGTCATCATGTTTATCATTGATCTGATCCCTGTGGTCGGCGGCATCATCAGCGGGATCATCAGCCTCCTGGATTCGCTCATCGCCGCGATCTGTTCCGCAGCGGGCTGGGACCAGGAGAAGGCGGGGCAAACAGACCCGTATGATGATCCGGGCGACTGGCTGTGCGGCGGCCTCGAGGGGATCGTCTCCACATTCCTGGGGTGGTTCATCTACGCAGGCAATGAGATCGTTGACATGCAGGCCGAGGGCCGGCTGCAGTTTGACGAGGTGAACGCCGACGAGTTGACCGACCCTGAGTTGGGGATTACGACAGGCAATGCCCTCAACGTGGGCGTTGTCCTGACGAACACCCTCACCGTGATGGGGCGGCCGGGCAATATCGGCGGTGGCTACTACTGGCAGTACCGCAAAAACCTCGACAGCTCCACCTTCGACTACCAGATGCAGACGGCGGAGATTGACATCCACGAGGACCTCGACCGGGGCGACATGCAGGACGAGTGGCAAGACGTCCCTGAAGGCCAGACGGGCGATATCTATATCCACAAAACAGTGCCGACCATCCCGGTGACGCTGCCGGCCGCCGGGATCAACCGGCGGTTGCAGGTGTACCTGTCTGAGGGTTACAACGTCCCCGTCCAGAACTGCTATGTCGGCGTCTGTGTGGTCGAGGATGAACGGGATACGATCCACTACCCGATGACGGACACCCTGGTCTTCGACATCCTGCCGGCCACGCTCGATGAGTTCTACACCCGCAGTTGGGGCCGGGACTACAGCATCGGCGTCGTGACGATGAAGGACGAGGATGGCGACGGGCTGGCCGCGGGTGTTGATCCGAACGATCTGCTGCAGGATACCGATGGCGATGGGCTGATTGATCCCCGCGAGCTTCAGTTCGGGTCGTCTCCGACGCTGGTGGACACCGACGGCGACGGCCTGAACGACTATGATGAAATTCGGCTCAACACCGACCCCACGCGTAAGGATACCGACGGCGACGGGCTGTGGGATGGGCAGGAGGTCTACCACCAGGACAAAACCGACGCGGACAAAGATGATGACCGGGTCGAATGGGTGGGCGGCTGGCGCTACGTCTACCGCATCAACGCGGCGGGTCAGCAGGAAAGCGCCTGGGTCACATCGGATCCGGAGAAGGTTGACACCGACGACGATGGCCTGCTTGACCGGGACGAGTTCCTCTATGGCTTCAATCCCACCGTCTGGTCCAATGCCAGGGTGCTGTCGCTGGAATCGCAGCTCCGGGAGCCCGCGGCCGAGGGAGGCTACGCGCCGACCGATGGCATGGTCCAGCCCGGCTCGACCCTCTACTACACTGCCACTGTCACTAACAACCTGTTGAGCCGGTACATGCAGGGCTTGCTCAGCAGCCAGTTCCCGGCCGCGACCGCTCCGAATGCCCTCGCGCCGGTCAGCTTCGTCCTGCAGCCTGCCCAGGCACAGACGTTGGACGGTGAGCTGGATGTCAGTGCGACTGCGGCCTCGGGGGTCTACAGCGCGACATTGACCGCGAGCGCGCTCATCTCCGACTGGACCGCGCTCGCCGAGGGCGCGAAGCTGTGGCTGCCCATGGACGACCCGGTCACAACCGACCGCTCCGGCAGCTTCCCGCCCAACGACGCGACCTGCATGCCCGTCGCCGACGGGCACGCGTGCGCCTCGGTTGTGGGCGGCCCCTACGGCAACGCGCTGAGCCTGGACGGCGCGAGCTATCTGTCCTCGCCGGCCGACCCCAGCGAAACCGCGTACGGGGTCTCGCTTTGGTTCAAGACGAGTCAGGCAGGTGGTGCGCTCTTCGCAGCCACGGGAGGCGACGGCGCCGAGGTTTATCTGAGCGGCGGCAGAGTTTGCGCGGCGGTGCGCCGGAACGGCGTGGCGGAAGCGATCTGCAGCGCGGCCGCGACCTACGCTGACAGCCAGTGGCATCACGCCGTCCACACGTTCGGCGGCGGCGTTGGCGCCCAGCAGCTTTACGTTGACGGCGAAGCGGTCGCCTCGGGCACAGAAACCGGGCTACCGGCCGCCAGCACGGGCGGCGTGCTGATCGGCAAGATCGCATTCAGCGCCGCGGCGCTCTTCTCCGGCATGCTGGATGATGTGCGCCTGTACGACACCGCGCTCTCTGCGCACCAGGCGCGGCAGCTCTTCCGGCAGCCGGTGCTGAACCTGACGTTTGATCATCCGACCGCGACCTCCAGCGGCACGCAGTGGGCGGACACCTCGGCCTTCGGCAATCGCGGCGAATGCGCCACCGCGCAATGTCCGCAGGAGACGGTGGGCATCGAGGGACAGGGTTTGCAGTTTGATGGCGCCAACCGGCACGTCTCCGTCGCTGAAAACTCGAGCCTCGACCTGAGCGAAGGGCATTTCACCCTGGCCTTGTGGCTCAAACCGGAGGCCGGCCTGACAGACGCGGCGCATTGTGGGGACTTCGAATGGGAGGGCCAGAACTGTGGGTGGTGGCAGCCGGAGGGCATCCTCGGCCTCAAGAGCGGAACCGGCGACGCCTATGTTTCGTTGCAGCGCATGGTGGTGCGCGGCGGATCGAATGCGATCCGCTTCGGATTTGCGGCCGCGGATGGTTGGGCGGGCTACTACACCAGCCCGGCGATCGGGTTGATGGACAACGTCTGGAATCACGTCGCGCTGAGCTACGGCGGCGGCGAGGTCAGACTGTATCTCAACGGCGAACTGGTCGCCTCCGATCAGACGATATTTATCAATCCGGGGACGGGTGTCGCCAGAACGCCGGCCGCCACCCGGCGGTTTGAGATCGGCCGCTCGAACGATGTAGGGAAGGTGAATTTCAGCTCCTTCAGTGTCTGGGGCGAATCGGACAGCGGGAATGCGGAGCTGTGCATCGCCTGCACCGGCCAGGAGATGTACAACGGCTCCGTCAGCGGGGACAACAGCTATCCGATCAACGCAAGCTGCACGTTCACCGACCAGACCTACTGGCAGATCTGGGAGGATGATCAGGGGACGACGTGCGGCGCAACGCGCGACAGTGGTGACCAGTTCATCACCGGCGCCTCGTTCGCGATCACCGATCCCGCCACGCCCGGGCATGGCAGTTACGTCGTACCGTGCCTGGCAAACATGCCCTGCATGACCATGCCCGACGGCGCCAACGTCACCGGCATTCTCGACTACAGTTACACGAAGGATTCGCTGCCGTTCCGCGGGGCTATTGATGAGCTGAGGATCTACCGCCAGGTGCTGGACGCTGCGGACGTCCGGGAAATCTTCCTGGGCACGAACACCGCCCTGAACCTGGGGTTGGACGAGGCGCCGGGCGCAACCTCCTTTGCGGACGCGAGCGCGGGCAACCACGACGCCACCTGCGCCGGCGCTGCCTGCCCGACCGCGGGCGTGGGCGGCCGCGATGGGCGAGCAGCCCTGTTCAAGACCGGTGAGCAGGATCATCTGACCGTCAACGGCTTGAGCGGTCTGACGCAGACCACGGTCTCGGCTTGGATCTATCGCACCCAGGCCACGAACGCCCGCGAGACGATCG
Organism: uncultured Anaerolineales bacterium; assembly: GCA_964647255.1. Lineage (GTDB taxonomy): Bacteria > Chloroflexota > Anaerolineae > CG2-30-64-16 > CG2-30-64-16 > CAWJEL01. Next base: position 26,231 of record CAZYGI010000008.1, on the reverse strand, counting down.
TTTCCTCCCAGGAAAGCGCAAGCTGCGGGTTCACCCTGGCGCTGAACGATAATGGCTCCAGTCAATATCCGATGTTTGCCGCCTGGATCGCCGACGGCGCCACGAGCGCGCTGAAGCAGGTCGAATTCGCCGAGGCCGTGCCGCTGAACACCTGGGTGCACCTGGCCGGCGTCTACGACGGGGCGCAGCTCCGCCTTTACCGCAACGGGACGGAAGTGGCGACCGTCGCCGCGGCAGGCGCGCTGAAGCAGTGCACGGGGAACACCGCCATCGGCAGCCACTCCGACGGCAGCCAGAAGTTCTTCGGCGGCCGGATTGATGCGGCCCGCGTCTACGTGCGCGGCCTCTCCGCGGCCGAGATGCGCGGCGTCTATGACGAGGCGCCGGTGCTCCATCTGCGGCTCGACGAGGCGTACGGCGCGACGCAGTTCGCCGACGAGAGCGACCACGCCAACGCGACGGGCGCGTGTACGGGCGAACACTGTCCGGTGACCGGCGAGGGCGTCCACGGACAGTTGGGGCTTGCCGCGCTGTTCGACGGCGCGGACGACGAAATCCTGGCGCCGGACGCCGCGACGCTCCGAGCCGGGGAATTCACGGTCGGCGCCTGGGTGTTGCCCACGCGCGTCAATCCTGTCGCGCCGCAAGAGATCATCGTCCGCAGCGCCTCGGAGGTCGGCGGCGAGATCGGCCCGCAGCCCACCCTGCACGCCAACTACCGGCTTTACCTGAAACCGAACACCCTCATCCCCGTGGCGGAATTCGACGACGGCTGCACCGACACCGTGCGCCGTGTCACCAGCCAGGTCAGCCTGGTCAAGGATCACTGGAACCATGTCATGGCGAGCTTCGACGGCGAGCGGCTGGTGCTGTACGTCAACGGTGCGGAGCAGGCTCGACTGTCCGGGTTGACCGGTTCGCAGGCCTGCGCCGAGGCGGGCTGGCCGCTCCACGTCGGCGGTTTCAGCATCCCGGCGGGGAACACCCGCGACTGGAGCAACCCCTTCAGCGGCCGCATTGACGAGGTGGCGCTCTACGACCGCGGGCTGCGCGAGGACGAAATCGAGCGGCTGTTCTCGGATCAGATGAGCTGGGTCGAGGAGCGGCAGAGCAACAACATCCTGGTGGACGGCGACGTCCCGGAGTGTGAGGTGGCTTCGCCCGAAACGTATCTGCCGGCCGAGGGCATGCAGTTCCTCGCGGCCGCCCGGGATGAAACGTCCGGCATAGCTGCGGTGGAGCTCGCGTTCTGCAAGAGCGCCGGCGCCTGCACGCCCGGCAACTGGGCGCCCGCGGATGCCTGCACCGCCAGCAACGGGGCGATCCTGAACGACGGCACCTGGTGTCCCTACTTCGAACCCGCTGGCGAAGGCCGCTACATCGTCAAGGTGCGCGCGACCGACCGGGTGGGCAACCGGGCGGAGTCGGCCGGGACCGTCGTCTACGTGGACAACACGCCGCCCACGATCACCGGGCCGGCGGCCGGGACGCGCTTCGATGCCCAGCCGGCTGCCGACCGGGCGAACGCGTGGTTCGTCAGCCTGTCCGGCACGGTGACCGACCCCGTGCTCGCGGACAACTCACCGGCCAGCGGAGTCATCACGAACACGGTCAAAGTGACGCTGTTCGACGAGAACGGGGGCGCGGTCGGCCTGGGTGCGCAGTACGCCACCGTGACGGGTAGCGCGTGGTCGGTGGACTATATCTTTACCGAAAGCGAACCCAGCGGTCCCTTCACGCTGCGCGTCGAGGCCGAAGACGGGATCGCCAGCCAGTCGCAACTGGAGGACGCACAGCGCGCGGCCCATCGCACGACGTTTGAGGCCGCGGTGCAGATTGATGCCACACCCCCTGGGATGAATCTCAACAATCCCAGCACGCCGGCCGCACAGCAGGCAGGAGCGGCGGCCAGCGCCGCGGCTGGCCCGGCCGCCGCGCTTCTGAACGGCAGCACCGCACTCAGCGGCGCTGTGACGGAGCACCCCGTGGACGTGGCCGTGACCTGGACCACGCCCGACGGCCTGGGCGACCAGGTGGGCGTGGCCATCGGCTGCAACGGTCTGAGCCTCCTCTCCATCGCCGCGGGCCAGTTCATCAGCGCGACGCAAACGCTGCGCTGGCAGGGGCAGGTTGACCGCGGCGCGGCGTGCCAGGTGGGCATCACGGGCAGCGCGGCCAGCCTGGTGACCGGTGAGGCGCGGGTGTGCGGGAGCAGCGTGGGCAGTTGGTCCGCCGGGCCGGGCGGTATGGCGTTCACGGCGGACGCGGCGCTGTGCGGCGCCCAGGCCGCCGTGGCCGGGGTCGCCGGGGCGCAGGTGGGTTTCGTCGCCACCTTCCCCGGCTCGCCGTTCTTCAATGAGACGCTGACAGGCCAGATCGCCTACCTGCCGTTGTCCGACACGGAGGTGGCCAACGACACCATCATCTTTGCCGACCGCTCGGGGCGCGGGCATGACGGCGCCTGTACGGGCGGCCGGTGTCCGGCGACCGGCCAGCAGGGCCACCTGGGCAGCGGACCGTACTTTGACGGCGCCGACGATGCCATTGAGATCCTCGACGCCAGCGATTTTGATTTCGGCACGGGCGACTTCACGCTGACGCTGTGGGTCAAGCCGGATGGCGCCAACACCAACAAGGACCTGTTCCACTGGAGCAATGCCGCAGGGGATGATTTCTCGCTCCGATTGGTCAGCGGCAACCACCTGATGGTGGACCTCACGCTGGACGGCGCCACCAGCCACATCCTCGCGGACGCGGGCCGGATCGGGCCTGACGCATGGCATCACCTGGCGCTGGCCCGGACAGACAAGGTGCTGCGCGTTTACATTGACGGTGTTGCCACGGCGTACGCCTCGATGGCGCAAAACCTGAACCAGATAGACGCCGGCACATCGCTGTGGCTCGGCTCGAACCGGCGGCCCGACGCAAGCCCGTACTGGTCACCGTTCCGCGGCTGGCTCAACGACCTGCGCATCTTCAACCGCGGCCTGACGGCGCACGAGGTCGCCGGGCTGGTGCGCGGCAACGGCGCGATCCTGACGCTCTCCTTCGAGGATCAGCCGCTGGCCGGGGGCGCCGCGCTCAAGGATAGCTCGGGCGCGGGCCATGGGGGGCGGCTGTACACGGATGACGCTGGCGCGAAGGCCGCCGCCGGCCAGGTCGGCGCACAATCGCTGGCGCTGGACGGCGCCGGCGACTACGTCGTGCTGGCCGAGGATCCCGGTCTGGACCTCAGCCACGGCAAATTCACCCAGGCGGCTTGGATTTACCCCAGCCCGGAGGACGCCGGCAGCTACCCGGTCTTCAGCAGTGCGGCGTACGGAAGTTTCGCGAGCCAGTATCCGTTCCTGGAGGTGGTGAACCGGACGCAGCTCACAGCCGGCTTCGGCGATGGGACGAGCGTCCGCAGCTTCACCACGGGCAGCATGCTGGCGGAGAACATGTGGAACCACGTGGCCGCCACCTTCGACGGGACGACGTATACGATTTACGTGAACGGCGCGGTGGCCTATAAGACGGACGCGTTGGCCGGCAAGCTGCCCGCGCCCATGCGCCGGCTCGACGTCGGCCGCGGCGCGACCGAGACGCTGGCCGCGGCGGCAAGCGGCGCGGAGGCGTGCGCGAACCTTGCCGAGCTGACGTTCACCCCGGCGCAGTTCAACGCAGCCGGCTACGAGATCTGGGTCAATGGCCAACGGGTCTGGGCCGGCGTGCCGGTGGTCGGCCGCGCCTACCGCGTCGTGACGGAGCCGCTCGCCTTCTGCGGCGCGGCCGATGTAGAAGTGCGGCCGATCATGCCTGACGGCAGCTCTCGTAGTAACGACTTCGGTCGTTCCGACGCCGCCCAGCCGGTGCGCGCAAGCGCGGTCTCGCTGGCCGCGGCGCCGGGCATCAGCAGCCAGGATCGCCCTGCGGGCGTCGGCAAGCTGGACTTCACCGTGGCGGCCGGCTCGACCGCGCGCTACTTCCGCGGCCGGCTGGACGAGGCGCGCATCTGGCCGCGGGCCTTGAGTGCGGTCGAGGTGGCCGCGCTCGCCGCGGACGGCTTCCGGCCGGCCACGCTGGCCGCCAGCGGCGCGGGTGTCTCGACAACCGGCTGGACCGCCGGCGTCCCAACCGGCTTGGAAGGCGCGTATCGGCTCGATCTGCGCGGCGAGGATGAGGCGGGGCACAAGGACGCGACGCAGCTTGGCGCCTGGGAAGGCGGTGTGGACTCGCTGGCCCCGCGGCTGGCGCTCACGCGCACCCAGCAGAGCACCGGGTCGTTCCGTTACGCGACCACGGCCCAGGACTTCAACCTGAAGGAGGAAGGCTTCCGGTCGCCGTGCGGTGTCGGCGTGGTCAGCAGCCGCGGGAGCTTCGATGCGCCGTGGTATGCGTCGCTCTTCGGCAACGACAACCGGCTGAACACGCTGGCGGCCGACTGCACGCTGCCCTATTTCGTGACGCAGAGCGAGGTGGGCGCGTACGACACCGCCGGGCTTGCGAACAGCGCGGTGGTGAGCGGCACGCTGGCCTACGTGGCCGACGGTGCGGGCGGGTTGCAGGTCATTGACATCTCCACGCCGGCCAGCCCCAGGTTGATCGGCAGCCTGGCGGCGATCAATTCGGCGCGGGGCATTGACCTGGCGCTTTATCCGTTGGCGACGACCGTGGCGCAGGGGAGCGGGGGAGCGGAGGAGCGGAGGGGCGGAGGTGGGGCGACGCCTTCAGCGCCCGGCACGAGCGGCCGTCCCATCATCACCACCCCGACGCGGTCGGCTCCGACGCCGGCTGCGGCAGGTAGGAGCGGCGGCAAGGGGCTGCCGGCCCCGGCGGCGGTGCCGCGGCCTGAGCAGCGCGCCGCGCAGTCGCAGGATGTTGGTATGCCGGGCCAGCCGCGGGGCCCGGCTCAGCCAGCGAAGCGGGAGCTCGGGACGGTGCTGCCTTCGGCCTGGCCGGCCGCCGGGAGTGCGCTCGCGGTGACGCAGGAGGAGATTCTTCGCGCTGCGGCGCTCAGAATGACACCGTCGCGCAAATTGCCGGATGCGGCCTGGATGCTGCCTGCGGTCCCGGATGCGACGGGCAGCTTCCTCGTTTCCTCGAGCATGGACGGCGGTTACGGCGAGGGCCTCAACGGCGTCGTGTCCGGCGCCGGGCGCTACGTCGCCTTCCAATCCGGAAATTCCTTCATGGTGGAAGGCGATGAGAATTCGGCTTACGACATCTTCCTGCGCGACACGATGGCTTCTCCCAGCTCGAACGTGCTGATCTCCTTTGCGACGACCGGCGGGGCGGGCAACCTGGAGTCAACCAACCCCGCGATCTCCGCGGACGGCTGCCGGGTGGTCTTCACCAGCCTGGCCAGCAACCTGGTGGCCGGCGACACCAACGACGCGACGGACGTCTTCTTGTACGACTGCACGGACGCGTCCATCCAGCGCATCTCCGTTAGCTCCGCCGGGGCGCAGGCCGACGGCGCCTCCACGTCGTACGGCGCAGCCATCTCCGCCGATGGGAAGTACGTGGTGTTCGAGTCGGAGGCCAGCAATCTCGTCCAATATGATCCGAATGGCCTGCGCGACATCTTCTTGCGCGACGTGGATGCGGGCATCACCGTGCGGGTGAGCGAAGCAGCGGGCGGCGGCGCAGCGGACGGTAGTTCGGCGCATCCCGCCATCTCCGCGGACGGGCTGCACGTCGGCTTCGAATCGGCGGCGACAAACCTGGCGGCCGGAGACACGAACGGGCAGACCGACGTCTTTGTCTACGACTATAACCCGGTCACGCACACGGGGACGACGGAGCGAATCAGTGAATCAACGAACGGCGACTCAGCGAATGGCGTCTCGACCGCGATTGCGCTGTCGGGCGATGGCCGCTGGGTCGCGTTCCAATCGGACGCCGACAACCTGGCCAGCGGCGACACGAACGGCGTGAACGACATCTTCATCCACGACCGCACGAGCGGCGCGACGTGGCGGGTGGTCGGGCCGGGCGGCGAGGGGAACGACGCCTCGTACCAGCCCTCCTTCTCGCAGGACGGCCGTTTCGTCGCCTTCGTCTCTGCGGCCAGCAACCTGGTTACGGGTGACACGAATAACTCCCCGGACGCCTTTGCCTACGACCGGGCGACCGGGGCCATCGAGCGGCTCTCGTTCCGGGCCGAGGCGCTGCAGCTCAGCGCGGCGTCCACGCTCGGCTACGGCGGCGCGCTCTCGGCGGACGGGGGCGGGGCGGTCTTCAACGCCCCCACCTCGCAGTACGGCGCCTCTCAGACCTGGCTGCGGCTGCGGGATATCGCCGCGCCGGCCGCAAACCTGGAGATCCAAAGCGTGGCCCTCAGCCCGGCAAGCCCGAAGCTGGGGCAGCCTTTCGATGTGACGGTGACGGTGCACAACGCGGGCGCCGCGGCCGGCCACTTCCTGGCCGATATTTACCTGGACGCGACGCCGGCGGCCTGCGACAACGGTGCGGGCGCGTGGGACGGCGCGGACATCTTCTCCCTGGGCGCGGGCGGCACAACCACCTTCACCCGGCGCCATGCGGGACTTACGGCCGCGGGCAGCCACACCCTCAAGGCACAGGTTGACAGCGCATGCGAGCTGGCCGAGACGAACGAGGCGAACATCTACACCCTGGCGGGCGGGTTCACAGTCCAGGCATCAGTCTTCGACGCCAATCTCACCCTCAGCAACCTCGTCGTGGATCCGGCCGCGCCGCGGCCGCACCAGCCGATTACCTATCGGATGACCGTCACCAACAGCGGCGCAGACGCGGTCGGCGCCTTCTCGATCGGCGCCTACCTCGACGCGGCGCCGGGGGCGTGCGACGGCAATGCCTCCTACACCGCGAGTCTGGCCGGCCTGGCCGCGGGCGCCTCGACCACCGTCGAGTTGTTCGAGCCGTACGGCTTCATGGACGGCGATTCGCACAGCGTCTACGCACAGGCCGACAACGGCTGCCAGGTGCCGGAGACCGACGAAAGCAACACGGCCGGCCCGGTGGCGTTCTCCGCCTCGGGCACGCCGGCCCTGGCCGACCTGCGCGTGGACGCCATCAGCGCGGCGCCGGCCGCGCCCGGCACGAACGTCCCGGTGACCGTGACCGTGACCGTCAGCAACCACGGCGAGGCGTCCGTCCTCGACACAAACGTGCTCGTGTTCCTGAAGGCGGAAGGGGACGCCGCGCCCAACCCGACGAACTGCTACGCTCCCCTCGACGGCGACGCGGAGGGCCACGTGCAGGGCCTCGCCCCCGGCGCCTCGACGGCCGTCGTCATCCCGACGAGCGGTTTCAAGTCGGCGGGGAGCATGACGATCTACGCGCTGGCCGACGCGGGGTGCAGCTACACCGAGGCCAACGAGACAGACAACCTCGGCTCGCTGGCCGTCACCGCCCACGACGCGCTGCCCGATCTGGTCGTCGAGAGCCTGCGCACCTATCCCGCTGCGCCAACGGCCGGCCAGTCTTTCGATGTCATCATCAAGGTGAAAAATCAGGGCGAAGCGCCGGCCGGCCTCAGCGACGAGGGCGGCAATTTCATTTCGTACTACGTCGGCGAGTGCGAGCCCGGCCCCGGAGGCTGCAGTTATTCGGAGTTCACGGGCGATCCGTTGGGCCCCGGGGAATCGCAGGAGCTCATCGCGCCGCTGCGGTTCAGCCACTTCGCGGGCGGCTACCCCTTCTGGGCGAAGGCCGACTCCTGGGGCAGCGTATCCGAGACGAACGAGGCCAATAACACGCTTGGGCCGGTCACCGTGACGGTCTCCGGTGCGACGGTCACGCCCACCGCGACCCCCACCATCACGCCGACGCCGACCGCCACGCCCCTGCCGGATGGCTCGGTGACGACGCGGATCGCCACGAGCGCAAACTCCCCGGCCATCTCGAGCGACGGCGGCTGGATCGCCTACGAGACGAATGATTACAACATCTACGCCTATGACCGGGCGCACGGGACCACCAGGCTGATCTCGGACCAGAGCGAAACTCACGGGGCGTCGCAAAATCCCGGCATCTCCGCAAACGGCCGGTACGCGGTGTATAAGTCCCTCGACATCAACAGCCGATGGAAGGTCTGGCTGAAAGACCTCGAGGCGAACACGGGGCAAACGGCCTCGCTGACCGACGCCGACCAGCAGCCGAACGGGAACTGCGACTACCCCGACGTCTCTTCAACCGGGCCGTACGTGGCCTTCACGTGTTCGGCCAGCAACATGGTGGCAAACGACACCAACGGCGCGGACGACGTGTTCGTGCGGGACATCGCCGCGGGCATGACCGAGCGGGCCTCGGTGTCGTCGGATGAGGTGCAGGCCACCGGCGCTTCGCGCACCCGCACGCAGGGTAGCATCTCCGCGAACGGGCGCTACGTGGTCTTCGAATCCAACGCGAACGACCTGGTGGCCGGCGACACCGGCCAGGTGGACATCTTCGTGCGCGACCGCACCCTGGGCACGACCGAGCGGATCTCGGTGGACGCGAGCAGCGGACAGGCGGACGGTAACTCCACGAGCGCCGTCATCTCCGCCGACGGCAACTTCGTGGCCTTCTTGTCCGATGCGACCGACCTGGTGGCCGACGCCGCTCACGGTGGGCCTGACACCAATGGCGCGACCGACGTGTTCGTGCGCGATCGGGTCAACGGCCAGACGTACCGGGTCTCGCTGACCGATGCGGACGCGCAGGCGGACGGCAGCTCCGGCACGGTGAACTTCTACGACGACGGCCACTACGTGAGCATCTCCGACGACGGCCGCTACGTGGCCTTCCAGTCTAGCGCGACGAACCTGGTCGCCGGCGACACCAACGGCGGCGTGGACGTCTTCGTGCGCGACCGGCAGGCCGCGACGACGACCCGGGCCTCCGTGCGGACGGGCGGCTACCCCGCGAGCAGCGACTCCGAGTATCCGGCCATCTCCGCCGACGGACTCTTCGTCGCGTTCCAGTCGTCGGCCAGCAACCTGGTGAGCGGCGATGTCAACGGCGCGACGGATGTCTTCGTCCACGACTACAGCGCGTACACGCCGCCGCCCGACCCGGACCTGATCATCACGAGCCTGACCGTGTCGCCTGCCGTGCCGGCCAAGGACGGGTCGGTCGAGCTGGCGATGGTGATCGAGAACCGGTCGGACGGGCCGGCCGGGTACTTCCAGGCCAGGTTTATGCTTGACGGTCAACCCCTGTATCCCTACACGGAGGTCAGCTCGCTGGCCGCGCACACCACGACGACCCTCAAGCGGACTGTAGGCGTATATGACTGGAACGACCACACGGTCACGGCCGCGGCCGACGTCTACAACACGGTCATCGAGACCGATGAGACCAACAACACAGCAGGCCTGGTGATGTACCATGCCGCCCGGCCCGACCTCCAGGTCGTCAGCATCACGCCCAGCCCGGCGGCTCCGCTGGTCGGGGAGTCGGTGAGCTACACGGTGCGCGTGTCCAACGCGGGGCCGGGCGCGAGCGAAGCGGGCGGCTACCTGGCGCTGTACCATGACACGGCGCCGGCCGGGTGCGACGCCGCCGCGTATGTCGCCCGCGTCGCCTTGCCGGCCCTGGCCGCGGGCGCGACCGCCGACCTGGTGTTGAGCGCGGCCGGCTTCGCGACCGGGGGCAGCCATACCGTTTACGCCTACGCCGACTACGGCTGCGACGTGGTCGAAGAGGATGACGCCAACAACATTCTGAGCACGGCGGTTGATGTCAAACAGGCAGACCTGGAGATCGGCAGCGTGGTCAGCCTGACGGACCCGATCTACGCCGGCGAACTGGTCACCTTCCGCGTGACCGTCTACAACAGCACAACCGCGACGGGGCCCAGCCCCGCCACGCAGCTCCGGCTGTACGAGGATCCCGCGATAACCCCTGCCTGCCCCAACCCGGGGGCCGGCCTCGGCTCGGCCGTGATCCCGGCGCTCGCCATCGGCCAGGGCTACGTCGCCGACGTGACCATCGCCGGCGGCATCCCGAACGTGGCCGGAGACCCGGATAATCACATGATCGTCGCGCTGGTGGATGCCGGCTGCGCGGTGACGGAGCCGGACGAGGGCAATAACACCGGGTCGCTTGCGATCTCAGTGCTGGATCGGAAGCCGGACCTGGTCGTGGAGAGCCTCGTGGTGAACCCGGCCGTGGTGCCGATGGGCGGCGCACTGGTGCACATCGAGGTCACGCTCAAGAACCAGGGTCGGGCCGCAGTCACAGGTGAATTCTGGACCGGCGTGCACATTGACTCGAACCCGGCGCTCTGCAACGCGACCCTCACCTGGGGCAGCCGGCAGGCGACCAGCGGTGGGCTGGCTGTCGGCGCAACGACGGCCCTGAGCTTCGACGTTAGCTCGCAGAACCTTGCCGGCAGCCACACGGTTTATGCGGTGGTGGATGACCGCTGCGCCATCGCCGAGCTGCACGACGACAACAACAAGACCGGCCCCGTGTCGTTCCAGATCGGCTACCCCGACCTGGAGATCACGAGCCTGACCGTCGAGCCACCGGCGGCGGTGAATCAGCCGGTCACCATGACCGCGCGGGTGGCGAACACCGACATCGCCGCGGCCGGCGCGTTCAAGGTGCAGTTCTCGGTGGACGGCATCGCGTATCCGCCGGTGGACGTCGCCTCCCTCGCCGCGGGCGCCACGAAGACGGTCACGAAGACCCTGACCGTCACCAACTGGTCGGATCACGCGATCACCGCGGTGGCGGACTATCTCAACGTGGTCACGGAGAGCGACGAGACCAACAACGCGGCCGGGCCGGTATCGTTCCACGTGCCGCGGCCCGACCTCGTGATTGACAGCATCACGCCCAACCCGTTGAACCCACAGCCGGGCCAGCCGGTGACTTACACGGTCCATCTGCGCAACATCGGCGCGGGCGCGAGCCCGGCCGCCGGCCTGGCCGGCCTCTTCATGGATGCGCCGCCGGACCAGCAGTGCAACGACCCGGATTGGGCCGATACGGCCGACCTCCCGGCGCTGGCCCCGGCGGGCCAGACAGGATCAGAGGCCGATGTCGCGCTGAACGCGCCCGGCTCCTGGGCTACGGTGGGCACGCACCAGGTTTACGCTTATGCTGATTTCGGCTGCCTGGTGGTGGAGGACAACAACGACAATAACACCGCCCAGACGCAGATCACCGTCACCGATCTGTTGCCCGACCTGATCGTAGACGGCCTGGTGGCCCACCCGGCGCGGCCGTACGCGGGCGAGCCCGTCACCTTCACCGTCACCCTGCACAACGGCGGGGCAGACGCCGCGCTTCCGACGCTGTTGGGCCTCTACCTGGACCCGTCTCCTTTCCCGGCCTGCCCCAACCCCGGCATCCCCGATCTGGGCGTGAACGTCCCGTATCTGGCCGTCGGCGCCAGCAAGACCTACACGCTGACCTACGCCGGCTTCGCGGACGCGGTCGGGGCCGAAGATCCCCACGTCGCCTACGCGCTCGCGGACTACGGCTGCTCCGTAGTCGAGCCGAACGAGTCCAACAACTACAAAGACCTGAATCTCACCGTGCTGCCGGAGCGCCAGTCCGACCTCGTCGTGACGAACCTGGCGTTGGCGACCTCTCCGGTCTACAAAGGCCAGAACTTCTCTGTCAGCGTGACCGTGCAGAACCAGGGCGCGATGACGATCACCCAGGTCTCGGCGCTCGGCATCTACGTGGATCACCAGCCGACCGGCGCCGGCGACTCGGCCTGGAAGAATACCACCCTGGTGCCGGCCCTCGGCCCCGGCGCCGCGCACACCGCCACTGTCGTCATCCCGGCCGCGGCCGTGACGAGCGTGGGCAACCACCAACTCTTCGCCTACGCGGACATCAACAACACCGTCGTCGAGAAGAACGCCACTCTGACCGGCGAAGACAACAACGCATTCGGCCCGGTGGCGTTTACCGCCGAGTGGCCGCCGCTGCCGGACCTGTACCTGGTGGACGTCACCGTGCAGGGCGCGACCGAGGATCTGCCGGCACGCGAGGCCATCACCTATACCGTATACGTACAGAACGACGGCCCGGTCGCCAGCGGCGCGGCCAGCCTCGCCCTGTTCGCCGATCCCGACGGCCCGCCTATGGCCTGCAACGCGGCCGGCGCATTCGCCTGGGGCACGATCCCGGCGATCCAACCGGGCGAGTCTGCGGCCGTGGTGGTGCACACCGCCGGCTTCACGATGCCGGGGACCTACAACGTGTGGGCCTTTGCGGACTATACGTGCACCTACGACGAATACCAGGGCCGCGAATCGAACAACCAGTACGCGTTCAATATAGTCGTTGGCCCGCCCCGGTTGGCCGATCTCCGGGTCAGGGACCTGGCGGCCAAGGACGGGGTGGAGGTGATTGCAGGGAAATACTTCACCCTGACAGTTGACGTCGTCAACGAGGGCGAGCTGAGGTCGGGCGCCACCAGGCTGGGGGTCTACACCGGCACGCTGCCGGTCAATCCCGATCCGGTCAAGGCGTGGCAAGCTGACGTGCCGGCGCTGCAACCCAACGAGAGCACGCGGGTGGACATGCCGAATCGAAGGATTGACATCCCTGGCTCGCAGCACGTCTGGGCCTTTGCGGACTTCTTTGCGTGGGAAGAAGAGAGCGACGAGACCGACAACGTCTACACCGGGACGATCAACGTCCTGGCGCCGAACCTGAAGGTGACCGGGCTGACGCTGCAGCCGGCAACCGATCTCCACGCCCAGGAGTACTTCACCGCCACGGTCACGGTGCTCAGCAGCGGCGATGTGCCGTCCGAGCCTACCTGGCTGCTCATCTACCTGGATGACAAAGTGGAGGTCGCCCAGCAGGTGCCGGCCCTGGCCTATGGCCAGACGTCCGTGCACGTGTTCCACGGTCTCGAGTTCGCCACTGGCGGCGCGCATAAGATCTCCGCCGTTGTTGACGCGGACAACGATTTCATCGAGACGGACGAAGCCGACAACAAATCAGAGATCGTGCTCGATGTGCTGCCGCCGCTGCTCCCGGATTTCAAGATCAGCAGCTTCACCGCGGACACGCTGACGCCGGCCGCCGGGGACAACGTCAACTACACGCTGGTCATCAAGAACGAAGGAACCGCGAAGACAAACCGGATCACTTACGCGGGCCTCTACTTCGACTATGCAACCCAGCCGACGTGCGGGCAGTATGACATCCGCTCGGCGTACATCCCCGTGCTGGGGGTGGGCCAGACCTACACCGTCACATGGGCGGCGCCTTTCAGCACCGCGGGCGCGCACACCGCTCGCGCCTTCGTGGATTATGTGTGCACCGTTACCGAGGCGACCGAGACGAACAACACTGCCGGCCCGCTCGCCTTCACCGTGGCGGACGCCCGCAAACCGGACCTGCGGATCACGAGCATCACCGCGAACCCGGCCAGCCCGGCCGCCAACGAGTATATCCGCGATACCGTGCACGTGGTCAATGAGGGCAACGCCCGGCACCATCTGAAGAGCTTCCTGGGCCTGTACAAAGATACTCGGCCGGCCGAATGCATTGCCGGCGCGGAATTCTCCGGCGCCGAGATCCCCGCCATCGAGGCCGGCGCCTCGGTTGACCTGACGTTGTTCTCGTATGGCTTCACTGCTGAGGAGCAGGGAACGCACGCCATCTACGGTTACGTTGACTACGGTTGCGGCGTCGAGGAGAGCGATGAGGCGGACAACATCTTCGGCCCGCAGCCCATCACGGTCGGCGCGCCGAAGACGCTCGACCTGGTGGTTGACAGCGTGACGGTCACGCCTGACCAGACGGCGATCGGACAGCCGGTGCAGTACGCCATCACCGTCCGCAACGTGGGCACCGGCGGCACGCCGTCCAAGTCGTGGCTGGGGCTGTACCTGGACCGCACACCTCGGGGCTGCCCCTACACCGGTAGCCCGGACGTCGGGGATCGGGTGGCCGAGGTGCCGCCGCTGGCTGCCGGCGCCACGCAGGCCTTCACCCTGACGACGACCTTCGCGACCGCGGGCAGCCACACCGCCTCCGTCTACCTGGACTACGGCTGCCTCCTGGATGAACCGAAGACCAACAACGTAGCCGGCCCCTACACGGTCGAAATCGGCCCGAAGACGTATCCCGACCTGGCGATCGTAGACTTCAAGGTCGCCAGCGATGCGCCGGCGGTCGGCCAGTTTGTGGACATCGTCGTCGGGGTCCAAAACCAGGGCACAGACCCGTTCCACGGGCCGTTGCAGCCCGGCGTCGGCCTCTACCGGGACGTCCTCCCCACCGACTGCGCCACGCAGGTGGTCGTGCCGGACTGGGGTAAGCAGCTTGCCGCGCTCGACATCGGCGAGACCGCGTACTACACCTTCACGCAAAAATTCGACAGCACCCCGCACGACCTGTACGCGGCCGTCGACTACGGCTGCGCGGTGTCGGAGCCGAACGAAGACAACAACGCCGCCGGGCCGCTGTCGCTGGTGCTGACCGACACCGTCAAGCCGGATCTGAAGATTACGAGCGTGGATTGGACGCCGCTTGATCCCCTGCCGGGCCAGCCGGTCTCGTTCGACCTGGTTGTCCGTAACATCGTCTTCGCCCCCGGCGCCAGCGAGGCGATCGCCGGCGCCACAAGCCTGGGCCTCTACATTGACCCCGGCCACGTGCCCACGTGTGACGATACGCCCTATGCTGAAGTGCAGGTCCCCAGCCTGGCGCCGCTTGCGTCGGTCGAACTCGGTATCGGCGGGGCGCTGGCCGACCAATCGCAGCACATCGTGTACCTGATGGCCGACCGCGGCTGCGCCGTGAGCGAGATGACCGAGTCGAACAACGTGTACGGCCCGATCGTGTTCTACGCGGACAACTACCAGCGACCTGACCTCGAGGTCGTCTCCATCACCGCGGACCCGTCGCCGGTCTACGCCCTCTCGCCGATCACGTACACGGTGCGGGTGAAAAACTCGGGGGTGGCGGCCAACGCCAACACAGGGCTCGCCATCTACTCGCAGGGAACCACCTGGCCGACCTGCGGCGACCCGCAATATGACGACACAGTCCGGTTCGGTCCGATCCCGCCCGGTGAGTCCCGCGACGTGAAGATCGTGTTCGATCGCGGCTGGGCCGCGACCGGCCAGAAGTTCGTGGTCGCCGTGGTGGATTGGCAGTGCACCCTGCCGGAGCTGAACGACGACGAGTTCCAGAACAACAACGCGAACAACGCCGGCTCCGCCTGGGTGAACGTCGTCAGCGCGCTGCCCGACCTCGCGATTCAAAACGTGACATATGATCCGGCGAGCATCTCGGCGGGCGAGGGCGTCCACCTGGGCGTGACCGTCAGGAATCTTGGCGACGCGGCGGCCGTGACGACTTCGGCGCTCGGCGTCTTCGTGGACGAGACGTTTGAGGCGTGCGTCACCACATCGCCCAAAGGCGGCTGGACGACGGTGCCGGCGTTGGCGGCCGGCGCCAGCACGACCCTGAACATCCAGGTGCCCGGCGCCGCGTTCGACGCCGCCTGGGTGTCTGGCCATGACGTCTACCTGTTCGAGAACTACCGCTGCTCGGGCACTGAGTGGAACAACGTCAACAATGGCTACGGCCCGATCAGCATCGGTGCGCTGCGGCCAGACCTGGCGATCGCGAGCCTGACGATCGCGCCGGCGAGCGTCCATGCCCGCCAACCCGTCACCTACACCGTGCGCGTCAGCAACCGCGGCGATGGGCCAAGCCCGGCGGTGCAGTTGGGCATCAGCTCGGCCGGTTACCCCGACGCCTGCGGCGAGACGACCTGGGACTTCACGCCGGCCACCGTCCCGGCCCTCGCCGCCGGGGCGTCGGTGAATCTGACGATCCCCGCGCCCGCCTGGGCGGAACCCGGCGAGCAGTGGGCCTATGCTGTACTTGATATAACGTGCACCCTGTCGAGACAGGACCGCAATCTGAACAACAACCGCTTCGGCCCGCTCAAGGTCTTTGTCGGCGATCCGCTCCTGCCCGACCTGGTGGTTGATAGCCTGAGCAGCTACCCGGACAATCCTGATGCCGGGGAGGCGGTCGTCTACGTGCTCCACGTGCGCAACGCCGGCACGGCCAGGAGCGCCATCTCGCAAGCCGGCATCTTCCGCAACAGGTCGCCGCAGGCCGGCTGCAGCGTCACGCCGGACGTGACCGGAGCCGTGCCCGAGCTGCCCCCCGGTGCGAGCGCGGCCGTGGAACTGACGGAGACGATCCCGACGATCGGCTGGTACACCATCTCCGCGATGGCGGACAGCGCATGCGGTGTGGAAGAGTGGTCGGCGGCCGAATTCAACAACACAAAGGGCCCGATCCTGATCAAGATCGGCGACGCCGGGGCGCAGCCGACCCCGACGCCGGAACCGACGCCGACGCCGGAACCCGGAACCCGCTACGCGTTCGTCGCAGCGGGCAGCGCCGGGCTGCTTGCGGTGAACGTCTCCGATCCGGCGGCCCCGCAGACGCCGATCACCGTGACCGTCCCCGGCGAAGCCAACGACGTGATCGTGATCGGGCGTTCGGGCCAAAAGTACGCCCTGGTCGCGGCCGGCTCGATGGGCCTGCAAGTGGTTGACATCACCAATGTCAGTGCCATGCAGGTGATCGGCGCCTACGACACGCCCGGCAACGCGGTCGGCGTCGCGGCCAGCGGCAACACCGCCTACCTGGCCGACAGCAAGGTTGGCGCCGGCAAGAGCGCCTTGCGCATCATTGACATCACCGATCCGGCCCATCCCGCGGCCCCCAAGACGGGTGGCAGCTTCTTCTACACGGATGGCATGGCCTACGACGTCGCGGTCAACGGCCACACCGCCTACCTGGCCGACGGTTCGCCGGGGCTGGTCATCGTCAACGTGGCCGATGCGGCGAACCCGGCGCTGGTCAAGACCTACAACACGCCCGGCGAGGCGCGCGGGGTGTCGGTGGGGGCCGCGCCGTCCACCGCGCCGAACCAGGTCTGGGCCTACGTGGCCGACGGCAGTTGGGGCCTGCACGTGATCAACGTGACCGACCCGTCGTCGCCGCAGTGGGTCTCCACGACGCAGACCCCCGGCACCGCGCTGGACATTGCGGTCGCCCGCGGGACGACCACCGGCGCGGCGCAGGCGCTCTCCTTCCTGTCCTCGGACGACAAGGGTCTGCGTTTGGTCAATCCCGTGATCGTCAGCTCGGAGGCTGCGGCCTGTGACACCGCGGGAAACTGCTCGACGGCGCAGCTCGCCGGCGCGTCCACCGCGGCGGCCAGCCCGGCAGCCACGCTGCCGATGGTGGCCGGTGAGACCGGCGTCGTCCCCGATTGGCGCCGTGCGATCGCCGCCAGCGAAGGTGAGGAGAACGTCTACGCGATGTTCACCAGCCCAGCCGGCGTGGTGGACAGCCTGGCGCTGCTCAAGGTGGCCGGCGAGGCGGAAGCGTTTGTCTCGACGCTCAAGAGCCTGGTCGTGAAGGTGGACGGCAACGACCTCCTTTTCTACACCTGGGCGCCAGGAGTTGCCAGCAAGAGCCTCTGGAGCAAAGACTGGACGCCGACCGGCGACGGCGCGCATACCCTCACTGCGGCCGCCACCAACCAGGACGGCGCCAGCCACGACACAACATTCACGTTCGTCGTTGACTCTGCCGCGCCCACGGTCGCGGTGAATCCCGTGCTGATCACCGGTGCGCGCTACCATGAGCCGCGCACGCTTGACCTGAGCGGCGCGGCCGCCGACGCGGCCGGTGTGGTGGCCGTGGCGTGGCGCGTGGACGGCTGCACGCTCCCCGCCTGCACGGGGTGGAACCCGGCCGTCCTGGCGCAGTCCGACGGTTCACCGTTCGACCCGGCGGTCGGCTCGGTGACGAACGGCCTTTGGACGGCCGCGTGGACGCTGGACGAGGGCCAACTGCCCGACGGCGACACCTTCACCGTGCGGGCGCGGGCCACCGACATCGGCGGCCATGTGACCGAGACCAGTGCGACCGTGACGGTGGACATCCTGCCCCCGGCCGCGGTCAGCCTGACCGCGACGAGCGGCGGTGAGACGATCCCGGATGGCGGCACAATCGCCCCGGCCGCGGGCCTCACGCTGGCGTGGTCGCCCGCGACGGACGGCAGCGGCGTATCCGGCTATGACATGCGCTGGACGAGCCAGGTCACGGACACACTGGTGGCGGACGCGCAAGCCTCCGTCGGCCCGGCCGGCCCGCTCTCCTCGTCCTTTGGTTCCGGCCAAGGCCTCGGTGAGGGCCAGAAGGTGACGGCGCACCTGACCGGCAAGGATGTGTACGGCCAGGGGCGCACGCAGACCTTCGCGGCATACGCGGACGGCCCGCTCACGCCCGACTACGTCTGGCTCGACGGACCGGCGGACGCAGCGCCGTTCGGGCGCTCGGCCTGCACGCTGCTCGGCGTGGATCGCCGGGCGGCTCGCCACGCGGCCGGCAACGCGCTGCTCAGCGCCGAGCAGACGCTCCACACCTCCTGGAGCGCGGAGGCGCTGCGCCTGCGCTGGAGCGGCGCGAACTGGGACAGCGACGGCGACCTGTTTATCTACCTCGACACGATTCCAGGGAGCGGCTCGACGCAAGTCTTCGATCCCTACCCGGCCACAGCCGGGCAAAGCAACATCGCACTGCCCGCCGGCCTGGCGGCCGATCGCCTGGCCTGGGTGCGTGGGTCCGGTGAGGCGCTGCTGCTGGCCTGGGACGGAAGCGCGTGGGGCACGGGCAGCGCGCTCAATGCGGCGCATTACCGCTTGGACGCGGCGCAACGGATTACCGACCTGTACCTGCCGTTCGCCGAGCTGGGCATCGCCGACCCGGCAGCCTCTCCGCTGGGCCTCATCGCGCTGGCCAGCGAGGAAGGTGCGCTACACCTGTGGGCCGCGCTGCCGAACACGAACCCGCTGAACAGCGCCCGGAGCGTGACCGGCCCGGCAGGCACAACATCCGGCGGGGCCCTGGCCTTTGACCTGACGCAGAGCTTCCGCTGGAGCCAGGTCGGCGCCGGCGTCTGCCCGAATGGCAGCGCCGGCGCGGGCGTGCGCTACGGCGACACCGATCTGCAATTCCACCTGACCGCCGACCCGGCGAGCGCCAGTTACAGCCTCATCGGGGACGGCCTGGCGGGCCTGCAGGACGTGCTGCTCGGGAGCGCCGCGCCGCCGGCCGACATGCCGGTGCAACTGGGCCTCCCGGATGTGAAGCCTGTGGGCACAAGCACGATCATCAACTACACGCTGCGGGTGCGCAACCTGGGCGCGGACACGGCGACCGGCGTCACGGCCGCGGCAGCCGCCCGCGACGCCTTGACGCTCACCGGCGGCGCGAGCGTCTCGTTCGGAGACATCCCGCCGGGCGAGGAGCGCAGCGTCAGCTTCATCGGGCGCACGAACGCGGCGGCCGACTGGGCGGTGCTGGCGGTCGAGGTGCACAGCGCGGCCGGAACTGAGCCGATCGAGCGGCTGTGGGCGCACCATCCGGTGGATCGCGCCGCGCCGCAGTTCTTTGGTATGAGCGCACCGGTCTATGTCGTCGCCCCGGGCGAGACCGTCGCGACCGGCTACGCGTACGATGCGTCCGGCATCGCAGGCGTCCGACTGGCGGTGGACGGCGTGACCGCGGTGTCATGCGCGCCGACTGCGCCCGACGCCGGCCAGTGGAGCTGCCCGTGGACGGTCACGGGGGGCCATGACCAGGTGCTCCAGATCGCGCTTCAGGCGGAAGACACCCTGGGACAGGTCGCCGGATGGAGCAAGGCGCTGCCGTTCGTGGTGGACGCGCAACCGCCCGTCGTGAGCATTGACCCCCTCGCGACTGGCCTTGCCTCCGGCGGTGTGACGCGCGGCCCCTTGCGGCTCTACGGCGACGTGACCGACACCCGCGGCATCGGCCGGGTGGAGGTCTGCAAGGCGGAGGATGCCTGCCGGAACGCGGACCTGCAGCCGGCCGTCCGGCCGAGCGGCGCCGTCGTGGACGACGCGCCGGCTGAGCCCATCGCGGTCGGCGCCGCGTGCGTCGTCCGCACCTTCACCGTCGCCGACAGCTTCGCCGTCGGGCAGGTGGCGCTCGGCTTCACCGCCGAGCATCCCCGCCGGGACGAGCTCCAGGTGGATCTGACCTCGCCGGCGGGCACGACCGTGCGGGTCCTCACGGCCGGATCGGACACGGATTACGCCAACTACGACGTGCTCCTGGCCGACGCTAGCGCGACCGCCGTCGGCGCCAGCCGGGGCGATCACGATCTGCAGCCGCCTTCCTTCGACCGGTCGGTGCGGCCAGCCGCGCCGCTCCTGGCGTTCGCGGACGAAGACAGCGCCGGCGCCTGGACCCTCACCGTCTGCGACAGTAATGCGAGTGTCAACGCCGGATACTACGTGCGCAGCCAACTTTCCCTGGCCGCCCGCGACGCGACCGCGCTGGCTGGGCGCTGGACCTACCAGATGGCGCAGGCTGAGGACGCTGACTACGTTCAGCAGACCGTGCGCATCTATGCGGTGGATGCGGTGGGCAACCGAACGGCTGCACCCCTGACGTTCACCGCCTGGGCGGATAACGTTGCGCCCGTGCTGACGGTGACGGATCACGTGTCCACGATCGCATTGGGCCAGTCTACAACGATTATCAGCGGCACCGTGAGCGACGGCAGCCCGACGGTCAATGTCGTGCTGCAAGTCC
The DNA here is from genome assembly GCA_964647255.1 of uncultured Anaerolineales bacterium. Taxonomy (GTDB): domain Bacteria; phylum Chloroflexota; class Anaerolineae; order CG2-30-64-16; family CG2-30-64-16; genus CAWJEL01. The sequence continues at coordinate 5,636 of CAZYGI010000008.1, read as the reverse complement.
AGGCCCCGGATGGCGTGCGTTCCGTTCAGGCCGCGGCCCGCGACGGTGAGGGCTGGTGGTACGACTTCACGGCGCAGATCGCCGGCACATACACGCTCTGGGTCGCAGCCACCGATGCAGCCGGCAACGTCACGACCGCGGGGCCGGTCACCGTAGCGGCCACCTGCATGAATGCGATCCTGACGGCCGGCCTGGTCTCGGCCGAGCCGAGTGCCACCTCGCCGATGTCGCTGACGCTGACCGCGGTGATCACCAACACGGGCACAATGGTGCTGCCCGCGGGCCTGCCGGTGGCGTTCTCGTCCGGCGTCGAGCCCATCGGCTCGACGCTGACGACGCAGCCCATCGCCCCCAACCAGGCTGTGACGGTGACGCTCGACTGGCCGGTGGAGAATCCCGGCGACTACGCCATCGTCGTGTCACCGAACGCAGGCGCGGCCGGTGCGCATATGAGCCTGTGCACCCAGACCGCCGGCGCGGTGCAGACCCTCTCGGTGCTCGATCTGCCGCTCGATTCGTCCTGGAACCTGGTGTCATCGGCGGTGAATCCGGCCATCGGCGCGGTAGGCACAGTGCAGCGGCCGATCGCCGGCAAGTACTTCGTCATCCAGGGGTACGACCGGGGCGCCCGCTCGTACTACCCGAGCTTGCCGCCTGAGATCAACACGTTGAAGACCTGGGACGCGCTGCACGGTTACTGGATCAAAACCACTGCCGCGCCGGCCGTGGGATCGGATAATCTGACGGTGGCTATGCTCCGGTTGAGCGGCACGCGTCTCGCCGCGGACGCGCCGCTGCCGCTGGTAGCCGGGTGGAACCTGGTCAGCTATCTGCCGGAAAGTTCGCTACCGGTGACGGTGGCGTTGGCGAGCATCGCGGGCAAGTACGCGGTCGTGCAGGGCTTCGACGGCGGCGCCCTCTCGTTCTACCCGGACCTCGATCTGCTATTCAACACGCTGCTGACCATGCGGCCGGGCCTGGGCTATTGGATCCGGGCGACGCAGGCGGTCACACTGACATACCCGCTGCCGACCGGCGTAACGTCAGCCGCGCAGGCGGCGATCCCCACCCGCCAGGGCGAGCGCATAACGCCGATCCGCCAGGCCGAAAGCGCAGCCGGCGTCACGCCGACCGCGGCCTGGGTTGATTTCTACGGCGACGCCCGGCAGGCGGACGGCGCGCTGCTGCCCGCCGGCACGGTGATCACTGCGCTTGATCCGCAGGGTGTCGTCTGTGGCGCGACCGTTGTGACCGTTCCCGGCCAGTACGGCTATCTGGCCTGCTACGGCGATGACCCGGACACGCCTGCCGACGAGGGCGCGGCGACCAGCGAGCGGATTCGCCTGCTGGTGGCTGGCCAGCTCGTGGGCATAGGTATTTGGACAACGAGCGGTGAGCGCCAGGCGGTGGTGCTGGGCTACGTGGAACCGGAGCCGCCGCGGCGCATCTACCTGCCGTTGGTGCTGCAAGCCATCGGCCCCGACGCGGCCGTCAGCCCGGCGCCGGTCGAATCGCCGGCCCCGGCGCCGGCTGACCTGCCCGTCGCAGCGCCGGCCGAGACGCCGACCCTGTCGCCGGTTGAGGTGTCAACTCCGACGCCGGCCGGGGTGTCGTCCAAGATGCTGGGTGAGTCAGTGATCACGGCGAATCCGGCCAGCCCCTGAGGCGGGACAAAGGGCGGAATTCAAATTTGCGCTTGAAACGGGAACCGCCGCATCCCGCTGAGGGGTGTGTGCGATTCCGGAAGGAGTTGTCGGATGAACGCGCGACGATGGATGAGGGCCAGAGCAACCGGCGTCCTGGCCCTGGTTCTGATGCTGTGCCTGGCGCCCGCGGGCCGCGTTCGAGCGGCCGATCCGCTGCCGAACATCTGGATTGATCTCTACGGCCTCAACAGCACTTACCTGGGCCAGCCCGTCCCGGTCGGCGCAGAGATCGCGGCCTTCGACGCCCAGACCGGCGTGCCGTGCGGCCAGTTCCCCGTGGCCCACGAAGGCAAGTACGGCATCATGCCCTGCTACGGTGACGATGGCACGTATCCGGGGGCGACTTCGGGCCATGTCCTGCGCTTTACCATCAACGGCGCGGCCGCCGAAACCGAGGCGATCTCCCTCAACGGCACCGGCCTTCCGGCCTCTACGCCGGTGATCTGGGATCAGGCCGGCAGCTTGTGGCAGGTGAACCTGCATGCGCGGCTGAACATCAGCGCGCACACCCTCACGTCATCGGCGAACCCGGCCGATCTGGGGCAGTCGGTGATGTTTACGACCGAGGTCAGCGGCAGCGGGCCCAACGGCGAAATCCCCACGGGCAGCGTTCAGTTTGCGGCCGATGGTTCGACGCTGGGCACAGTTGCACTGGACGCGTGGGGCCGGGCGACGCTCAGCACCGCCAGCTTGACGGCTGGCATGCACGCGATCACCGCGACGTATGCAGGGGACGCGGTCTTCTATCCCAGCACAGCCAGCCTGGCGCAAGAAATGCGCTCGTACGAGGAGCGTTGCGACCTGGCAGTTGGCACATATGACTTCCCGGACAGCGGGCCGGTTCATGTTGAGGTCAATGAATTGGGTTCGTTGGCCTGTCTGCGCGTGCAGCGCGTGGCCGGCAGCCACCCGCAGGCGGCGCAAGGCATCGCCACGGGGCAATACTGGGTTATCGGCGGTACCAATAGCCTGGGACAGCCGGCCAGCGGATTTAACCTGACCCTGACCCTGCCGGCCAACTTCATCCCGGACGAGGCGGACAAGTTGTGCCGTTATCTGGGCGTCGGTCAGCTTTGGGATTGCGCGGCGAGCGGCTTTGACGCGACGGGCCGCACAATCACGCGCGCAAACGTCGTGAATCTCTCAGATTGGGCCGTGGGCGACGATATCACGCCCAATGCGATTGTATTGCGCGACTTGCGGGCCAGTGCGCAGGGGCCGGAGCCGGTGTGGTCTGTCCTGGTTCTGGGACTGATCGGTGTGCTGGCAGCCAGGTTGCGCCTGGCCAGCTCCCACGCCGCGCGCGTCCGGCGCTGTGGGCAGAAAGACGGCGCGACAACGCCATGAGCCAACGACGAAAATGGTCTGCGGCCATCCTCTTCGCCGCGGTGAGCCTTGCCGCCGCAGTGTTCGGTCCGCAGGGGGTGCACGGGGGCAGCGTGACTCCCACGAACACCTGGGTGGATCTTTACAGCATGGCAAGCACCTACCTTGGGGCGGCGGTGCCGGTGGGGGCGAAGATTGCGGCCTTTGATCCGCAGGGCGTGCAATGCGGCGAATTCACCGTGACCAACGCAGGCAAGTACGGCATCATGCCCTGCTATGGCGATGATCCTACGACGGCCGCGGACGAAGGCGCAGTGTTGGGTGACGCGCTGCACTTTACGATCAACGGCCAGGCAGCCGCGGCCGCGGCCATTTCGGTAAACGGCGCGCCCGTGCCCCCGAACACGGTCGTGATCTGGAGCCCGGCCCAAAGCCTGTGGCAGGTAAACCTGAGCGTGCGGGCCGACGCCAGCGGAACCTCCACGACGACGCCCACAGCAACACCTACTGCGACGCGGACGAGAACCGCGACGCCGACTGCAACGCGGACGAGCATCGCCAGCAGCACGGCTTCGGCGACGGCCACCGCCTCGTCCACGCCGACGGCCAGCACAACGCCGACATGGACCATCACGCCCACTGCGACAGGAACCAGCATCATCATCGTCACCGCTTCGGCGACGGCCACCGCCTCATCCACGCCGACGGCCAGCGCGACGCCGATGCCGACCGTCACGCCCACTGTGACGGGGACCAGCATCGTGGCCGTCACCGCTTCGGCGACGGCCACCGCCTCGTCCACGCCGACGGTGACGCCGACGGTGACGCCGACCGTCACGCAAACGGCCACGCGAAACCTCCGGCGTCTGTGGCTGCCCCTGGTGCTGCGAGGGCGTTAGATGCTCTGACTTCTCTGTTGTAGACAGTCAAATGGCGGCAATGTGATATGGATTGTAATTCCAACGGTTCGTTAACAATCGACTAGCGTAAGTGCGTAGCGACGTCTGAGCGCTTGCGGATCAGGCGGCACAAGCGGTTCAGCCGGCGGAAAGGCGTCGAGCAAGGCCTGCGGCAGGCCCGGGAGGCCGGCCAAGCCATGCCGACTGGGCATGGGTGCCCCTAAGTAGCGCGTGGCTGGGGGCCGAAAGCCCAGGCTGCCGTGTAACCGGTAGTAGTTGTAGTAGGTCACGAACGCCATCAACGCTTGCTCGAGCGCCGCGCGGGTGGTAAACGTGTGGTTGAGGCACTCGTGCTTGAGAATCTTGACGAAGGCTTCGGCTTTGCTATTGGCCTCCGGCCAGTAGGGTGTGATCAGGCGGTGCTGCACGCCCGCGGTGCGCAGCCCGGCGCCGAAAGGCATCAGGCCCCCCGCGTGAACCGGCGTGAAGGCCCGGCCATTGTCACTGACGAGCTCTTGCGGGCGGCCAAAGGCCTGCCACGCCGCTTGGAGCGCTTGGAGCGCCGCTTCGCTGCTCATGTCGGGGACGACCTGACAGCAGACGCAGAAGCGGGAGTAGTCAGCGATCAAAACGACGACCACCACGCGGGCGCCATCGGCCAGTTTCGTCTCCGCAAAGTCGATATGCCACTGCTGGTTGGGCCGCGCCACGGCGTAGCGCCGTTTCGGGATGCCATCCCGTTTCGCCAGCGTGTGATAGATGCGCGTCGGCAAGTAATAGCGGGCAAAGATCCGGCCCACCGTCGTATGGCTGAGCTGCGCAATCCCGCGCTGCGCCAACTCGTGCGCCAGGCGTTTCTCGTTCCAACCGAAGAGGCGCCGCAGCGCAACCACCAGAAACTGCACCGCCCCACTGACGCACCGGTCGGCGTGGCGGGGTCCGGGCGTGTGCGGCACGAGGGCCGCCAAACCGCCCGCCCGATAGAGCCGGTGCCAGCGGCGGATGGTCGCCGGACTCACCTGATACGCGGCAGCGGCCTGCTGCGCCGCCGCCGTTTCACCCAGCCGCGCCCGCCAACGCGCGTAGTCGCGCAGCGCATGCACCCGCCGCCGGACGGTGGACCCGACAGGGGCCTTGAGTTGGTGCCGGCGCAACTGCTTGCGCCGCGCCCGGACCAATTGGTCCGCCCGGCGTTTGGCAAGTTCGGTCTTGACCCGGCTGCCGGACGGCTGCCGTGGCTTACCCCGCGGGGCCTGATCGGCTTGCCGACATTCCTGATCGATGCCATTCGGCGAGAGTTGGCGCCGCCCGCGTTTGGGCGGTTCTGCGGTAGAATTAGCTGGCATAGTGGCCTCCGTGAGACAGGCTGCTGGTTCTATGTGATCGGCCACGTCCAGTAGCTCGCCGAGGGCGATCTCGGTGCTGTATTCCTCGTGGATCTCGCAGCGCAAGGCGTCGTCCAAGCCCTGAACTGCCGGCGGTTCTTCCGGTCGGAGAGCGGTTGGCTGGCGCACTGTAGGGCGCTGCGCGGCGCCGCCCTACGGCTGCAGGCGCACGGGCAACGCCTGTCCGGCCGGCACAAACCGGATCGAGAGCGAATTGACGCATTCGCGCGTATTCTTGGCGGTCAGCCGTTCGCCCACGAACTCATGGCCCAGGTGACCATCGCAGTTGGCGCAGCGGATCTCCGTGCGCCGGCCATCGG
>CAZYGI010000007.1:40097-94527 GCA_964647255.1 uncultured Anaerolineales bacterium | reverse complement strand
GAACCCGCTGATCAAGGTCATCAACCTGATCTCGCTGATCATCGCGCCGATCGTTGTGGGCATCCAGGGGACGCCGGTCGTGATGATCATTGCCCTTGTCGTCCTGCTGGCCGTGATCATCTGGGCGATCTCGCGCAGCAAGCGGCCCGCGCAGTACGGGATCGAAGGGTAAAGGTTCGGCTGACTTTCGAGTCGGATCGGATTAGAGCCTTCAGGCGGTCCCTCACCGGCTAATCCTGAAGGAGGCTACGCGCAGCCTCGAATCCGGGACGCGATTGATGCAGGGGCGTCTTGAGCAGCTTCGCTGCCCCAGACGCCCCTTTTTTGTTCTCTCTCGGCGTGTGCTATACTCCGCATCATCCTCGCAGCGAGAGCAAGCCGTGACCGTAGACGATGTTGTTGAGCGGGAAACAAACACGATCATTCGTGTCGCCCAAGATTTGATCCGGGACGCGCTGCGCCCGGAAATTGCCCTGGACGCGTTCCTGGCGGAGGTCGTGCGGCAGACGCAGCGCCTCGTGCCGTTTGACGTGGGCTGGCTGCTGCTGCGCGAGGGCGACAGCGTGCGCGTCCGGGCCACCGATATCGCTCATCGCACCGATCTCGGCACAACTTTCCCCATCACAGATTGCATCAGCGGCCTGAGCATGTTGCGCCGCGAGCCCATCAACATCGGCGATCTGGCAGACATGCCCGAGGCGTTGCGCCGCGTGTATAAGCTGTCGCGCGTCCCCGAACCCCTCATGCGCAGCGAGCTTGTGGTCCCCTTGATGATCGGAGAAGATGCTATCGGCAGCCTCAACATCGAGAGCAGGCTGCCGGCCGCGTTCGCTCCGCGCCAGGTGGAGCTGCTGCGCCTGCTGGGCGGCCACGCCGCGCTCGCCATCGAGCTCGCCCGCTCGCGGCAGGAGGCTGCGGCGCTGGGCGAGATCAGCCTGCACCTGGCGCGGGAGACCGCGATGCCCGATGTCGTGCGCACCGTGTTGGAGCGGGCGCTCGGGCTGATCGGGGCGCATTTCGGCCAGCTGCTCTTGATCGAAGGGGCGGATCTTGTCGTCCACACCACCACGAACGCGCCGCCGCGCGAGGTGGGCGCCCGTATCGAGATCGCCAACTGCGTGTGCGGCCTGGCCGTCCAGGAAGCCGCGCCGGTGATCGTGCCCGATGTGACGCTGGCTGACTACCGCGTGGTGGACTTTGCGGCCGGCCGTACCCCGCGCCTGGCGTCGCGTTCCTCAGGCGTCCCACGCTATCAACGCGTCCTGGAGCGCGGGCGGGCGCGCATCCGCGCCGAGCTGGCGGCGCCGCTGTGGGAACGCGGGGCCATCGCCGGCGTGCTGAACGTTGAGACCCCGCAGCCGGAGGGGTTTACCGAAGCGCAGCGCGCGGAGCTGGCGGAGTTCGGTCGGGCTGAAGGCGAGCGGTTTGCCGCGGCCGTGACGTCCGGCGCGACGCAGACCCTGCAGGCCTTGCTTGACGAAGCGCTCGCGCACGCTGAGACCGTCTTCGGCCAGCTCTTGCAGGTTGACGGCGACGAGTTGGTCATCGTCTGCACCACCGGCGGCGAGCCGACGGGCAGCCGTGTGCCGATCGCCAGTTCGGTCAGCGGCCAGGCCGTGACCGCGGGCGCGGAGGTCTATGTGCCGGACGTGGACCGGGAGCCGCGCTACCGCCGCTACCTGGGCGAGGAGATGAAGAGCGAGCTGGCCGTGCCGCTTGTCAGCCGTTCGCCGGCCGCGGACGGTGGGCAGGCGCTGGGGGTGCTTAACCTGGAGAGCCCTGTGCCGGCCTTTTTCACCGCTGAGCATGCCCGCATCTTGCAGGCGCTGGCGGGACAGGCGGCAGTCGCCATCGAGCGGGCGCAGCGCACCGAGGTCGAGCGCCTGGCGGCCATCGGCGGCCTGGCGGGCGACATCATCCACCGGCTGAACAACCCCATCGGCGCGCTGAGCGGCTGGCTCGACATGCTGCAGCGCAAACCGTTCTACCCGCGCCTCGCCGAGGAGTATCCCTACGTTGCGCAGTTCGTGGCGCGCGCCGGCCGCGATATCTCCCACGCCAAGAGCATCATCCAGGAGTTGCGGGCCGAGCTGCGCCGCCAGGCGCCCGCGCCGGTGGACTTGCAGGCCGCTGTCGCGGAAGCGCTGGAGCGCTGCGGGCTGGCAGCGGGGCAGGTTGCCAACCCGCCCGACGGGATGCGCGTGGCCGTGATGCTGCCCGCCGCGCCCCCGCGCGTCCTGGCGGGGCCCAGCCTGGCCGGCGTCTTCTGGAACCTGTTTGACAACGCCCGGAAGGCCATGCCGGAAGGCGGAACGTTGGCCATATCGGCCGGTCCCGCCGAGGCCAGTTGGGTCGCGGTCACGGTGGCAGACACCGGCGTGGGCATCGAGCCGTGGCGCCTGGGGGCGATCTTTGAGCCCGGCGCCTCCACCACGGCCGACAGCTACGCGCCCGCGCACGGGTTGGGGCTCTGGTGGGCGCGGACGCAGGTCGAGAGCTTCGGGGGGAAGATTGAGGTCGCCAGCGAACCGGGCGCCGGCACACGCTTCACGCTCAGGCTGCGCGCGGCGACGTGACCTCACCCTCCTCCCCTGACCGCCGCCGCTGTCTCGGCGATTAGGAGAGGAGGACGGGGGTGAGGAAATCTTAAGGAGGACTCATGCTTCAAGACCGCATCTTGATTGTTGACGACGATCCCTCGTGGCAGGAGCTGCTGCGCGAGACCCTTGAAGGGCTGGGTGAATTTACGCTCCGGGTGGCCGGCTCGTTCGCCGAGGCGGACGCACTGCTCGACCGGCAGCATTTTCATCTGGCGTTCGTGGACCTGCGGCTGCGCGAAGACATGCGCGACCTGGAGGGCAGGCAGATCGCCCGGAAGATTTTTGAGCAGGACGAAGGAACGAGCATCGTGATCGCTACGGGGCACGCCGACGTGGAGACGGCGATCACCGCGCTGCGGGATTGGCGGGTGTCGGATTTCCTCCTGAAGGATGCCTGGGACCCTGAAAAGGTGGCGCACCTGGTGCAGACCGGCGTCCCAGCGGCGCAAGCGGCTTACCGCAGCCGTTACGAGTCGGCTGTCGAGCAACTGCGCGGGGCGCAGCCTGTGCTGGTGTGGATCAGCCAGGTCTTGCAGACCGTGGCGCCGGATGCGAGCGCACCCCGGCCCGATCGGCGGCTGGGCGATTTCCTTAACGACCTGCTGGCTGGCTTTTACCCGCTGCTGGCGCCGCGAGCGGGCGCAGGGGTCGTGCTCGATGCCGCAGCCGGGATGGCGACCGCGCACTTCTGGAGCAAGGCGTTGGGCTGCCCCATCGGCGTCCGCTTCGGGCGGCGGACGGCCATCGGGACCGACGCTGCCGGCCTCGACTTTGCGCAGCCCGCGCGGGCCGTTGCCGATGGGGCGTTGGGGATCGCTGGGACGATTTACATCCCCGCCGCGCCGCCGTTTGAGGCGTTTGTGTGCGCGTAACGACCCTGACAGGTTCGGGAAACCATTAGGGTCTGCGGAAAGGGGAAAGACAATGTCATCCAGCCCAACTACCCGTATCCTCGTCACCGGCGCGCGCGGCCAGATCGGCACCGAACTCATCACAGCGTTGCGCCAGCGTTATGGCCGCGACAACGTGCTCGCGACCGATCTCCTGCCGGTGGCGCCGGCCTTGACTGCTGATGGCCCATATGAACGCCTGGACGTTACCGATCGTGACTGGCTGGCGTGGCTGGTGAAGCAGCGCCGGATTGACACGATCTACCACATGGCCGCCATCCTGTCGGCCACCGGCGAGGAGAAGCCGCGACTGGCGTGGAACGTCAACATCGGCGGCCTGACCAACGTGCTGGATGTAGCGCGCGAGTTGGGGGTGCGGCGCATCTACCACCCCAGCTCCATCGCCGCGTTCGGCCCGGAGACCCCGAAAGAAGACACGCCGCAGGAGACGGTGCTGCGGCCGGCGACGATGTACGGCATCACCAAGGTGACGGGCGAACTGCTCGGCGCGTATTACACCCGGCGCTACGGGCTGGACGTGCGCGGCATCCGCTATCCCGGTGTGATCAGCAGCGAGGCGCTGCCGGGCGGCGGCACCACCGACTATGCGGTCGAGATCTTCTACGAGGCGATCCGGCATCGGCGCTACACCTGCTTCGTCCGCGAGGACACCGTGCTGCCGATGATCTACATGCCCGACTGCATCCGCGCCACGCTGATGCTGATGGACGCGGACGCCGACCGGCTGATCCACGCGGCCGAGTACAACCTGGCCTCGTTGAGTTTCTCGGCCGGTGAGCTGGCCGCGGAGATTCGTAAGCACATTCCCGACTTCGTGTGCGAATACCGGCCCGACTTCCGCCAGCAGATCGCCGATTCGTGGCCGCGCACCATTGACGATTCAGCCGCGCGGGCGGAGTGGGGCTGGGCCCCGCAGTACGGCCTGGCCGAGATGGTGGCGGATATGCTGGCGAAGCTGGGGCCGCGGCTGCAGGGTTGAGATAAAGAAGTTCGGATTCAGGAGGAAGGATGTCTACCAACAAACTTGATTTCATCCGCGCCGACATGGACGCCTTGCGCGAGAGCAACCTGCTGATCACCCTGCGCACGATGGGCTCGCCCGCAGACGCGTGGATGATCGTGGACGGCAAACGGGTGCTGAACTTCTGCACCAACAACTACCTGGGGCTGGCGAACCACTCCGCAATGAAAGAGGCGGCGAAGGCTGCGGTGGACGCCTGGGGCGTCGGGCCGGCCGCGGTGCGCTCGATTGCGGGCACGCAGGCGCTGCACGTCGAGCTAGAGCGCCGGCTGGCCGCGTTCAAGGGGGTGGAGGACGCGCTCTACGTGCAGAGCGGCTTCCTGGCCAACCAGGCCGCCATCGCGCCGCTGGTCGGCAAGGAGGACGTGATCTTCTCCGACCGGCTGAATCACGCCAGCATCATTGACGGCGCGCGGCTCAGCGGGGCCAAGATCATCGTCTACGAGCACTGCGACCCGGCCGACCTGGAAGTCAAGATCCGGGAGCACCTGCCCAGCTATCGCCGCGGGCTGATGGTGACGGACGGCGTCTTCAGCATGGACGGCGACATCGCGCCGCTGGACAGGCTCATGGACGTGGCCGACCGCTACGGTGTGTTGACCATGGTGGACGACGCGCACGGCGAGGGGGTGTTGGGCCGCGGCGGCCGCGGGATCGTGGATCACTTCGGGCTGCACGGCAAGTTCGATGTAGAGGTCGGCACCCTCAGCAAGGCGTTCGGCGTGGTGGGCGGCGTGATCGCGGGTAAGAAGACCATCGTGGACTACATCCGCCAGAAAGCCCGGCCTTTCCTCTTCTCCAGCGCGACGACGCCGGCCGACACCGCCGCGTGTCTCGCCGCGGTGGACCTGCTGGAAGCCTCGGAGGACCTGGTGGCGAAGCTCTGGGAGAACGCGGCCTACTTCCGGGGCGAGATGCAAAAGCTGGGCTTCGATACCGGTAAGTCGCAGACGCCCATCGTGCCGGTGATGCTGGGGGATGCGGGCCTGGCGAAGCAGTTCAGCCGGGCGCTGTTCGAGGCGGGCGTGTTTGCCATGTCCATCGGCTTCCCGACGGTGCCGAAGGGTCAGGCGCGCATCCGCGTGATGAACACCGCCGCGCACAGCCGGGCCGACCTGGATCAAGGGCTTGCCGCGTTTGCTGCGGCCGGCCGTCAATTGGGCGTCATCGCCGGCTGAGCCATCTCGCGCCGTCCGGCAAGTGCTCTTTTTTGACAGAAAATTCATGTTCTTTGGCTCCATTGGTCGTTGACATGGCGGGATAGGGGTGCTATAATCCGTCATGTCCTGCAACGGTCGGCTTGACGTTGTGTCGCGCTCATTGCTGGAGGCATGTTTGTCTAACCTGCATGATCTTGCTCCTCCAGATCTGTGCCTGGTGAATGGACACCGACCTGGCTGTTGCCAGGGCGGCATTTTCCCGGCTCGGGGCCGACCGGATGTCTCACGCACTCGTCACAGGCCATCGTTATCACCACTTGTATCGTCGCCTGCATCTCTCGATCAGGCGAGCTTGCCGCCCTAGCCCTTCTCGGCGGCTCTATCGCAGTCGTTCTCCCTTACAGTATCTTCATCAAAGTGGAGGAGTGTATGTCCCCAATCTTACGGCAGCGCAAGGCGCGGTTTCTGATTCTGCTTTTGTTGGCCACCCTGACACTCTCGTGGGTGTTGGTTGGCTCGGCCGGGGCCGAGGGCGCTCCCTACAAGGAGGTGCCAGGCTATCCGAAGTATGGCTGCTACGACGTCGTTGTGGGCGGTCATGGGCTCTGGAGCGGGGAAACCGCTTATCCGCTCGTCGTGGATGTGCCGGGGCCGGTGGTGGATGCGTATCTCGTCTGGCTGGGCACCGAGGATACCGGCGCACCGAACTCGCCGGATCAGAGCGATTTGATCGTGAACGGCACGACGGTCCTCGGCAACCAGGTGGACCAGATGAACTTCGGCCCCTTGGGCGCGCCGGATCTCAAATGGTACATGTGGCGGGCCGATGTCGGGCCCAGTGGAACGAATCTGATTCAGACGGGCCACAATCGGCTGAACATCTCCGGGTGGGGGTTTATCCAGCCCACCGCCACGGAGCGCAATGGCGCCAGCGTGGTTGTGGTTTACAGCACTGGCCAGTGCGAACGTCCGAAGCAAGTAGATCTGCTTGACAATATGGACTACTTCTATGCGGAGTTCGATGCACAAGGCACCAGCGACGTCATGGCCTTCACCTTCCCGCCGGCGCCAGTGGATCGCGACGTGCCGATCTTCCTGCACTACGCCGGCACCGACAAGAATCGGAACTGCCGCCCCGAGAACGTCTGGGCGCTCGTGGGCAGCGGCACGCCGCCGACGAAGATCGTGGAAAACACGCCGATCCCGGCGATTGGCGTCAACGGCGGCCGTAAGGCGCTGGAGAATCCGTTCGTTTCTTCTGACTGCGGCACCTTCGCTTTCCACGCCCCGGCCTCCGACCTGTACGGCTGGGTGGCAGGGCAGGGCTGGACCCGCTACACGAGCGGTTACCTGGCGCCCGAGTGGTCCATCGTCAAGGCTTATTTCCACGTCCCCGCGGGCGCGACCTTCATCGCCTTGCAGGGTGAATCTCCGAAAGATGGGCAGCTCCCCGGCGAAAGCGGCGCGTGGTTCGCTCAGGCGGCTATCCCGCTGTACGATCCTGAGCTGAAGATCACCAAGACCGACGGCGTGACGGATGCCAACCCCGGTGATACGCTCACTTATACGCTCTCTTACGAGAACTACGGCTACAACGCCGCCGACAATACCACTATCGTTGACAAGCTGCCCGAACACGTGACGTACGTCAACGCCAGCAACGGCGGCGTTTACAATTCGGCATCGAATTCAGTCACCTGGAATCTCGGCAGCGTGAGCATCGGTCAGAAGGGCCAGGTCACGGTCGTCGTCAAGCTCGATCCCGTGTTTGAGGCCGGCACCACCGTGCTGACCAACGGCGCAACGATCAGCACGACCACGCCCGGCGAGCTGGATCTCTCCGACAACACCGCGTCGGACACCACTAACGTCTTCGCTAAGGTCGAGTTGAGCATCGCGAAGACCGCCGCCCCCGAGCCGGTGGACGCGGGCGCCAACCTGACCTACACCGTCAATTGGACCGTGGGCGGGAATGCCTACGCACACGGCGTCAAGATCATGGACACGCTGCCGACCGGCGTCACCTGCGTGAGCGCAAGCGACAGCGGCGTCTGCGACGATGCGACCAAGACCGTCACCTGGAACCTGGGCGACGTTACGCCGGTCAAGAGCGGCGCCTATACCGTGGTCGTGGCCGTGGCCAGCCCGCAGTACAACGGCACCAAGCTGACTAACAAGGTCGCAATCAGCGACAACGCCGGCGACAAGGCCGAAGCGTCCGTGGTCAGCACGATCCGCAGCAGCCACACCCTTAGCATCGAGAAGTTGGCTGCGCCGGAGCCGGTGGATGCAGGCAGCAACCTGACCTACACGGTGAATTGGGCCGTCACCGGCAACGAGCCGGCGAAGGACGCCAAGATCGTTGATACGCTGCCGGCAGGCGTCGTGTTCGTGAGCACTTCGGGCGGCGGCGCCTACGACTCGGCCACGAACACCGTCACCTGGAACTTGGGCGAGGTGATGACGCCGAAGAACGGTAGCTTCACCGTCGTCGTGACTGTGCCATCGCCGCAGTACAACGGCACGCAGCTCACCAATAAGGTGAACTTCAGCGATCAAACCCCTGGCTCTACGCCTGTCGAAGCCACGGTCGTCAGCACCGTCCGCGCCGATCATCAGTTGGTGATCAGCAAGGACGACAGCCCCGACCCGGTTGAGAAGGGCAAAAACCTGACGTACACGATCAATTGGAGCGTCACCGGCAACGAGCCGGCCGATAACGTGGTCGTCAGTGACCCGCTGCCCTTCGGCACCCGGTTCGTCTCGGCCACGGATGGGGGCGCCTACGACTCGGCCACGAACACCGTCACCTGGAACCTGGGCAACAAGGTGCCCGGCGACGCAGGGTCATTGACGTTGGTCGTGGTGGTCAACGCGGACTTCCCGAACAAGCTGGATATCTCTAACTGGGTGACCATCAAGGACAACACGCCGGGTAAAGAGAAGACCGCTGAAGCGATCACGAAGGTTGTCCAGACGCCGGAAGGCGCGATCGGCGACACGGTCTGGCTGGATCTGGACAAGGACGGCGTGCAGGGCCCGGGTGAGACGGGCATCGCCAACGTTGGTCTGGTGCTCTACGATGCCGGACCGGATGGCTTGTGCGGCACGGCGGATGACACGGCCGTGGCGAACACTGTCACCGATCCCAGCGGCAAGTACCGCTTCGACATGGTCCCGGCCGGCGTCTACTGCGTGAAGGTGCTGGATGCGACCCTGCCGGCCGGCCTGGTGCTGGTGAGCGGCGCCAACCCGCACGGCCCCATCACCCTGGCCGAGGGTGAGCAATACATGAAGGCCGATTTCGGCTATCTACCGGATGCCAGCAAGGGCGCCATCGGCGACCGGGTCTGGAGCGATGTGAACGGCAACGGCGTGCAGGATCCGGGCGAGATCGGCCTGGGTGGGGTGCAGGTTGCGCTGTTCACCGCCGGGTCGGACGGCCAGTGCGGCACCGCCGACGATGTCTCAGTCGCGACGACCACGACTGCTGCGGATGGCAGCTACCTCTTCAGCGGTTTGCTGCCCGGCGCCTACTGTGTGAAGGCCACCGATCCCGCGGGCCTGACCCTGACGACCCCTGCGAATCCGATTGGCCCCATCAACCTGGTCGCCGGTCAGACTTATCTTGACGCTGACTTCGGCTACAAGGGCAACTACACGGGTTCAATCGGCGACTTGCTTTTCTATGACGGCAACCGGAACGGCATCTACGAGCCCGGACCGGTCGAGCGCGGGATCGCCGGCGTCACCGTCAGCCTGCTGGGCCCCGGCGCCGATGGTCAGTTCGGCACCGCCGATGATGTCACCATCGCAACCACAGTGACCGCCGCGGATGGCAGCTACCTCTTCACCGGCCTGCCTGACGGCCAGTACCAAGTCGTCGTGACTGATCTCGCCGGCCGCTTGATCGGGTACACGCAGACCTACGGCGTGCCGAACACCAACAATAACGGCCAGGTGAGCCCGTTTGATGTGACCATCAGCGGCGGCAACAGCGTGCTGTACGCCGACTTCGGTTATGCTGACGGCCACCTGCTGAATATCAGCAAGTCGCACAACCTGCCCGCCGGCACGCCCGTCGAGGCTGGTGCTGAGATGATCTACACGATCGAGTACGGCGTCACCGGCCGCGAGCCCGCGCCGAACGTCGTGATCAAGGATCCGCTGCCGCTTGCGCTCGACTTCGTGTCGGCCAGCAACGGCGGTGTCTACGATCCAGTCACTCGCCTGGTGAGCTGGAACCTGGGCACGCTCGATCCCGGCACCACGGGGTCTGTCACGCTCACGGTCAAGGTCAAGAAGCCGTGGACGAACAACAGCTTCATCTACAACACGGTCACGATCGTGGATGACGCCAAGGTGATGGATCAGGCCACGGACATCGTGCGGGTGCACGCTGAGCCGATCCTGACCCTGACCAAGACCGTCACCCCGACCGGCACTGTGAAGCCGGGCGACGTGCTCGAGTACAAGCTGTGCTTCGGCAACATCGGCAACGGCAACGCGACCGGCGTCCTGCTGACCGATCCGATCCCGGCGCGCACGACCTATGTCGAAGGCAGCGCCCCGGCGGGCGTCATCTACGACCCGACCACGCGCACGCTGGCCCTGCCGATCGGCACGCTGCCGCCGGATATGGGCACCTGCGGTACCTTCCAGGTGAAAGTTGATCTGACTCTGTCCGGCGTGACCGAGGAACCGCAGGCGTGGACGGTGGACAACGTCGCCACGCTGATCAGCAACGAGAAGGCGCCGTTGACCGCCAGCACGAGCAACCCGCTGAACGCGTTCGTCAAGCCGACCCTGACCAAGACCGCCGATCCGGCAGGCGAGGTCAAGCCCGGTGACACGATCACGTATGAGATGTGCTATGCCAACCAGGGCACGGCGAACCTAACCGGCGTGAAGCTGACGGATCCGATCCCGGCCAACACGACCTACGTGGACGGCAGCGCGACCGGCACGGGCATCACGTACGATCTGGGCGCCAAGACCCTGACGTGGAATATCGGCGTCCTGGGCCCCGGCGCCAGCGCCTGCGTCACCTTCAAGGTCACGGTCAACATGACCATTGACGGGCTGGCCGGCCAGAGCGTCATGACCTTCTCCGAGTGGAACACGCTATCCATCACCAACACAGCCACCTTGAAGAACGACCAGGTGGGCGATAAGACCGCCACGGCGATCAACCCGTTGAACGCCACGGTGGATCCGAAGATCTACAAGAGCGTGGACAACCCGATCCGCCACACCGGCGAGACCGTGGTGTTCACCGTCACGGTGAAGAACGAAGGCACAGCCAATGCGACGAACGTCGTGTTGAGTGATGTCATCCATCCGAAACTGGACGAGGTCACGCTGACCTCCTCCAAGGGCACGGCAAGCTACGATTCGGCCACCCGCGAGTGGAAGGTCGAGGTCGGTGTGCTGGCCCCGAACGAGACGGTCACCGTGGTGATCACGGGCAAGGCCGCCCGCGTGCCGGCTGGCGATCTACCGTACACGATCACCAACAGCGCGGTGGTGAGCTTCAAGGAAGGCGCCGCGCGCCAGTCCAATGAAGTGGTCGTGCAGGTCGTGTACTTCACCCCCGGTGAAGTGCCCGAACCCGCGACCCTGCTGATGCTCGGCACCGGCCTCGCCGGGCTGGCTGGCTACGCTCAGTTGCGTGTCCGGTCACGCCGGCGGAAGTAACCGCTGGATAATCAGTGGAACCGGAATGCCATCAGGGTGTCCGGTTCCGCTGAAAGAAGCGATCCACAAAAAGACGCCCCTGTGACCCGGAGTCACGGGGGCGTCTTTTGCTGGTTGTGATGAGCCGTAGCGATGTCTTCAGCCGTTCGGCACCTGCCGACGCCGACGAGTATATCCAAACACAAACAGGGTTCGCAGCACCGACCTCAGTTGTTCTGGCCTTTGCCAAGACGTGTCTGGCACTGCCCTCGCTAAAGCTGAAATGTGCGAGTGTCAGGCACGGGAAGATCAGCCTTACAGGATGCTACTTTGCCGCTGTGAACAGGTGGTTGAGGAAATCCTTTTCCAGTGCTAGCGTCTCGTCCACTGAGCCGTAGATCGGCGCAGTGACCTTGACGACCACCATGCCATCCTGGGCAGTCCGCGCATAGCCGGGCCAGAGGTAGAAATAGAGCACCACATGCTCGGCGATCGAGTCCGGGCTGTACTCTTTCCGCGCTACCAACTGCAGTGCGTGAACCTCGCCTGCCGCCAGCGGGACCGCCTGGGAGCTGACCTCGGTCTTCCAGCCATCGGTGTCGTAGCAGATTTGCGGCGAATGAAAGCTCTTGGACTTCCGGCTGCCGATCAGGCTGAGCCAAACGTAGCGGCCATCGGGCAGACGATAGTTTCGCTGCACGTACTGCTCGGGCTCGAGCAGGATGAAGACCTCAAGATTGGTTTGCGGTTCGTCCTGGCCGATCCATTGGCCCAGCTTCAGCGGCACGTCGCTGAGCTTTCCGCTCAAGCTCAGGTTATACGGTGACGTGACGACGATCTCGTGCTCGGTCCGCTGCCACAGATCAAGATCGGCCACGAAGGTGTGGCCGTTTTCGCCCGCGCCGAGCGGCTGGCCTCGAGTGATGAACAACACCGCCGCCACGGCGAGCAGCAGGACGACGATGACTAGAAGATATCTTCTCTGATCTCGCGACATCCCAACACCACACTGAACAGGATCAACAGCAGCACCGCGCTCAGAAAGAACACGATCCCGGAATAGTCGTGGTAGTACTTGAACCCGGCATCCGCGCCCCAGAAATTCGCCACGCCCAACAGCGACGCCACGCGTACGATGTTGCCGAATGCCGCGATGATGATGCTGCTCAGCGCCAGCAGCGCCTTCCGCCACCACGCGCCCTCAACCATGAAGATCACCAGGGCGACCAGGGTCATCAACGTGACGATAGAGCGGAGGCCGCTGCACTGGGCGCCCACGACGAGCTCAGCGTTCGGCAGGCTCACCTGTTGGCCGTTGACGGTGATGGGCACGCCGGCCAATCGCACACACGCGGCGGACGCCTGCCCCGTGAATTGCGCCAGGGGGACGCTCAGCGGCTCCACGAACGGGAGGGGGATCATGAACAGCAGAAAGCCGATGGGAAAGGCCAGCCGGCGCAGCGCCGCGGTCCCCAGCAGATACCACACCAGCCCGGCGATCAGCAGGACCATCGCCAGGGAGGCGACGAAGTAGGCCCGCTGCAACAGCGCATAGAGATAGATCGCCAGCCCAAGTCCGGCCGGAATCAGCCCGG
Source organism: uncultured Anaerolineales bacterium (assembly GCA_964647255.1). Lineage (GTDB taxonomy): Bacteria > Chloroflexota > Anaerolineae > CG2-30-64-16 > CG2-30-64-16 > CAWJEL01. The sequence goes on along the minus strand of CAZYGI010000007.1, from coordinate 81,564 downwards.
CCGGCGCCGATTTGACCTGGCGCTGCGCGGCCGGCCATCGGACCCACAGCCGCCAGGCGATCAGTGCGGAAATCACCGGCACCAACGGCCCGTGCGAGTAATAATCGTTTCCCAGCCATTCGCCGGCCAGCCAGCGGAGCGCAGGATAGAAAAGCGCCAGCAACAGGAGCCCGATCAGGACTGCGCTGGCGATTTTGCGTATACGGTTCATGGAGTTGTGCAACATCCTCCCCTATGACTGGCTTACTGGCCGGGCCAGTATAGGGGAGATCGAATGGGATGTCAAAAGCCGCAGGAACGCCCTGGCCCGGCTCAGGGCGTTCCTGGCAGCCACCCGGTCGCTGCGTCGAAGTTAACCTCATTGAAGGTCAGCAGCGCGAGCTCCGCGCCGTCGGGCGCGACCCGAAGCACCTCGCTATAGCCGCTTCCCGGCCGATACCCGGTAAACACGATCCAACCCGCCGCAGCCGCGGGGCCCCAGGCGGGCGCACCCGGCCGGAGCATCTGCGAGGCAAGGGGAAGGATGCCGGAGCCGTCGGCGTTGATCCGGTAGATCGTCTGCTCGGCGCGGCTGCCCCAGAAGACCAGGCGATCCCCGGCCGGCGCCCAGCTCGGCCAGGCGTCGCCGTTCGAGTTGGCCGTCAGCGGGCGCACATCGCTGCCGTCAGCCGCCATGCTGAAGAGATCGCCGTTGACGCCGGATCGGTTCGACTGGAACGCAATCCGCCCCGTCGCCCAAGACCAGCTCGGATCCAGGTCTGCCGCATCGTTCACGGTCAGGCGCGTGAGCAGCCCATCGGCCACGCGCACCGTGTAAATATCGTAACCATCTGCCGTCAGGCGGGCAAAGGCGAGCCGCGTGCCATCGGGCGACCAGGTGGGATGGACATTGTCGCTGCCGTCGGAGACCAGAGAGCGGGGGTTGCGGCCATCGCGGCTCATCACCCAGATTTTGCTCGGGCCATCCCCCTCCAATCCGCTGTAGGCGATCCAGCGGCCATCGGGCGAGCCGGTCGCGCCCAACTCCGAGCCGGCCGGTGTGAAGGTCAACCGCATCTGCTCCCGGCCATCGGGCAACATGCGATAGAGATCGGACCCGGCGTCACGGTCGCTGTAGAACAAGACGAGCGGCGCGGTCGCGTCCTGGATGACCGTCAGGGCGTCACCCTCGCTACTGGTGACGTAGACCCGGTCATCGGCGCTGTTGATGGCGATGCCCTCCTCCGCGCCCGCGGCCACTGGGAGGGTCGTCACATGCGCCCAATCCAACGTGCGATATACTTCTACGGTGTCGCCACACGCCACGAACAGGTGTCCCGTGTCAGGGTTGACCGCCAGGACGAACGGCTCCTTGCCCAGGCCGATCGTGCCCGCGGACGCGCCGGCGGCCAGATCGAGCACCGTGACCGTGTGGTTGTCGCCGCGGTTCGCCACGTAGAGCCGGCGGCTGGCTGGATCGAATGCCAGGCCGTACGGCGCCGGGATGCCGGTGAATTCCTGGGTGACGGCGGCGTCGTGCAGCCGGAGCACCTTGTTCGCGCCGTGCACTGAGAGGAACAGGTCGCCTGTCGTCTCGTCGGCCGCGAACAGCGCCGGCTCCCTATCCACGCTGATCGTCTGAACCCGGTCCAACGTGTTCCGGTCGAAGATGCTCACGCTGTTGCTGCTGAAGTCGGCGGTGTACAGGTAGCGCCCGGCGACGGCCACACCGTCCGGCATATCGCCGACACTGAGCCGGCGTTGGATGCCCGGCGGCGCAAGCAGCGTCAGTTCGCCGATCTGCCGCTCGGTCACGGCGACCAGCGGCGTCAGGCCATCCCGCGGCACCCACGCGACCTGGTTCGGCCCGGCGGGTGTCGTCGCCAGCTCGATCGTCTGCTGCAATTGCAGCGGGCTGGTGCGCACGACGCCGAGGAACCGCCCGCTGTGATCCACACCGTGGAAGGCCACGTAGGCGGAGTCGCCCGCTGCGTTCAACGCGATGCCGTGCGGCCGACTGCCGGCCGGCAGCTTGAGCGTCGCCAAGATGTGCGGCGTGGGCCAGCTTCCCGGCTCTGCCGTCGGAATCGCGGCGCCCGTGGGGGTGCGGGTCGGGGTTAGTGTTGTCGTGGGCGTCCGCGTGGGGGTGCGCGTTGAGGCTGGCGTTGCCGTGGGCGTCACCGTCGCGGTCGGCGTGGGCGCGGCGCTGCCCGGATGATAGATGAACACACCTGCGGGCGTCGTTACGTAGAGACCATCGGCCGCGGCGTCGAGGAGGAGCAGCTCATTTACGGCCAGCGCATCGAACGGCTGGCCGGAAAGCTTCCACCACGCGTCCTCGGCCAGGCTGCGGGTGTACAGGCCGCGCGCCGTGCCGAGATAGAGCCGATGTTCGGGATTGAGCGGCTGCTGCGCCAGCGACAGGAGCCCATACGGGCCCGCGCCCGGGCTGGTCTCGATCACCTCGGCCAGCCCTTCCGATTTCTCTCGCCAGGTCGCGCCGTCGTCGTCGGTGGTGTAGAAACCGTAGTACATCGCGGCGTAGACCCAGCCCAGCAGATAGCGATCCAGCTTGAGGTCGCCGAACCACCCCATGTTAGCCTCAAGCGGCGTGCTGCGCGCCCAGGTCGCGCCGCCGTCCCGGCTGACCAGCACTGCGCCGCCGCCTCCTTCGCTCACGCCGCCGACCCAGACCTCTTGCCATTCGCCGCCGGCCGGCGCGATGGTCCAGCTATCCAGGAGTGTGAACAGTGGATCGGTCTGCTGCGTGACGGTGGCGCCGCCGTTTGTGCTGATGAACGGTCCGCCGCACACACCCAGGTAGAGCCGGTCCGGGGCGCTGGGATGCGCGGCCAGCGGCTTGAGACCCAGTGCGGCGGGCAGCACTTGCCACGTCGCGCCGCTGTCGGTGCTGCGCCACGCGGGCGGCGGTTCTGCGCCGCTATAACACGACGCGCCGTTCCCGGCGTAAAGCGTGTTCGGTGCGGCGCTGAGGAGGACGTGGGCTGCCGGGAGCGTGCCGGTGGCGCGCCAGGTTGCGCCGGCGTCATCCGAGCGGTAGAGCAGCCCGCCGGCCTCGGCGTACAGCGTGCGCATTTCCGGCCGGCCGATCACGCGGGTGGCCCAGCCGGTCGGCAGCACTAGTGCGCCCGCGGGCGGGCAGAGCTCCAGCGATACATCATCCACGAAGGTGCGGCTGATGCCGTTGCTGCCGTTGTTGTAGGTGCCGAACTGGAAGCGGATCGTCTGCCCGCGGTAGCGGCTCACGTCTACGCTCAACTGGCGCCAGGCCGGCTGATTCAGGCTTTCGGTGAGCAGCCAGTCAATCGTGCCGTCCGGTCGGATGGCGATCACGTAAAAGAAGTCGTTTGCATCAATCCGCTGCGCCAGCTCGGCCTCGGTGCGCGGCAATACGGCGGGGACAGGAACATTGCCGGCCGGGACCGCTGCGGACACATCGCCGTTGACGTTGTAGCGCCAGAAACTCAGCCTGGCCGCGGCGAGGCCGGCCGGGAAGGTCACTGCCTGTTCGATCGGCGAATAGCTCAGCACGTTGCTGCCGCCGGCCGCGATCCCGGTGCGTATACTGCGCGCCTCGCCATGGGTGGGTGAGGTGACATAAGCGGCCAGGACGGGATTGGTGCGGAGCGTCCACCCGTCGTCGGTTTCAAACCCGCCGTTGGTGAAGCCCGCGAAGCATGCCCCCGGCGTGACGGTCGGGATGATCGCTGTCGGCGTGGGGGTTGCCGTCCGGGTCGGTGTGGCCGTGGGCGGCAGACCGGCCGGCGGCGGGATCGTGAGCGGCATCCAGGTGCGGCCGCCATCGTCGCTGCGCAGGGTGCGGCCGGGCAAGCCGGTGTCCCACGGTTCGGCGTTGATCGTGACGTACAGCGCCGCGCCGCCGGGGCCCGCGCCCACTGCCAACGGCGATGGCTGGAATCCGAAGTTGTGCACCGGCTGCCAGGTGATCTCGCCCTTGTCCAGCGCAAACGCGTTGTAGCTGACGTAGAGTGTGCCGTCCGGGTTGCCCACGTAGAGGCCGCGCGTGGTTGAGTCCAGCGCCAGGCCGCGGCTGGGATAGCCGCCGGGCGGATAGCTGGCAGGATTCACCGGCGCAGTGATGCTTTCCCAGTAAGTATCGAAGGTGCGTTCCAACGCCGCGGTGCTGCGGCGGTTCATTGTGACGGTGTAGACCAGATTGCGCGCCTGGGGATCAATCAGGATCGGGCTGATGGGCCAGCGCTCGGTGCGCGGCTCGGTAGAAGACCAGGTCAGCCCGCCATCGGTGCTGCGCGCCAGCGGCATAGTGGCCGGATCGCGGACGCCCGCCCAGAGCACCTGCGGATCGTCGAGGCCCACGGCCACAGGGCCGATCTGGATCGGATGACGTTTCTCCCAGCTCACGCCGCCGTCGTTGCTGCGCCACAGCCCCTGCGTGCCGGCGCCGAGGTAAAGGGTGGCGGGATGGTTGTAATCCATGCCCAGGGCAGCGTCGCCTTCCAACGCATCACCCAGCGCGGCCGGCAGCGCCAGGTAGGACCATGTTTCGCCGCGATCCGGGCTGCTGACTAGGCGCCCCCCGTTCGTGATGCCCAGCAGCCGGCCGGCGTCGCCGGGCTCGATGACCAGGTTGCGAAGCCAGCGATCGGTCAGCGGATCAGGCGTCGGCGACCCGGTCGGCGTCGGCGTGCGCGTCGCGGTCGGCGATCCTGTCGGCGTCTGCGAGGACGTGGCGCTCGGCGTCGGTGTGCGCGTCGCCGTCCGTGAGCCTGTCGGTGTCCGGGAGGGCGTGGCACTCGGCGTCGGCGTGCGCGTCGCCGTCGGTGTAACGCGCGACGGATAATTCTTGACCATCAGGGGCAGGAAGCTTTGCGGCCGGACCGGCCCGCGAGTGGGCGTGACGCTGGGCGTCCGCGTGAGCGTGGCCGTAGGCGATGGCGTCGGCGCCGCGGGCCAGCACGCCCGGAGCGAAACGTCGTCTACGTACATCGCCGTGCTGCGGCCATCGCCGTCGTTGAACGTCTCGAAGTGGATGCGCACCGTGCGTCCGCGATAGGCGGTCAGGTCGAAGCTGGCCTGTTGCCAGGCTTTGGCATTGCTCCGGGTGAACATCAGCGTCTTGAGGATCCCGCCGTTGGTGTCCAGCAGCAGCGCGTACTGGCGGTCGTCGGTCAGCCCGGCCGACAAGAGGCGGCTGGCGTCGCCCGCGCGGGTGTTTTCGAGCGCAGCCGCCTCCGCGGCCGCCAGCGGCCCTTCCGCCGAGATCGGATACCACCAGAAGGTCAGCTCCGCGCTCGCCGCATCCGCGGGGATCGTCAGCTCCTGTTGGGCGGAGGAGTAGCCGTATTTGTCGGCGGCGCCGTCAATGCCGGTGCGAAGGCTCTGGCCGCCGCTGTGGAACCGGGCGCTGCTGTACGCGGCAAGGATGGGTGTTTGGACGCGGCGCCAGAAGTTGTCCAGCTCCGCGCCGCCCTCGAACCCGCCGGCTGTGACCAGCTCCCGGCAGCCTGTGTCGTAATGCCATACGCCGCGGTCGGTGGCGACATGCGCAGTCAGCCAGCCTGCGCTGAGGGCGGTTGCCGTGAGCGCCTGGGGGTTCGGGTTGCCGGGCGCCGGCCCCAGGTTCACCCATCCGTTCCCGCCATCTTGTGCCCGATAGAGATCGTGCGTCTGCCCCGAAAGCGGCTGGCCGGTCAGCATGGTGAAGAGGGTCTTGTCCGCGGCGAAGCGCGGCGAGGCGGCGAGCGGGATCGGAAACGGCTCGTAGGTTCCGGGCAGGCCGAAGGTGGCGAAGCTCCAGATCGCACCGCCGTCGGTGGTGCGCAAGACGCCGCTTTCCGGGGTGCCATCGCCCACGCCTTCGATTGCCCGATAGGTGTGCCAGACCGTGCGGTCGGCCGCATAGTTCGGTGAGATCGCCAGGCCGTAGGAGGGCGCGTAGCTGTGCTGGCTGGCCCACGTTGCGCCGCCGTCGGTGCTGCGCCGCACCTGGCCGTACCCGGTGGCGAACAGCGTGCGGTCGGCCGCGTAGGCCGGCGAGGCTTCCAGAGCGAAGGTGATGAAGCCTTCCTCGGCCGCTGCCATCGGAGTGCTGGCCCACGTTGCGCCGCCGTCGGTAGATTTGAAGAGCCGGTCGCCCCGGCCGAAGAAGACCGTGTGGTCAGCGGCATAGGCCGGTGAAACGGCCAGCGCCCGGCCCCCGCCCACCGCCGGGTAGATCGTCCACGAAACACCGCGATCCGTGGACTTGTAAAGCGCAGTCTGCGCCAGCCGCACGTTCTCGAAGGTGGCGAATACGGTGCCATCGGCCGCGAAGGCGGGTGAGAGTCGCACGGCCGGGAATGCGGTGTCGTCGCCGGCCGGCGCACCTGCAACCATCAATTGCCACGCTCCGCCGCGATCGGTGCTGCGGAAGATGCCGTGATCGGTGCCCGCGAAGAGCATGCCGTCGGCCTCGTAAGCCGGCGACGCGGCCACACTGGCTGCCGGGGCCGGATGCGGCCCCGGCAGCCAGCGCGTTGCGACCAGGTTATCGTCTGGGGTGAAGAGCAGGCCAGTGTGCGTGCCGGCGAGCAGGCTGTGGCACTCGCCCCAGAGCGGGCACGGAGCAACGGCGCGGAACGGGACTGCCGGCGTATCGGCGTAGCGATCCCACCGGCGGCCATCGCTCAGGCTGATGAACAGGCCGTTCTCGCCGGCGGCGTACTGATGATCGCCGGCCGTCGCCAGGCGGTTCACCGCGGCGTCGGTGTTCGGGTTGGTCTCCTGGACGATGTACGTGTCGCCGTCTGCCACGAGGCGCAGGACCCCGTCGCCGGTCGCCAGGAGCAGCGCACCGTCGTACGTCTCCAGGATGTCGTTCACCTGGACGCCGGTCAGGCGCTTGGCCTCCGTCCAGGTCAGGCCAGCATCCGTGGAGCGCAGCAGACGGGTGGCGCCGAGGCCGTCGAACTGCGCGGCGAAGACGATATGATTCGTCGCGAAATCCCGCGAGAACGCGGGTGCGGTCACGGTTCCGGTCAGGATGCGCGTCCAGGAGACGCCGCGATCGGTCGAGCGGTACAGGTAGGCGGAGGCGTCTGCCAGCACCGACTGGGCCGCCAGCACTGTGCCATCCAGGTTGAATGCCGGCGAGAGGCGCACCCGGCCGATGGCGCAGCGAGAACCGTGCTCGCAGCCGGGCAGGCCGCCGTAGAGGGTGGTCCAGGTGTCCCCGCGGTCGGTGCTGCACAGCAGGCCGACCTCCGTGCCGGCAAATGCGGTCTGATCCGAGGCGAAGGCAGCAGAGAGCGCAAGATCGTAGATCGGCCAGCGGTGGTTTTCATCCTGGAGATCATGCCACGAAGCGCCGCCGTCGGTGGTGCGGACGATCCCGTAACCGCCGGTGACGCCGTAGCCGCCCGTGCGCCAGCCGCCGGCCAGCGCCAAGCCATCGGTACGGAACGCGGGAGACAGCGCCAACGCCTGCACGTCGCCGCCATACGGCCCGCCCGAACGCCATGCACCGGCCGCCTCCGATGCGGTGGCGCTTGAGAGAGGCGGTGCGCTGTTTCGGGACCTGGGCGTGAATCCCGTTGCCCGCGCCAGCGCTTCGCCTCCGAACCCGAGAGCAAGACATGCCCCTACCGCCACAACCACCCGGGCGAATCCACGAATGAACATGTCAACCTCCTTCCGCAGCCGCGCGGCGCCCCGTTGTACGGCGCCGTAGCCGCACATCCATCAATACAAGACGTCAAAACGGCGCAAATGGCACGCGGATCACATGACGAACCTGGCCGACTCGTTGACAGGCGCGCGGCGAGCATGTTATACTGCCGGCCCGGTGGACTGCTGTCTGTAACATATCCCGCCGCGATTCTGAAACAGGGAGGCTTATCCGGCGGCGCCGTGGGATTGCCATGCGTATTTTGACGGTCAGCGATATGGTGGAACCGGTGCTCTACGGGCCTTACATCCGCGAGCGCGTAGGCACGATTGATCTCATTGTGGCGTGCGGCGACCTGCCTTACTACTACCTTGAGTATATCGTGGGTTTGCTGGACCGGCCGCTCTGCTACGTGCATGGCAACCACGATAAGGTCATTGTCCGGTCGAGTGATCCCCTGGCGCATGGCGGCGCTGAGACCTTCACCTGGGCCACCAACCTGCACATGCGGGCCGTGAACCATGCGGGATTGCTGTTGGCGGGACTGGAAGGGTGCCGGGTTTATAATCCCGGTGCGCCTTTCCAATACAGCGAGACTGAGGTGAAGATGCAGGCGCTCCGCCTGGGGTCGCAACTGTATCTCAATCGGCTGCGCTTCGGACGTGGCCTGGACATCCTCGTCACCCATGCCCCGCCCCGCGGCATCCATGACGGCGAAGATTTACCGCATCAGGGCTTTGACACCTACCTGGGGTTGCTGCGCAGGTTCCGGCCCACACTGATGCTTCACGGTCACCAGCACATCTATAATCGTAACGAGGTGACTGAGACGGAGTACGAAGGAACGCGCATTATCAACACGTACGGCTACCGCGTGTTGGAGCTGGTCCAACGCCGCGAGGGGCAGGGCTGGGAACTGGTCAGCAGCAGCCGGTAGAGCGGGGAGCGTAGAGCGTAGGGCGGGGAGCGGGGAGCGAAAGGAACGAGGGGGGGATGAAGACGATCGGGGTGTTTGGCAGCTCGCGGCGCGCGGAGAGCAGCCAGTACTACCGCGAGGCTTATGAACTGGGCGGCGTGTTGGCGCGCGCCGGCTATGCGGTGCTCAGCGGGGGCTACGGGGGCAGCATGGGTGCGGTCAGCCGCGGCGCAGCGGAGGCCGGCGGCCGGGTCATCGGGGTCACGTGCGCGATCTTCGATCCCGCGCCGGCGAACCCGTGGCTGACCGAGGAGATCAAAGCTGCCTCGCTGCTAGAACGCCTGACGATCATGCTCGACCGCTCGGATGGGTTCGTGGCCGTCCGCGGCGGCATCGGCACGCTTTCGGAGGTCACCCTGGCCTGGAGCCTCCTGCAGACCCGCTCGCTGGCCGGCGCGCCGCTGGTCCTCCTCGGCGCCGACTGGCAGGCCGTGGTGGACGCCTGGCTGGCGCACACAGATCTGGGCCATTCCATTGCATCGCTGGCGCACATTGTCGCCGCACCGGCGGATGTTCTTTCGGTCTTGGCCGAGCCCCCAACACCGCCCGGCCCTCCGCCCGCAGGATGAGCCGATCCTGCGGGTAGGAGGGCGAGCTAAGTAGCAACGAATAACAGGTAATCGGTGACGAGTCATCCGAAGGCGGCTTGTGCGGGTAGATCACTCGTCACTCGTTACGTTTCCCATCAACGAACTCATCCCTGATAAGGGGTTCGAGCGCATAGGAGAACTTACCATGTCCGAAAAAGGTGTGACGCCACGCAGCGAAGATTATTCGAAATGGTACACCGACGTCGTTCAGAAGGCTGAGCTGGCCGATTATTCCCCGGTGAAGGGGTGCATGGTCATCCGGCCCTACGGATACACGCTTTGGGAGAATATCCAGGCCGCGCTGGATCGCCGGTTCAAGGAGACCGGCCATGTCAACGCGTACTTCCCGCTCTTCATCCCGATGAGTTTCCTCCAGCGCGAGGCCGAGCATGTCGAGGGCTTTGCGCCGGAACTGGCCGTGGTGACGCACGGCGGTGGCAAGGAACTCGATGAGCCGTTGGTCGTCCGCCCGACGTCCGAGACGATCATTGGCCACATGTACAGCCAGTGGGTGCGCTCGTACCGCGACCTGCCGATCCTGATCAACCAGTGGGCGAACGTCGTTCGTTGGGAGCTGCGCACGCGGCTCTTCCTGCGCACAACGGAGTTCCTGTGGCAGGAAGGCCACACCGCACACGCCACTCGCGAGGAGGCCGAGGAGGAGACGCAGCGGATGCTGGGCGTCTACGCCGACTTTGCGATCAACGAGGCTGCCATCCCGGTGATCCAGGGCCGGAAGAGCGACCGCGAGAAGTTCGCCGGCGCGGTCGCCAGCTACACCATTGAGGCGATGATGGGCAATGGTTGGGCGCTGCAATCGGGCACCAGCCACTTCCTGGGCCAGAACTTCGCCAGGGCGTTTGACATCAAGTTCTTGAACCAAAATAACGAATTCGATTACGCGTGGACAACCAGTTGGGGGTTGAGTACCCGCATGGTCGGCGCGATCATCATGGCCCACGGCGACGACCAGGGGCTGATGCTGCCGCCGCGACTGGCGCCGCACCAGGCAGTCATCGTGCCGATCTGGCGCAAGGACGTCGAGCGCGGCCCGGTGCTGGCCCTGGCCGACCAGGTCGCCGCGACCCTCAAGGCCGCAGGCATCCGGGTCAAGCTCGACGCCCGCGAGGAGTTCAACGCGGGGTACAAGTACAACGACTGGGAGATGCGCGGGGTCCCGCTGCGCATTGAGATCGGTCCGCGCGATGTGGAGCAGAACGCGGTTGTCTTCGCCCGCCGCGACATCCCGGGCAAAGAGGGCAAGACATTCGGCGTGCCGGTGGCAGGCATCGTCAACGCGACGCGGGATATGTTGGCGGCCATCCAGGCGAACATGCTCCATCGCGCGATCGCGTTCCGGGACGCCAACACCCGCCGCGTGGCGAGCTACGACGAGTTTCGGCAGGTGCTCGAAGGCCCGGGCGGCTTCATCCGCGTGCACTGGGCCGGCAGCAGCGAGGACGAGGATCGGATCAAAGAGGAGACCAAGGCGACCATCCGGTGCTTCCCGTTCGAAAAGCCCGAAGGTGAGGGGGTCTGCTTCTACACCGGCCAGCCGACCGACCGCATCGCGATCTTCGCGCGGGCGTATTGATCTCGATCCCGGCTGAGGGGGATCGCCCATCCTGTGTGGCCCGGCAGGCAGACGCCTGCCGGGCCAGGTTCTTAAGGCGTTGGAATCCTCGCTACGCGCGATTCTGCCGGTTTGTGGCATAATCTGGCCCAGAGCCGGCGAAATCCACCCGCGCCGGACAAATTCATCCAGGTGCGCCTCCCTGCGCGATCCCGGCCGCAGAGGTGCTGCCGGAAATGGAGCCGGAGAGACATGTCAACGTCCAATCAAGCCATCATGTCGGGCGACGCCGGAGCCGCGGCAGCGGCCGGCTCACTCGACCGCGTCCTGATCCGCGATCTCATGGTGCGCGGGATCGTCGGTATCAACGCGGAGGAGCGGCGCAACCGGCAGGACATCGTTGTCAATGCTACACTGCATGTTGACACGCGGCCGGCCGGCGCAAGCGATGACGTTGCGGATGCGGTCAATTATCGCACCGTCGCGAAGGCCATGATCGCGCATATCGAGACGGCTCAACCGTTCCTGGTTGAGCGCCTGGCCGCCGACCTGGTCGCGCTCTGCTTCGCGCAGGACGCGCGCGTGCAGGCGGTGGAGCTCTCGGTGGAAAAGCCGGGCGCCCTTCGGTTTGCGCGTTCGGTGGGTGTGGCGATCTATCGGCGGCGGTCGGACATGGAGGCATAAACGGTGCCCCAGGTTCTCATTGCCGTCGGTAGCAATATCGAGCGCGAGCGGAACTTGCCACTGGCGTTCGCCCGGCTGCGCCGCCATGCCGAAATCCGGCTGATTGCCATCAGCCCGATCTACGAGTCGCCGGCCGCGGGAACGGCCACGCCCCAGCCGGCCTACTACAACGCCGCGGCGCGGATCAAAACGGAACTCGCGCCGGCCGCCCTCAAGGCCGCCCTGCTAGACATCGAAGCCGCGCTCGGCCGGGTGCGCACCGCGGACAAGTTCGCGGCGCGGCCTATTGACCTGGACATCGCGCTTTATGAGCGCCTGATCCTTGACTTGAACGGGCGCCACATCCCTGACCCGGACATCCTGCGGCGTCCATACATCGCTGTTCCCCTGGCCGATCTGGCCCCCGACTGGATTCATCCGGAGATCGGGCTGACGCTGCGCCAGATCGCCGACGGGCAGCACTTCACAGAAAAGGAGTTGCGTCAGGTTATGGACCCTCAAATTCCTCTTGTCACAGCGGATTCACATTATGCCACCGATATTGATGCGGGCGCGGGCGAAGTTTACGATTCGGCGTTCGAGTCGCTCATCCACCAGATGCTCACGCGTCTGGGCGAAGACCCTGAGCGGGAAGGCCTGTTGCGCACGCCGTTGCGCGTGGCCAAGGCGCTGGACTTTCTGACCAGCGGGTACCACACCCGGCTCGAAGACGTGATTCATGACGCTATCTTCGAGACTTGCTGCGAAGAGATGGTCATCATCAAAGAAATCGAGTTCTACTCGATGTGCGAGCACCATGTCCTCCCCTTCTTCGGCCGGGCGACCGTGGGCTATATCCCTAACGGCAAAATTCTGGGGCTGAGCAAAGTCGCGCGACTGGTGGATATGTATGCCCGCCGGCTGCAAATCCAGGAACGCCTGACCAACGAGATCGCGGACGCGATGATGGAGATTCTGAGCCCGTTCGGAGCAGGTGTCGTGATCGAGGCCAGCCACTTCTGCATGATGATGCGGGGGGTTGAGAAACAGAGCAGCACCACGGTGACTAGCGCTATGCGCGGTACGTTCCGCACGGACGCGCGGACGCGGACTGAATTCCTCCAGTTGACCAGGACATGAGTCCAGCACGGCGCGCCCGATGGCTGTCCGGTGTTTGCGGCGCGCTCTCCCGGATGCTACAATAGCGGCACAACCGTTTTGCGGAGGGACCGATGCGGTGGCGCTGGTCGGTGCTCCTGTTGGGCCCCGCGATCTTGCTGGCGGCGGCGGAACTGGCGTTGCGTGCGCGTTATCGGCGGCGGGCGCTTCCCGCTGCCCTGGCCTGGCCGGGCGCGATCACGCTCGTTGCATTGGGTGATTCGATCACTGCTGGGAGCCCCACTGCGAGCTGGCCTGCTGCGCTGCTGGCTCGCCTGCGCGCCGACCATCCGCGCGTCGCCTGGACGATGGTCAATGCCGGTGTGCCGGGCGACACGGCCCCGCTGGGCTATGCCCGTTTCGTCCGGGATGTGGCCGCCGTCGGCCCCCGGCTCGTGCTGATCGGGTTCGGCCTGAACGACTGCCACCCGGCCCGCCACGCGCTGGACCGCTGGTACGAACGCCGCCTACCGGCCGGCGCTGCCGGGTGCTATCTCTGGCGCGCGGCCGCCGTTCGCGCTGAGCGCCTGGGGCGGAGGCTGGGACGGCTGTCCGGCCCGCTGCCCGAGCTGGCACCGCAGCCGTTCCCGCGCACCTCGCCCGCCGGCTTCTCGGCCGCGCTGGCCGCACTGGTCGCGCGGACGCGGGACATTGGCGCTCGGCCTGTCTTGCTGACCATGACGCCGCTGGCCGGGACAGAGACGTCCGAGACGCGCGCGCGGCAGGGCAGCTACGGTCTCTACAACGGACGCATTCAGGCGTTGGCCGAGCAGCGTCGCGTGCTGTTGGCCGATCTCAGCGCCGGCGCCCCCGGCGACGCGTTCGAGCCGGACGGAGTCCATTTGACAGCCTCCGGTCACCAGTGGGCGGCCGAGCGCATCTATGAGACGTTGACGGCTGCGGGCGTGTGGGCCGCGCTGGCCGGGGAGGGCCGATGAGCGAGCCAGCTCAGCCGAGGCGTTGGCCGCCCCGCTGGGCGGACGTGGCGGATCCCGCCGTTCTGGCGGCCCTTACCGCCGTGCCGCGGCATCTGTTCGTGCCACCCGAGTATCGCGGCCAGGCCTACGAGGACATTGCGCTCCCGCTCGGCCTGGGGCAGACGATCTCGCAGCCGTACATCGTGGCGTTGATGACCCAGGCGCTGTGCTTGACGCCGGACAGCCGCGTCCTCGAGATCGGGACGGGATCGGGCTATCAGGCCGCCGTGCTGGCGAAGCTCACGCCGCACGTGTGGAGCGTCGAGACCCTGGCCGAGCTCGCCGGCAGCGCGGGAGAGCGGCTGCGCGGGTTGGGGTGCAGGGTCGCGGTCAAAGTGGGCGACGGTCGGCTGGGCTGGCCTGAACACGCGCCCTATGACGCCATCATCGTCACCGCGGCCGCGACCGCTGTCCCCCCCGCGCTGGTGGCGCAGCTTGTGAGCGGCGGCCGGTTGGTGATCCCCGTGGGCGCGAGCGCGTGGGATCAAACCTTGTGGCGCATCGAGCGCACGGCGGCCGGCTTGCGGCGCGAGTTCCTGTGCGACGTGCGTTTCGTGCCGCTGGTCTCGCCTGCGGCCGCAGCGGAGGAAGCCGATCCCACCCTGGTCGAGATCAAACGACAGTTGGATGAGCTGTTTAGGCACTATTAAGCGTCCAGTAACGACTAGATTTCGCTCCAATTCCTTTCAAGTAGAAGTTGTCGTTGTGTGATGTTGGTCATTCTGAGCGGGTTAACGAGTCATCTCGCTCCGCGGCGGACTCTCAGCGAAGAATCTCGTCATTCGAATGATAGATTCTTCGCTGGCGTCTCGCCGCAACGGTAGTCTGTGGGCTAACCCGCTCAGAATGACAATTGAAAACGTAAGAAGGCACTTCATGCGCGTCATTATCACCGGCCACCGCGGCCAGCTTGGCCGCCAACTGCAGACGGCGTTTGCCGGGCACGAGATCCTTGGCCTGGACGTGCCCGAGGATGACATCACTGCGTCCGCCGTTGTGAGCCGCATCGAGAGCTTCCAGCCCGCGCTGGTGGTGCATGCTGCGGCCTACACCGACGTGGACGGCTGCGAGACGAACCCCGATCTGGCGTTCCGTGTCAATGCGGTCGGCACGCAGAACGTCGCGCTGGGTGCGGCACGGGCCGGCGCGGCGCTGCTCCATGTCAGCACCAATGAAGTCTTCGACGGCAGCCGCCGAGACCTCTACCGGGAGTGGGACGCAGCCAACCCGCTGAGCACCTATGCGCGCAGCAAGGCCGCGGGCGAGCAGATCGTGCGCGATCTGACCGGCGGCCGCTTTTACATCTGCCGGGTGGCGTGGCTCTTCGGGCCGGGCGGGAGCAACTTCGTCACCAAGATCCTGGCCGGCGCCGAGAAGTACGGCAGCCTCCGGGTCGCCGCGGATGAGTTCGGCAACCCAACCTATGCGCCGGATCTGGCGGCGGCGATTCTTCGCCTGGCCGCGACGGGCCAGTACGGTATCTACCACCTGACCAACGCCGGGTTCTGCTCGCGGTTCGAATTCGCCCGCGAGATCATGAGGCTGGCCGGCCGGCCCGATCTGCCTGTCACGCCGATCTTGAGCGCAGAGTGGCCGCGGCCGTCGAAGCCACCCCTCCACGCCGTCCTGGCGAACACCGCCGCGGCCGCGTTGGGGATCACGCTCCGGCCCTGGCAAGAGGCAGTGGCGGAGTACGTTGGCACGTTGGCACGTTAGCAAGTTGGAACGTTGGAACCTGTCAACCTGCGCACGTGTCAACCTGTCAACGTGCCAACGTCAACGAAAGGTTCGCCATGTTCGTCAGCGTCATCATCCCAAACTACAACGGCCTGCGCTTTCTGACGCCCTGCCTCGACGCGCTGCGGGCGCAGAGCTATCCGCGGGGGCGCACCGAAATCATCCTGGTGGATGACGCGTCCAGCGACGGCTCGGTGGCCTTCGTGGCCGGGCAGTATCCCGAAGTCAAGATCGTTCAGCTTGAGCGCAACAGCGGGCTGGCGGTCGGCTGCAACGCGGGCGCACGGGCCGCGGCCGGCGATCTGCTGGTGATGCTGAACAACGACACTGAGGCGGAGCCGGGCTGGCTGGCCGCGCTGGTTGAGACAGCGGCGGCGAACCCGGAGGCCGGCGCCATCGCCAGCAAGATGTTGCTCTACGATCGACGGGACACACTGCACAACACCGGCGACCTGATGGGCGCGGATGGCATCCCGCGCAACCGCGGGGTGTGGGAAGTCGACGCGGGCCAGTACGACGGCCAGCCAGAGATTTTCGGCGGGTGCGGCGGCGGGGTGATGTACCGCCGCGCGGCGTGGGAGCAGGCCGGCGGGTTCGACGAGCGGCTCTTCATGTACCTGGAGGATGTGGATCTGGCGTGGCGGCTGCAACTGCTGGGCTGGCGGGCCGTCTTTGCGCCGGGCGCACGGCTCTATCATCACCTCAGCGCGACCGGCGGTGGCGTGCTGGCAAGCTACTACACCGGCCGCAACACCATCTGGGTAATCGCTAAAGATATGCCCGGCCCGCTGATCCGCCAGCACTTCGGCCGGATCCTCCGTGCCCAATGGCGGATCAAATGGGACGCGCTGCGCGCCTGGCGCGGCGCGGCCGCGCGCGCCCGGCTGCGCGGGCAACTGGCCGGTCTGGCCGGCCTGCCCAAGGTGCTGGGCTGGCGTCGGGCGGTGCAGCCCGCGCGCATCGCACCGCTCGACGAGCTGGCGCGGCGGCTGATTTTGGCTTGACATTCCTCGTCGAGGCTTGTACACTGAACAGCCTAAGACAAATGAGATCGCAGGGATCTGTCACGCTGAGCCATTTGCCTCGCAAGGATGGTACGCACCCGGCAAGAAACTCATGCGCGGAGATGCTTCGGCACTCAATCCAGAGGAGTTTGGCGATTGTCATCCTGAGCGAGCGGAACTCAGCAAGTCACTGTGTCATTCAAAGCCGGTCCGCGCCTCAGCATGATATTCGACCCTTGAGGAGAGAGCGAAGGATCTCATCCCGCACAGCATCTCCAACCGGAGGATTCCCCATGCCCATCATCGAAAAACTCGGCAGCTTTTTTCTCGGCAAACAGTATGATCTGGCCGCCAAGCAACTGGCGGATGTTCAGGTCAACTACGACTCGCGTGATCTGACCACCCATGCGATCTGCGTGGGCATGACCGGCAGCGGCAAGACCGGCCTCTGCATTGACTTGATCGAGGAGGCCGCGCTCGATGGCGTGCCGGCGATCCTGATTGATCCGAAAGGTGATATCACCAACCTGCTGCTCACCTTCCCGGATCTCCTGCCGGCCGATTTCCAGCCGTGGATCAACCCCGACGACGCCGCGCGCAAGGGGATGACGGTGGAGGATTACGCGGCCAAGACCGCGACCGACTGGCGCAACGGCCTGGCAAGCTGGGAGGAGGGCCCCGACCGCATCAAGGCGCTCAAGGCCGCGGCCGACTTCGCCATCTACACCCCCGGTTCCGAGGCGGGCCTGCCGGTCAGCATCCTTGCTAGCTTCAAGGCCCCGCAGCTAGACTGGGACACCGAGACTGAGACGCTGCGTGACAAGATTCAGGGCACGGTCTCAGCGCTGTTGGGCCTGGTGGGCATTGACGCCGACCCGGTGCGCAGCCGGGAGCACATCCTCCTGTCCAGTATCCTGGAAAACGCCTGGCGCGCCGGGCAGGATCTTGACATCGCCAAGCTGATCCTGGCTGTGCAGAAGCCGCCGTTTAAGCAGGTCGGCGTCTTCGATGTCGAAACCTTCTTCCCGCAGAAGGATCGCTTTGCGCTGGCGATGACGCTCAATAATATCATCGCTTCCCCCAGCTTCCAGGCGTGGACGGCGGGCGATCCGCTGGACATCGCAGCCATGCTGCGCACGCCGGAAGGCAAACCGCGGCACAGCATTTTCTACATCGCGCACCTGAGCGACGCCGAGCGCATGTTCTTCGTGACGATCCTGCTGGAGCAGATTATCAGTTGGATGCGCAGCCAGCCCGGCACCACCAGCCTGCGCGCCCTGGTCTACATGGACGAGGTGTTCGGCTACTTCCCGCCCAGCGCCAATCCGCCGAGCAAAAGGCCGCTGCTGACCCTGGTCAAGCAGGCGCGCGCTTTCGGCGTAGGCGTCATGCTCACCACGCAGAACCCCGTGGATCTGGACTACAAGGGGCTGACGAACGCCGGCACCTGGTTCATCGGCAAGTTGCAGGCCGAGCGGGACAAGGCGCGCCTGATGGAGGGATTGGAGAGCGCCATGGCCGAGGCGGGGACGATCACCGATCCGGCCAAGCTGGACAAGATCATCTCCTCGCTGGATTCGCGCGTCTTCCTGATGCACAACGTCAACCTGAAAGAGCCCGTGATCTTCCAGACGCGCTGGGCGATGAGCTATCTGCGCGGCCCGCTGACGCGTGGACAGATTAAGACGTTGATGGCCGGGCGAAAGGGCGCAGCCGGGCCGGCCATCGCGGCGGCCGGCAAGCCGGCCTTCCTGCCGGGACAAGGCCCGAGCGCCGCGACGGTCGGTGCAGGCGGAGTCAGCGCGCAGCCGCCGGTGCTGCCACCGGGGATCAAACAGGCTTACTTGCCAGTGGCTGTCGCCAAAAACAACGCGATGCAGGCCATCGCCGCCCGCACGGGGGACGCCCTGGCCGATGCGCAACAAGTGCTGGTCTACGAGCCGGCGTTGATCGGCTTCGCCAGCGTCCATTTCGCCGATCGCAAACTCGCCATTGACGAGCGACAGGACACCACGTTGTTGTTGCCGCTCGATCCCGGCGCCAAGGTAATTTCCTGGAAGGATGCTCAACCGGTGAGCCTGGAGCCGCGCGACCTTCAGGAGAGCCCGGTTGCAGATGCTGCTTTCAGCGTGGACCTGCCGGAGGGCGTGACCTCGGTCAAGGCTTTCGCCGGGCTGGCCGCTGATCTGACCGATCACATCTACCGCAACCAGGGTTTTGAGCTGGCGTACAACCCGACCCTGAAGCTGTATGCGCGCTCCGGTGAGTCGGCGCGCGATTTTGTCGCACGCTGCCAGCAGGCCGCGCGCGAGGCGCGTGACGCCGGAGTAGATAAGCTGAAGGACAAGTACGAGACGCAGCTCAAGCGGATTCAGGATCGGCTGGCAAACGAGCAGCAAGACCTGGCTGATGCAAAGGCAAAGTACAAGGGGCGGCAGGCGGAGGAAGTGTTGAGCGGCGTCTCCACCGTCGCCGGGATGTTTGGCCTGCTGACCGGTCGCAAACGGAAGAGCCTCAGCGGCCTCTCGTCCGCAGCCACTAAGCGGCGCCTGACGTCTGAGGCCAAGGCGAACATCGAGCAGGCCGAGGAAGATATCGCGCGGCTCGAAGCCCAGGTGAAGGATATCCAGGTTCAGATGCAAGGGGAGGCGGATGCACTGACCCAGCAGTGGACCAAGGCCGCCGGCGACATCCAGAAGACTCAGATCACGCCTAAGAAGGCCGATATTGACGTGCAGACGGTCGCCCTGGCCTGGATGCCTTCGTGGCGCGTCAGCTACACCGATTCCCGCGGCCGCAACCGCACCGATTCGCAGCCCGCGTACCCCGGCGCGGAAGAGGCTTAGCGCCGAAACGTGCCTGACACTTGTGGAGGCTGATGGTTTACCAGGCAAGTGTCAGGCACGTCAAGCCCGATGCGCCCGAATCTCTCCCCAGCAGAACACGACGATCAGATCATTCACATTCGTCTGCGTCGGCCCGGTGATGAGCAGATCACCCAGCGCGCCGAGCAGATGATAGCTGTCGTTCGCCGCCAGCGCCGCGCGGGCGTCCAGGCCGAGCGCCAGCGCCCGTGCGACCGTGTCGGCCGTGGCGAGGCCGCCGGCCGCTTCCGTCGGGCCATCGGTGCCATCCGTGCCCAGGCTCACCACCGCGACCTCAACTCCCGGCGGCAAGCGGCTGCCATCCAGCGCAACGCCGGCCGCTAACGCAAGCTCCTGATTCCGGCCCCCTCTGCCCGCTCCCCGGATCGTCACGGTGGTTTCTCCGCCGAGCACCAGGCACGCGGGCGAAATGAAATCCGATTGCCCGCACGCGATCCCTTGTGCAAGCCCTGCGGCGACGCGGCCCACCTCCCGCGCTTCCCCCTGGAGGAAAGTCGTCAGAAGCTGGCTTGTGAAGCCCAGGCGCCGCGCCTCGGCCACGGCGGCCCGGCCCGCGCTGGCGTTGTCGCCGATGACGAGGGTGTTGCCCCGCGCAAAGATCGGATCGCCTGGCTTCGGCGTGTCGGGAATCTCGCCGGCGGCGCCGCGTCCCAGATGCGTGCATACTGTGGGCGGCGCCGACGCGACGAGGTTATACCGTTCAAGCACCTTCCAGGCATCGGCGAATGTGCTGTGATCGGGCACGGTGGGCCCGGAGGCAATGGCGTCCAGCGGCGAGCCGACAACGTCCGAGAGGATCAGCGTGGCGACCTGCGCAGGCGCGGCCAGGCGGGCCAGCTGCCCACCCTGAAGCTGGGAGCAGTGCTTGCGCACCGTGTTGATCTCGGTAATGTCCGCGCCGCAGCGGAGCAGCAGGTTGTTGAGGCTCTGATAGTCCGCCAGGCTGATCCCGGCCGCAGGCAGCGGCAGCAGCGCCGACCCCCCGCCGGAGAGCAAGACGATGACCAGATCGCGCTCGGTCAGGCCCGCCAGCAGCTGGGCGATCTGCTCCGCGCCCGCCAGGCCGGCCGCGTCCGGGATGGGGTGCCCGGCCTCGAAAACCTGAATTGGGCCGGCCGAGGAAAGCGCGGAGTCGCTAAGGCCCTCTTGATTCTGTGTCGTTACGTCTTCGCATTGATCTTCCCCGATGGGAGCGCGGTCGCAGCGGCCTTCGAATCGCGCCCGCCAGCTGCCGGTCCCGCGGGAGTGGCCGTACTTGACGACCACCGCGCCGGCCGAAATACGGTCGGCGAGGCTTTCGTGGAGCGCGGCGGCCATCGGCGCGGTCGCCTTGCCACCCCCGACGATGATGACGCGGCCGATTTGGTTGAGGTGATAGGTTTGTTGGCCGAGGATCAGCGCGTCGCCCATCCGGCTCAGATGCCGGTGGACCGCCTCGCGCGGATCCGCGGCGCGGAGGGCTGCGGTGAGCACGGCGAGAATCTGGGCGCGGGGAGGATCAGTTGGACGGGTCATCCGGTTGACTTCTTCCTGCCGGACTTCACTTGGGCGGATTCAGGATCGCCTCGGTCGCGGCCGCCGGGCTGCTCTCGCCTTTGATGACCGATTCCCAGCCCTGCTTGAGCTGTGTGGCGGCGAGGGCGGAGTCCGGCCCGATGGGCAGGCTCACGGCGTCGGCAAGCTGGGTGGCGAGAAACTGGATGTATTCGGACTGATCCCACTGTTCGATGGCGACGGGTGCGGTCGGGAGCCAGCCGGCCTTTGCGGTCCAGGCCCCCTGGCGTTCCGGCGCCAGCAGCCAGGCGATCAAAGACGCGGCTGCGCGCTGGCGGGCCGGGTCAGTGGTGGTGATCGCCAGGGCCCAGCCGCTCGCCACGGGTTTGAGCGGTCCGTTTTGCCCCGGCGCGGCGGCATACGAAGTGCCCTTCAGATTGCCGCCCTCCGCCAGATATCGCCGGGCGCCGACGTCCGCCAGCGGCGCGCTGCCGTGGCTATAGTCGCTCCATACGCGGTCGGCGTTTAGAACTTGCGCGGCATCTTCCGGGAAGACGCCGCTCTTGATCGCGGTTTGATAGAATGTGAAAAGACGTTGCAGCGGATCGCTGGCCAGGCTGAGTTTCCGTGTCGTCAAATCATATGTCGCGCCGGCCGACAGATACTGACTCAGCAGGACATCGGGTAAGTTGTGGGCCGGTTGGCCGGACGCGCTGGACTGTTGGCTGCTCAGGGGCAGCAGATACCGGGTGTGCTCGGCCAGCAGTTCCTGCCAGGTCGCGGGTGGCATCTTGACGAGATCCCGCCGATAGACGAGGTGGTCGAGATCGGCAACGTACTGCACGGCCAAGACATGCTCTCCGAATCTCCCGGCCGAGACGGCGAACGGATACAGCCCGTTTATCACGTTGTCGTCCAGCAGCTCGTCCAGCGGCTGCAGCAGTCCGGTCGCGGTCGCCGCCTCCAGCTCGGACACGTCAAGCGCGATGAGGTCGGGCAGGATGGCCGGCGCGACGGGCGCGGCAGTGCGCAGAAAATCGAGCAGGCCGCCCTTGCCGTAACGCGCCTTGGGCGCCAGTGTGACGCTGATCTTGCCGTCGCTGGCCCGGCTGAACTCCGCCAGTTGCTCCGCCATCAGCGGGCCGGCCGGTTGTTTTGCGTCCGGGCTAATGAATTCAGGGCCCCACCAGACCAGCGCCAAGGGTGAGTTTGCAGTGACGGTCACCGATGCGTTCGGTGCATTCGGCGTTGCGGTGGCAGGCGACAAGACGATGCCGAACGGCGCCGGCCCTTCTTCGGTTATCGGGGCGGGCGCGGTGCATCCTGCGGCCAGCAGCAGGATGGCGCACAGCATCAACCCGCCCGCAGTGAGCAGCCCCACCGACAGCCGCGCGGCCCATATCAACCGGATACGTTTCAAGTCAGTCAGATTCATAGCTGATCCCCGCTCTCCGCTTCGCGCCCCATGCTCCCCGAGAGTATACCGTCCGGCGGCAAAAGCCCCAAACCAGCAAATCCGATATTGAGAATTCCTGGCCCAAACGTCGCGGTTGTGCGTCATCCCTGGCTGTGGTATAGTCCCGCGGGAGGTGACAGCCCATATGACGTCAGCGGAGAAATCGGCCGTGTTCGGCAAAGCAAGCCAGGACGCCCGGCGGGTGAGGATCGGCGTTGGCGCTGGTATCATTGCCGGTCTCCTGGTCGTATATGGCGTGACCGTGATGCCCGGCGTGCCTCCCACCGACAGCGGCGAGCTGATCCTGGCCGCGTGGACCGGCGGCGTGGCGCATGCGCCTGGATTCCCGCTCTATGTCGCGCTCGGTTGGTTGTGGACCCACCTCCTGCCCATTGGCCGTGTGGCCTGGCGGCTGAACTTCCTGTCGGCGTTCTGTGCGGCGGCGGCGGCCGGCTTGGTTTACGCGCTGGCGCGGCGCACGCTGCACAGGACCGACGAGACGACCCGCCCCTGGCGGTCGCTTCTGGCTGCTGCGGCGGCCGCGTTGTCGTTTGGCCTGGGCCGGACCGTCTGGGGCTGGGCCACCCTCTCCGAGGTCTATACGCTCAACCTTCTCTTGACCGCGGCGATCCTGTTGCTGGTGCTCTTGAGCGGAGGCATGGGGAAGCAGACGAGCGGAGGGGCGGAGGGGCGGAGGGGCGGAGGGGCCGAGGGGCTGAAATCGGCGGCAGACGGCGGAGAAGCGCCCTCTCGCTCTACGCGCCCCGCGCCCCGCGCCCCCCGGCTCATCCTTGCCGCGTTCCTCTTCGGCCTCGGTCTGGGCAATCACTTGACCTCTGTCGCCCTACTGGCGCCCGCCATCGCGTTCTGGCTCACCGCGCGTCACGGCTGGCGGTTTTGGATCAGCCGGACAGCGCTGGCGTCGGCATTCGCGCTGGCTGCGGGGCTCGCCATTTATCTCTATTTGCCCGCGCGCGCCGCGGCCGATCCGCTGTTGAACTGGGGCCAACCCGACACCTGGCAGCGGTTCTGGTGGCAGGTGACCGCCAAGCAGTATCGCGTCAGCCTGCTCTCCTCGCCGGTGGGGCCGCAGGTCATCTTCGCGGCGAAGCTGTGGTGGACGCAATTCACGCCGATTGGGCTGTTGCTGCTCGGCGTGGGCGCGTGGCGCATGGCTCGGTCGCAGCCGCGCCTGTTCTGGACGTTGGGGTTGGTGATCGTCTTTGTCACCTTCTACGCCTGGGCTTATGTGATCGAGGATGACGGTGACGCGTACTATCTGCCCGCGTTCCTGGCGGGATCGGTGTGGGTCGCATGGGGCGCGGCAACGATAGCGGACTCGTTGAGCCGCTTTTTCAGGCGGCGAACTGAAAGACCAAATCGGACGCGAATGACCGCCGGTGAACGCGGTTTTACCGCAGGTTGGCCGATCGTGGCTGTCCTCGTGGTCACCTTGATTGCGGCGCTGGCGTCGAACTGGCGGGCGTGCGACCGCCACGCAGACACGATCCCGGAAGACTATGCGCGGGACACGCTCGCTGAGATCGGACCAGGCGGCGTGCTGTTGACTCGAGACTGGCAGTTCTACGCCCCCGCGCTCTATCTTCAGAAGGTCGAAGGGCTCCGGCCGGACGTGACGGCCATTGACACCGAGTTGCTGCGCCGCGACTGGTATTTCGGACTGTTGCACAAGAGCGACCCGGAGCTGATGGCCTCGGTGGCAGCGGAGGAAGCGGCATACCGATTGCTGCGCGACGCTTGGGAGCGCGGCGAAATCCCCGACGGCGACCCGCGCATCAGCCAGTTGCAGGCCGCCTATGTCGCGCTGCTGGACGCGTTCATGAGTCGGGCGGCAGCCGCCGGCCGGCCGGTGCACATCGGCCCGAACCGCGGGGCCGCGGCGCTGCGCGACGCCACCTTGAGCGGCCAGCCGGACATGGAACCAGAGGCCGGAGCGCAGTGGCAATGGCTGCCGGTGGGCCTCAGTTTTCGCGCGCTCCCGGTCGGCACGCAGGTTCCCGCGGCCTCAGCGTTGGCCTGGCAGATCACTGCGTTCGACCGAGCGCAACCTACCGCGCCGGAGCGCAAGATCCAGGCGACCCGCGCCGACATGGCGACGCTACACGGGCTGCTGCAGGCGAACCTGGGCAATCTGGCCGGTGCAGGGACGGATTGGCGTCTGGCGCTGGCGATTGACCCCGCACACGTGGCCGCAACGGCGCTGCTGAACAGGTTGAAGAGCCAGCAATAGCGGGCGTCCGGCTGGCTCCGGCGCGCCGCAGTTCACCGCGTGCTCAGTGCGGGTTATTTGTTCCGGATCGGAGATCATACCATGTTAAACCGCATCTCCATCGTCGAAGGCGACATCACCCGTTTGGCCGTGGATGCGATCGTCAACGCAGCCAACAACTCGCTGCTCGGCGGCGGCGGCGTGGATGGCGCGATCCATCGGGCGGCCGGGCCGGGGCTGCTGGCCGAATGCCGCACGCTGGGAGGCTGCCCCACCGGCCAGGCGAAGATCACGCACGGGTACCGGCTGCCGGCGCAATGGGTCATTCACACCGTCGGGCCGATCTGGCGGGATGGCGATCACGGCGAAGATGCGCTGCTGGTCGCCTGCTATCGCAACAGCCTGGCGCTCGCGGTTCAGCGGGGCATTCGCCGCGTCGCCTTTCCGGCCATCAGCACCGGCGCCTACGGTTTCCCGCTGGAGCGAGCGACGCGGATCGCCGTGGCGGAGGTGGTGCGCTTCCTCACCGCGGATACGACGCTCGAACAAGTCATTTTTGTCTGCTTCGGGCGGGAGACATATGGGGCCTATCAAGCAGCGTTGACAGCCGCCCGCGACGCGGCCGCGTGAGCGTGTCGGCGCAGCCTGAATCGCGCCCGCGCCGTGTCTTAACAATAGATCGAACACATGTTCTCTTGTGTTGTGATTTGATTTTTCGTGTCTTTTGTTGTACACTCCCCGTCGAGTTGAGGACGCACATCACACAGATTCAATTGCACAGAAACAAGGGAGCGAAAAATGGCGGAAGTCGGCAAGCAGAAGGCGTTGGATACGACCCTGGCCACGCTGAAGAAGCGATTTGGCGAGGGCACTGTGATGAAATTGGGCGAGGCTGGGCGATTGAAGGTTGGAGCGGTTCCGACCGGCTCGCTTTCGTTGGACCTCGCATTGGGCATCGGTGGCGTTCCACGCGGTCGCATCACCGAGATTTATGGCCCGGAAGCGTCGGGCAAGACCACGATCTGCCAACACATCATTGCGGAGGCGCAAAAGGCGGGCGGCATCGCGGCTTTTATTGATGTTGAGCATGCCCTGGACCCGGCGTACGCCGCGCGTTGCGGCGTGAATGTTGACGATCTCTACATTTCTCAGCCGGATACCGGGGAACAGGCGTTGGAGATCGCCGAGGCGCTTATCCGTTCGGGCGCGGTGGACGTGGTGGTCATTGATTCCGTGGCGGCGTTGGTGCCGCGGGCCGAGATCGAGGGCGAGATGGGGGACAGCCACATGGGTTTGCAGGCCCGGTTGATGTCCCAGGCGCTCCGCAAACTGGTGGGCGTTATCAACACCAGCAACACCGCACTGATTTTCACCAACCAGCTTCGGCAGAAGATCGGCGTGATGTTCGGCAACCCCGAGACCACGACGGGCGGCATGGCGTTGAAGTTCTACGCCAGCGTTCGCCTGGACGTGCGGCGGTTGGAGAGCATCAAGGCGGGCGGCCAGACCGTCGGCAGCCGGGTGCGTGCCACGGTCAAGAAGAACAAGGTCGCGCCGCCCTTCCGACAGGCCGAGTTCGACATCATGTACAACAAGGGCATCAGCAAGTCGGGTGACCTGCTTGACCTTGGCGTCCAAATGAATGTGATCGAAAAGCGCGGCGCGTTCTATAATTTTGCCGACACGCGCCTGGGTCAAGGCCGGGAAAACGCCAAGGAGTTCCTGGAAAACTCACCGGCGATTGCCGGCCAGATCGAAGCAACGATTCGCGAGAAGTCAGCCCTGGCGCCAGGCCAAGGGGTGATGGTGGCGTCGCCGGAGGAAATGGCGGACGACGCTGATTGACAATAACGGTGCGGTGGCCTCACCGGCTCTTGGGTCGGTCAGGTCAGCGCATGGCCGCTGCTCACTTTTTCTGATGAACTAAATCGTCGCGCGGCGTCGCGCCGCAGGCTCGCGGGAGAGGCTTGTGCACACCGACTGCCCGGTTACCTAAAGGTTACGACAAGAAGACAGGTGCCGCATGTGGAGCGTCCAAGCCGCGGGATTCCGGATTCCCGCGGCAACGACGCCGATGAAGAACGGTCAAATGACAATCGTGTCCGCGCCATGGGCTGCGCCTGAATCAAACTGCGCGCAGCGCATGCACCTGTGAGACGGATCGCACGGCTGAAGCTTGAGGCGTGCGATCGTATCCAATAGTATTCCCGGCCAAGCCGGTGCTCTCCGTGTCTGAGATCGGCGCGTGCTGACGCTTTTGCGCAGAACACGCCGATTTAGCGCGTCTGGTGGAAGTGAGCCGTGGTGTGACGTCCTTTGGGACGTGACCACGGTTTTTTGTTTTGAGCCTGGTTCTTGCCCTATGTCCGGCACAATCACGCGACTGGTGTTTCAAAAGCGCACCGACGAACGGGTGAACGTGTATCTCGACGGGCGCTATGCCTTTGCTCTGCCGGCGCTTGAGGCAGCCCGGTTGCGCGTCGGCCAGTTCTTGGACGATCCAGCGATCGCGGGCCTGGTTGCCGACGATGAACGGCAAAAAGCGTATGATCGCGCGGTCCATTTCCTGGGGTACCGGCCGCGCAGCCAGGCGGAGGTGCGCCGGCATCTGCTGAAGGCCGGCCTGGATGCCGAGCTTGTCGAGGCAACGCTGGCGCGGCTGACGGCGCAGGGCTATCTGGATGACGCCGAATTCGCCCGATATTGGGTGGAAAATCGGCGCCAATTCCGGCCCAAAGGCGCCGATGTGCTTGGCGCAGAACTGCGACAGCGCGGCGTCGCGCGGGAGGCTATTGACGCCGCAGTCGTGACGCTCGACCCGGCCGAGGATGCCTACATGGCGGCTCGGCCGCGTGCGCAGCGGTTGGCGCCGCTCGCGTTGGCGGATCCGCCCGCGTTCCGGCGCAAGCTGGGAGACTTCTTGTTGCGCCGCGGGTTTGATTACGGGATCGTGCATGAGATCGTCGCGCGGCTGCTGCGCGAGATCCAGGAAAGCAATCCATAGCCCAGCCGTGCTGATCATGTGCGGGGCGTGTGATACTTTATTCTTAAACGATAACTGTCGAAAGCGAGGAATCACATGTTCGGGAATCCAAGTCTGCGGTTCATCGTGGACTTGCTGAGCTTCCTAGTCGCTGGGGTGGCAGGCGCGGTCATCGGCTATCTGCTGATGAAGTCGCGTCTGCTTCAAAGCCACCGCGACGCTGAGGTGTTCATCCAAAACGCCGAGGCCGAGTCAAAGCGTATCGTCGCCGAAGCCGAGAGCAAGGCCAAGACGATTGCGCTGGCAGCGCAGGAGCAGAAAGTCCAGATCCTTGAGGAGTCGGAGGCCGAGATCCAGCGCCGGCGTCGTGAGATGGAGCGCGGTGAAGAGCGCCTCCAGCGCCGGCAGGAGGCCTTGGACAGCAAACTGGAGCAGGCCGAGCAGCGGAATCGCAAGCTCGACCAGCGCCAAAGCAAGCTCGACAAGCGTGAGGTTGACCTGACCAAGCTGGAAGAAGATCGCCGCGCTGAGCTTGAGCGCATCGCCAGCATGAGCCAGGAGGAGGCCAGGCAGGAGCTGTTGGCCGCAGTAGAGCAGACCACGCGGCAAGACATGGCGCGCAAGATTCGCGAGGTCGAGGCGCAAGCCATGTCGGAAGCCGAGGAGCGCGCCCGCAAGGTGATCTCGGCCGTGATGGAGCGTGTGGCATCCGAGCACGTGTCCGAGACGACGGTCTCCAGCGTGCCGCTGCCCACAGACGAGATGAAGGGCCGCATCATCGGTCGCCAGGGCCGGAATATCCGCTCCATCGAGCAGGTGACCGGGGTGGATCTGGTGGTGGACGATACCCCCGAGGCGATCTTGATTTCCAGCTTCGATCCGGTCCGGCGCGAGGTCGCGCGGGTCGCGCTCAGCCGCCTGGTTCAGGATGGCCGGATCCATCCGGCGCGCATCGAGAAGGAAGTCGAGAAGGCGCAGCAAGAGGTGGAGAAGTCCATCAAAGAGGCGGGCGAGCAGGCAGTGATCGAGGTCGGCTTGCAGATGCTGCACCCCGAGCTCGTCAAGCTGCTGGGCCGGCTGAAATACCGCACCAGCTATGGGCAAAACCAGCTTTCGCATGCGGTCGAGGCGACCCACATCGCAGCGATGCTGGCGGCCGAGCTCGGCGCCAACGTGCAGACCGCCAAGATGGGCGCGCTGCTGCATGACATCGGCAAGGCCGTGAGCCACGAGGTGGAAGGCGCACACGCGCAGGTCGGCGCGGACATCGCCAAACGTTATGGCGTGCCGGCGGATGTGGTGAACATCATCGCCTCGCACCACCATGAGACGGAGCAGCTCACGGTGGAAGCGGCCATCGCCACGACCGCGGATGCGATTTCCGGCTCGCGGCCCGGCGCCCGACGCGAAGCCTTGGAGACCTATGTCAAGCGCATCCAGGCGCTCGAAGACATCGGCAACTCCTTCGGCGGCGTCCAGCAGACGTACGCTATCCAGGCTGGTCGCGAGGTGCGCGTGATTGTCCGGCCGGATGACATTGATGATCTGGCCGCGATCCGGCTGGCAAAGGATATCGCTAAGAGGATCGAGGACAGCCTTGAGTATCCGGGGCAGATCAAGGTCACGGTCTTGCGCGAGACCCGCGCTGTGGAGACGGCGAAGTAACTCCGAAAGTAAAGGGGGGTGATGAGCAGCAAGCCGCTCATCACCCCCCTTTTTACTTCTCAACCTCGAAGGTTATCCTTGCGTCACCACCGCCACCACCATCGGCTTGCGTCGTGTCTCCTCAAAGAAGAAGCGGGCAAGGGTGTCCTGTGTCCGTTCGATGATAGCTGTGCGTTTGCGGAGGCCACCCGTCTGTAGCGCCGAAAAGACGCGCTCGGCGGCGCGGTCGAACAGCTCCCCACTCTCGCGCAGATACACGAAGCCGCGTGAAACCAGCTCGGGCCGGCCGCTGACCTCGCCTGTCGCCGCACTGACCGGCACGACCGCAATGACGAACCCGTCGCGCGCCAGGATTTCCCGCTCGCCCATCACCTTCGGGCCGACATCGCCCACGCCGGTGCCATCCACGAACACCTCGCCGCTGGGCACGCGGCCGGTGATGCGCGCCGAATCTGCCGTGAACTCCAGCACCGAGCCGTTCTCTGCGATCAGGATGTTCTCCGCCGGCAGGCCGAGCTGGCGCGCAAGCGCGGCATGGGCGTGCAGGTGGCGCAGCTCGCCGTGCACGGGCACAAAGAAGCGCGGGCGAGTCAACGCCAGCATCAGCTTCTGTTCTTCCTGGCTGGCGTGACCGGAGACGTGCACGGCTGCAAGCGGGGGATAGATCACCTGTGCGCCGCGTGCGAACAGCTTGTTGATCACGCGCGCCACCTCTTCCTCATTGCCGGGAATTGGGGTGGACGAGAGCACGACCGTATCGCCGGCCCTGATCTCAATCTGGCGATGCGTCCCATCTGCCATACGCGCGAGCGCGGCTTCCGGCTGGCCCTGGCTGCCGGTCGTGACGATCGTCACCTGGCGATCGGGCAGGCGGAGCGCCTCGCTCAGCTCCACGAGCACGCCGGCCGGCGCCTCGAGATGCCCCAGCTTGAGGGCAATCTCGGTGGTTTTCAGCATCGAGAATCCCGCAAGCGCGACCACGCGGCCGTGTTGGTGCGCCGCATCAATCACTTGCTGCACGCGGCTCAGCTGCGACGCAAAGGTTGCAACGATGATCCGGCCCGGCGCCGCGCCGAAGATCGCGTTGAAAACCGGTGCAATCACCGCCTCGGACGGCGTATGGCCGGCGCGTTCGGCGCCGGTCGAGTCGCTCAGGAGCGCCAACACGCCCTGTGCGCCCAGCTCGCCCAGCCGGGCAAACCCGGGGCCCCCACCGCGCACCGGCGTGTAGTCAAACTTGAAGTCACCGGTATGAATCACGCGGCCTAACGGGGTGTGGATGGCGAGCCCCACGCCGTCGGGGATCGAATGCGTGATGGCCAGAAATTCAACCGCGACCGGGCCTACACGGAACGCTTCACCGGCGGCGATCAGGCGAATATTGGGGCGTCCCAGCTTGGGAAACTCACTGAGCTTGGCTTCGATAAGCCCGGCCGCCAGCCGCGTGGCGTAGATCGGCGTGTCGGCGGGCACGACTTCGCTTAACAGGTAGGGCAGCGCGCCGATGTGATCTTCGTGCCCGTGCGTGATGACGATCGCCCGCGCCTGCGCAGCGTTCTCGCGCAGGTAGGTGAAGTCGGGGATGACCACGTCAATCCCCCACATGTCGTGCTCGGGGAACATGATCCCCGCGTCTACAATCAGGATGTTGCGGTCATATTCGAACAGCATCATGTTTTTGCCGATTTCCCCCAGACCGCCCAGGGGAATGATGCGTAGTGTGTCAGCCATAAAACTCCTTATTGATCGGCGTTCCCGCAACGTTCTGTCGGAAAACGCCCGGCGCTCTCCCCGATAGCATCGCCCGGTGAAGAGATGCGGAAAAGATCGCCGCAGCCACGCTGATTCTACCTTAACAGGGAGGCGTTCGTCAATGCCCGGTTAGGTGAATATCTGAACAAATGTACCCACACACTGTGTATTCGTGTATCTTTACACACAGGGTGTCTTGCGATACTCTATCATCCGTCTTCCGGCCCTGGTCAGGGCATTCGATTCGACCGGAGACAAGCCAGCAGTCGCCGGCAGGTAGGGAATCACAGCGTATGTTCAGGCATCGGAGTTTCGTACAGGTTGGATGGCAGACGGCCTGCCTGGTGTTGATTTGTCTTATGTTTTTTGCGCGGCCGCAATTTGTCGCCGCGCAGAGCGCCGATCCAACGGCTTCCCAGGCTGGCAAGCCCTTCAGGACCTACTTGCCGCTGGGCAGCGGCAACCCGGTCGCACCATCCTCCGTGTTTCCCGTGGCCTGGTTGGCGCGGATCAATGCGTACCGCGGATTAGCGCAGCTTGCGCCGCTTACGGAAAACAGCGAGTGGAGTGATGGCTGTGCCAAGCATGCGCGCTACATCGTCAAAAACGATGTGCTCGATCACTCAGAAAACGCCGGCAACCCGTGGTACACAGTCGAAGGTGCGACGGCGGCCAAATCCAGCAACTTAATCGCCGGCTCGGCGCTGACCGTCTCTGACCAGTGGGCGATTGATACGTGGATGGTGGCGCCATTTCATGCCCTCGGCATCTTGGACCCGCATCTCCAGTCAACCGGCTTCGGCAGCTACCGGGAGTCCGGTCCCGGCTATCGGATGGCCGCGGTGGTGGACATCATGCGTGGCCGAGCGATGCAGCTCGCGACCGGCACGCGCTTCCCGCTCATGTGGCCTGGCGATGGTGCGACCGTGCCCCTGCGCATGCTCATCTGGGCCGAGACGCCCAGCCCTTTATCCGCGTGCCCAGGGTATCAGCTCCCCACCGGATTGCCGATCGTCGTCCAGATGGGTGATGGCAGCAAGACGCCAAGCGTCACTGCATACTCCATCGTGAAGACCGCCGAGCCGGGGACGCCGCTCGAAAGCTGCATGTTTACCGAGTCCACCTATCGCAATGCCGACGGCTCTTTGCAAGATCTCGGCCGCGCGCTTCTGAACCCGCGCGACGCCATCGTACTGATCCCGCGTGCTGCGTTGACCGCCAACACGAGCTACACCGTGTCACTCACAGTGGATGGCAAGAGTTACACCTGGACGTTCAAAGTGGGCGACATCCACTAGGTTACGCTTTTGACATCCCCCGGGACCTGTGCTAGACTTTCGCCTCGAAAAGATGGCACGGTCAGCGGCCAGAAGCATAGCTAACGTTCGGAGTATCAAAATGGCGTTTTACCTGCGTTTTCCTCGTCGTCGTCCGATGCAAGCGGGATAGACCGATCGGGGAAAGCGCGCCAGCCGAGCGACTAAGGCAGACACAGGCAGACCAGCACCCAAGATCGGGTGCTGGTTTTTTGTTTGGAGTACGAACGACATGATAAAGATCGGCATTCTTGGGGCAACCGGCTACACGGGGCTGGAACTGCTCCGGCTGCTCCAACGGCATGCGGCCGCAGAGGTCGTCTGGTTGACGTCGGAGCAATCCGCGGGCCAGCGATTTGGGGATGTCTTCGCGGTGCCGCCTGCCGTGGGGCGCCACACGCTGGTGGCCTCGGCGGATGCGGACTTCGGCGCCGTGGATCTGGTCTTCTGCTGCCTGCCGCATGTGGCGGCGCAGCAGCACATCGCAGCGGCGCGTCGGGCCCGTGTCCGGGCCATTGACCTGAGCGCAGATTTCCGGCTGCGCGACGCTGCGATTTATGCCCACTGGTACGGCCATCCCCATCATTACGCCGACTTGCTGGCCGCGGCGGTTTACGGCCTGCCGGAGCTCCACCGCAGCGAAATCGCTGCGGCCGGGTTGGTCGCTAATCCGGGCTGCTATCCCACCAGCATCATCTTGGGCCTGGCGCCGCTGGCGAAAGCCGGCTGGATCTCCGGCACGGTCATCGCGGACAGTAAGTCGGGCGTCTCCGGCGCAGGACGATCCCCTTCGCTCAAGACGCATTTCGTGGAAGCCAACGAGAACCTGAGCCCCTACAGCATCGGCCGCGCCCACCGGCATATCCCGGAGATGGAGCAGGAACTGCGGATGGCGGATGGCGGCTCCCCGATCCCCGAGTTCCACGCTCCACCTGCCCATTGGCAGCTCATCTTTTCGCCGCACCTGGTTCCCGTCAGCCGGGGGATGCTTTCCACGATCTATGTGACCCTGCCGGAGGGCGTGGGGGAAGCAGAGGTGCGGGAGCGCTATGTCACCATGTACGCGGACGAGCCACTGACCTATGTGCTGCCCGCGGGCCAGGTCGCTACTTTCGGCCACACCGCACACACTAACACCTGCGCTATCGGCCTGGCCTTCGTGCCTGATAGTCGCACGATGATCGTCACATCCAGCATTGACAACCTGGGCAAGGGTGCTTCGGGCCAGGCGGTGCAGAATATGAACCTGATGTTCGGGCTGCCGGAGAGCACGGGGCTGATGTGACGGGTAACGAGAAATGAGCAAGCGCGCTGGCCGCGCCGCTACAGACCCACTCGTGGCGGGGCACTCGTCATGTTTTCAGGAGCGGGACATGAATACAACCGATAACCCTATCCTTGTCCTCAAGATCGGCGGCAACCAGGTCGAGGACGAAGCGTTTCTCGCGGGGTTTGTGGCCGCGGTGAAGAAGCTGCGGGCAGAATATGCGGTGATCATCGTGCACGGCGGCGGCAAGGAGATCGCCGACCTGCACGGCCGGCTCGATGTGCCGTTCGTGACGGTTCAGGGCCTGCGCGCCACCAGCGTCGAGAGCCTGCGCCTGGTCGAGATGGTGCTTAACGGGACGGTGAACACCCGATTGGTGCGCTGGTTGGTGGTAGGCGGCGTGGATGCGCTCGGCCTCAGCGGGGTGGATATGGGCCTGGTGCGCGCCACGCCCCTCACGGTGGAAGGCTTCGACCTGGGCCGTGTGGGCCGAGTCGAAGCCGTCAACGGCGAGGCGCTGCTGCAACTGCTTGACCTGGGGATCACCCCCGTCATCTCGCCGGTCTCGCTCGGAGAAGATGGTCTGACCTACAATGTCAACGCCGATCACGTGGCGGCCAGTGTAGCGCAGGCGGTGGAAGCGGCGCGGCTGATTTTCGTGAGCAATGTGCCGGGCGTGCAGGTGGCGGGCAGGCTGATGCGGGCCCTTTCGGTCGGCCAGATCGAAGCATTGATCGCCGAGGGGCACATCACCGGCGGGATGATCCCGAAAGTCCGCTCCGCCACCGAGGCGGTGGACAGGGGGGTCTACCAGGCGGTCATCACCGATCTGGATGGGCTGGCGCGCGGTGAGGGGACGGCGGTGGTGCGTGGAGCGTAGAGCGTGGAGCGTGGAGCGTAGAGCGGGGCATTGTCCGTCGTTGACCTTTTGTCCTTCGTCATAATCGGAGCAACTCTCATGTCAACTGAAGAAGTCATCTCCCTTGAACAACAATTCCTTCTCGGCACCTATGCCCGCGCGCCGTTCGTGTTGGATCACGGCCAGGGCTGCTGGGTGTATGACACTGATGGCAACGCCTATCTCGATTGCGTGGCCGGGATCGCGGTGAACGCGCTGGGGCATGCGGACCCGGGCCTGGTGGCGGCGCTGACGGCGCAGGCCGGCAAGCTGTGGCATGTTTCCAACCTGTACCACACGGCGCCGCACGCCCGGTTGGCGCAGAAGCTGTGCGAGACCAGCTTCGCCGACCGGGCGTTTTTCTGCAATTCCGGGGCCGAGGCGAACGAGGGGGCGTTCAAGTTTGCCCGCAAATGGGCGCACGACCATTTCGGCCTGGAGAAACACGCCATCGTGGCCTTCACGGGCGCTTTTCACGGTCGGACGTTCGGTGCGCTGGCGGCGACCCCGCGGGAGAAGTATCAGGCGCCGTTCCGCCCCCTCCTGCCCGGTGTCCGCATCGCGCCGTTCAACGAGCCGGTCGCCGCGACCGCGGCGATCGGCGACGACGTGTGCGCGGTGATCGTCGAGCCGGTGCAGGGCGAGGGGGGCGTGTATCCGGCCGCACCGAAGTTCCTCGCGGCGCTGCGCGAAGCCTGCGATCGGCGCCATGCCCTGCTGATTTTTGACGAAGTCCAATGCGGGTTGGGCCGGACCGGCACGCTGTGGGCCTACCAGGGCTGTGACGTCACGCCCGACTTGATGACAATCGCCAAACCGTTGGGCGGTGGGCTGCCGATGGGCGCGGTGCTGATGACGCAGGCGGTGGCCGATGTGATGCACCCCGGTGATCACGGCAGCACCTTCGCCGCCGGTCCGTTGGTCGCAGCGGTGGCCGAGGCGGTGCTGGCGCGCGTCTCGCAACCTGCGTTCCTGGCGGATGTGGCGGCCAAAGGCGCGTATCTGAAAGAACGGCTCGAGGAGATCAACTCGCCGCATATCCTTGCAGTGCGCGGCAAAGGGCTGATGGTCGGCGCGGACCTGGATGTGCCGGCCGCCGATGTGGTGAACGCGGGCTACCGGTATGGCCTGCTGCTGGTGAACGCCGGCCCGAATACGCTGCGCCTCGTTCCGCCGCTGGTGATCACGCGCGAGGAGATTGATTTGCTGGTCGAGCGGCTGAGCGCAGTGCTGATGACGCTGGAACGTTAAGACGTGCGCACGGTGGAGCAAGGGATGGAGATCACGATCCGGGCGGCGACCCAGGCCGATGTCGAGGGCATCTTGCACATCGTCAATCGCTACGCGGCGGAGAATCTGATGCTGCCGCGCACGGCGGAACAGATCGGCCGCGTGCTGCGCTGGTTCCTGGTTGCCGAGCATGAGGGGCGCATCGCCGGCTGCGGATCGAACGTCGAGTTGACCCCGCGGCTGACGGAGCTCCGATCGTTGGCCGTTGCGCCGGAGTATCGCAACACCGGGTTGGGCAAGCGGCTGGTGGCGGCCTTGGTCGAGCGGGCACGGCAAGACGGCTACGAGCAAATCTGCGCGCTCACCTTGACCGAAGCCTTCTTCAACCGGTGCGGTTTTGTCACTGTGGATCGGTGGGCGATCTCGACCAAGATTTGGCACGAGTGCATCTATTGCCCGAAGTTTGATGCGTGTGATGAGATTGCCGTGCTGATGAACCTGACCGAGGCCGAGGCGCTGAGGCCGATCGCACCTGAGGTCAGTCAGGAGCTCTGGCAGGGGCTCAAGCTCGGCTTGCAGCAGCGGCAGCAGGTGCGGGCCTAGAGCTAAACGAAGCACGAAACGGAGTGAACAAGATGCGTACGGTTCGGCTTGCCCTGGTTGGGCTCGGCAATGTTGGACGAGCCTTCCTCGATTTGATGCTGACAAAGGCTGATCTGCTGCGGGATCGCCACGGCCTGGAGCTGGTCCTCACCGGCGTTGCGGATTCATCGTCCGCGGCGCTGAATCCCGCCGGGCTGAACCCTGCCGCTTTGCGCGCACACAAGAGCGCTGGCAAACCGCTGCTGACTTATCCCGGCTGCACGCCCGGGATGTCCGCGCCTGAGATGGTGGCGGCGGTCGAGGCGGATTTGTTGCTCGAGGCCTCGGCGGTGAATCTCAAGACAGGACAACCCGGCTTGACCTGCGTCCGCCTTGCCATCGGCCGCGGGATGGATGTGGTGTTGGCAAACAAGGGGCCGCTGGTGCACGCGTTTGGTGAGATCGAGGCTGCGGCCAACGCGGCCGGGGTCGGCTTGGGATACAGCGCCACCGTCTGCGGCGCGCTGCCGGTGGTCAATATCGGCCAGCGCGATCTGGCCGCGTGTGACATCCGCTCGGTTGGCGGCATCTTCAACTCCACGAGCAACTCCATCCTGGCCGCGATGGCGGCGGGCGGCGATTACGCCCAGGCGCTGCGTGAGGCCCAGCTCGACGGCATCGCCGAGGCGGATCCCGGACTGGATGTGGAGGGCTGGGACACCGCCAACAAGCTGGTGATCATCGCAAACAGCATCCTGCGCCAGCCGGCTACTTTGGCGGATGTGCGGCCGGTGCTTGGCATCACCGGGATCACGCCGGCCGAGATTCAGGAGCGTGCGGCGCGTGGGCTGACGCCCAAGCTCGTCGCCCGGGCCGAACGCGGCGCGGACGGCCGATACGCCCTTTCTGTTGAGCCAGAGTGGCTGCCCGCGGGAGATTTCCTTGCCGGAGTGAGCGGCTGGGAGATGGGAATCGTCTTCGACACCGATATCATGGGGCTGCAACAATTCAAAGTGGACGAGCGCGGCCCCGTGCCGACCGCCGGCGCGATGCTGCGGGATGTCATCAGTCTGACGGTTAGCAAGTAACGGATAATTCTAAGGAGCGGGTTGCTGGACGGCTTTGCCGCCCAGCAACCCGCAGCAAATATCATTAAGGAGTCACCTATGTCTGCCAAAAAGTCCGTTTCTAAAGTCGTGCTCGCCTATTCCGGCGGGCTGGACACCTCGTGCATCGTGCCGTGGCTGGTTGAGAACTACGGCTGCGAGGTGGTCTGCTTCTGCGCCAACCTGGGGCAGGAGGAGGAGCTGTCCGGGCTGGAGGCGAAGGCGCTTGCCTCCGGCGCCAGCAAGCTGTACATCGAAGATTTGCGCGAGGAGTTCATCACAGATTACATCTACCCGACGATGATGGCCGGCGCGACTTACGAGCGCGAGTATCTGCTCGGCACCAGTTTTGCCCGGCCGCTGATCGCCAAGCGGATGGTCGAGATCGCCGAGCTGGAAGGCGCGGATGCGGTCGCACACGGCGCCACCGGCAAGGGCAACGACCAGGTGCGCTTCGAACTGACCGTGATGGCGCTCAATCCCCGGCTCAAAATCATCGCACCATGGCGCGAATGGCACATCCGCAGCCGCGAGGATGCGCTGAAATACGCCGCCGAGCACCACGTCCCGGTCACGGCCACCATCAAATCCATCTACAGCCGCGACCGCAACCTCTGGCATCTCAGCCACGAGGGCGGCATCCTGGAAGATCCGTGGCAGGAACCCGAAGATGAGATGTACCAGCTCAGCGTCAGCCCTGAAAAGGCGCCGGACGTGGCGGAGTACGTCGAGGTGCATTTCGAGGCCGGCATCCCCAAACGCGTCAACGGCGTGGCGATGGGCCCGATTGATCTCCTGGCGACCCTCAACACCATCGGCGCGCGGCACGGCGTGGGCCGCATTGATCTGGTGGAGAATCGGCTGGTGGGGATGAAGTCGCACGGCGTCTATGAGACCCCGGGCGGCACGCTGCTCTACCGGGCGCACGAGGCGCTGGAGCAAATCTGCCTGGATAAGCAATCGCTGCAGTACAAGCAGATGATCGCCCTCAAGTACGCCGAGCTGGTCTACAACGGCCAGTGGTTTACCCCGCTGCGCGAGGCCATGGATGCCTTTGTCGCCGTCACCCAGCAGCACGTGACGGGCGACGTCCGGCTGAAGCTCTACAAGGGCAGCATCACGCTGGTCGGCCGCAAATCGCCCTACAGCCTCTACCGCGAAGATTACGCCACGTTTGGTGAGGAAGACGTGTATAACCAGAAGGATGCTGAGGGCTTCATCAAGCTGTTCGGCCTGCCGATGAAGGTCGCGGCGATGCTGGACATCGAGGGCAGCGGCCGCAGCAAGTACCGCCAGCCGGACTATTCGGCGTTCAAGCGAGACTAATATGGGCGAAGGGGACAAGTAGACAAGCAGGCCCACTCGTTTCCTTGTCTACTTGTTTCCTGGTTTCCTCGCCCATCCCAGGACAGAACTCATGAACAACCACCTCCCACTAGGCTTCACCTTCTCCGGCATTGCGGCCGGGATCAAAAAGACCGGCGCGGGCGATCTGGCGGTCGTTGTGAGCGAGCGGCCCTGCAGCGCGGCCGCGGTCTTCACACGAAACGCGTTCCCGGCCGCGCCGGTGCTGTATGACCGCGCGCTGCTGGAGGAGAATGCGGGCGGGATGCGCGCGGTGGCGATCAACGCGGGGTGCGCCAACGCCTGCACGGGCGAAGCCGGCCTGGCCGATGCGGCCGAGATGGCCGCCCGTGCAGAGACCAGCCTGGGCCTGCCGCCGCGCAGTTGCGCAGTGATGTCCACCGGCGTGATCGGGCCGCGGCTGCCGATGGACAAGATCGCCGCCGGGCTCGGACAGGCAGCCGGTGAGCTCGCATCGGCCGGGTGGGAGGCCGCGGCGCGCGCCATCCTGACCACCGACACCCGGCCCAAGGTTGCATTTCGGGAGGCCGGCGGCGCGCGGCTGTTCGGCATGTGCAAGGGCGCCGGAATGATCCATCCGAACATGGCGACCATGCTCTCCGTCATCGTCACCGACGCCGCGGTCGAGCCGGCGGCCCTGGCCGCGATGCTGCGCGCGGCCGTGGACGTCAGCTTTAACTGCATCAGCGTGGACGGCGACATGTCCACGAACGACACCGTGCTTGTGCTCGCGAACGGCGCGTCTGGCTGGACTGCTGGCTCCGAAAATGGGTCGCAGACACCTGCACCCACCCGCGGCGGCCGCGGGTGCGGTGTGACGCTGACGAATCAGATGAACGCGGATGAAACGCTTTCATCACCAGCCTTAACCTCAACCGCGCTCTCGGTCTTCGCTTCAGCCCTGACCTCGCTCTGCACTGACCTGGCGCAGCAGATCGTGCGCGACGGCGAGGGTGCGACGAAGTTCATCACGGTGCGCATCGAAGGCGCTGCGTCCAATGCCGACGCGCGGGTCGCGGCCAAGGCAGTGGCCAACTCACCGCTGGTGAAGACCGCGTTCTACGGAGGCGATGCCAACTGGGGCCGCATCCTGGCCGCGGTGGGCTATTCCGGCGCCGCGGTGGCGCCGACCAGGGCGGATCTGTGGATCGCGGCAGGGGCCGGGCGCGGGGACGCGCTGCAGTTGGTGCGCGCCGGGCAGCCGTTGGCGTATTCGGAGGACGCGGCCAGCGCGATCTTCGCCGGGCCGGAGATCACGGTGATGGTGGCGCTGGGGCTGGGCGCCGGGCAGGCGACGGTCTGGACGTGCGATCTGAGCCATGATTATGTGAGCATCAACGGGCATTATCGGACGTAGCGGGAGTGATATGATGTCACCACTTTGGGGAGGCCGGTTCACCGACGCCAATGACCCGCTGATGGCGCGGTTCAACGCGTCGCTGCCGTTCGACTGGCGGCTGTGGGATGCCGACATCACCGGCTCGGTCGCCTGGGCGAAGGCGATCTGTCGCGCCGGGCTGTTGACCCTGGCGGAGTGCGACCGGAGCGTGGCCGGGCTCGCGGCCGTGTGGGCCGAGATTGCAGCCGATCCGGCTGCCGCGTTTGCGTCTGCGACCGATGAGGACATTCACAGCTTCGTTGAGCGCCGGTTGACCGAGGCGATCGGCCCGGTTGCGGGCAAGCTGCACACCGGCCGCAGCCGCAACGACCAGGTCGCCACCGACGTGCGGCTCTGGCTGAAGTGGCAGATTGCAGGCCGCGGGCGAGCGCAGACGAGCGCAGACAACACAGCTTCGACGCCCGGAGAGCGGACAGTCCAGCTTTCAGCTTCTAGCCTGATAGACGCGCTCACCGAACTGATCCGCGCAGTGACCGGCCGTGCCGAGGCGGAGATGGACGTGCTGATGCCGGGCTACACGCACGTCCAGCCTGCGCAGCCGGTGCGGTGGAGCCACTGGCTGTTGAGCCACGCCTGGCCGTGGCAGCGCGATCGCGAGCGGCTGGCCGACCTGCTCAAGCGCGTTGACGTGCTGCCGCTCGGGTCCGGCGCCTTAGCGGGCTGCCCCTTTGCCGTGGATCGTGAGGCGTTGGCCGCCGATCTGGGCTTTGCTGCCGCCAGCACAAACAGTATGGATGCAGTGAGCGACCGGGATTTCATCGCCGAATTCCTGTTTTGGGCCGCGCTGTTGGGCGTGCACCTGAGCCGCTGGGCCGAGGATTTGATCCTCTGGAGCGGCCGCGAATACGGCTTCGTGACCCTGGCCGATGCATACAGCACCGGCTCCAGCCTGATGCCGCAGAAGAAGAACCCGGACGCGTTGGAGCTGCTGCGGGGCAAATCAGGGCGGCTGGTGGGCGGCCTGACCGGCCTGCTGGTGACGCTGAAGGGGCTGCCGAGCGCGTACGACAAGGACCTGCAGGAGGATAAGGAGCCGCTCTTCGACGCCGCAGAGACGCTGGCCGCGGCCATCCCGATCGCCCAGGGGGTGTTGGAGACGTTAGCCATCCACCCCGATCGGATGGTGGCGGCGCTGGGCGATGAACTGCTGGCGACCGATCTCGCGGACGCGCTGGTGCGCGCCGGCGTGCCGTTCCGGCAGAGCCATCACCTGGTGGGCCAGGTCGTCCGCCGCGCCGAGGTGGTAGGCTGCGCCTTGCGCGCGGTGCCGCTGGCTGATTTGCAGGCCATCAGCCCGTACTTCGCGGCTGAGATGGCCGCGGTCTGGGATTTCGAACGGTCGGTGGAACAACGGGCGGCCACGGGAGGCACCGCGCGGGCGGCAGTTGAAGCGCAGATTGCCGCGCTGCGCAGCTTGTGCGGGTGAGTCAGGAATTCAGTAGGGTTTGGCGGCCGTGCGTGTCCCATGCTGCAAAACCTGTCACGCCACCGGCAGCTCGGTCGCATGCCACAGGTCAAAGAACGAAGCCCACTG
>CAZYGI010000007.1:11189-40050 GCA_964647255.1 uncultured Anaerolineales bacterium | reverse complement strand
ATCTCGATGGAGCTGCGGCCATCGGGCAGACGATAGATGCACATCGGCAGGATCCAGGCCCCGGTGTTCAGTGCTAAGGCGGCATGTCCCACCGGCATCCGCGTGGCCGCGCCGAAGAACGGCAGCCGTGGGCCGCGCCCCGATACATCTCGATCCGAGGCCAGCACGATGAATCGTCCGCGTTCCACGGCATTCTGCAACTTCCGGAATGCTCCGCCCACCGGCACGACCTCTATGCCGGAGGCCTGCCGGCTTTCGAGGTAGATACGGTCAATGCGCGGGTCCCGGTGTGGCAACGCGACAGCGGTCAATGGCACCCCGCGCAGTCCCAGGTAGGCGCAGCCCAACTCCCAACTTCCCATATGGACCATCACAAAAATGCCGCCTTTGCCCGCATCTATCGCCGCCTCGATGTGCTCCCAACCGCTGACATCCCGCACGAAGCGTCCCAGGTTCTCCGGGTTCATTTGCGGGATACGGAAGAAGTCAACGATCGAGCAGACGAAGTTTCGATAGGCTGCGCGAGCGCAACGCCACCGCTGGAAGCGACCGGTGTCCGAAGGCAAAACGCGCATTTGATTGGCATAGATGCCACGCCGGGAGCGAACACCAAAGACGAAATTCAGTTCAGCGATGAGCCCTGCCACGAAAAAAACGAAACCTTGCGGCAGACGGGCCACCAGCCAGATAGCCAAACGATACAAGGTGTAGTTCTCAAAACCCACGCGCTCCCTCCAAGACTCGGGATGTGGTGCGAAACCTGCACCTCAACGATCATCGTTTAGGCCATGCCGGTTTGGTCATCCAGGCCGGTGAGCCTCGGCTTGCCGGCTTCAACCGTCTACGCCACCGGCAGCTCAGTATTGCTCCATAGGTTGAAGAATGATAGCCACTGATCCGGGTGCTCGCGGATGAAATCTTCAAGTACGGCCAGGCAGCGCTGGGTAAGGCTTTCCGCGGTGTCGGTCGCGGGGTCGGCGATGATCGGCTCGCGGAATTCCAGGCCGATCCGCCGATCCGCCATGCGGTAGGTGGTGGCGGGAATGATCCATGCGCCGGTGCTCAGCGCCAGCCGGGCGTGGCCGTTCGGCACGTGGGTCGGCTGGCCGAAAAAAGGCAACACAGGCCCGGCGCCCGTCACGTCGCGATCCGAAACCAGGGCGATGAACCGGCCATGCTTCAGGGCGGTGATCAGTCTCCGTGTGACGCTGCCCACCGGCGCCACTTCGATGCCGGAGGCCTCCCGGTGACGCAGAAAGATCGCATCCACGCGCTCGTCTTTGTGCGGCAGAGCGGCAACCGTCAGCGGAATGCCGAGCAGGCTAATCACTGCGCCGCCGAGCTCCCAGCTTCCCATGTGAACTCCGACCAGGATCCCACCTTTGCCTGCTTCGACGCACGCTTTGACATGCTCCCACCCCTTGATTTCGGCCAGGAATTGATCCAGGGTCTCGTGTGTAACGGTCGGGAGGCGAAGAAAGTCCACGAGTGAAAAGGCGAAGTTCCGGAAGATCGAGCGCGCCAGCCACCACCGCCGGAAGCGGCTGGTGTGAGGCGGTAACACCCGCTCCAGGTTGGCGAAGACGCCGCGCCGCGAGCGGGTGTTCAAGAAGAAGTTGAGCTCAGCGACAAATCCCGCAAAGGCGTAGACGAAGCCCCGCGGGAAGTGTGTGACCAGCCAGATGGCAAACCGGTAGAGATAGTAGTTTTCCAGGACCATCGCGCCCCAAAGCGGGCCTTCTTCCCGCGGCTATTTCGTCAGCATCATCTGCAGCAGAAAGATCAGCACGATGAAGACGAAGCTGAGTAGATAGAAGATGAAGGCCGCGCGGTGCTTCGCCGCATCGCCGGCCGCTTTCTTCGTACGCGTACGCCCGATGTGCGCAAAGGCCAGGGCGATCAACATCAGGAAGACGTGTTCCAGCGCAATGAAGCGCGCATACGGATTGCTCATGGCCGAGGCGAGCTGCTTTAGTCCGGTCGTCCCGAAGAGCCAGATGATCAGCCCGACGAGGACTTGCACATCAACGACCATCGTATAGCCCATGCCGAGCTGGTCATCGAGGCGGGTGAACTTCTGCTTGCCCAACCAGCCGATCAATGCCTTGACCGTCACAACTAGCGCAGCGGCCAACAGGATCCAGCGTAAGATGCTGTGAAGTTGCAGGACAAATCCCATACCGACTCCTTTGAAGTGTTTTGCACCGGCAACCCAACCCGGCAAGAAGCAATCTTACTTCTCGCTCCTGGGTCTGTCAAACGCGCTAGCACCTCCAAATGGCTCAAGGCGCCTGAACGACCGAGGCCGCAGCTCAGGGGTGCTGCCGCGCCGGGCCGGGAATTTGACACCAACCCTCATCCTGGATATACTTTGTTCTCGTCCTGGGG
This sequence comes from uncultured Anaerolineales bacterium, assembly GCA_964647255.1. Taxonomy (GTDB): domain Bacteria; phylum Chloroflexota; class Anaerolineae; order CG2-30-64-16; family CG2-30-64-16; genus CAWJEL01. Next base: position 37,662 of record CAZYGI010000007.1, on the reverse strand, counting down.
CTGTAGCTCAGCTGGGAGAGCGCTACAATCGCACTGTAGAGGCAAGGGGTTCGAGTCCCCTCAGCTCCACCTGGAGCGCCAACTAAATAGCCGGCGATGAACGGAAATAGTAAGCCAGCGCCGCAGAGAGCAGGGGAGGGTGGAAACCTTGCAGGCGGATCGGTCCCGCCGCAGCAATAAGGCTGAACTCGTCCGGGAGCCATATCGGGTGCGCCCGTTAGCGCGCAGACCAAAGTGGTCGGTCACGGTGCACGGGGCTGTAGCTCAATTGGGAGAGCGCTTGAATGGCATTCAAGAGGCAAGGGGTTCGAATCCCCTCAGCTCCACCTGAACCGGCAACCAGGGTGGTACCGCGGAGTCCCCTTCGTCCCTGAACGGATGAAGGGGATTTCTGTTTCTAGTCGTCCGGAGTTGCACATCATGGCAGACAAATACATTCCGCAAGAGTTCGAAACGAAGTGGCAGAAGCATTGGGCTGATAGCGGGCTGTACGCTACGCACGAAGATTCGAAGCACCCCAAGTTTTACTTCCTGACGATGTTGCCCTACCCTTCGGGCGAGCTGCACATCGGGCATTGGTATGCTATGACTCCATCCGATGCCGCCGCGCGCTACCGCCGGATGAAGGGTTACAACGTCTTCTTCCCAATCGGCTTCGACGCCTTCGGCCTGCCGGCCGAAAACGCGGCGATCCGGCGCGGCGTCCATCCCTACACGTGGACCATGGCAAACATCGAGCGGATGCGCGGGCAACTGCGCAGCATGGGCGCGATGTGGGCCTGGGACCGCGAGGCCGTGACCTGTGATCCGCGCTACTATGTCTGGACGGAGTGGTTCTTCCTGAAGCTGTATGAGCACGGGCTGGCCTATCGCAAATTCGCGCCCGTGGACTTCTGCCCGACCTGCAACACGACGCTGGCGCGCGAGCAGGTGTGGGGCGAGGACAAGCATTGCGAGCGGTGCGGCACGCCGGTGATCAAGAAAGAGCTGAACCAGTGGTTCTTCAAGATCACGCAGTATGCCGATGAGCTGCTGGACTTCACCGGCATCGAGTGGCCGGAACGCATCCGCACCATGCAGACCAACTGGATCGGCCGCAGCGAGGGCGCCGAAGTACAGTTCCCAGTGGACAGGGGGCAGAGGACACCCGCTGCTGATGACCTGACGACTGACGACTGGCCGCTGATCACTGTCTTCACCACCCGTCCCGACACCCTGTGGGGTGCGACCTTCATGGTGCTGGCGCCTGAGCATCCGCTGGTGGATCGGCTGACGGCGCCGGAGCAGCGCAGCGCAGTCGAGGCGTACAAGGCCCAGGCCAGCCGCCAGAGCGAGATTGAGCGCGCGTCCACCGAAAAGGAAAAGACCGGCGTGCCCATCGGCGCGTACGCGATCAATCCGGTGAACGATGAGCGCATCCCGATCTGGATCGCCGACTACGTGATGATGGGCTACGGCACCGGTGCGATCATGGCCGTGCCCAGCCACGACGACCGCGACTTCGCGTTTGCGCTGAAGTTCGGGCTGCCGATCATCCCGGTGATCGAGCGGAACGATCGCATCGCCAAGAGCGCCGTTTGGGAGCGCTCGGTGGCGGGCGATTTCGGCGGTGAGCTGACCCGCGCCGGCCTGGCGTGGCACTACATCACGATCCCGGACCGCGGCCGGTTCTACGCAGTGACGCTGGACGGCGACGCCCAGGTCTCGATCTATACCGGACTGCTGCAGGAGCATCTGGAGCCGGGCCATTGGGCCGACATCGTCGGTCGCGGGTGGCTGGTGGTGTTCTCGGACGCCCGGCTGCGCCTGGATTCGGCGGCCAGTGACGCGGCGATCATGGCCCGCTGCCAGGCCGGCTATGACTATATGCGCCGCTTCCGCACGACGATGGAGATGTGGTGGGCGGTTGAGTGGTACCGCGATGTGCTGTATCATTCGGACTACGGCACAATGATCAACTCGGCCGCGTTCACAGGCACGCCAGGCGACACGGCGAAGCGGCAGGTGTCCGCGTGGCTGGAAAGCCGCGGCATCGGCAAGACCGCGGTTAACTACCGCCTGCGCGACTGGCTGATCAGCCGGCAGCGCTACTGGGGCGCGCCGATCCCGATGATCTACTGCGACGCGTGCGGCATCGTGCCGGTGCCCTATGAGGATCTGCCGGTCGTCCTGCCGACGGATGCCGCGGTGCCGGCCAGCGGCGAGAACGCGTTGAAGTTCCACGAGAGCTTTCTGCACACGACGTGTCCCAAGTGCGGCGGCGCAGCCACGCGCGAGACCGACACGATGGACACTTTCATGTGTTCGTCATGGTATAACTATGCCTACGTGACCCCCTACTGGAAGGCTGGGCAACCCTTGCGCCGCGACGATACGCCTTGGGATCCGGCGGTCGGGCAGTATTGGCTGCCGATTGACCTGTACACCGGCGGGCCCGAGCACGCAACGATGCATCTGCTGTACACGCGCTTCTTTACAAAGGCGCTGGCCGATATGGGCATCGTCTCCTTCCGCGAGCCAATGCTGCGGCTGTTCAACCAGGGCATCATCCTGGGGCCGGACGGCAACCGGATGAGCAAGAGCAAGGGCAACGTGGTCGCGCCGGACGAGTGGGTGGCGAAATATGGCGCGGACGCGGTGCGCGCCTATCTGATGTTCATCGGACCGTGGGACATGGGCGGTCCGTGGAACTTCCAGGGCATCGAGGGCGTGCGCCGCTTCCTGGAGCGCGTGTGGAACGTGGTGGTTGAGCCGGCCAGGAAGCAGGAGCCCCACCGGGAGGCTCTGCAATCGGGAGGCGGGGGGCAGCAGGCGGAGCTGGAGGCTCAGACCCGCGAGCTGCGGCACATGACGCACGCCACCATCCGCCGCGTGACCGAGGACATCGAGCAATTCAAGTTCAACACCATCATCGCCGGCCTGATGGAGTTTAACAACATCCTGGTGAAGGCAAAAGAGACCGCTGTTTACGGCACACCGGCGTGGGAGGAGGCGGTGGACAGCCTGCTGCTGCTGCTGGCGCCCGAGACGCCGCACATCGCCGAGGAGTTGTGGCAGCGCCGGCACGGCGAAGCTAACGCCAGCATCCACGTGCAGTCATGGCCGGCTTTTGATCCCGATTTGGCGAAGGCGGATACGATCACCCTGGTCGTCCAGATCAACGGCAAGGTGCGCGACAAGCTGGATGCGCCAGCCGACATCACGGAGGATCAGGCCCGCGAGCTGGCGCTGGGCCGGCCGGCCATCCAGAAGTGGCTGGAGGGCAAGCCCGTCCGCAAAGTGATCTTTGCTGGCGGGAAGCTGGTAAACATCGTGGCGTGATAATGGCCGATAGACGATGGCCGATAGTGTGTCGTCTATCGGCCGTCGTCCGTCGCCGGTCCATCGTCCTGCCCCAACAGGAGTCTGAGAATGCGTGAAACGATCACTTCCCCCGCCGCACCGGCGGCGCTGGGGCCGTACAGCCAGGCCGTGCGTGCCGGCGACTTCCTCTTCTGCTCCGGTCAGACCGGTCTCGACCCGGCGACGGGGCTCCTGCGCGAGGGCGTGGAAGCGCAGGCCGAACAGGTGTTGGATAATCTGGCCGCGGTGCTTGCTGCGGCCGGCGCGACCTTTGCCGATGTGGTGAAGACGACGATCTTCCTGACCAACATGGCCGACTTCGCGACGGTCAACGCGATCTACGGTCGGCGCTTCACCGGCAGCCTGCCGGCTCGTTCCACCGTGCAGGTCGCCGCGTTGCCCAAGGCCGGTCAGGTCGAGATCGAAATGATCGCCTACTTGCCGCGAAATTGAGCTATTTGCCCCGCGCAGAGGCGTTGCGCGCAGCGTTTCTACATCATCTGACCTTCCGCCGCGTGACTTGCCATTTGACTAGACCTTCTGTATAATCGCAAGCATTCTTGGAGGGGGGGAGCACTCATCCGAATGAACAAACAGAAGGAGTCGCAGTTCGCCCAAGCTGCGACCGAGACCAACTTCATGGACTCATTGCCTCTGGATGCCTTCGATTTCCCGAAACTGCGCAGCGGTGATTCTGTCGAAGGCAATATTGTCAGCGTCAGTCCCACCCAAATCCTCGTTGACATTCGTTATAAAGCTGATGCTGTCGTAGATCCACGAGAATTCGAACGGCTGGACAAAGACTTCATCGCCGCGCTCCGGCCCGGCGACCCCATTTCGGCGGTGGTGGTGCAGCCTGAAGATCGCGACGGCAACGTGGTGATTTCCCTCTCCCGCGCCCAGCAGGATCAGGATTGGCACCAGGCCGAGGATCTGCTCCAGTCGCAAGATGTTTTCGAAGGCGTGGTGACCGGCTTCAATCGCGGCGGCGTGATCGTCCGCGTGGGCCGCGTGCGGGGCTTTGTCCCGGCGTCGCAGCTCACTACCCGGTGGCAGGGTCAGCCGCAAGAATCCGATGCCGACGCAGAACAGCGTTGGGCTAAGATGATCGGCCAGACGCTGCAACTCAAGGTCGTCGAGCTGGATCGGGAACGCAACCGGCTGATCTTGTCCGAGCGCATCGCCATGCGTGATGTGCGCAAGGGCCAGAAGGACAAGCTGCTGACCAGTCTTCAGCGCGGGGACGTGCTGAAGGGCACCGTCACCAGCATCGCTGACTTCGGCGCCTTTGTGGACCTGGGCGGCGCGGACGGCTTGATCCACCTCTCCGAGCTCGCCTGGCATCGCGTGGGCCATCCCAGTGAGGTGCTGAAGGTCGGTCAGACGGTCGAAGTCTATGTGATGAACGTAGACCCGGACAAGAAGCGGATCGGTTTGAGCCTGCGCCGGCTGGCGCCTGAGCCGTGGAGTATGGTTGACCAGCAGTATTCGGTGGGCCAGGTGGTCCCGGCGACGATCACCCGGCTGACGGCGTTTGGCGCCTTTGCCAAGATTGACAGCGCCATCGAGGGGTTGATTCACATTTCCGAGATGGCCGATTACCGCATCCAGCACCCGAAGGAGATCGTCCAGGAGGGCGACCAGGTGCAGGTGCGAATCATCAAAATTGATCCAGAGAATCGCCGCGTGGGCTTGAGCCTCCGCCGGGCCAGCGATGACGCCTACGTGGAAGTGGACTGGCGTGATGAGACCTCCGCTGCGGCGCAGACCGCCGCCGATGAGCCCGGCAGCGGTCAGTTTGCCGCGGCGCTCAAGCAGGCACAGGGAGAATAGCCACCGGCGGGTCGAACGTCCACAGCTAAACAAGGGTGAAAGCAAGGGAAACCAGGCTTTCACCCTTTTTGTTTGCGTGTGTTTCAGGGCGCGCTGCGGGCTTCGCTTGATGTTGTTCCTGACGCGAAGCACACCCGCAGCGGATTCTCGCTTACCACACTGACCGCAAGATGTGCTATAATCGTTTCGACACTGAAATGGAGCAAAACGGATCAGAGTTAGTTGTGTCCGGAGGATGGAAGACATGTCGGACAAGTTGGATCGCTTCACCAAGCAGGCACGGCAGGTGTTACAGATCGCCCAGGAAGAGGCCGTGCGGCTGAACCATAACTACGTCGGTACAGAACACCTATTGCTGGGCCTGGTCAAGGAGGAAACCGGCCTCGCAGCCAAGGTGCTGCGTGAGGCCGGCGCCACTGCCGCGGAAGTCTATCGCCAGATCGAGCTGATCGCCCCCCGGAACCCCCGGCCGCCTTTCGGCAAACCCACGTTAACCCCGCGCACCAAGCGTGTGCTTGAGGTCGCGGTGGAAGAAGCCAGGGAGATGGGGCATCCGAACATCGGCACCGAGCATCTGCTGCTAGGCCTGTTGCGGGAGGATGAAGGGATCGCCGCCGAGGTGCTGCGGCAGTTGGGCGTCTCGTTCGGGAAGGCGCGCCAGGAGATCACCAAGACCGTCCTGGAAACCCAGTTGCAGGAGAAGTCGGCTAAGAAGAAGGAGAGCAAAACCCCGCTCACCGATCAACTCGGCTTTGACCTGACTGCGCGCGCCGAAAACCGGAAGCTCGACCCGGTCATCGGCCGGGAAAAAGAGATCGAGCGCATCATCCAGATCCTCAGCCGGCGCACGAAGAACAACCCCGCCTTGATCGGCGAGCCGGGCGTGGGCAAAACCGCCATCGTCGAGGGTCTCGCCCAGCGGATCGTCAACGGCGATGTGCCGGAGACGCTGATTGATAAGCGTGTCCTGATGCTGGATGTCGGCTCGCTGGTCGCCGGCACCATGTACCGCGGCCAGTTCGAGGAGCGTCTCAAGAAGGTCATTGAGGAGATCACCAATTCCGACGCGATCCTCTTCATTGACGAAGTTCATATGCTGGTGGGTGCCGGCGCGGCCGGCAGCAGCATGGACGCCGCCAACCTGCTCAAGCCCGCGTTGGCGCGCGGCGAGCTGCAGTGCATCGGTGCCACGACTCTGGATGAATACCGAAAGTACATCGAAGGGGATGCCGCACTCGAGCGCCGCTTCCAGCCCGTGCTGGTGGAGGAGCCCACCATCGAGGAAACCGTCGAGATCCTCAAGGGGGTGCGCAAAGCTTACGAGACGCATCACCAGTTGCAGATCGGCGACGACGCGCTGGACGCGGCCGCGCGGCTGTCTGCGCGCTACGTGCCCGATCGTTTCCTGCCCGATAAAGCGATTGACTTGATGGATGAGGCTTCCAGCCGGGTGCGCATGTACAAGGCGCCGCACGCCATGACGCTGCGTGAGACCTTCCGCGAGCTCAAATCCACGCAGCGCCAGCGCGAGGAGGCCGTCGAAGCCAAGCGTTACGATGATGCGATGGACCTCCGCCACCACGAGATCGAGCTAGAACGCCGCCTGGAGGAGATGCGGGAGCGCTGGCAGGAACTGGCGCCGCCGCCGGTCGTCACCGAACAGGACATCGCCGAAGTGGTGGGCATGTGGACCGGCATTCCGATGGTCCGCCTGGTGGGCGAGGAAACCGCGCGCCTGTTGGAGATGGAGGACTACCTCCACAAGCGGGTCGTCGGCCAGGATGAGCCGGTGCGGGCGATCTCCAGGGCCGTGCGTCGGGCCCGGACCGGCCTGAAGGACCCGAAGCGGCCGATCGGCACCTTCATGTTCCTGGGTCCCACCGGGGTCGGCAAGACGCTTCTGGCGAAGAGCCTGGCCGAGTTCCTGTTCGGCTCCGAGGATGCGCTCATCAAGATTGACATGAGCGAGTTCATGGAGCGGCATAATGTCAGCCGGCTGGTGGGCGCGCCCCCAGGCTATGTGGGCTATGAGGAGGGCGGCCAGCTCAGCGAGGCCGTGCGCCGCCGTCCCTACTGCGTCGTGCTGTTGGACGAAATCGAGAAAGCGCATCCCGAAGTCTTCAACATGCTGCTGCAGATCATGGAAGATGGCAATCTGAGCGATGCCAAAGGCCGGCGGATTGATTTCCGCAACGCCATCTTGATCATGACCTCCAACGTCGGCGCCAACCTGATCAAGCACGGCGCGGCGCTCGGCTTCGCGGTCTCCCGCGACGAGGAGCAGCGGCAGGAAGACGAATACCAGGTGATGCGCGACCGCGTCACCGAGGCGTTGAAGCGGACTTTCCGCCCCGAATTCCTGAACCGTCTGGACGGTGTGATGGTATTCCGCAACCTGACCAAGGAGCAGATCACGGGGATCGTTGATCTGGAACTGAACCGGGTGCGCGGACAGCTCAGCGAGCAGTCCATCACGCTGGAAGTGAGCGACGCGGTGAAGGGCATGATCGCTGAGGCGGGGTATGATTCCGAGTACGGCGCCCGGCCTTTGCGCCGGGTGATCCAGGATAAGATCGAGGATCGGCTGAGCGAGGAGCTTCTGAGCCAGCGGATCAAGCAAGGCGACACCGTGCGCGTGGAGCTTGACGACGACGGCGGGATTAAGCTCTCGGTTGTGCCGGTGACTCAGCCGCTCGCCGAGTTGACCGACCCGATCCTGGCGTAGCCTTTCGCTGCGCCCGGTGCGTTCCATCTTGGGAACGCGAGATTCGAGTCAGGTGAGTTGAACAACAGCCGCGTGCCGTCCGCATGCGGCTGTTTGTCTGGATAGCAGTTGAACGAGGAGCGAGCTCGAGATGCGCCTTTTTCGGTTCCTGTTCATGGCGCTTTGCGCTGCGCTGGTTCTGAACAGCCTATCCCTCCACCCCGTGCAGGCGCAAAACGCGCCCCAGGCCGCGTATGTGCCCGGTGAAGTGCTCATCGGTTGGGCGCCTGATGGCAGCATCATCCCGGCCAACCGGCGTTCCGAAACCTTGACGGAGGATCGCAGCGCGCCGGAATGGCAGGCCGCCGCGGCGAAGCTCGCATCGGCGACGGGGCTGCGGGTGGTAGCAGCGCAGCCTGAATACGGCACAGCCGTCCTCGCCGTCCCCGCCGGCAGTGAGATGGTCGAGGTTGATCGCTTGCGCCGTCTGTCGTGGGTCGCCTACGCCGAGCCGAACTACCTTGCGCTGGCGGCCGGCGGGGCGGGCGCGGCGCCTATCTATCCGACCGATCCATCTTTCGGCGAGCAGTGGAATATGCGCCGGATCGCCGCGCCTGCCGCCTGGGGGCTGACCCTGGGCAGCTCAACCATCACGGTGGCGCTGGTGGATTCGGGCGTTGACCGGGGCCATCCCGAATTCGCCGGCCGCCTGCTGCCGGGCTGGGATTACGTGAACAACGACAGCGACCCGAGTGACGACTACGGCCACGGCACGCATGTGGCCGGCATTCTGGCCGCAGCGATGAACAACGGGCTGGGCGTGGCCGGGCTGGCCCCACAGGTCAAGCTCCTGCCGCTGAAGGTGCTTGACAGCAGCGGAGGCGGCAGTTACGCCAATATCGCCTCTGCGATCCGGCGTGCGGCCGACGCGGGCGCGCAGATCATCAACGTCAGCCTGGGTGGGTCGGCTTGGAGCCAAGACATGTTGGACGCCGTCAACTACGCCCAGGCCCGGCAGCCGGTCGGGGTGTTGGTGGTCGCGGCGATAGGAAATTGCGCGCAGGGCGGCTCAGCCTGTTCCGGCGCCAACCCCGACTTCTACCCGGCAGGCTATCCTGGCGTGCTGGCGGTGGCTTCCAGTGACCATTTCGACCGGTGGGCCACTTACTCGAACTATAAGTCTTACGTGGGCATCGCCGCGCCGGGCGGTGTGTCGGCGGATCAAATCCTCAGCACGCTGCCCGGCAGCGCCTACGGCACCAAATACGGCACTTCGATGGCGACGCCCCTGGTTTCGGCGGCGGCGGCGCTGGTGTGGACGCTAAAACCCGCGGCGAGCTACAGCGAGGTCGCCGGCATCCTGAAGGACACGGCCGATGAGGTAGGGAGCAATCCGCTGACCGGTCAGCCGCTCAGCTACACTGGCGGGCGAAACAACTATTTCGGCGATGGCCGGCTCAATGTGGGCAAAGCCGTCCGATGGGCCTATCCGCCGGCGCTGGCGCGCGTGGCCGACTCGCAGGTCTTCCTCCTGGGCGATGCCACGATCGCGCGCACCCGGCAGATCGTGCTAGAGAATCCCAGCGGGCAATCGGTCTGGTGGCAGGCCAGCATCACGCAAGGCGCGGGATGGCTGAGCCTGAATCCCGGCGCCGGCACGGCAAATTACAGCGCCCCCGGCATCCTTGGCCTCCGGGTTGAGCGCGGCGCGTTGCCGCCCGGCGATTATTTGGGCAGCGTGCGGGTCCAGCCCCTGCTGCCAGTGGGGTTGGCGAGTTTTGATATCCCGGTGGAGCTGAGAATTCGGGATGGTTTGCACCGGACCTACGTCCCGGATATCCGTTCGACCTCGCTCGGCGATGGCTGGCGCGATCCCTTCGGCGCGGGCGCCTTCAACCGCGAGCGGCTGAACCTGACCAACGACACGTCGCTTCAGCTCAGCCTGCCTTTTCGCGTGACGTTCTACGGCGGCAACTTCAGCTCACTCTGGGTGTCCGACAACGGCCTGGTGACGTTCGGCAGCGCGCCGCCTGGCGCCGCGCCGACGGATTGCCCACCGGCCGCCACCGAGCCGAACAATGCGCTCTACGTGCTGGCGGCCGATTGGCGTCCCGACCTGGGCGGGCAGGTGGTTGCCCACTCGGCCGACGCTGACACGTACGTCATCACCTGGAGCGCGATGCTGCGGTCGGGCAGCGCGGTCCCCGCGACGTTTCAATTGGTGCTGCGGCGGGCCGGCGTCCTCACGGCGAACTATCGCATCGCGGATCTCCCGGCCCAAAGCATCGTGGCCGCGGAGAATGGGGACGGCACGGTGGCGCAGTCCGTGTGGTGCAATGGCGCAGGACGGGCCGTCGGCGCGGGAGATGTGGTTGTCTTCAATCCGGTCTTGCCGTGGTGAGCGCTTGAGATGCAAAAAAGCGCCGTGGGCGATCAATTCACCCACGGCGCCCCGGTCTGATCCGCCGGCTGGCCCTGCCTATTTCCCCCAACTCACCATCCGTTCGGCGGCGAAGTCGTAGCGGAAGGTGAGCCCCTTCAACGTGTTCGGCAGGAACAGCGCCTGCCCGGAGCCGTTGACGTTCATCCGGTAAAGCCGCCACGCGCCGTCCCGGTCGCTGAAGAAGAGCAGCGATTTGCCGTCGGGCGCCCAGGCCGGTGCAACATTGTTCGGCGCCCTGGCCCCGTCATCCGGCGGCGCAGTGAGGCGCTGCGCCACCTGACCGTTGGCATTCAGGATGAAGATATCGCTGTGGTCGTGCATCCGCTTCTGAACCGCGATCCGCTGGCCGTCCGGCGACCAGGCGGGGCTGCCGAGCGTGCCATCGGCGACCAACTGCCACGGCGCGGCATCCGGCGCGGTCAGTTGCAGCCCGCTGCCGGTGCGAAACAGCAGCTCGTCGCGCCCCGGATGCCAGGCGAGCGCCTGGGCATCGGTTTGGCCCGATAAATCCTGCCAGCCCCCGCCATCCGCGTTCACGCGGACGAGGCCGACGTGCTGAATCTGGATTTGCGAAAAATCGCTGATGCAGATTCGCCCGTTCGGCGTCTCAACGCAGTCCTGGCCGCCGAACATGCTGCGCAACTGCTCGTCGGTGTAACAGCCGAAAGGTGTCTGGCGGCAGTCCACGAATTTCACCACGTGCGTGAAGGCGAGCTTGCTGCCATCAGGGCTCCAGGTGGGGCTGCGCGGCTTACTGGCCGTCACGATCTGGGATTCCACACCTGTCCGCAGATCCACGACATAGACGCCCTCGGGCTCGCGCCAGCGCGCATAGGCGAGCCGCGTCCCGTCGGGCGAGAGCGCTGGATCGAGGCCGTCGGCCACGCGGCGCAGACTCGTGCCGTCCGCGTTGACCAGGTAGATGTCGCCGCCGGAAGCCGTTTGGAGGGCGATTTTGCCTGTGAGCCGAGGCGCTGCCGGAGCGGCGGCCTGGGCGGAGGGCGTCGGCGCGGCCACAGTGGCGGTCACGACCGGCAGGGTGGCGACATCCCCGAACACTTTGGCATCCCCCAGGGCGAGCCAGCCGTGCTCCCCCGCGTCACCGTAGCTCGTCCAGAGCCATTTTCCGTCCGCGCTGCGCCCCTCTGCCCAGAGCGTCTCCGAGCCGCGGCGCTGAGCAACAACCGCCTGACTCAGGCCGGGGCCGCCACGCAGGGTCGTGGTGGTCCGCAGGCCGATTGCCAGCAGGCGCGGTGCAGCGGTGGCCGCAGGCGGGGCGGTCGGGATGGGTGTCGCCGTCAGCCCGGCCGTCGCTGGTGGCGTTGCGTCGGTTGAAGTGGCCTGCGCAACGGTTGGCCCTGCAGTCGGCGCCACGGCGGCGTCGACTGCAGGCAGCAGCACCGGCGTGGGCGTCGGCCCCGCGCCCGATGACGCCGGCGCGCCACAGCCGGCCAGCAAGATCATCGCCAGGATGGTAAAAAACGCACTCAGCCAGCCACGCATGGGTCGCCTTCCGCCGGATGTTGCGCCGGGGCCCAGAGCAAAGCCTTGCCGTCACTCATACCGCAACGCCTGGATCGGATTCAGCCGCGCAGCGCGGGTCGCCGGATAGATGCCGAAGAAGAGCCCGACAGCCGCCGAGAAGCTGGTCGCCAACACGATGGCCTGCGCCGTGACAATTGCCGTAATGCTGCTCTGGAGCTTGGTGATGGCGAACGCGCCGGTGGCGCCCAGCACGATGCCCAGGATCCCGCCGATGAGCGACAGCACCACCGACTCGATCAAGAACTGCCGGAGGATATCGGCGCGCTTTGCGCCCACGGCTTTCCGCAGGCCGATCTCGCGCGTCCGCTCTGTGACCGACACCAGCATGATGTTCATGATGCCGATGCCGCCCACCAGCAGCGAGATGCCGGCAATTGCCCCCAGGAAGATCGTCAGCGCGCCGGTGATCTGCCCGAAGATCGCCAGCAGATCGCGCTGGTTGATCACGGTGAAGTCATCCTCGTCCTGGAATTTGATGTCGTGCCGCTCGCGCAGCAGGGTGCTGATCTCGTCGCTCGCGGCGTTCATGCGATCCTCGGCGACAACCTGGGTGTAAATCACCGAGATCAACGGCTCGCCGCGGCTGCTGTGGTAGCGCGGGAAGAGGCGGTCGTGCGCGGTGGAGAGCGGCACCATCACCATCTCGTCCTGGTTGCCGCCCGGCCCGCCGTTGCCGCCCTTCGATTTGAGCACGCCCACCACCTTGAACGGGATGTTGTTGATCTTGATGCTCGCGCCGATGGGATAGGCGCCCTGTTCGGTGTAGAGCCGTTCGGCGATGCGGCTGCCGATCACCGCGACGCGCGCCTTGCTCGTGACATCCGCGTCGCTGATGAAGCGGCCATCGTCTACCGGGAAGTTGCGCACGGTTTCGTACAACGCAGTGACGCCCGACGTGCTGACGCGCACGCTCTTCTTGGCGTAGGAGACGTCGGCGGATGAGATCAGCTCCGGCGCGACCGCTGCCACGTCCGGCACATTTCCCGGATCGGCGATCGCTTCGGCGTCCGAGAGGGTCAGTTGGTTGAGGCTGCGCCGTTGCCGCGTGGCGGTGTCCTGCAGGTTGCCGGGCACCACAAAAAGGATGTTGGTGCCGATGCTTTGAAGCTGATCCGTGACCAGCTTCTGCACGCCCTGGCCCACCGACATCAAGGTGATCACCGCGCCGACGCCGATGATGATCCCCAGCATTGTCAGCGCCGACCGCAGCTTGTTGACCGCCAGCGCGCGGAAGGCGACGCGGAGTTGTTCAGCAATATCCATAGACTACTCGCAGTTCGTCGGCACGCCGATGCGGTGCACATAGGCTGAATCGCTCGCCACGCGCGGGTTCGCCACCAGCTCATCGCGGACGATCAAGCCATCGTAGATGTGCAGGACGCGGCGCGTGTGCTCGGCGATGTCAGGCTCGTGCGTGACCAGGATGACGGTCATGCCGTGTTCGACGTTCAACTTTTGGAACAGTCCCATCACCTCGGCGCCCGCCTTGGAATCGAGATTGCCGGTCGGTTCATCGGCCAGGATGATGCTCGGACTGGTCACCAGCGCCCGGGCGATGGCGACGCGCTGCTGTTGGCCGCCGGAAAGCTCGTTGGGCCGATGGTTGATACGCTCGGCCAGGCCGACTGCGTCCAACGCCGCTACGGCGCGGCTGCGCCGATCGCGCACCCCCGCATAGAGCAGCGGCAGCTCAACGTTTTCCAGTGCCGTCGTGCGCGGGAGCAGGTTGAAGCTCTGGAAGACGAAGCCGATGCGCCGGCTGCGGACGACTGCCAGCTCGTCATCGTTCATCCGGGAGACATCTTCCCCCGCCAGCTTGTACGTGCCGGAGCTGGGTTGGTCCAGGCAGCCGATGATGTTCATCAGCGTGGATTTCCCGGAGCCTGACGGGCCCATGATCGCGACCATCTCACCCTGGCAGATCTTCAGCGAGGCGCCGCGCAGCGCGTGCACCTCGACCTCTCCCATCTGGTAGACTTTTGTGATGTCTTCCAGCAAGATGACTGGGCCGGACTGTTGTTCGTTCATTAGAAACCGCCGCCGCTGCCGAACGATTGCTGGAGCTTCTGCAAGCTGGTGCGCGAGCGGATGATGATTTGATCTCCCGCCGCCAGGCCCTCGCGCACTTCGCTCTCCTGCTCGGTGCGCAGCCCCAGGCGCACCTCGACCTTCTGGGGCACATTGCCGCTCAGGCGTTCCACAAACATTTGGTTCGTGTCGCGTTGAATCTGCACCGCGCGGTTGGGGATCAACAGCACGTTATCCCGCGCACTGGCGATGATGTTCGCCGTCGCGCTCATGCCGGAGCGCAGCGCGCTGGCCGTCGGTGCGATGTTGATCCGCACGTTGTACGAGACGCCGCCGGTGGCGGTGGTGACCGCGGCCGGCGCTACTCGAGCGACCGTGCCGCTCAGCTTTTCCTCCGGCAGCGCATCCACTTCGATGGTCACCGGCTGGCCCTCGGCCAGGTTTGCCACGTCGAGCTCATCCACCTGGACGTCCAGGTGATACTGGCTGGTGTCGGCCAGCTTGAGGGCCGGCATGCTCGGCGAGGCCATGGTGCCCTGGACCATGTTCACCGCCGTGACGATCCCATCCCACGGCGCCGTGATCGCAGCGTTTTCCAGCCGGCGCTTGGCTTGCTCCAGCGAGAGTTGCGCCTGGTCAACGCCGGCCTGGGCGACTTCAAGCTGCCCCGCGGACGGGCCGCGCGTCAGGCGATCGAGGCTGGCGGTCGCTTGGGCGATCTGCGCCTGGGCCGCGGCCAACTGCGAGGCGTTCGCCCCGCGCGAGGCGACCCGGTAGTTCGCCTCTGCAGTTTCCAGGGCGATAGTAGCCTGCTGAAGCTGGAGCGATTGGGGCAGCATGCCGATCATAGGGTTATCCTTGACCTTGTCGTAGGCGGCCTGCGCCTGTTGCAGCGAGGCGCGGGCCTGCTCGACTTGCGACTTCGCCGCGGCCAGTTGATCCTTGTCAGCGCCTTTCAACAGCTGATCATAGGCAGACTTGGCGCTTTCGAGCGCTGCCTGTGCGGCCGCCAGGTCGGCGGAGTTCGGCTTGTCCTGTAACTGGCTCAATTGCGCCTGCGCCTGCCGCACCGCAATCTCGGCCTGGTGCACGGCCAGATTCAGATCGGTGGTGTCGAGGCGCGCCAGCACGTCGCCGGCTTTCACCTGCTGGCCGAGCTGGGCCCGGATTTCGGCAATGGTCCCGGTGCCCTGGAAGCTGAGATTGGCCTCGCGCTCCGGCAGGATCGAGCCGGTGGCGCTCACCGTGGCGGAAATGTTGCCCCGTGCAACCGTGTAAGTTTCATAGTCCGGCGCCGCGGCGGCCTTGGCTTTGCCGAATCTGTCGTAGCCGAACCAGCTGGCTGCGCCGACGAGTAGGATGACACCGAGGATGACTAATGCTCTCCGCATTCAGACACGCTCCCTTAAAGCAGCGTATAGACGCGGAGAACGCGGGAGACTGCAGCTCCCGCGCCCCCGCGCTGATACGATGCGGCATTCGGTTTTCGTTGAGATGACACACGTTCATACGCCCACAAGGGCGGCCGGTTTCACGCAGATGACGTACAGGCGAAATCGCTTACTATTATCGCACATATCGCGGATCGTG
This sequence comes from uncultured Anaerolineales bacterium, assembly GCA_964647255.1. Classification (GTDB taxonomy): domain Bacteria; phylum Chloroflexota; class Anaerolineae; order CG2-30-64-16; family CG2-30-64-16; genus CAWJEL01. The sequence continues at coordinate 22,177 of CAZYGI010000007.1, read as the reverse complement.
GAAAGTCAGGTGCATTCCGGTTTGGGCCGCAGTTTGGGTTGCCGCCAGCCTTAGCCCAGCAGGTTCGACATGCCAAGCCGGCTCAGCAACGCCAACGCGGCGCGCAGCCCCACGCCCAGGGCCGCGTACACCAGCGTCAATGTGAACGCTGTCCCGCCGCTCAGCTTTGACCCGGTGCGGAACAACTTGAACACCAGCAGCAGGTGCCACAGCCAGAAGAGGGTCAGCACGCTCAGCGCCGCATAGGCCAGGTTGCCGGCGTCGGCGGTCGGCTTGCCGGTGGAGACCAGATACGACAGCCCTTGATTGACGATCATTTGCTTTTTCACGAGCACGTAGAGCGTCTGCACCACTGTCTCCAACACGAACGGCAGGCCCAGCCACGGTACGGCGGCAAAGACGCGCCGAAATTCGCTCTCGCCCCCGGTGATCAGTGCGGCGAAGTGGAGCACCGCTGCCCGGACCACCCAGCCGATCACCAGCGCCAGTACGCCCGTCGCCGCAGTGGTCGCGCCGATGACGAGCGGGGTTTGCAGGGCGCGGATTTGGCTCGGCATCTGCGCGACCTGGTCCGCCGGCAGGCTGCTGAGCACCGCGGTCATCTGCGTTTGCGCCTCTATCGCCAGATACGGCGCCGCGACCACGGCTGAGAGGATCGTCGTCAGGATCGCTAACAGCCCTGGCAGCACCCAGCGCCCGCGCGGATGGGCCAGGATGTCCGCCAGCGCCACGTTGGGGCGATCCACCAGCGCGGCTAAGAGCGCTAGAGAAGATCGTGGTTTGACAGGGCGTTCGTCAGGCATGGCGGTTTCCTCACTTCAAATAGATTGATGCGACTGCGAGCTAACATAGCACTGCGCAGCCGTCTTGTCAACAGTTGCACAATAATGGAACTCATGCTAGAATCTCATTGTGTTTCACAAAGGAAATACGAACCGGTGACAGGCTCTGTGCACCTGGTGGCTCAGTAAAGCGCAAGTTTGATGCTTGGAAAGGAGTGATAAGCATGGTCAAGCGAGCAATTCCCGATATCGTCGTTGGGCGGCTGCCGGTTTATCTGCGGGCGCTCACCTTTCTGATCGCCGAAGGACGCCAGATCACCTCATCGCAGGAATTGGGTGATCGGCTGGGCATCTCATCGGCGCAAATTCGCAAGGACCTCTCCCATTTTGGTGAGTTTGGCAAGCAGGGCACCGGCTACGACATCAGCCTGCTCCACGAGCAGTTGCGCGCCATTCTCAAGGTCAATCGGATGTGGGAGGTGGTGTTGGTCGGCGCCGGCAACCTGGGCAAGGCGATCGCGGACTACAACGGTTTCGCAGGGAAAGGGTTCGTGATCAACGCGATTTTCGACACCGATGCCGCGAAGGTCGGCCAGCCGATGGGGATTGATAGCCTGGTGGTGCTGCCGCTCGATCGGTTGGCCGAGACGATCCGGGCGCGGGGCATCCAGGTTGGCGTCATTGCGACGCCGGCCGAGGGCGCCCCGGCTGTTGCCCGCACGATGGTGGATGCGGGGGTCAAGGCGATCTTGAATTACGCGCCGATCACGCTCACCCTGCCGCCGCACGTGCGGGTGCAGTACATTGACCCGGTTGTCGGTTTGCAGCGGATGACGTACTACCTGTAGGCGCCTCGCCTGAGCCGGTCATCGCGTCGCCCCGTCCACGAGAATCGTGGACGGGGCTTTTTTGGTGGGATTTTTGCTTGTCGTCGGCCAAAACAGCGAGGTCTATCTGACCGTAATCATAAACATCGCGGGCGGAGGGTGCTAGAATATCCACGTGCGTGCGGCAAAGGATCGCAGTGCGTGCCCGGATCAACGGGACAAATGGCGATTACGTCGTTGCAAGGGGAGGATGGCCATGCGGGCCAAGCGCGTTGTAGCAGATATTATGACGCCCAACCCGGTCACGGTCACGCCGCGCAACGCGATCAGGACCGCGATCAACCTGATGCGTGAAGGCGGCTACCGGCGCTTGCCCGTGATGGATCGCGGGCGGTTGGTGGGGATCTTGACCGATCGGGACCTGCGCCGCGCAGCGAATTCGCCTTTTGTCGTGCGCGAACAGTGGTACGACAATTTCATCCTGGATCACATTGAAGTGGGTTCTTGCATGACCCCAAACCCACTGACCATCGAGCCAACTGCGGCCATCGCCGATGCGGCGCGTTTGCTGCGCAATCACAAGATCGGTGGACTGCCAGTCACCGCGGACGGCCAACTGGTGGGTATCGTCACGGAGACGGACCTGCTCGATTTCCTGATCGAGTTGCTTGCGGGCGAGATAATCGCCGCCTGATCCTGGCCTGTATAGCCACCCGACCAGCACACCTGCGAGGACGTCTCGCAGGTGTCTGTTTCTTGTCTTGGGAATTAGTGAAGATGTTTAGTCGAGCTGATTTGGTTTTTCTGCACGCACCTAGCGTGTACGACTTTCGTAAACACTCCATTCTGTACGGCCCCGTCAGCGATCTGGTGCCTTCCACGCCGGTATTTGAAATGTACCCCATCGGGTTCACCACGATGGCCGAATACCTGGAGCGCCACGGCTTCCGAGTTCGCATTCTCAACCTTGCGGTGCGGATGTTGAACGACGAGACGTTTGATCCTGAGGCTTTGGTCAAGGCGGTCAACCCGACGGCGTTCGGCATTGACCTGCACTGGCTGCCACACGCCCACGGTGCGCTGGCGGTCGCTGAGATGGTGAAGCAGAACCATCCGGACACGCCGGTGATCTTCGGCGGCTTCTCCGCGACCTATTTCCACGAGGAGCTGATCCGCTATCCTTTCGTGGACTTTGTCATCCGGGGCGACTCGGCTGAGGAACCGTTGCGCCAGTTGATGGCCGTGTTGTCGGGCGGCAAGTCCGCCGGGACGCTGGCCCAGGTGCCGAACCTGACCTGGAAGGATCGCACCGGCGTTGTGCACGTCAATCCGCAGACCTACCGGCCGGAGACGCTGGATCACGTCATGTTGGATTACCGCTACGTCGTGCGGGCCGCGGCGCGTGAAATGGACATGAGAAGCTATGTCCCGTTCAAGGACTGGCTGGATTATCCGATCATGGCCGCGTTGAGCTGTCGGGGGTGCACGCAGAGTTGTGTGATTTGTGGCGGATCGGCGGCGGCGTTCAAGCAGATGCACGGTCGGGAGAAGCCCGCCTTCCGCAGCCCGGAGCGGCTGGCTGCGGATGTCCAGCGCATCGCCAGCATGAGCCGCGGGCCGGTGTTCATCCTGGGCGATCTTCGCCAGGCCGGCCGCGGGTATGCCCAACGTTTCTTTGACGCCATCCGGGGCTTCAAGGGCCCTGTGATTACGGAGCTGTTTTCCCCGGCGTCGCGTGAATTCCTGCAAGCGATGGCGAGCGCACTGCCGAACTTCACGTTGGAAGTGTCGTTGGAGAGCCACGATCCGGTTGTGCGGCGCGCTTTCGGTAAGTCCTACGGCAATGAGCCGATGGAGCAAACGATCGCCGCTGCCCTGGAGGCCGGCGCCCGGCGCCTGGACGTCTTCTTCATGTCGGGCCTGCCGCAGCAAACCGCCGAGTCGGTGCTTGGCACGATTGATTACTGTGAGGCTCTGCTGCGCCGCTTCGGTCGGGATGGCCGGTTGGCGCCGTTCATCTCGCCGCTGGCGCCGTTCCTGGACCCAGGCTCGCGCGGCTTTGAACAGCCGGAGGAGCACGGCTACCGGTTGTTCGCGCACACGCTGGAAGAGCACCGCCGGCTGTTGGTCGCGCCGAGCTGGAAATATGTGCTCAACTATGAAACACGCTGGATGAGCCGGCACCAGCTTGTGGACGTTACCTACATCGCGGGCCAGCGGCTGAATCGTATCAAGGCCGACTATGGGCTGGTCCCCGCGGCGCAGGCCGAGGCCACGGAGCGGCGCATTGATCGGGCCCGGGTGTTGATCCAGGAGATTGATGAGCTGGTGATGCATGCTTCGCCCGAAACCTTCCAGCGCGAGATGATCCGGCTCCGGCCTGAGATCGAGCAGACGAACATGTCCACCGTGTGCGACAAGCGGGAGCTCAATCTGGACGTGGCCGGCCCGAGGCTGAACTACGGCACAGTGGCGCAGATGTTGATTCAAGATACCGCTCAAGTGCTGGGGCGCCGCCTAGCGAAACCCTTCCGCCGCTTGCAGTCGGAGCCGGCATAAGGGCAGCGCAGGGATCCGTTTCTCCAACACTGAAATCTCTGTCTCCAGGAGGTGACAGCCCATGGCGAGAGGCACCGTTGTTGTCGAAGTTGATCGGTGCAAGGGGTGCGAGCTCTGCACCACGATCTGTCCCCAGAATGTCTTGATCATGAGCCGCGAGCGGTTCAATGCGCGCGGTTACCGGCCGGTCGAACTGGTGGATCCCAACGGCAAATGTACAGGCTGCGCCCTCTGCACGTTGATTTGTCCGGATGTGGTCCTCACCGTCTACCGGTATGACCCAAAGCGAGCAATCCCTGCTGGAAGCTAGCACCTCGCCACGTTGGTCTTGATGGATAGTAGTAACGACTTCAGTCGTTCGTCGCCGACCAAAAAGTGACTAAAGTCGCCACTACGACCCTTCAAATTCTTGGTGGCGAGGTACTAGAGACGAGGGCCCGATGCAGGGGGCGAGACCCGGAATGGAGGCTTAAGCCGGTTTCTCTGGGCTATAAGCGCAACCGGCCAAAGCCTCTGGTCCAGATGATAATCTGAACTCTTATGGCCTCCCAGCAACTGATCTCAGGAGATCACCATGTCACGAGAACTCTGGAAGGGCAATGAAGCCATTGCAGAGGCCGCAGTGCGCGGCGGGGTAGAAGCCTTTTTCGGTTACCCCATCACCCCACAGACAGAACTCCTCGAGTACATGTCCTGGCGCATGCCGGAACTCGGCCGCACTTTCCTGCAGGCCGAGAGCGAAGTCGCATCCATCAACATGGTGTATGGTGCGGCGTGCGGCGGCGCCCGGGCCATGAGCTCGTCCTCCAGCCCCGGCATCAGCTTGATGCAGGAGGGCTTGTCCTACATCGCCGCTTCTGAGGTCCCCGCCGTCCTGGTGGATGTCATGCGCGGCGGCCCCGGCCTGGGCAACATCCAACCCAGCCAGTCCGATTACTTTCAGATGACCCGCTCCGCCGGACACGGTGATTTTCATCCGATCGTGCTGGCCCCGGGATCGGTGCAGGAAGCGGTGGATCTGATGTACGAGGCGTTCCCGTTGGCCGAGAAGTACCGCACGGTGGTCATCCTGGCCGCAGACGGCTCGATCGGGCAGATGATGGAACCGGCGACCATGCCGCCCATGCGCGGGCCGCTGACCGAGGCGCAGCGGGGCGATTTCGCCGTCCGCGGGGCCCAAGGTCGCGAGAAGCGGATTGTCACTTCTCTGTTCCTGAAAGAGGACCAGCTTGAGGATTTGAACCATCGGTTGCAAGCTAAACTCGAACAGATTGGCGCGGCCGAGCAACGCTGGGAGGAGATCGAGACCGCGGATGCCGAGTATCTCCTGGTGGCCTATGGGAGCGTTGGGCGCACGTGCAAGACGGTGCTGCGCGAGGCGCGGGCTGAGGGGATCAAGGTCGGCCTCTTCCGCCCGATCACGTTATGGCCCTACCCGGCGCCCCGACTCCGCGAGCTTTCTGCCGGCAAGCGGGGCATCCTGGTCAGTGAAATGAGCGCGGGCCAGATGTTGGAGGATGTCCGCCTGGCGGTCGAAGGGCGCTGCCCGGTGGCCTTCTATGGCCGCATGGGCGGCGTGATACCGCTGCCGGATGAGATTCTGGAGGCGCTGCAGAAGATCGTCTTGGACCAGCGCTCTGCTCAACGCGTCGTTGAAGACGGCGCGGCAGCGTGACCATTGCCGGAGGTGTCCAAATGGCTGATCTGAAGAGCATCCTCACCGAAGAGGCGATCATCGAGCAAGGCAACGTGGTTTACCAGCGGCCCGATGCGTTGTCGGAGGCGCACACGCACTATTGTCCCGGCTGCACACACGGTATCATCCATCGCCTCATCGCGGAGGCGATTGACGAGTTGGGCATCAAGGAGAAGACCATCCTGGTGGCGCCGGTGGGCTGCTCGGTTCTGATGTATTACTACTACGACGTGGATGCCGTGGAAGCCGCGCACGGCCGCGCGCCCGCGATGGCAACCGGGATCAAGCGCACCCAGCCCGACAAAGTGGTCTTCACCTACCAGGGCGACGGCGATCTGGCCTCCATCGGGGCGGCGGAGATTTTGCACGCAGCCAATCGCGGGGAGAATATCTGTGTCTTCTTCGTGAACAACGCGGTCTACGGGATGACCAGCGGCCAGCTCGCGCCGACCTCGCTGCCGGGCCAGGTGACGACTTCGTCTCCCGGCGGCCGGGATGTGAAGGTCCACGGCTACCCGATGCGCATGGCCGAGATCATCGCCGGGCTGCCCGGCGCGGCTTACGTCGTGCGCCGCTCGGTGTACGATGCGCGCACCATCCGGCAGGCGAAGAAAGCGGTGGTCACGGCCTTCAGGACGCAGCTCGCGGGCTTGGGCCTCAGCTTGATCGAGTTCCTGTCTTCCTGCCCGACCAACTGGCATATGTCGCCGCCCGACGCGCTGAGCTGGATTCGGGACACGATGGTCCCGTATTATCCGCTGGGAGATTTCAAGGTAGCGGACGAGGTAACGGCGCTGGAACGTTAACCGGTGAACACGTTGACACGTTGGAACGTGCAAGCGTGCCAACCTGCAAACGTGCGAACGTCAAAGGAGACCCGTATGCACGAGGAGATCGTTTTTTCCGGTTTTGGTGGGCAGGGTGCGTTGTTCGCCGGGCAGTTGTTGGCCTATTCGGCGCTCGAAGCGGGCCTGCAGGTCACGTGGATCCCTTCCTACGGGCCGGAGATGCGCGGTGGCACGGCCCACTGCACCGTGGTGATTGCCAGCGAGGAGATCGGCTCACCGCTGGTGCGCCGGCCGGCATCGGCGGTCGCGCTAAACCTGCCGTCTTTCGAGAAATACGAGCCTATAGTGAAACCCGGTGGCTTGCTGGTGTATAATGAGTCGTTGATTCCAGCCAAACCGGTGCGCAGCGACATCCGCTACGTGGCGGTGCCTGCCAACGATATCGCGGATGAGCTGGGCAACGTTCGGATGGCGAATGTGGTGCTTCTGGGCGCTTACCTGGCGAGCACCGGCTTCTTGTCGCTAGAAGCAGTTGCGTCGGCGCTCGATCACCATCTCTCCGAACGCCAACGCAAGTATCTGGCCGCAAACAAAGAGGCCCTGCAGCGCGGCGCCGGTTGTGTGGCCCCCGCTCAACAAGGAGGTTGAGTCGTGTCTACCCCGTGGAATACGCGTTATGCCCAGCGCACGCAGCGTATGGGCCGCTCGATCATCCGCGAGCTCTTGAAACTGACGGAGAAGCCTGATATCATTTCGTTTGCCGGCGGCCTGCCCGCGCCGGAGCTGCTTCCCATCGAGAAAACGCAGGACTGTGCGTGTCGCGTCCTGGCGGAGCATGGCGTTCGGGCGCTGCAGTATGGCCCCACCGAAGGATTCGGCCCGCTGCGGGAGTTTATCGCCGATTGGATGAGCCGGTACGGCGTCACGCCGAAGGCGAGCAATGTTTTCATCACCACCGGCTCACAACAGGCGTTGGATCTGATCGGCAAGGCGTTGATCAACCCTGGGGATCGCGTGCTGGTCGAGGAGCCGACCTATCTGGGGGCCTTGCAAGCCTGGAACGCATACCAGGCTGAGTACACCTCGGTGCCCAGCGACAATGACGGCCTGTGCACCGATCAACTGGAAGCTGCGCTGCGGGTCGGTCCCAAGTTCATGTACGTGCTGCCGAATTTTCAGAACCCCGGCGGCACCACTTTGTCGCTCAACCGTCGGTTTGATCTGATCCGGCTGTCCAACCGCTACGGCATTCCGATCATCGAGGATGATCCTTACGGCGCGTTGCGCTACGAGGGGGAGCATTTGCCGCCGCTGGTCGCGCTGGACGCCGATTTCCAGTCGGAATCCGGCCAGGACGGCCACGGCTACATGGAAGGAAACGTCATTTACCTGGGCACCTTCTCGAAAACGCTGGCGCCTGGCCTGCGCGTGGGGTGGGTGTGTGCGCCGGAAGATGTCATTGACCATCTCGTGCAAGGCAAACAGGGCGCTGATCTGCAAAGCAGCAGCTTTGATCAGATGTTGGCGTATGAGATGGTCAAAGATGGCTTCATGGATGATCACATCCGGGTCATCTGCAAGGTCTACGGCGAGCGGCGGGATGCGATGTTGGACGCCCTGGCGCGCCATTTCCCCGAGGGGTGTTCTTGGACGCATCCTCAGGGCGGCTTGTTCTTGTGGGCGCGGGTGCCGGAATGGATTGACACGGCTGAGCTGATGCAGGAGGCCGTCGCCGCCAAAGTGGCCTACGTGCCCGGGTTCCCGTTCTATGCCGAACCCAGCCGCGGCCGCAACACCATGCGCCTGAACTTCTCGAACGCCCAGCCCGCGCAGATCGAGGAAGGGATCCGGCGGTTGGGCGCGCTGCTGAAAGCCAAGATCAGCCGCCGCAGCCGGGTGGAGAGCGTTATCTCGCTTTCAAAGGAATAGGAAGCGATAATCCGACGAGAGACTTGTGTTGGGAGGAAAGGAGCCGCTGCATGAAGAAAACCCGAGTTCGCGACATCATGACCGCCCCGGTCATCACCGTGCCGCCCGAGACGCCTCTGCCGGTGGCCAATACGCTGATGCGCGAAAAGGCGATCCGGCATCTGCCGGTGGTGGACAAGGGCCGCCTGATCGGCATTGTCAGCCGGGGCGACCTGCGAGAGGCCTCCATCAGCGCCAGCATTAACGCCGACCAATACGAGTTGCACTTCATGTTGAGCCGGCTGACGGTGGGCAAGTTGATGTCCCGCAAAGTTTACACCGTCACGCCGGACGCTTTGGTCGTGGACGCCGCCGAGTTGATGACCGCCAACAAGATCGCCGGCCTACCCGTGCTGGATGCCGAAGGCGCCGTGATCGGTATCGTCACCGAATCGGACCTGCTACGGATGTTGGTGAACAGACTGCGCGACGCCGAGGGAAAGCCCGAGGATGATTGAACCCGGGCAAACCCCGCTGCGTGACGACCTGGCCCGCTATGCGCGGCAGATCATCTATCCCGGTCTTGGGGCGAGCGGCCAGCGCGCTCTGCTGGCCGCTCGCGTCACGATCATTGGCGTCGGCGCCACCGGCTCGGTGCTGGCAAACCACCTGGCGCGCGCCGGGGTGGGACATCTGCGCCTGGTGGATCGCGACTTCGTGGAGCTGAACAACCTGCAACGCCAGTTGCTCTACGACGAGGAAGACGTGGCCGCGATGCTGCCGAAAGCCGTCGCCATCGCGGCCAAACTGCGCCGGATCAACAGCGCCATCGCCATCGAGGGGATCGTCGCGGATGTCACTCCCGCCAACATCGCGGCGTTCATCGCCGACGCGGACGTGGTCCTGGACGGGACTGATAACTTTGTGACCCGTTACCTGATCAACGATGCCTGCGTCAAGCTCGGCAAGCCGTGGATCTACTGCGGCGTGCTGGCGACTTACGGCATGAGCATGACAATCCGCCCCGGCATCACGCCCTGTTTGCGCTGTGTCATGGGCGAGCTGCCCGCGCCCGGCACCGTGCCCACGTGCGACACTGCCGGCATCCTGGGCCCGGCCGTGACGTTAATGGGCTCCGTCGTCGCAGCCGAGGCAATCAAGCTCCTGCTGCAGAGGGCCGACCCCACCCCCGCAGGTGCGGCGCCGGCGCTCAACACCGGCATGATCCACATGGATTTGTGGGATCACACCTACGAGAAGTTCGACCTGGGCGACCGCCGGCCCGATTGCCCGACCTGCGGCGCGCAGCATTTCGAGTTTCTGGACGCCGAGGCGGGCAGCCGGCAGACGGCGCTGTGCGGCCGTAACGCGGTGCAGGTGAGCCCCATCGGCGGCGCGAGCCTCGATCTCGCCGCGCTGGCCGAGCGTCTGCGCAGCGCGCGCGTCGGCCGCGTCCAGGCGAACGCCTTCCTGGTGCGCGCCGAGATTGACGGCTTCGAGTTCACCATCTTCCCCGACGGCCGTGCGATCATCAAGGGAACCGCAGATGAAGCGGTGGCCGCCACCCTCTACGCACGCGATGTCGGTATGTGAGGCAGATGGTGGAAGATAGACTATCGGCTCTCACCGGCGGGCAGCCCACCACAGCCAGTAACGTGACCCGAACGACCTTCGTGCCGGCGCATTTGCCCGCGCTGGTGGCATTCCTGAACCGGGTGCTGGCAGGGCATCGCCACTGGGCGCCGATCACCGAGGCCGACTTTGCCGAGCGGGTGCTAGCTCAGCGGGGCTTCGACAGCCGCGGACTGATCCTGGCCTGGGCGGATGGCCGGGTGGTCGGCGGGGTGCATGCGATCAAGCCGTCGAATCTGGGGCCGGTGATCTACAACATCGAGGCGCGGCATCACATCGCCTGGTTGGCTGTTGACCCGGCCTACCGGGCGGCGCACATCGGCGGCAGCCTCCTCGCAGCCGCCGAGGATTATCTCTATTACTGTCCGGTCTATTTCGCCGACCAGGCGACGCCGTTCTACGGCATCGCGGAGAAGCTGTGGGTGCCGTGGTACGGCTCCACCGAGCGGATGGGGATCAGCGCAGTCAAGGACACGGAGCTGATTGCCTGGCTGACCCGCCATCGGTACACCGTGGTGGATCCCGGCGACGTGAGCATGTTAGCCAACCTGCACGACCGTGAGCGACCGCAGGATCCGGGACTCGAGGCGCGCGGACTGGTGCTGGCGCCGATCAGCCAGGCTGCGCCCTGGTCGGGCGAAGACCCTTCCGGCCGGCTGAGGGCCTGGGGCGCGAACGGCGGCCGGAAGTACGGTGGTTTGGTCGTCGCGGATGGCACGCGCGCCGTGGGCAGCGTGGTGTGGTATCCGCTGCCCGACGCCACGACCGCGGCGCTGGCGTGGATCGGCATTGAGCG
>CAZYGI010000007.1:0-11179 GCA_964647255.1 uncultured Anaerolineales bacterium | reverse complement strand
AGCTTGCGTTTTGGCGCCTATCTGCTGGATCGCGGGATGATCGAAATGGCCGCGCGCGGGTACACCGCGGTGGAGGTGCATGTCCATACCAAAGCCAACATCGAGGCGTACGCCCTCTTCCGGCGCCGCGGGTTCGAGGTGAACGATTACTGGGTCAACCTGGTCAAGACCTGAAGCCTGCGCACCCCGCGGCCGGTCGGGCCGTTCGAGTAAGGGGCGAGGGTGCATTTGACAGATTGCCCGCTCCGATTATAATCCCCCCAATCTTTCATACTGTAAAACGTTGACCGGGACGAGTACGCGCCGCGGAAGCGCCAGGGAGGGCAGGCCACCGATTGAGAACCTGCCTCGCCGAAGCCCGCCGAAAACCCCCCGGGAGCGAGCGCCTCAAATCACGTCCGAAAGTATGGTGCTCCGGGTGGCTCCGTTACGGGCCAATGAGATGATTGCAACAAACCAGGTTTCTCGCAGAAACCTGGTTTGTAAAGCGTCAATTTGGGTGGAACCGCGAAAGCCCCTCGCCCCAAAAGGCGAGGGGCTTTTTCTATGCGCTGAAGGAGCAGACTCGATGCAGGTGATGAAATTCGGCGGCACGTCCGTCAACGACGCGAAAGCGATCGCACAAGTCGCGGCCATCGTGGCCGACCAGCTCAAGCGCGACCCGAACGTGGTCGTGGTGACCTCGGCCATGCGCGGCGTGACCGACCTGCTGATAGACTCGGCGAAAGCCGCCGCGGCGGGCGACCGCCAAAAGTATCGCGACGCCCGGCAAACACTTGTAGCTCGCCACCGGGACGCGGCCGAGGCGTTGATTCCCGACCTGGACGACCTGGGGCGCATCCAGGAGCTTACTGATGAACGCATCCGCGAGTTTGAGCGGCTGTGCATGGCCGTCGGGATCTTGGGCGAGCTGACCGACCGCGGCCTGGCGGTGATTTCAGGCCTGGGCGAGCGGCTGTTGGCGCCGATCCTGGCCGCTGCGATCCGCGCCCGCGGGATCCCGGCCGAGTTCGTGGATGCCGGCGAGCTGATCGTCACCGACGAGAACCATGCCTCGGCCGCGCCGGACATGGCCGCCACGCGCGCCGCGACCCGCGGCCGGCTGCTCCCCTTGCTTGAAGCGGGCCGCGTTCCGGTTGTGACCGGCTTTGTAGCCGCCACCCCGGCCGGTGTACCGACCGTCCTGGGTCGCGGCGGCTCCGACTACTCGGCCGCGATCCTGGGCGCCGCGGTGGACGCCGATGAAATTCAGATTTGGACCGATGTGGACGGCGTGCTCACCGCCGACCCGCGCATCGTCAAGGAAGCCCGGCCGCTGCCGGAGCTAACCTACAGCGAGGCCGCGGAGCTGGCCTATTTCGGCGCCAAGGTGTTGCACCCGAAGACGATGCTGCCTGCGATTGACCTCGGCATCCCGATCAGCGTGCGCAATACCTTCAACCCGGCCTTCCCCGGCACCCGGATTGTCGCCAAGACCGACAACGGCGGCACGGTGAAGGCGCTGACCGTCATTCGCGGACTGGCGCTGGTGACGTTGGCCGGTCGCGGCATGATGGGCGTGCCCGGCATCGCCGCGCGCACCTTCGCCTCCGTCGCCAGGCAGGAAGCCAACGTGCTGATGATCTCGCAGGCGTCCTCCGAGCAGAGCATCTGCTTCGTGGTGCCCGAGACGGACGCTGGGAAGGTAGCAGCCGGGCTGGAGGCGGCCTTCGCGGGCGAGATTCACCGCCGGCTGATTGATCGCGTCGCTGTTGAACCGCAGGTTGTGATCGTCGCAGTCGTTGGCGAAGGGATGCGCGGCACCCCCGGCATCGCAGCGAAGCTCTTCGGCGCGTTGGGCGAGCGCCGCTTGAACGTCATCGCGGTGGCGCAGGGTTCCTCAGAGGCTAACATCTCCCTGGTGCTGGCCGCGGCGGACGCGGACGCGGCCATGCGGCACATCCATGCGGCGTTCGGGCTGGCAGGGTGAAATCATGAAACGAGTTCCGCTTATTATCTTCGGCGCCGGCAAAGTGGGGCGGGCGTTGGTCGGACAGCTGACCGAAGCGGCGTCGTTCCACGCCGAACGCGACGGTCTGAGTTTTCGTGTTGTCGCCTGGTGCGATGCCGACGGCGCCGCGGTTGACGAGGACGGCCTGAGCGCCGATCAACTTCGGGCGATCGCGGACGCCAAGGCTCGCAGCGCGGCGTTTCCTCACGCCCAGCCGGGCTATGAGCCGGATCTCAGCGCCATCGTGGATGTCGCGGGCGCAAACGGCTGCATCGTGGCCGATGTGACCGCCTCCGACGCGACAGTTCCGGCGCTCGAGCTGGCCTTGCGCCGCGGCTACGGCGCGGCCATCGCCAACAAGATTCCGCTGATAGGGCCGCAGGCCGTGTTCGACGTCTTGACCGGCAGCCGGCGCTTCCGTTACGAGACCACCGTCGGCTCGGCGGTGCCGGTGATCGAGGCGACGCTGGGGCTGATGCGCGCGGCCGACCGGGTGGACCTGGTGCGCGGCGCGCTGAGCGGCACGCTGGGTTTCATCGCCACCGGGTTGCAAGCGGGCCAGCCGTTTTCCGCGCTCGTCGCCGAGGCGATGCACCGCGGCTACACCGAACCGGACCCGCGCATTGATCTGGGCGGGATGGACGTGGCGCGCAAGGCGTTGATCGTCGCACGCACCCTGGGCTGGCGGCTGGAGCTGAGCGACGTGGAGGTGCGCTCGCTTGTGCCGGCCGAATTCGCCGCCCTGCCCCTCGGCGATTTCGTGGCGCGGCTGCCGGAGCTTGACGCTGGCTTCGCAAGCCAGGCCGCCGCGGCCGAGGCCGAGGGCGCCGTGCTGCGTTACGTCGCCGAGCTGCGGGATGGCCGGGCGACGGTCGGCTTCCAGCCGCTCCCGGCCGATTCGGCGTTGGGGCAGCTCCGGGGCAACGACAATCTCATCGCCTTCCACACGCGTTATTACCCGGATACACCGCTGGTGCTCCAGGGTCGCGGTGCGGGCGTGGAGGCCGCGGCCGCGGGTGTGCATGCGGATATTGTGGCGTTGGCAAGATAGCGAAGCAAACGCGAGAGCGTCGTTTGGGCCGGTTGGAGACGACGCCTCGTGAATTGAGTCATTCTTGTTGTCATTCTGAGCGGGCCAACGACTCAACGCTCGGTGCGGCGAGGCACCAGCGAAGAATCTGTCTTTCGGGTGACGAGATTCTTCGCTAAGGTTTCGTCGCAGGGTTCGATGGTTCGCTAACCCGCTCAGAATGACAGTCGCAACTCAGTGAATCCATGCGTCAAGCCTGGACGGGGGAAACTCATGACAAATAAACCCAAACTCAAAGTCGGCATCCTCGGCGCGACGGGCGCTGTGGGCCAACGGTTCATCCAACTCCTGGCCGGCCATCCCTGGTTCGAGATCGCCGCGCTGACCGCGTCCGACCGCTCGGTCGGGAAGCGCTACGCGGACGCGTGCAAGTGGCTGCTGCGCGGCGGGATGCCGTCCAGCGTGGCCGACCTGCCCCTTCTCCCCACCGAAGCGGCGGCGATCCCGGCCGACGTGCGGCTGCTCTTCTCCGCGCTGCCCAGCGGGAACGCGGGCCCGGTGGAGGCGGAGCTGGCCGCGGCGGGGTTCGGCGTTTGCTCCAACGCGGCGTCGCACCGCATGGATTCGGATGTGCCGCTGCTGATCCCGGACGTGAACCCGGAGCACACCGCCTTGATCCGGGCCCAGCAGCAGGCGCACGGCTGGTCGGGTTTCATCGTCACCAACCCGAACTGCACCACGACGCACCTGGTCTGCGCGCTGAAGCCGCTGCACGACACCTTCGGCCTGGCTGCGGTGAACGTGGTCAGCATGCAGGCCATCTCCGGCGCGGGCTATCCCGGCGTCTCGGCGATGGACATCCTCGACAACGTCATCCCGTACATCGGCGGCGAGGAGGAAAAGGTCGAGATCGAGCCGCGCAAGCTGCTGGGGACGCTGGCGGGTGACACCGTTGCACTGGCCGATTTCGCGGTCAGCGCCCAGTGCAACCGCGTTGCGGTGCGCAACGGCCACCTGGAGGCGGTGTCGGTCAAGCTCAAGCGGCCCGCGGCGCAGGTGGAAGTCGCCGCGGCGCTGGCCGGCTACCGCGGCGAGCCGCAACGTCTCGGCCTGCCCTCCGCCCCCGACCCGGCCATCATCCTGTTTAACGAGGCCGATCGGCCGCAGCCGCGGCTCGACCGGCTGGCCGGTAAAGGCATGGCGACCTGTGTGGGCCGGCTGCGGCCGGACCCGCTCTTCGACTATAAGTTTGTGGTGCTCGGACACAACACGATCCGCGGCGCGGCCGGCGGTGCGCTCTTGAACGCTGAGCTGCTGGTTGCGCAGGGGTATCTGGCATAGTGGAGCATGGGGCGGAGAACGTGGAGCGGAGAGCGTCGAAATGAGCGGACGCGCTCTACGCTCCACGCTCCACGCTCTATGTTTTCCGCTGCACGGGAGGAAATTTCATGTCCAAACTCTCTTTGTATGATCTCGTGGAGGACTTGGTCCTCTACCGCAACCTGGACCCGGTGGACGCGCGGCTGCCGCAGTTTGCGGATGCCTGGCGCAAGATTGGCTTGGCGGATGGGACGCGGCCGCGCAAACACGAGGCGAGTTACGCGCAGACAACCGCCTGGTATCTGCGCCGGGCGCGGGCGCTGGACAATCGCTCGGTCGAGCTGGCGGAACTGGTCTACCTCGGCGACACGGCGATGGCGGACGGCAACGCGTTTCGGAGCCTGCGCACGGTTACCGGCTGGCCCGGCTGGGCCTTCATCGGCGCGGAAAAAGATGAGGAGATGCAGGTCGTCGAGCGGGATGGCGTCTTCCTCGCCAACCGCTGGGGCGCGCTGGCCGAGTTCGCCTCGCTGCTGTTCGACGCGGGCGCACATCTGGACGCGCGCACCGCAGTGCTGGTGGACATAGACAAGACCGCGCTCGGCGCGCGCGGGCGCAACGACAAGTCCATTGACCATGCGCGGGTGGCAGCCATCGAGGCCACCGTCGCCGAGGCGCTCGGCGCAGCGTTCGACCGCGAGGCGTTTCGCCGCGCCTACAGCATGATCAACGTGCCGAAATATCACCCTTTCACCGCGGACAACCAGGACTATGTCGCCTACATCTGTCTGATGGTGAGCGCAGGCTTCACCTCCAGCGAGGATCTGCTGGGCGACGTGGACGCGGGCAAGATCGCGGGGTTTACGGACTTCATCGGCCGGGTGGAAGCGGCGCAGGATCGGCTGCCATCGGCCGCGCTGGCCGCGCTGCACGCCGACATCTATGCCCGGGTGGTGGCGGGCGACCCGACGCCGTTCAAGGCTTTCCGGCGCCGCGAATACCGCGAGACCGTCGGTCGCATGGGTTGCCTGCCGGAGGACGCTCCGCTCGCGCAGCGCTTGGTAGAGGAGATCTGTCTCACGCGGGAGGTGGTCGAGTTCGCCCGGTGGCTCAAGGAGCGCGGCTGCCTGCTGTTCGCCGCCTCCGACAAGCCGGATGAAGCGACCATGCCCCTGCCGGCCCTGGTGGCCGAAGGGTATCTGCCCTTGCACCGCACCCCGACGCACATCGTCGGCCCATCCATCGCCGAGCTACTGCCGGGGTAAACGGATTTTGACTTGCGCGCGGAGATGGCGGACAGCAAGTCCTGCCATCCCCGCGCTTCTTTGTTTGCCGCACGGTGACCTCCTGCCAGGAGACGTCGTAGTCGCCCGACCAACAGAGATAGCAGGCACCCGATGAGGGAGCCATGGGGTCGCACGCCATCAACCAGAACTCCAGCGGCGCCGCGCCGCCGGTCATCACAGGCAAATCGAAACGATGCGGATGTTGGGGTTCTTCCCTCCCCTCTGCTATAATCGCGTCACTGCATTTCTGTTGGAGGTGGGTTTGGAACACAACCAGCCGCGGCTGCGCTGCAGCGTCGGCGTCACGGCATACAACGAAGAGGCGAACATCGGCCGGCTGCTGGACGCGCTCCTGGCGCAGCATACGCGCTTGGTCGAGATCACCGAGATCATCGTGGTCGCCAGCGGGTGCACCGACAACACCGTTCCCATCATCGAGTCCTACGTCGCAGAAAATCCGGACATCCACTTGTTTGTCCAGCCCACGCGCGAGGGCAAGACCGCAGCCATCAACATCTTCCTGGCGAACGCAAAGGAAGAGATCTGCGTGCTGGAGAGCGGCGACACGCTGCCGGACGAGGATGCGGTAGAGCACTTGGTGCGCATGTTCGCCGATCCCACGGTGGGCATGACCGGCGCGCACAAGATCCCGGTGAACACGCCGGAGCATATCGCCGGACTCTTCACCCATCTGCGACTGCGGCTGGAGCACCAGCTCTGCCTGGAGATCCCGCGGCTGGGCGAGATGATTGCGTTCCGCAAGGTGTTCGATCAGCTCCCGCCCGACGTGGCGATGGATGAGGCGTTCGTCGAGGCGCTCGTGCTCAAGCGCGGGATGCAGGTGCGCTACGCGCCCGACGCCGTCGTTTACAACACCGGGCCGGAGACCATCCGTGACTTCGTGCGGCAGCGCCGGCGCAACCACGCGGGCCATCTTTACCTGAAAGCCAAATACGGCTACGCGGTTTCCAGCATCCAAAACACCCGGGTGGCGAAGGTTGCCCTCAAGGAGATCTGGGGCGCGCTCCAGTTGGTGTGGACGTTAGTCCTGCTGGCGGTGCTGGAGGGCTGGTCGCGGCTCCTGGGCTGGTACGATTTCGCCATCAAGAAGGATCGCCACGTCGTGTGGGACATGGCCTGGTCGCAGAAGGCGGACGTCGGCGCGGCCAAGGAAGAGACGCTGGCCGGCGACGACCTGCGGCCGACCGCGTTGGCGCAGAAGCGGTGAGGCGTGGAGCGTGGGGCGTGGAGCGTAGTCGGATGGCGCATCTCGTTCGACGTACCCTGCATCTTGCGCACATCACGAAGACCGCAGCACGAGTGACCGGCTACGAAACGAGTTCTCCTTGCGCGACAAACTGATCAACTTGCTCAAAATCGTTGTCAGCTTCGGCTTGATTGCGTTCGCGCTGTGGCTGGCCAAGCCTGCTCGCGTCTTCGCGCAACTGGCCTCAGCGAACCTGTGGCTGGTGCTGGCTGCGCTGGCGCTCTTCACGCTGGCGATCATTGTGAACGGCGCCAAGTGGCAAATCTTACTGCGCGCCCAGGGCGTGCGGGTTCCGTTCGGTGCGGTGCTGCAGTTCCTCTACGTGGGCTTCTTCTTCAACAACTTTTTGCCGGCTAACGTGGGCGGGGATGTGATGCGCGGCTATGGCCTGGCCCGCTACACTGACCGCACCGCGGATGCGGCCGTCTCGGTGGTGGTGGATCGGATCATCGGCCTGCTCGCGTATATGAGTTCCGCGGCCGTGGCAGCCATCGTCACGGTGAACCTCACCGGACAGCACGCGTTGCAACAGGTCGAATGGGTGGCTTTCCTCGCCCTGGCGGTGCTGGTCGGCGTTTTTGCCGCGCTGTTGAGCCGGCGCTTGCGCGGCCTGATCTCGCGGGTGTTCATGCTCCGGCTGCTCCGGCCCCTGGCACCATTCTGGATGAAGCTCTCGGATGCGTTCAATGCCTATCGGTTCAGATACGCGGCATTGGCCGCGGCCTTTGCCGTGGCGCTGGTTGGCATCGTCTGTACAACCTTCATGAATTGGTGTTTATCGCAGGCGATGGGCGGGCTGATGTCGTTGCCGGCGATCTTTCTCTTTAACCCCCTGATCGCGCTGGTGATGATGCTCCCGATTTCCATCGGCGGGCTGGGTGTGAGCCAGGCGGCGTACCCGTTCTTCTTCGGCCTGGCCGGTGTCCCGGCAGAGCACAGCCTGGCGGTGTCGGTGCTGGGGCAGGCGATCGCGATTGTCGCCAGCCTGCCCGGCGGGCTCCTCTGGTGGCAGGGCCGACGCCGGCCTGCCGAGGTAGCTTAATGCCAGCCGATCCCATCACGGTTGACTTTGCGCGTTCGCTCTACGAGAATGGCGGCGGCGGGCACGATTTCGATCATGTGCTGCGCGTGACCGCACTGGCCGAACGCATCGCGGCGGCCGAGGGCGCCGATCTGGCGGTGGTGCGGGCTGCGGCCTTGCTGCACGACATCGGCGAAAGCGAGGGCCGCGAGACGCATCATCTGCGCGGGGCTGCCCGGGCGCGCGAGCTGCTGGCGGGCGAGCCCGCGGCATTTGTCGAGGCGGTGGCGCACGCCATCGAGGCGCATCGCTTCCGCGCCAATCCTGCGCCGCGCACCCTGGAGGCGCAATGCCTGTCGGATGCGGATAAGCTGGACGCCATCGGCGCGATCGGCGTGGCGCGCGCCTACGCGTACGCGGGCAGCCACGGCACCGCCCTGTGGCGGCGCCCCTGGCGCGCGATCGCGGCGGAGGACGGCGACGCCATCCGCGCACCGGATGCGCTGGGTGAGGCGTACACGCCGGTGCACGAGTTCGTGTTTAAGCTGGATCGCATCCCCGCCCGGCTTTACACCGCGACCGCACGCGCGATTGCGGCCGAGCGGCAGCAGTTCATGCGGGAGTTCTTCGAGAGGTTGGACGCCGAAGTCTTGGGTGAGGCTTAGGATTACGTGCGCTACGGTGAGATGCCAGTCGAAGGATGCAACTAGTACACGTCGGCGTAAATGCACCAGCGGTTTGTTGTGGCGCAATCCTCTGGATTGCGTCTGCACAATCCAGAGGATTGTGCTACAAAACCACCGCGCCACTTCCGCCCAGTTGTACTAGGCCGAAGATCGCTCCGCATCCTTCGACTCCGCCCAGGATGCTCCGCTTTGGCATTTTGCCGCGAAAAGACGATGATCGCTCGGTCAGGATGCTTGCAGTGTCGCTTTGAGAGCGATGCGTGCTTCGCCTCTACTCAACCTTCCATCCCCCTGCCCCCAGCCGTTGGGTCAGCTCCGCCTGGAGCTCGCGGCAGATGCGCGTGCGGTTGTTCGGGAAATCGAGCTGGTAGCGGGCATGTCCGTTTGCAAGCACCTCGAATTCGAAACGATCCTCGCCGGGGTATTTGTCCAGGATTTTCACCAGCTCGGCCAGGCGCTTGCGGTCGGCGTCCAGGCTCTGCGTGCGGCGGAAGGTCAGCTTGACGACGCGGGGCCGCGGGGACTCGGAGGACGCGGCGACAGGGGGATGCGGCGACGCAATGACAGGCGGCCGCGGGGACTCCGGCAACGCGGCGACAGGGGGACGCGGCGCCGCGGCGACGGGGAGAACTGGCGGCTGCGAACCAGAGTCCAGTCCTTCCACGGCCGCCCCCTTGTTCCCCTGCTCCCCTGCCCCTCCGTTCCCCTGCCCCTCCGCCAGCCACTCCGGTTCTTCGGTCGCGAAGGGACTTTCGTCCCCGAAGTAGTCATCGTCTTCATCATCGGGTTGCGAGGCGAAAGCGGGCGCGTAGCGGGCGGCCGCGGCGGGCGCTGGCGGGGAGGACCGCGTCGCGGGCGGCATCTCTTGCACCTGCGGCCGGGTGGGGCTTTCGCCGCCGTTGCGGTAGCGGAACGCCACGCTGCTGCGATCCTCGATGATTTTGCTCCCCTCGACGTAATCTTGCACCGAGTCGGCAACGACGCTCATGCGGCCATTGCGGTTGTCGGCCTTGCCGTACACCACTACGATCTTGTCCGCCGCCCACATCGGCTTGCGCTCGCGGAAAAGCTGGGGGAAAACCGTGATGTCCACGCTGCCGGTCAGGTCCTCCAGGCGGCAGAAGGCCATCGTCTCACCCTTCTTCGTTGTCACGGTGCGCACTTCGGCGATCATGCCTGCGACGCAGACCGCCTTGCCGGCCACTTCCTCGGTGATGTCCACCGCGTTGTGCGAGATCACGTTCATCAGATCAACCGTCATCTTCTGGAGCGGGTGGCTGGAGACGTAGACGCCCACCAGCTCCTTCTCCCAATCCAACATCTCTTTGGTGTTGAGCGGCGCTGCGGTGGGAAGGCCGGCCAGGATGTCCACATGCTCGGTCTCTTCCGTGCCACCGAACAGGCTGAGCTGCCCGATCTCCCGCGCGATGTGCGCCGATTCGCTGGCTTGCAGGATATTGTCCAGAGCGGCGATCAGTTGGCTGCGCGGCGCGAAGTCGTCCAACGCGCCGACCTTTGTCAGGCATTCCAGCCCGCGGCGGTTCACCTTCCGCAAGTCGCAGCGATCGGCGAAATCGGCCAGCCCGGTGAAGGCGCGCGAGGGCGTCCCGCGCGCTTCCAGGATTGCCTCGACCGGACCTTCGCCCACGTTTTTGATCGCGTCCAGGCCCATGCGGATCGCCGCGCCGGGTTCCACCGGGAACTTAAACGTGGTCAGCTGCCGGGGCGGCGTACGGCCCGCAGGAAGCTGCTCGACGGTAAACATATGGCTGCTGACGTTGATATTCGGCGGCAGCACCTCGATGCCCATCCGGCGGCACTCGGCGATCAGCAGGCCGACCTTGTCGGTGTTGTGGCGCTCGATGGTCAGCAGCGCGGCCATGTACTCGACGGGGTAATACGCTTTGAGGAACGCGGTCTGCGCGACGATCACCGCGTAGTCCGCAGCGTGCGCCCGGTTGAACCCATAGCGGGCGAACCCCATCAACGCGTCCCAGATGGCGTCCGCCTCCTCGCGCTTGAGCTTGGACTTGGCCGCCGCGCCCTTGGCGAAGATCTCGCGGTGCTCGTCGAGCGTCTTCTTGGATTTCTTGCTGATGCCGCGGCGGACGAGATCGGCTTCGCCGGGCGTGTAGCCGGCGACATCCGAGAGGATCTGAATGACCTGTTCCTGGTAGACGCAGACGCCCATCGTCTCCGAAAGGATCGGCTCCAGGACTTTGTGGACGTACTCTGGCTGCTGCTCACCGTGCAGGCAGGCGATGAACGCCGGGATAAAGTCCATGGGCCCAGGGCGATAGAGTGAGATCGTTGCGGTGATATGATCGAACTCGGTGGGCCGCAGATCCATCAGGCAGCGCCTCATCCCCGCGCCTTCGACCTGAAAGACCCCCATCACATCACCATCGGTGAGCAATTCGTAGATTTTCGGATCGTCAATGGGCAGGTTGACCAGCGTATACTCGACGCCATGTCGCTCCCGGATCAGCCGGGTGCACTCGCGCATCAACGTGAGGGTCGCCAGCCCCAGGAAGTCCACCTTCAGCAAGCCGATGGATTCCAGGATCGGATACTCGTAC
>CAZYGI010000006.1:0-98080 GCA_964647255.1 uncultured Anaerolineales bacterium | reverse complement strand
AATCGTCCCCACATTGACATGTGGCTTGTTCCGCTCAAATACTTGCTTCGCCATGATGACTTCGTGCTCCTTCTGACGTATGCCGCAGCTTCGGCGGCTGAACAAAAAACTGCCTCGTTACGCACCTGGCGTCGACGAGGCAGACAAAACCTTCCTGACCACCGATCGAAAGATCAGCAGCTCCGGGTACTCCGCTTATCGTCGGCGCCCCCATCGAAGACGGGCACGGCACCTGATGCCACTCCGAGTCTATGGGCATACCACGCGGGTACGCAGCCTGCAATCGGCGGCAACTTTCTTATTGTATCGAAAATGGACTATCTTGCAAATTTAGGGCCCGGTGCTCTCCTGAAACCCCGAAGATCATGCACCGGGACGCCAACCCAGGATGGTGCGCATGCGGTCATTCGGCACGATCTCGTACCGATCGAACTCCATCGTGAAAGTGCCACGCCCTTGCGTTGACGAACGCAGCGCCGTGGCATACCCGACCATTTCCGCCAATGGTACGGTACCCTTCACGGCCTGCATGCCCACCGAATGCATCTCCAGCCCTGCAATCTGTCCGCGACGCGCCACCAGGTCGCCGATCACGTCCCCAGTGGAGGTGTCCTGCACAACCACCTCGATCCGCATCACCGGCTCCAGCAGCACCGGGTTGGCCTTCTCCGCTGCCTCGCGCAGAGACATCGAGCCGGCGATCTTGAACGCCATTTCAGAGCTATCCACCTCATGGAACGAGCCGCCGACCAGGGTTGCCCGGATGTCCACCAGGGAGTAGCCGCCCAACGGACCGTTCTCCATGCTTTCGCGGATGCCCTGACCGACCGCCGGGATGTATTCCTTCGGGATGGCGGCGCCGACCACTTTGTCCACGAACTCGAAGCCCTTGCCCCGTTCCAGCGGCTCGAACTCGACGATCACATGCGCATACTGGCCGCGACCGCCGGTCTGCCGGACGAAGCGGGTCTCCACCGTGCGCTTGCTGGTGATCGTCTCACGGTACGAGACCTGATGTCGGCCGACGTGCGCCTGGACGCCAAACTCGCGCTGCATCCGGTCCACCAACACCTCAAGGTGCAGCTCGCCCATGCCGCTGAGCAGCGTCTGCCCCGTTTGGTCATCGACGCGCACGCGAAAAGTGGGATCCTCTTCGGCCAGGCGTTGCAGCGCATTGATTAGCTTATCCTGATCGGCCTTGGTCTTTGGCTCGACTGCGATCGAGATCACCGGCTCGGGAAACTCAATCGCTTCCAGCACGATCGGCGCAGTGGGGTCGCACAGCGTCTCGCCGGTGGAGGTCTGTTTCACACCGACGATCGCGCCAATGTCGCCCGCGCGCAACTCGGTGATTTCCTCGCGCTTTTCCGCGTACACCTGCACCAGGCGCCCGATGCGCTCCTTGCGATCCCGGTTGCCGTTGGTCAGCATCTGGCCGGTCTGCAACGCGCCGGAGTAGACCCGCACATAGGCCAATCGCCCGATATAGGGGTCGGTCTGGATCTTAAACACCAGCCCGGAGGCCGGCGCGCTCAGATCGGTCGGCCGCTCTTCTTCCTGCTTGGTGAACGGATTGATGCCGCGCACCGCCGGCACGTCAAGCGGCGAGGGCAGATAGTCCACCACCGCGTCCAGCAGCAATTGCACGCCCTTCGTCCGCAGCGAGGAGCCGCACAAGACCGGCACCAGCTTACCGGCAATCGTCGCTGCCCGCAGCGCGCGGCGCAGCTCGTCCTCGGTGATCTCCTCGCCCTCCAAAAACTTCAGGGTCAGCTCATCGTCGGACTCGGCGATCCGCTCGACCATCACTAGGCGCAGCTCCTCAGCACGGCCTTGCAGGTTCGCGGGGATCGGCACTTCCACTGGGTTAGCGCCCAGGGCATCAGGGAACGTCCAGGCCCGGCGGGTGATCAGATCCACCATCCCCTGGAACAGGTCCTCCGATCCGATCGGCATCTGGACGGGGAGCGGCACTGCACCAAGACGCTCACGGATCATCTCAATTGTTCGCCAGAAGTCCGCGCCGATGCGGTCCATCTTGTTGACGAAGCAGATGCGCGGGACACCGTAGTGGTTCGCCTGGCGCCAAACCGTCTCAGATTGCGGCTCGACCCCAGCCACCGCGTCAAAAACAACGACGCCGCCATCCAGCACGCGCAGGCTGCGCTGCACCTCAGCGGTGAAGTCAATGTGTCCGGGAGTGTCAATCAGGTTGATCTGATAGCCGCGCCAGGCGCTAGTGATCGCCGCAGACTGGATCGTGATGCCGCGCTCGCGCTCCTGCACCATCCAATCGGTGACTGTTGTGCCTTCATCCACGTTACCCATCCGATACGTCTTGCCGGTATAGTACAGGATGCGTTCTGTGGTTGTCGTTTTGCCCGCGTCAATGTGGGCGATGATGCCAATATTGCGCAGCAATCGCAAACGGGATTCATCGGAGGTGGGTGTGTTCGCGGGCATATTCTTTACCATTTAGAAAAATTTTCCCGCAGACCTGGGGCCTGCGGGAAGACAAGTGAGCCGTAAAGGGTTGAACTACCAGCGGTAGTGGGCAAAAGCCCGGTTCGCTTCGGCCATCTTGTGCGTATCTTCGCGCTTCTTGACCGTGTTGCCCTGGTTATTAAAGGCATCGAACAACTCGCCCGAGAGCTTATCGGCCATGCTCTTGCCGGGGCGCTTGCGTGAATACTGGATCAACCAGCGCAACGCCAGGGCCAGGCGGCGATCCTCACGGATTTCCATCGGCACCTGGTAAGTGGCGCCACCGACGCGGCGTGGCCGCACCTCAATGAGCGGAGTCGCGTTGCGGAGCGCCTGCTCCAGCGCCTCAATCCCCGGCTTCTTGGCGCGCGCTTCCAGGGCTGCGATGGCATCGTAAACGATGCCCTCAGCCGTGGACTTCTTGCCGCTGAGCATGATCTTATTGATCAGATGCGAAACAAGCACGTTGTTGTAACGCGGATCCGGCTCTACAACACGCTTTTCAGGACGATTGCGTCGCATGACTTACTCCCTTACCTCTTACTTCTTGCCGCCCTTAGCGGGAGGAGCGCCCTTCGCGCCCTTGCCGGCCGCCACAGTGGCCTTCGGCACCTTCGCGCCATATTTCGAACGCGCACGCCTGCGCTTGTCAACACCCGTGGTGTCCAGCGCGCCACGGACGATGTGGTAGCGCACGCCCGGCAGGTCCTTGACACGACCGCCGCGCACCAGCACCACCGAGTGCTCCTGCAAGGAGTGCCCTTCGCCAGGAATGTACGCGGTGACTTCGATGCCGTTTGTGAGGCGTACACGCGCGATCTTGCGCAACGCCGAGTTCGGTTTCTTGGGCGTCATGGTGCGAACCTGGGTGCACACGCCGCGCTTGAACGGGTTGCCCTTGTCCATGCGCCGCGAACGGCCCTTGATCACATTCTGCGTAAACTGCAACGCCGGAGCCTTTTCCTTTTTGGCGATCGGCTTGCGGCCCTTGCGAACAAGCTGATTGATGGTCGGCAAGATGTCCTCCAGTATAACGAACTACAGACCGATTTCTAACGATGCAACCCGTCACGAAGGTGACGCGCACGACTCCTGTGGGATGACCCACGAACATCTAGTTTAGCACAAGAGCGGACTTGGGTCAAATTACCCGCCGCTTTGTCTCTAACGGCGGGATTGGCCCCGCGGCGCGCCGCAGCAACGATCAATCCCGCCGCCCTGCACTCATCCGGCCCGACGCTCACGCCGCCAGATCCAGATCCTCACCAAAGTCTTCGCCGGCATCGGCGTCGCCCATCAGGTCGCCCATGTCGAAGACCTGCTCATTCTCGAAGAGAAGGTCCTCGTCCGCAATCTCGGCCTCGGCTTCCTCTTCCTCGTACTCCTCATCGAATTCTTCCTGGGGCTCAGGCCGCGCGGCTTCCATCGCCCGGCGCCGCTCCTCAAAGCCAGTGCCGACCGGGATAAGCTTACCGATGATGACGTTTTCCTTCAGGCCGCGCAGGCCATCTTTGGCGCCACGCACCGCCGCATCGGTCAGAACGCGGGTGGTCTCCTGGAAGGAGGCTGCGGCGAGGAAGCTGTCGGTGTTCAACGACGCCTTGGTGACGCCCAGCAGCACCGGCTCGCCGCGCGCGGGCTCACCGCCCTGCGCCACGACCGCCTCGTTCGCCTCATCGAAGACGAACCGATCCTCCAACTCGCCAAGGAGCATATCCGTGTCGCCGCTGCGCAGGATGCGGACCCGGCGCAAGAGCTGGCGGATGATCACCTCGATATGCTTGTCGTGGATGCTCACACCCTGCGACCGGTACACCTTCTGAACTTCGTCCAGCAAGTACATCTGCGCCGCCTCGCGGCCCTGGATCCGCAACACCTCGCGCGGGTTCTTGGAGCCTTCGGTAAGCTGCGTGCCGACCTCGACCCGGTCGCCCTTGTCCACGCGCAGGCGAGCTGAGGCAGGGATGTCAGTGACCCACTCCTCCACGTCCTCGCGGCGGACAACGGCCTTGTACCCGCCCTCAGGCTCAGGCTCGATGTAGATGTGGCCGTCAATCGCGGCCAGAAACTCCTGGGGCTCGCTTTCCGCCGCATAAGCCTTTGCAATCATCGTGTTGGCCTGAACGCGATCCTCGCTGCGCACGAGCATTTCGTAGCCCGCGGGGATCAGATGGGTCTTGCGGCGCAGGCGCGCGTTCGTGACTTTCAGCTTCTTGACATCGCCTTCCCAGTAGACGTCAACGATCCCGCCGATCTCGCTGATGACAGCTTCACCCTTGGGCGTGCGCGCCTCGAACAACTCCTCGACGCGCGGCAGACCCTGGGTGATGTCCTCGGCGCCGGCCACGCCGCCGGTGTGGAAGGTGCGCAGGGTCAGCTGCGTGCCCGGCTCACCAATGGACTGTGCGGCGATGATGCCGACGGCCTCACCGATCTTGACCATGCCGCCGCGGGCCAGGTCCGCGCCGTAGCACGCCTTGCACAGCCCAAAGCGGTTCTCGCACGTGAGCGGGGAACGGACAAAGACTTTCTCCACTCCGGTGCGCTTGATCACGCCGACCGCCATCTCATCAATGATCTGGTTGCGTTCCAGCAGGACCTCGCCGCTCTTCGGATCCACCACCGGCCCGGCGGTGATGCGGCCGACGATGCGTTCGACCAGCTTTTCGCCCGTTGTCGTCTCGCTGGCCTTCGTCAGCCAGATGCCCGCCTCGGTGCCGCAATCGTCATTGGTGATAATGACGTCCTGCGCGACATCCACCAGGCGGCGGGTCAGATAACCCGCATCCGCAGTGCGCAGCGCGGTATCGGCCAGACCTTTGCGCGCGCCGTGCGTGCTCAGGAAGTATTCCAGCGCGGTCAGACCCTCGCGGAAATTCGACCGGATCGGCAGCGCGATAATGCGCCCCGACGGATCGGCCATGAGGCCGCGCATGCCGGCGAGCTGGCGGATGGGCTGAATACCACCCTTGGTGGCGCCGGAGGTCGCCATCGCGCCCAAGCCCTGAACGGGATCCAGCAGATCTTTTACGGCCTGCGTGATTTCATCCGTGGCGCGGCTCCACAGCTCGACGACCTTGTTATATTGCTCTTCCTCGGTGATGAGGCCACGCCGGTATTGGCGCTCGGTCTCCTCGACCTTGGCCGCGGTATCGTCCAGCACCTTCTGTTTGGTATCAGGCACCGTGATGTCGCTGACTGCGATGGTCATGCCAGACACCGTCGCATAGGTGAACCCCATGCGCTTGATCTCGTCCACCACCTCGGAAGTGGTCTGCGATCCCATCAGCTCATAGCAGACGCCAACGAAATCATTGAGTTTCTTCTTGTCCATGACATCATTGGTGAACTGCAGCGGCCGGGGCAGCGACATGTTAAACAGCACGCGTCCGACCGAAGTCTCGATCAAGCCGGTCTGTGGCATCTTGTCCGGCCGGACGTGCTGCCTCAGCAGCGCGGCGCGGATATCCTCGATCGTGCGCACACCGAAGTTGAGCTCGTCGGTCAGCAGCTTGCGATCAGTCTGGAGCGCCCGCACGATGTCTCCGGCGGTGCGCACCTTCTTGCCGGCCAGCGCGGTCGCAACTTCCGGTTCCAGCTCCAGATCAGCCAGGAGCACCTCGTCGGCCCAGTCGGTGAACCGTATCTTGATCGGCGCGCGCAGGTCAACGACGCCCAGGTCATACGCCAGCTTGACCTCATCTGCATCGGCGAAGATCTTGCCCGCGCCTGTGGCATTCGGGACGACCACGGTCAGATAGTAGCAGCCGAGCACCATATCCTTCGACGGCCCCACGATGGGCTCGCCCGAGGAAGGCTTAAGCAGGTTGGCGGAGCTGAGCATGAATTGCCGCGCCTCGCTCACCGCCTCTTCCGAGAGGGGCACATGCACAGCCATTTGGTCGCCGTCGAAGTCGGCGTTGAACGCCGCACAGACCAGCGGATGAATCTGAATGGCGCTGCCTTCGATCAGGATCACCTCGAAGGCCTGAATGCCCAGGCGATGCAACGTCGGCGCGCGGTTCAGCAGCACCGGCCGCTCCTTGGTCACCTCTTCGAGCACATCCCAAACCTCGGGGCTCTCGCGGTCCACCAGGCGTTTGGCGCTCTTGATGTTGTGCGCGTAGTTGTACTCAACCAGGCGGCGCATAACGAACGGCTTGAAGAGCTCGAGCGCCATCTTCTTGGGCAGGCCGCATTGATGCAGCTTCAGTTCCGGCCCGATGACGATGACTGAGCGGCCCGAGTAATCCACGCGCTTGCCCAGCAGGTTGCGGCGGAAGCGCCCCTGCTTGCCCTTGAGCAAGTCGGAAAGGCTCTTCAGCTTGCGCTTGCCGCTCCGGCTCACCGCCCGGCCGCGGCGGCCGTTGTCAATCAGGCTGTCCACGGCTTCCTGCAGCATACGCTTTTCGTTGCGCACGATCACGTCCGGCGCGCCGAGTTCCAGGAGCCGCTTCAGGCGATTGTTCCGATTGATCACGCGGCGGTAAAGATCGTTCAGGTCCGAGGTGGCAAACCGACCGCCGTCCAACTGCACCATCGGACGCAGCTCAGGCGGCAGCACCGGGAGCAAGGTCAGGATCATCCACTCCGGCCGATTGCCGCTCTTGCGGAACGATTCTGCGACGCGCAGGCGCTTGGCGGCCTTCTTCTTGCGCTGCTTGGACTGGGTGGTGGCGATCTCCTGGCGGAGCTCCTTGACCAGCGCCTCCAGGTCTACCTTGGCAACCAGGTCACGGATCGCCTCAGCGCCCATCGCGGCCTTGAAGACGTGTCCCCAGCGTTCGGTCAGATCGCGGTATTCGCTTTCGCTCAACAGATCACGTTCGCGGAGCCGCTTGAGCTCCTCCAGCGAGTCGGCCTGCTGGCCGCGCAGCTTCTGTTTCTCCGCCTCGACCGCCGAACGCTGTGCGGCGACATCCTGCTCCGCCTCGCGGCGGATCAGCTCGCGACGGGCGGCGATGTTGTTGCGCACGGCTTCCTGCTCGCGGTCAATGTTGTCGCGGATTGCGCTCAGGCGGCTATCTACCGCTTCTTTGAACTCGGCCTGGAATTCGCGCGTCACAACTGCACCGGCGGCGATCAGGGGCGCCGCGTCGGTGCGCCACGGCAGGATGATATCCTGCGGCGCGGGTTTACCCTGCACCAGGCCGGCCTTCCGGCTGACCTCAGCGACCTCGTTGCCCTCGGCCGCGAGCCGATCGGCCAGCGCGGCCAATTGGGACTCTTCCTGGCGATCCAGCGCGGCCAGGCGCTCGGCACGGGCCGCCTCGACAGCGTCAATTTTGGTCTGCACCTCGCCCTCGATGCGGGCGGCGCGCAGGTTCAAGTCCTTTTCAGAACGGCTGATCGTCCGATTGCGCGCATCCTCGTCCACATGCGTGATGATGTATTGGGCGAAGTAGAGCACCCGTTCCAGGTTGCGGGGGCTCACGTTCAGCAGCAGCCCCAGCCGGCTCGGCACGCCCTTCACATACCAGATGTGCGAGACCGGGCTCGCCAGTTTGATGTGGCCCATGCGCTCGCGGCGAACGCGGCTGTGCGCCACCTCAACGCCGCACTTGTCGCAGATGATGCCCTTGTAGCGGGTGCGCTTGTACTTCCCACACGCACATTCCCAATCCCGCGTCGGCCCGAAGATGCGCTCGCAGAAGAGACCATCCCGCTCCGGGCGCAGAGTGCGATAATTGATCGTCTCCGGCTTAGTTACCTCGCCGTGTGACCATTCCAGAATCTGCTCAGGTGAGGCCAGCGAAATACGGATTGCGTCAAATTCGTTGACTTCCATGCTCTCACTCCATCCCCTTGCTCATCGCCCCGGGCAGGCTCAAGCTGAAGCCCAGGTTCGGTAGCTTCTCTTCCGTATCCTCGCGGCCGAACTGGATGATTTCTTCCTTGGCATCCACGACTTCCACCGCCAGGCCCAGCGATTGCAGTTCCTTCACCAACACGCGGAAGCCTTCGGGCACGCCGGGCGCTTCGATAGCTTCGCCCTTAACGATCGCTTCGTAGGTCTTCACGCGGCCGGTCACGTCATCGGACTTGACCGTCAGCATCTCCTGGAGCGAATGCGCGGCGCCATAGGCCTCCAGCGCCCAGACCTCCATCTCGCCGAAGCGCTGACCGCCGAACTGCGCCTTGCCGCCCAACGGCTGCTGGGTCACCAGGCTGTACGGGCCAGTGGAGCGGGCGTGGACCTTATCTTCGACCAGGTGGTGCAGCTTCATCATATGGATGATGCCCACCGTCACCGGATAATCGAAGGCGGCGCCGGTCTTGCCGTTGAAGAGGGCGGTCTTCCCCCAGGTCGGCAGCGGCTGCCCCGACTCACGGCTGACCCGCAGCGCCTCTTCAACCACCTCGCTGTCGTTCAACAGCGAAATATGCTCCATCTTGTCGTACATCGCCTGCCGTTCTTCAGCGGATTCGGCGATTTCCACATAGTCTACAGCGCTGCCCTCGCTCGGCTTGGTCTCCAGACGGACAAAGCGCATGCGTTCGCGCTCGACCCATTTCAGCCATTCGCGCAGGCAGACGATCCGCGCCAGCTCATCGGCCGCCTCACGCTCGGCCACGGAACGCACGTCATCCGCAAACCAGAGCAAGGTGTCCGGATCGTAGCCCTGAGGCTCCTCGCGCAGCCATTCGCGCAGCATCGCCCGCCGCGCATAGCCCTGATCGTTATAGACCTGCTCGGGATCATAACCACGCTCGCCCAGCCACTCGGCCAGGTAGTCGCCGCGCGCTTCATCGTCGTCCTGATAATCCGCCTCGGTCTTGCCCTGCTTCGCGGCCCAGTCCCAAGCGCGGCGGGTGGCTTTCTCCCACGCGCGGTCGGACAGCCAGGCGCGCGCCAACTCGGCCTCGATCTCCTGTTCCTTGGCGCCGTCGAAGACCGGCGTCTCAGCACGGAAGCCCAGGCGCTCGGCGGCCCAGCCCAAGTGCGTCTCCAGCACCTGGCCGATGTTCATACGTGCGGGCACGCCCAGCGGGTTCAGGATAATGTCCACCGGCGTCCCATCAGGCAAGAACGGCATATCTTCGACCGGCACGATCTTGGAGATGACACCCTTGTTGCCGTGGCGGCCGGCCATCTTGTCGCCTTCCATCAGCTTGCGGCGTTGCGCCACGCTGACACGCACCATGCGCTCAACGCCGGCAGGCAAGTCGCGATGCTCATCGCGGTTGAACTCTTTAATGTCCACGACCTTGCCGTACTCGCCGTGCGGCAGCCGCAGGCTGGAATCTTTCACCTCGCGCGCCTTTTCGCCGAAGATCGCCCGCAGCAGCTTCTCTTCCGGGCTGAGCTCGGTTTCGCCCTTGGGGGTGATCTTGCCGATCAGGATGTCGCCGGGCGTCACGACCGCGCCCACGCGCACCACGCCGTACTCGTCCAGATCCTTCAGCGCATCTTCGCCCACATTGGGAATGTCGCGTGTAATCTCTTCGGGACCGAGCTTAGTGTCACGGGCCTCGATCTCATGCTTCTCAATGTGAATGGACGTGAAGTAATCTTCCTGGATCAGCCGTTCGCTGACCAGGATCGCGTCCTCGTAATTGCCGCCTTCCCAGCTCAGGAACGCCACCAGGACGTTCTGGCCCAAAGCCATCTCGCCGAACTGGGTCGAGCTGGAGTCGGCCAACACCTGGCCGCGCTCCACCCGATCGCCCTTGTGGACGACCGGTCGCTGGTCAATACAGGTGCTTTGGTTCGAGCGCTGATACTTGCGCAGCTTGTACACGCGACGGGTGCCGTCGTCTTCCAGGACGATGATCTCATCGCTGAGCGCGCTGACCACCTCGCCCGGGTTGGTTGCCACCGCAACCTGGCCGGAATCCACCGCGGCCTGCCGCTCGATACCGGTGCCGACGATCGGCGCGTTGGGCCGCAACAACGGTACGGCTTGCCGCTGCATGTTCGAGCCCATCAACGCGCGGTTGGCGTCGTCGTGCTCCAAGAAGGGGATCAAGGCCGCCGAGACCGACACGACCTGCTTCGGCGAGACGTCCATGTACTCGACATGATCAGGTGCCTCGAAGAGGAACCGCTGCTGGCGGCGCACCGACACACGATTCTCGATGAAGTGCCCCTGACCATCCGTCGGCGCGTTCGCCTGCGCGATGGCGTAGCGATCCTCCTCATCAGCCGACAGGAAGACGATATCGTCCGTGATCTCCGGCTGAACGCGCACCTCAGGCAGCATGTCGCCGAGCTTGGCGATCTCGCCGGCCAGGGCGGCGTCTACCAGGGTGTTCGGCTTGGCGATCACGGTGCCATCCGGCAGCGCTACCCGCTCACGCAACACGCGACCGATCAGGCCGTCAGGCCGATTGGGCACGCGGTTCAGCACCTTGCGATAGGGCGTCTCAATGAAGCCGAATTCATTGATTTTGCCGTAGCTCGCCAGCGAACCGATGAGGCCGATGTTCGGGCCTTCAGGCGTCTCAATCGGACAAATGCGGCCGTAATGGCTGTTGTGCACGTCGCGGACATCGAAGCCCGCGCGCTCGCGGCGCAGGCCGCCGGGCCCCAACGCGCTGAGGCGGCGCTTATGCGTCAACTCCGCAAGGGGGTTGGTCTGATCCATGAACTGGCTGAGCTGCGAGCCGCCAAAGAACTCACGGATCGCGGCCACAACCGGCCGAATGTTAATTAAGGAAAGCGGCGTCGTTTGATCGCTATCGCGGATGGACATCCGCTCGCGGACGACGCGCTCCATCCTGAGGAGGCCCACACGCAGTTGGTTTTGGATCAACTCGCCCACCGTCTTGACGCGGCGATTGCCGAGATGATCAATATCATCCTCGCCGTAGACGCCATTGTTGATCTGGATCATGCGGCGCAACACCGCCACCAGGTCTTCCTGGGTCAAGGTGCGATGGGTCAGCGGCACGTCGAGCTCAAGCCGGCGATTCAGCTTGTAGCGGCCCACCTTGCCGAGATCATAGCGCCGCGCGGCGAAGATTAAGTTCTGCATGAAGCTCTTGGCGTTGTCCAGCGTGGGCGGATCGCCCGGCCGCAGCTTCTTATAGAACTCCAGCAGCGCCCCATCCACACCCTTCGCCGAATCCGCACGGTTAGGCGTGCGGGTCGGATCGCGCTCCAGGGTGGTGGCAACGTAGGCATGCTCCGGGTCGTTATCCACCTCGGTGAACAGCTCCAGGATTTCTTCGTCGGAGCCGTAGCCGATGGCGCGCAGCAGCACGCTGACTGGCAGCTTGCGCTTGCGGTCAACCTTCACCGAGATGATGTCACGCTTCGATGACTCAAATTCCAGCCACGCGCCGCGGTTGGGGATCAGCTTGGCAAAGCACAGCCGCCGATCCGTCACGCGATCTTCCTCCACCGTGAAATACACGCCGGGCGAGCGAATCAACTGGCTCACGACGACCCGTTCGGCGCCATTAATAATGAAAGTGCCGTTCTCCGTCATCAGGGGGAAATCCCCCATGAACACATTCTGCGCTGTGACCTCGCCCGTCTCGCGATTCACCAGTTTTGCACGCACCCAAAGCGGCGCAGCAAAGGTCATATCGCGATCACGACACTCCGGCTCCGAATACTTCGGCTCGCCAAACCAGAAGCCCTCCGGCCCAGGCTCCGAGCTGAAGTGCAACTCCAGGTTCTTGTTGAAGCTAACAATCGGGGAAATCTCCTCGAAGAGCTCCTGGAGTCCTTCGCCTTGAAACCATCGAAACGAATCCAACTGTACCTCGATCAGACGCGGCAGTTCGTATACATCGCGGATGCGAGCATACGACTTGCGCGGGGCAAGGTTACCGTTGCGGAGATGCGCCATGAAGCATTCACTCCTTATAGAAAGGCAAAAAGCCAAGTCCCCTTCCGACTTGGTTCATCTCTCTCGGTCGCTGAGAAGCGAGGGGGAATAGCCCATATTTACCATTGTACTATGACTTGGACCTTAGACAGCAATCGCTAAGTTTATTACATAGAAGGGTTTCTGTCAAATTCACGCCGGAGTAGTCCAGCGCACACCGGCGCGCGCCATTTGGGTTATCTGAACACAAAAACCTTAAAGATTGGGGTTAAGTTGGGAATTGCCCCACTCAACTATTGCCAAGTGGAGAAAAGTGGTGATACAATACAAATAGATGGAAAAAAGTGGGCAATCGCTCAGATTTCTCCTTATTTCACGACTGGAAAATATCGCTATGTTCTACGGTGAGCAAGAGTACAACATTGACGATAAGGGCCGTATGCTCATTCCAAAGGAGTATCGGCCGGCAATGGGCGACACGGTCGTGCTGATGCGCGGCGTTGACGGCCAGATCAATGTTTACCCGAAGCCCACTTTTGAAGAGATGCGGCAGCGGCTCGCCCAGGCCGGCGACACTGAGAGCATTCGCCTCACCCGGCGCACGGTCAATGCCGCAAACGACTGCGAAGTTGACAAGCAAGGCCGCATCTTAGTCCCCACGCGGCTGCGCGAATATGCCGCCCTACATGATCAGGTCGTGATTGCCGGCAACGGCGACCGGCTGGAAATCTGGAATCCCGAACGCTATGAAAAGGGATTCGAGCGCTTAACATCGCAATTCCGGGAAAAACCGGAAGACTTCGCCAAGATTGGCGCGGTTGGTCTCTCGCTGTAAGTGCTATGAACACCGTCCACGTCCCGGTCCTGTTGGCAGAAACCGTCGCGCTGTTGAACCTGCGCCCGGGCTACATCTGTATAGACGGCACGCTGGGCGGCGGCGGACATGCGGAGGCCCTGCTGGCGGCGACGGCGCCAGACGGCCGGCTGTTCGGCCTGGATGCCGATCCGCTGGCGCTGGAACGCTGTCGGGCGCGCCTAGAACGCTACGGCGATCGGGCGCTGCTCCGGCAAAGCAGCTTCCGCGACCTGGCCCGCGTGGCAGCGGCGGCCGGCATCGCCAGCGCTGATGCGGTGTTGCTCGACCTGGGCATCTCCTCCGACCAGTTGTCCGCCGGAGAGCGCGGGTTCAGCCTGCTGGCGGACGGCCCGCTGGACATGCGGATGGATCCGGCGTCGGCGCTGACCGCGGCTGAGATCGTCAATGAATGGCCGCAGGACGCGCTGGCCGATGTGCTCTACCGCTATGGTGAGGAGCACCGCTCACGCCGTGTTGCGGCGGCCATCGTCAAAGCCCGTCCGCTCACCTCCACCGCCGAGTTGGCGGAGGTCGTGAGCCGGGCGCTCGGCGGCAAGCGGGGAGAACGCATCCATCCCGCCACGCAGAGCTTTCAGGCGCTGCGCATCGCTGTCAACGATGAACTTGGAGCACTGGAAGCAGTTCTGCCGCAGATTGTCGGCCTGCTTGCGCCGGGCGGGCGTGTTGCGATCATCACCTTTCATTCGCTTGAGGATCGCATCGTCAAACAGTTTATCCAACGGGAAACGCGGGACTGCATTTGCGACCTGGAGGGGCGTACTCGCCGGCTGATCGGGGACGCAGCGTGCACCTGCGGGCATCGGGCCACCCTGCGTGCCGTCACAAAAAAGCCCCTCCAGCCGGGTGAAGAGGAAATCCGTCGTAATCCGCGCTCGCGCAGCGCTAAGCTGCGGGTGGCTGAGCGCATCGCAGAGCCCATGTAACGGAGAGGTCCCCATGTTGAACCGAACCATTACAGTCCCCTCCTACGCACCCAACTGGTGGACGGCCTGGCGCGCCGGGTTGACGGCCCGCCAACCCAAGCTGCTTCTACGCTATGTGGTGGTTTTGGTGGTGTTGTGCGTGCTAGGATGCATCTACCTGGCGCAGATGAACGTCATCACCAATCTGAGCAGCAAGACTTACGAGACAAAGCTGGAAGCAGTTGACCTGGAGGCGGAGAATGCCAGCCTGATGCTAAGGCTTGCACAACTGGAGACGCCGGCGGCCATCGCGGCCCAGGCAAACGCGCAAGGGCTCAGCATCGCCGGGGCGCCCACAATTGTCAGTATCCCACCGACTGCGGATGGCATGGAGCAAGTGACCGCCGTCCAACCGATCGCGCAGGTGGCAGATCCGGCCGATAGCAGCCGTTGAGCCTGCTTCCATGTAGCTGATCCATGCGCGCAACAATGGTGCGAATCTGAGGACCGGATGGATACGCAGACCCGCTGGAGACGTTTCGGCGATGAGCAGGAACCGCCGAAGGGACCCACGCCAAAAGAAGCCCCGTTGATCGAGGCGTACGGCCCGGCCATCAGGCCGGGCCGTGTGCGCGTCCTGTTGGCCCTCTTGCTGATCTTCGTCCTGGCTGCGCTGATCCGCATGGTTTCCTGGCAGGTGATCGGCGCAAACCATGCCACGACGTCTGTGTCCGCCAGCGCCGATCCCCCGCGCGGACGGATCGTGGACAGCCACGGCCTGCTGCTTGCAACTGACACCTTCACACGGGAAATCTGGGTCAGCCCGCGGGACTACCGCAACGACAAAGCAAAACCCGATGTGACAAAAATCGCCGCGTTGCTCGGCGTACCGGTGGAGACGTTCGCCGCGGCGCTGGCCCAACCCGGGGCCAGCGCATTGGTCGCCAAGAACGTGAGCGAGGTGCAGTGCACTGCGGCCGACAAGGGCAAAGAGGTCCCGGTTTGGGTGTGGTGCGACTACAAACGCCAACGCGCCTACCCGAACGGCCCGTTGGGCGTGCACG
Organism: uncultured Anaerolineales bacterium; assembly: GCA_964647255.1. Lineage (GTDB taxonomy): Bacteria > Chloroflexota > Anaerolineae > CG2-30-64-16 > CG2-30-64-16 > CAWJEL01. The sequence goes on along the minus strand of CAZYGI010000006.1, from coordinate 82,974 downwards.
TTCTGGGCCTAACGGACGGGGCCCGGATCGGACGGTCCGGGGTCGAAGGCAGCTTCAACCCGTGGCTGCTCGCGCTCAACGACTCAAATATCGGCCAACTGCCCGCCGCGGGGCAAATTCCGGAGGCCTGGAAGAGCTTTCTGCCATCGCTGAACGGCCATGATCTGGTGCTGCACCTGGACGCCGGTCTCCAGTACCTGGTGGAGAAGGACCTGGCGGAGGCAATCGCCGAGTACGAGGCCAGCAGCGGCACCATCATCGTGATGGTCCCCCGCACGGGCGCGATCCTGGCGCTGGCGAACTGGCCGAGCTTTGATCCGAATGTGCGCGCACAGATCACCGATTCGCAAGGGATGGACGCCGCCGTGAGCGTGCCTTACGAGCCAGGATCAGTCTTCAAAATCATCACCTACGCCGCCGGCCTTGACACCGGGCTGATCACGCCGAACTCCACCTTCGAGGATTCCGGCACGCTGGAACTGAGCCAGCAGGTGATCCGAAACGCCGAAGAGGAGATTTACGGCACGCTTTCGGCGCGGGATGCGCTGGCAAGGTCAGTCAACACGATCAGCGCACAGATCAGCCTTAAGCTGGGGCCGGACAGCTTCTATCGCTATGTGCGCCAGTTCGGTTTCGGCCGGCCCACCGAGGTGGATCTCGCCAACGAGGTGCCCGGCACGGTCAAGCGCCCCGGTACCGAGGAATGGAGCCAGTTCGAGCAGGCTACCAACTCGTTCGGCCAGGGCATCGCGGTGACGCCCATCCAACTGGCACGCGCGGTAGCGGCGATCGCCAACGACGGCGTGCTGGTGCAACCGCAGATGGTCAAAGGGTTGATCAGCGATGGAACCGTGCACGAGCTGCCCGTCCGCAGCATGGGGCGGGCGATCAAGCCGGAAACAGCGCATACATTAACACAGATGATGGTCTACACGGTGGATAACTACGCCGCTGGCCCCACCCTGGTCCCAGGCTACCGTCTGGCCGGCAAAACCGGCACAGCCGAAATCCCGGAGCAGGGCGGCTACACGTCCGATTTGACCATCACGACGTTCGCGGGTTTCTTGCCCGCGGCCGATCCCAAACTCGTCATCCTGGTCAAACTGGTGGAGCCGAGGACGTCGCGCTGGGCTGAGCAGGTCGCACTGCCCACCTTCGGCGCGGTGGCCCGGGACGCCGTACAGGTGTTGGAGATCCCGCCGGATGACCGGATGCCATAAACAGGCTCATCCCCTCCCGCAGCCTGGTTCTAACTGGGACTTGCGCGCGTTACGACAGGCTGCGGGAGGGTTGAGATTTTTCGGAGCATGACCTTGAAACTGAGCGACATCTGGCATGCGCTGGTCGGCGCAGACGCAACGCCGTTAGGTGAACTGGCGGACACGTCGATCACCGGAACGGTTGTGGACTCGCGCAGTGCTGCGCCCGGCAACCTGTTCATTGCGTTGCGCGGCGAGCGCACCGACGGACATTTGTACATCCACGCGGCGGTCCAGCGCGGCACCGTCGCGGTGATTGCCGAAGAACGAGCGGCGGAGCTGGAGGTTGAAGGCACCTATCTGCGCACGGAAGAAACGAACGCCGGATCACCGCCCGCCGCGCCGACGCTGCCGATCGTCTTTATCGTGCCTGACAGCATGGCGGGTCTCCAGCAGCTCGCGGCGCACTGGCGCGCCCGCATGCCGGCCGTGGCTATCGGCATCACCGGCAGCATCGGCAAGACTACGACCAAGGAAATCGTCGCCAACGTGCTCAGCCAGCGCTATGCAACGCTACGGAGCGAGGGAAATTTCAACAATGAGATCGGTCTGCCGCTGACACTGCTCTGCCTGACCCCGGAGCACCAGCGCATGGTGCTGGAGATGGGGATGTATGCGCTCAACGAGATCTCGCGTTTGTGTGCGATTGCCCGGCCGCGCATCGGCGTGGTGACAAATGTCGGGCCGTCACATCTCGAACGGTTGGGCAGTATCGAACGCATCGCCCAGGCGAAATCGGAGCTGCCCCAGGCCCTCCCAGCCGCAGAGGATGGCGGCGTCGCGATCCTGAATGCCGACGATCCGCTGGTGCGGGCGATGGCCGGCCTGACCCGCGCCCGCGTCTTCACCTACGGGCTGAACCCGGACGCGCACCTGTGGGCCGACGAAATCGAGAGCCGCGGGCTGGAAGGCATCCGGTTCCGCTACCATCTGGGTCATGAGACGGCTGTGATCCATTTGCCGATGCTGGGCCGCCACAGCATCCACACCGCGTTGCGCGGGATGGCGGTCGGCCTGGCCGATGGCCTGAGCTGGACTGAGATCCTGGCTGGGCTGGGGGAGCTGCGCGGACAGCTCCGGCTGATGGTTGTGCCGGGCCTGCGCGACACGACCCTGATTGACGACACCTACAACGCCAGCCCAGACTCGATGCTGGCTGCCTTGAACCTGACGAACGAAATCGCCAACGCGACGCACCGCGCCGTCGCCGTACTGGGCGATATGTATGAGCTGGGCAGCTACGAGGAGGAGGGGCATCGCCTGGTGGGCGGTCGGGCGGCGCAAGTGGCAACCAAGCTGATCGCTGTGGGGGCGAAGGCGCGCTGGATCGCCGAGGAAGCGCTGGCGTGCGGCATGCCGGCGGCGAGCGTCTATCCGGTGGAAAGCACTGTGGATGCGATCGCTGTGTTGCAGGGTCTGCTGCGCCCCGGCGATGTTGTGCTGATCAAGGGCAGCCGGGCAGCCGGTATGGAGGCTATCGTGGACGCGCTCTCAAAATCCCAATCCGCCACTTCGGAGGAAGCATGAGTCGCATCGAACCGATGCCGTTCGCACTGGGCTTGGCGACGGTCGCCTTCCTGCTGGTCGTGGTGTGGGGGAGGCCCCTGCTCGGCCTGCTGAAACGCAAGAATATCGGCAAGCAGATCCGCATCGAAGGACCGGACCGCCACATGACAAAAATGGGCACCCCGACTATGGGCGGCGTGCTCTTTATCGTACCGGTCTTCATCATCACCATCCTGCTGAACCTGGCTAACCTGCTGAGCGGCTTTGCCTGGGGCAAAAAAATCCTGGCGGTTTTCAACTTCGCAGAGGGCAGTTCGCTGATCGGCAAGTCCATCCTGGCGCCGCTGCTGGTGATGGTCGCATTTGGCATCCTGGGGATGCGCGATGACTGGGCCGGAATCCGAGGCAAGCGCCACGACGGCCAGGGGTTGGTCGCCAAAATTAAAGCCTCGTACTCGGTTATCCTGGCCTTGATCACGGCATTCGGCATCTATTTCGTGCTGAACATCCACAGCGTGGCGATTCCCGGCATCGCAATGAAGATTGACCTGGGGCTTTGGTACATTCCGATTGCGGCTTTCATCATCGTCGGTTCGTCGCACGCGGTGAACCTGACCGATGGGCTGGACGGGCTGGCTGGCTCCACCTCTGCGGTGGCGTTTGCCGCCTACGGCCTCATCGCCCACCTGCAAGGCCAGTTCCCGTTGAGCTCGTGTTGCTTCGTGATGGTCGGTGCGCTCTTTGCGTTGCTCTGGTTCAACTCTTACCCCGCGCAGATGTTCATGGGCGACACCGGCTCGCTGGCGCTGGGCGCGACGCTGGCGGTTGTGGCCTTAATGACCGGCCAGTGGCTGCTCCTGCCGATCGTGGGGCTGATCTTCGTCGGGGAGGCGCTGTCCGACATCCTGCAGGTCAGCTTCTTCAAGTGGACGAAGCGCCGCACCGGCCAGGGCCGACGCATCTTCAAGATGGCGCCCTTGCATCACCATTTTGAGCTGCTTGGCTGGTCGGAGATGCAAGTCGTGTGGCGGTTCTTTATCATCGGCCTCCTGGCCGGGATGTTTGGGGTCGCGTTGGCGCTGTTGTAGTCCCGGCGCAGCTCGCAAAGATCACAGAGATGGACGAAATCATCCAGTTTCGCAGCCTGCTACCGCCAGCGGGCGCCAACCAACGGGGCGCCCTGCCGCCCTGCCGGACAACCCCCGGCGGTCTGATCCTGCACGCGCTGATACCGCTGCAGGACGAACTGGACGCGGCCCTGGCCCGCAACGACCGTAGCGGCGCTGCGCAACTGGCCTACGGTGCGTTGACCGCCGTCGCCGATGCGTTGGCCGCCGGCCGCGGCGATCAGATTCGGCCCGGCCAGGTGCGCGTGCACGCGCTGCTGGTCGAGCTGGAGCCGCTCCCGCTGGAATCGCAACTGGATGGGACCCTGGCCGAACGCGGCACCGCGGTGACCGTCAACTACCGCAATTGGGTGGTCGAGCAGGCCGTTGCCGCGACGTGGGCGCAAAACCTCGCTGATCGCTTCCAAACGCTGTGGCCCGGCGCCTGGGTGGTGGTGGGAGAATGAACGGGATCAAGGCTCAACGCGGCTACGCTGGCTTAAGCGTCGTCATCCTCGGCATGGCCCGGCAAGGGTTAGCCACCGCACGCTTCTTTCTGAAAGCTGGCGCGCGGGTCACGCTGAGCGATGTACGCCCGGCCGGGCCACTGGCACCGGCCCGCGCCGACCTGGAGCGCTATGCGGCCGAACATGCACCGGCCGGTGCGGCGGCGATCCGCTTTGTGCTGGGCGGCCATCCGCTGACGCTGCTCGACGAGTGCGATCTGCTGTGCCTGAGCGGCGGCGTGTCGCCAGCCATCGAGATCGTGCGCAGCGCAGTTGGGCGGGGCATCCCGCTGAGCAACGACGGCCAACTGACGCTGCGCCACTGCCCGGTCCCGATCATTGCGCTCACCGGCTCCGCGGGCAAGACGACCACCACGACCCTGGTCGGCCTGATGCTGGAAGCGGCCGGATACACGGTTCACGTCGGCGGGAACATCGGCACGCCGCTGCTTGATCGCCTGGACGCCATCGCGGCCGGCGACAAGGTGGTGCTGGAGCTGTCCAGCTTCCAGCTTGAGTTGTTCGACCGCAGCCCGGCCATCGCAGCCGTGCTGAACATCACCCCGAACCACCTGGATCGTCACCCGTCCATGAGCCATTATGCGGCCGCGAAAGCGAACATCCTGGCCTTTCAGTCGCGCAGCGACCTATGCGTGCTGAACGCGGACGACGCTTACACCGGCCCATGGCTGCGCACCGGACGCTGCGAGATTGCGGCCGGGGAGGGCCAGGGAGCCGTCTACTTCCCGCTTCAGGCGACCCGCCTCGCCTTCAGCATCCGCGAAGAGGTAGCAACGGGCACATTCCTGAAGCCCGGCGCCGCTGCGGCGGATGAGGCGCTGATCTGGCGCCGGCCCGGCCTGCCTGACGTGGAAATCTGCCGGGCGCGCGAGGTGCGGCTGCGCGGCCGCCACAATCTGGCGAACATCCGGGCCGCGTGCTGCCTGGCCGGCGCCGCAGGCGCCACGGCGGAGGCGATGCGCAGCGTCGCGACCAGCTTCGGCGGCGTCGAGCACCGCCTGCAGATCGTGCGCCAGCGGGCTGGCGTCGCCTGGATTAACGACTCCATCGCCACCGCGCCGGAGCGGACGGTCGCGGCGCTCCGCGCGTTCGCCGAGCCGATCGTCTTGCTGTTGGGCGGCCGCGATAAGCACCTGCCCTGGGCCGAGTGCGCGGCCGAGATCCACATGCGCCGGTCGAATGGAGCGCCGCGGGTCCGGCGCGTGGTGCTCTTCGGCGAAGCCGCCGGCTTGATCGCCGACAGCCTCGCAAAGCATGTCGCTGAGACCGGCGTTCCGGAGGTCCCGGTAACGCATTGCGCCGATCTGCCGGAGGCGGTGCAGGCGGCCGCCCAGCATGCCCGCGCGGGTGATGTTGTGTTGCTGGCGCCGGGCGGCACCAGTTTCGATGCCTATGAAGATTTCGCAGCGCGTGGGCGCCACTTTGCCGCCCTGGTGGAGGCTCTACCATGACCGATCAAGCTGCGCCGCGGCAGCCGGCTGCGCCCCGCGCCAGGCGGGACAAGGCCCAGGTTGCCGGCGCTCCCGGCCTGGACTACTGGCTGATCGCCATCGTCGCGACCTTATTGGCGCTCGGGCTGTTCATGGTCTACAGCGCCAGTTTCCCGACGACTGAGAATTCATATTTCTTCGCCCGGCAGCTCCGCTGGGTTGTTTTGAGTGCGATCGCGTGCGCGGTCATCGCAATGCTGCCCTTCCGGCTGTGGCGCCAGTTTGCCGTGCCGCTGATGATCAGCACGCTGTTCGTACTTGCGGCGGTGCTCGCATTGGGGCTGGTCAAATACGGCGGCAGGCGCTTCCTGGGGGATGGCAGCGTGCAGCCGAGCGAGTTCGCCAAATTGACGGTGACTGTCTACGTCGCAACGTGGCTCACCGGCCGCACCAACAAAGTTTCGAATCTGAGCGAGGGCCTGCTGCCGTTTCTGATGATCGTGGGCGCGGTGGCCGGCCTGGTCGCGGCGCAACACAGCTTCAGCGTCACGATTATTATCCTGACGATCAGCCTGGTCATCTTTTTCCTGGCCGGCGGCAGCGTACGCCAGATCGGCGCCGTCCTGGTGATCGGCGGGCTGCTGCTGGTGGCGGGCATGGCGCTTGCCGAGTATCCGCTGGCCCGCGTCAAGGACTGGTACGCGGTGCACTTCAACCCCAGCGCGATCAGCCCGGACATGTGGCGAATTCTGAACCTGCTCCGGTCCGGCGGCGCCATCGGCACCGATCCGATCTCGTTCCAGACCAAAGCAAACATGCCGGCCCTGTGGAGCGACTTCCTGTTTGCAAACGTGGCGCACGACCTGGGGATCATCGGCACCCTCCTCGTCGTGTTTCTTTACCTGGCGTTTATCTGGCGGGGCCTGACCATCGCGGCGAGCACGAAAGACTCGTTCGCCGCCCTCACCGCCGCCGGGCTCACGACCTGGATCGCCGTCCAGGCAATGATTCACATCGGCACATCACTGGTTCTCATCCCAACAACGGGCCAACCTTTGCCGTTCATGAGCTACGGCGGCTCGTCGCTGCTGGCTTCGATGATGGCGATCGGTCTGCTGTTGAGCATCTCGCGCTCGGAAAAGGAAAAAAACGATATCTATGCGTATCTTAGTTTCAGGCGGCGGGACGGGCGGCCACGTGTATCCGATTCTCGCCGTGGTCAGCGAATTGAGACCGGCGCTCGATGTCACGGTCAGCGCAGTTACGCCAGCACCGTCCGCCGCGGCGACGCCGCCTCGCGGGCCGAAGATCGCCAGCACACCCACAGCCGGCGCTGAATCGTCCGGGGTCGAAATCCGTTATGTAGGTGAGGCAGGCGGGACAGAGGAGGCGCTGGCCGCGCGGGCGGGCATCCCATTTAGCGCGGTCGAGACCGGCCAAATCCGTGGCCGCGCACTGTGGGTCGTCGTCCGCAACCTGGCGCGGATGACGCGCGGCGCACGCCACTGTGCGCAGATCATCCGTGAGTTTCGGCCCGATGTCGTCTTCATCACCGGCGGCTATGTGGCCGCGCCGGTGGCCTGGGCCGCGTGGCGCAGCCGCCCGCGCATCCCGCTGCTGATCTACCTGCCTGACCTGACGCCCGGCCAGGCAATCCGCTGGACCAGCCGGCTGGCCGCCCGGGTTGCAGTGTCGTTCCCGGAAGTCGCGCCGCACTTCCCGGGCAAAGCGGTGGTCACCGGCTACCCTGTGCGCCCTGAGCTGCTGGCTGCCGACAAGGCGGCCGCCCGGCAAGCGTTGGGGCTGAGCGACGACGCGCCGGTGCTGCTGGTTTTCGGCGGCAGCCGCGGCGCCCGCAGCATCAACCGGGCGCTCCTGGAGGCCGCGCCGCAAGTGCTGCCCGCCTGCCAGGTGGTCCACGTGTCCGGGCAGTTGGATTGGCCGGCCGTCGAGGCCGCACGCGCGGAAATTGCCGCGGCGCCATACGGCGCGCGCTACCACGCCTATCCGTATCTGCACGACGAAATGATCCAGGCGCTGGCGGCGGCCGATCTGGTGGTCGCGCGGGCCGGCGCGTCCACGCTGGGGGAATTCCCGGCGCGAGGGTTGCCGAGCATCCTCGTGCCCTATCCCTACGCCGGGCAGCACCAGGAGGCGAACGCCGCGTATCTGGCGGACCGCGGGGCAGCGCTGGTGATCGCGGACTCGCAGTTAGCTGCGCGATTCGCACCAACTGTGTTAGAATTGCTCAACTCGCCAACGCGGCTTGCTGAGCTGTCGGCTGCGGCGCGCAAACTGGCCTGCCCGGACGCAGCCAGCCGCATCGCCCAAGAGTTGCGTCATTTGGCCGTGAGATGACCCGATGGGAACACCGTTTCTGATCCTGCTCGCCGTGATCTGGGCGCTGTTTGGCCTATGGTGCTACCAACGCGGCACCAAGTTCGCCTTGCTGCTGCTCGGTCTGATCGCAGGCGTGCTGTTTGCGTTAAGCGTGGCTCCGAATCTGATCACGAAAGGGTTCAGATACGTCAACGCGGCAGCCAAGCTGTTCAGCGGGAGCGAGGAAGACCTGGTCGGCGGCAAACCCGTGGATCAGATCATGATCCTGCTCGTCGGGGCGCTGGCTCTGGCGGCCGTTCTCAGCTTGCTGAAAGCGTTCAGGGGCCGCCATTCGATTGTGGCGTTCTTCCTGGGGCTGCTGAGCGGCTACACCGTCACCAGCTACACAACGGCCAGGCTGCTGCCCAACCTGGCGTTTCTGCCGCTGCCGATCAAGATCGAGGGGCTCGCCCCGATTCAACTATCTGCGGCCATCAACACGCCGGCCGGCCAGGGCTTGCTGGCCCAGGCAAACGGCTGGCTGGCAAACACCGCACAGCTCGGGTGTTCATCCGAGGCCATTATCCTCGTGATCGTCGGGTTTATTCTGCTGGTGATCTTCGCCGGCGGCCGCGGAGGCAAGAAGGGATAGCCGCATGGGACCGATCGAATTCACGTTCATCGCCCTGCTCCTGGTCTTCGGGGCGGTCGGCGTTGTGCGCGGCGCCTCACGCGAGCTGGGCGTCACCAACATGCTTTTGATCGGGCTGCTGCTGATCAAGCTGCTGGAAACGCAGTTTCGAAGCCGGTTCACGACCCTGCTGAACACCGCCTTCGGGGTTTCGGAAGGTGCGATGCCGGGGGTGATCGCCGTGATCGCCTGCTCCCTCCTGATCATCGTGGCATTCATCTCCTACCAGGGCGCCACGCTGACCTTTCCGATCAGGCGGGAGACGAGCTTCTTCGGCCTCGGGTTGGGCCTGATCAACGGCTATCTCTTCGCGGGCAGCCTGTGGTACTACCTGCAAAGCGCGGGATGGCCGTTATTCCAAAAACTGATTGATCAGGCAAAGTACACCCCGCTGAACAGGATCGTGCTGGAGCTCCTGCCGCCCAAAGTCTTTGATTGGAAGACCCTGATTTTCATGGTCATCGCGTTGCTGATTCTGCGAGTCTGGAAATGAGCGATAAACCATCGGCCCCCGTCAAGTTCGACCGCTGGCCCGGCCCGCCGCCGGCCGCAGGAAGCGATAAGCCGGACTGGGCTGCCCTGCTGCGCCTGCCGGCTGCGCTGCGCGACCGCGCCCGCATTCACCTGGTGGGCATCGGAGGCGCCGGGCTCTCGGCCATCGCCGGGCTGCTGTTGGAGCAGGGCTACCGGGTCTCCGGCTCGGATCAGCGGCCGAATGACGTCACCGCCGAGCTGGCCGCGCGCGGCGCAACGATCTATCACGGCCATCACGCCGGCCACGTCAAAGGCGCCGACCTGGTGCTGATTTCGTCGGCGGTGCCGCCGGACAACCCGGAGGTGCTCGCGGCCCGCACGGCGGGCATCCCGGTCGTGAAGCGCAGCGATTTTCTCGGCCCGCTGATGGACGGCTGGCACGGGATCGGCATCGCCGGCGCGCACGGAAAAACGACGACCACCAGCATGATCGCGACTGTCCTGCTGCGCGCAGGCATGGATCCGAGCTTCATCGTCGGCGGCCGGATCGAGTTAGGCCCCGGCGAAGGGTTGGCCAGCACCCTCCGCGCGGCGCGCGCCGGGCAAGGCCCCTTCATCGTCGAAGCCGATGAGTACGACCGGATGTTCCTGGGCTTGCGGCTGGAAGTTGCGGTGGTCACGAACGTCGAGTGGGATCATGTGGACTGCTACCCGACCCCCGGCGATTTTGCAGCCGCGTTTCGCCAGTTCGTGAGCCAGCTTCCGCCCCACGGGCTGCTGGTGGCCTGCGCTGACGATGCCGGCGCGCTCACGCTGCGCTCGGCTGTGCAACGGGGCGTCGCCGTGCAGACCTACGGCCTTTCGCCCGAGGCGGATTGGCAGGCGCGCGGCCTGACCGCCAACGCGCGCGGCGGCACCGATGCCGAGGTCTGGTTCGCAGGCGCACAGGTCGCCAGCTTAAGCCTGGGCGTGCCGGGGCTGCACAACGTCCGCAACGCGCTGGCCGCGCTGGCGGTGGCGCATTTTCACGGCGTGCCTCCTAAACGGGCTGCCGTGATGCTGCGCGATTTTAAGGGCGCAGGCCGGCGTTTCGAGGTGATCGGCGACGCGGGCGGGGTGATCGTGATTGACGATTACGCCCATCACCCCACCGAGGTTGCGGCGACGCTGGCGGCTGCGCGGCTGCGCTATCCGACCCGCCGCATCTGGGCTGTGTTCCAGCCGCACACTTACAGCCGGACCAAGGCGTTCCTGCACGACTTCAGCCACAGTTTCGACGACGCGGACTTTGTCATCTTCCTGGACATCTACCCCGCGCGGGAACGGATGGATCTGGGCATGCACAGCCGTCTGCTGCTAGACGTCGTAAAGCACGAAGGTGTGCAGTACATTGGCGGCATCGAAGAGGCGGCGGCCTTCTTGCTGGCGCACATCGAACGGGACGACATCCTGATCATCATGAGCGCCGGAGACGGCAATCGCGTCGGCCGGTTAGTGTTGGACGGTTTGCAGGCGAACGAGCGAATCGGCAAATGAGCGAATCAGCCAGCGGTCAGCAGCCAGCGGCTCTCAGCGAATTCGCAGCGGCCGCTGCGGCGTTCGGCGTCGCGGTCGTGGCGGGCGAAATCCTGGCGCGGCACACGACCTTCCGCATCGGCGGGCCGGCCGATCTCTACGCTGCGGCAACGACGGTCGAGCAGCTCCGACGGCTGGCGGACCTGGCCGCCGAGCAGGGTCTGCCTACGACGATCCTGGGCGGCGGCAGCAATATCCTGATCAGCGACACCGGTGTGCGAGGCCTGGTGATTGCCAACCAGACGCGGGGGATCGAGTGGCGAATCAATGAATCGCGAATCCCTCGGGAAGGCGACGCGCTCAGCGAATCGCCCTCCGCCATAGGCCAGAAGCCGTCCACCGCGCAGCTCATTGCTGAATCCGGCGTCGCGCTCGCCGGACTGGCCCGTACGGCGATCCGACAAGGCGCGGCAGGGCTGGAATGGGCCGTGAGCGTGCCCGGCACGGTGGGCGGCGCGGTGATCGGCAATGCCGGGGCGCACGGCGGTGACATCGCGGACAGCCTGGCGTGGGCGCAGGTGGCCGAGCCAGGCGCCGGTCTGCGGGTGCTTACCGCCGCGGAGATGGAATTTGCCTATCGCAGCAGCGTGCTAAAGCGCCAGTTGGCGGCCACGGAAGCCGGGCCTGTGGTGCTGGCGGCCGCGTTCAACCTGACGCCCGGCAATCCGGCCGAGCTGGGGGAGCGGGCCGATGGCTTTCTGGCCAAGCGGCGGAACAGCCAACCCACCGAGCCCAGCGCCGGCAGCATCTTTCGCAATCCCACGGGCGATTACGCGGGGCGATTGATCGAAGCGGTCGGATTGAAAGGTTTTGTCATCGGCGGCGCACAGATATCGCCGCGGCACGCCAACTTCATCGTCAACACGGGCGAAGCGATGGCGGCAGACGTGGTTGCGCTGATGAACCTGGCCCGGCGGCGCGTTTTTGAGAGCACAGGCATCCCACTGATGCCGGAAATCCTGTTCCTGGGCGATTGGACCGGACAAACCGGATTAGCGCCCATACCCGGCAACTGAATCTGGAATCACGCTTTCAGGCGGACGCTTCCCGGCTAAAACTTAGATCTAAAAATCTGCGCAGAATCGGTGGCATCGAGGTAGATCCGTGTCGAAACTCCGTATCGGGCTGATCTTTGGCGGCCGCTCCGGCGAGCACGAGGTGTCCCTCGCCTCGGCCCGTTCAATCATGGCGGTGATGGATCCCGAGAAATACGAAATCGTGCCGATCGGTATCACCCATGCGGGCCAGTGGCTGATTGGCGGCGATCCGATGGCTACGCTGAGCGCCGGGAGCGCACCGCCAGCGCCGGGCAGCGACGCATTGGTCGGCGTGGCTTCGGCCGGCCGTGAGCTGGTGCCTGGCGCCACCGGCGGCCGGTTTCCGCCGCTGGATGCCGTCTTCCCTGTCCTGCACGGCCCGTACGGCGAAGATGGCACGGTGCAAGGTCTGCTGGAACTGGCCGGTCTCCCGTACGTAGGCTGCGGCGTGCTGGCAGGCAGCCTGGCGATGGACAAAATCATCAGCAAGGAAGTGTTTATTGCGCACGGCCTGCCGGTCGCGCCCTACCGGGCGGTCAAACGGAAGCAGTGGGAGGCCGCGCCCGCCGCGGTGCTCGCCGACCTGGAGGCGCGCCTGGGCTACCCGATGTTCGTCAAGCCCGCCAACCTCGGCTCCAGCATTGGGATCAGCCGGGCGGCGGATCAGGCGGAGCTGGCACAAGCCCTTGATGAGGCGGCCCGCTACGACCGGAAGCTCCTGGTGGAGGCCGCTGTCCCAAACGCACGTGAGATCGAAGTCAGCGTGCTGGGGAACGACGATCCGCTGGCGTCCGTGCCGGGTGAAGTGGTGCCTTCCAACACGTTTTACGACTATGCGGCCAAATACCTGGATGGCCGCTCGAACCTGCTGATCCCCGCCCCGCTCGCTCCGGAGTTGGCGCTGCGGGTGCGCGAGCTGGCCGTGCGAGCCTTCCTGGCGCTCGACGCCGCCGGGCTGTCACGGGTGGATTTTCTGCTGAACAACATCTCCGGCGAGGTGTATTTGAACGAGGTCAACACCCTGCCCGGGTTCACTGCCATCAGCATGTATCCGCAGTTATGGGCGGCAACGGGCATCCCGTATGCCGAATTGATTGATCGGTTGATTGACCTGGCGTTGGAGCGCCACGCCGACAAGACACGCTCGCTCAGCACGTTCGACGGTGCGATGCCGGCTGCGGTTTAGCCCAGCACAGCCCGTCGAGGATTCAAGGACGCATCATCCATGCCAACGCAGCGCAAATCGTCCCCGCGCAAGAGCCGGTCGGCGCCGGAGGAGCCCGCTCAACTGAGCTGGCAGCGCCAACCAACGCGGCCGCGCAGCAAGATACGGAAGATGCAGGGTGCCGCACCGAACGCAACGACCGGCCGCAGCAGCGCGGGTCGCCGCAAGCGCGCCGCGCAACCTGCGCTCGACCTGAGCTGGGGCGTGCATGGGCGGCTTGCGATCGTCGGCGTGGTGCTGGTCGTCCTCAGCATCGGATTCGGGCTGCTGACGCGCTGGCCGGCGCTCAAAGTGGCCGGCGTCAGCACCCAAATCGGCGGGAATAACCGGGTGTCCAGCCAGGCAATCTACACGACGAGCGGTGTGGACGGGCACACCAGCCTGTTCATCCGCCCGCGCGAGGTAGCGCACGCCGTCGAAACCATGCCCGGCATCGCCGCGGCCGATGTGCGCGTGCGGCTGCCGAACCAGGTGATCATTGATGTGCAAGAGGAGAACCCACTGGTGGCCTGGCAGGGCATGACCACCACCGTCTGGCTCTCCGCGGAGGGCGCCGAGGTGCCGCAGGAAGGCCCGCTGCCGCCGCTCACACTCACCGACCTGACGGGCGCGGCGCTGAGTGATAGCCAGCGCGACTGGCCGGCAGTCCTGGCCGACCTGGCTGCGCTCAAGGCCGCACAGCCGGCGATCAACGAGCTGTCGCTCGGCACGCTGGAAGGGCTCTACTTCCGCACCGCGGACGGCACGCAGGTCTGGCTCGGCCGCGACGGCGGCATAACGGGCAAGCTGGCACTGCTGAAGTCCATCCAGCAGGAGTTGGCCGGCCGCGGCGAAACGCCTGCGGTGATTGATATTCGATTCAGTGATAAACAAGCGTTTATCCGCTAGAACCAGAGGATCAGCGTGAGCGAAATGATCTGTGCCCTCGACGTGGGCACCACCAAGATCTGCGCACTGATCGGCGCGTTCGACGAGAACGGCGCACTGCGCATCATCGGGTTCAGCCGCGTGCCGTCGCGCGGCATCCGTCGCGGGGTGGTGGTCAACACCACCGAAGCGAAGGCTGCGATCACCCAGGCGATCCAGCAGGCCGAAGCCACGGCCGGCGCCGATGTGGCGATGGAATCCGCCTACGTCGGCATCTCCGGTGCGCATGTTTCAACCCTGGGCAGCAAGGGCGCCATCGCGGTCGGGCGCAACGGCCGGAAGATCACCCGCGAGGATACGCAGCGGGCAGTGGAGCAGGCGCGCAACATCGCCCTGCCCCACAACCGTGAGATCATCAACGCGGTGCCGCGGCGGTACATGGTGGATGACGAGCAGGGCATCCTCGACCCGATCGGGATGTTCGGCTATCGGCTGGAGGTGGATGCCAACATCATCACCGGCGCCACATCGGCCGTGGCGAACCTGGTGAACTGCGTGCTTGACAGCGGCGTCGAAATCCGCGACCTGGTGTTTCAGCCTCTCGCCTCAGCCGCGGCCGTGCTGACCGATGAGGAGCGGAGCGCGGGCGTGGCGCTGGTGGATATGGGCGGAGGCACGACCGATCTCGCCATCTACTTCGAGTCGGCGCCTTGGCACACCTTTGTGCTGGACGTCGGCGGCGATCACTTCACCCGCGACGTGGCGACGGTGCTGCGGATGCCTTATGACAAAGCGGAAGCCTTGATCCAGCAGTTCGGCTGCGCGACGCCCGAACAAGTGCCGCCCGACAGCGAGGTGCGCGCCCGTCGCTTCGGCGAAGAGGGCCAACAGATCGTCAATCGGCGGCTGCTGGCCGAGATCCTGAAGGCGCGCGTGGAAGAAGTCACCGATCTCATCTACACCGAGATCAAGCGCAGCGGCTATGACGGGATGCTCCCGGCAGGCGTTGTGTTTACCGGCGGGGTCGCGCAACTGACCGGCCTGGCCGAAGCCAGCCGCGCCGTGCTTGACTGGCCCGCGCGGCTGGGGCGTCCGCAGCCGCTCACGGGCGCGCCGGCTGAGCTGGCCAGCCCAGAATATGCAACGGTCGTCGGCTTGATGCAGTGGGGCCTGCGGCAAGGAGGAACCCCGCGCATGACGACATCGCAAACTTCCACAGCCACAAAACGTGTGTTAGAATTCGTGCGGCGCTTGTTGCCGATCTCAGCATCTTAAACGATTATGTCGCGTGAAGAGGAGTTCAGCATGACGACTACCCGAGCACAACAACCGGCATTTGTTGAAAATCCCGCCCAGATTAAAGTCCTGGGCGTTGGCGGTGGCGGCTCGAATGCAGTCAACCGCATGATCGAACAGGGCATCCGCGGCGTTGAGTTCATCGCCATCAACACCGATGCCCAGGCCCTGATGCTGGCGAATGCTCCCCAACGCCTTCGGATCGGTGACAAGCTGACAAAGGGGCTGGGCGCCGGCGGCAACCCGGAGATCGGCGAGAAGGCGGCCGGCGAATCCAGCGAGGATGTTAAGGCGCTGCTCAAGGGCACCGACATGGTGTTTGTGACGTGCGGCATGGGCGGCGGCACCGGCACCGGCGCAGCTCCGGTGATCGCCAAGCTCGCCAAGGAAACCGGCGCGCTGACCATCGGGGTCGTGACCAAGCCGTTCACGTTCGAGGGCAACCGGCGCCGCCGCATCGCCGAAGAGGGGATCAAACGCCTGAGGGAAGGCGTGGACACCTTGATCGTGATCCCCAACGACCGCCTGTTGCAGGTGGTGGACAAGAAGGCGAGCATCCAGCAGGCATTCCTGGTAGCTGATGACGTGCTGCGCCAGGGCATCCAGGGCATCTCGGAATTGATCACCATCCCCGGGCTGATCAACCTGGACTTCGCCGATGTGCGCACCGTGATGAGCGAGGGCGGCTCGGCCCTTATGTCCATCGGCCAGGCGAACGGCGACAACCGGGCCCAGCAGGCGGCGGAGCAAGCCATCCACAGTGCGCTGCTGGATGTCAGCATCGAAGGCGCCCAGGGGATCCTTTTCAACGTCACCGGCGGCCCCGATCTTGCCCTGCACGAAGTCAACCAGGCTGCGGAAATCATCCAGCGCACCGCCGACCCCGACGCCAACATCATCTTCGGCGCGGTGGTGGACCCGAACATGAAGGATGGCGTCCGCATCACCGTCATCGCGACCGGCTTCGACTCGGTCAAAGAACAACGGGTCAGCGGCACGACCGAAGAAAACCGGATCATCGAGATGCCGCGCCGCACGACCTACGACATGAAAGATCTGGATATTCCGCCCTTCCTCCGCAAGACGCGACAAGGCTGATTGAGACCTACGGGATGCCGCGGGCCTATGGGTCCGCGGCATCCCGCTCACAGCGCACGCTGAGTTTCCTTCGCCGACAAACTATCCTTAAAGTTACGGCTCCCTCATCAGGATTTGTTCGGCTGCGCCAACAGCCTGTGCTATACTGTTCGCAAGCTCACAGGTAGTGTTACGCCTGCCTACACATACTACATATTGTAGTTAAAATCGCAGCTACTCTTTGGAATTTGACTCTGCCGCTTGCGCCGCAGGGTTTGGCGCCGCGACTCGAGTCTTGACTGGCCTGCAACGTCACGTTCGGATGCGAGAAAACTGTCGAGGCCGGCGCTGCGTGCATCCGGACCATCATCGCAACGAGAGCAGATTTGCCATGCAGTGTCCATATTGCGGACAACCAGATTCAAGAGTCGTGGATACCCGGGCTGCGGTGGACAGCATCCGGCGACGCCGGGAGTGCCAGGCGTGCCACAAACGCTTCACCACCTACGAGCAGATCTCCGAGGCCCTGTTGATCGTCAAGCGCGACGGCCGTCGTGAGCCGTTCGATCGTTTCAAGTTGCTTCAAGGCGTCCGCACCGCCTGCGCGAAGCGGCCAATTGCCAGCACAGACATCGAGCGGGTTGTGGACCAGATCGAGGAGCATCTGTTCAGCCTGAGCCGCGCGGAGGTGCGCAGCGAGGTCGTCGGTCAGCTTGTGCTCGAAAAACTGAAGGAACTTGATCCCCTAGCCTATATCCGTTTTGCCATCGTCTACATGGCTATCGAGGACGTTCAGTCCTTACGGGCTGAGCTAGATCGCCTCATGGCCGAAAGAAAGTAGCTGTCAGCAATCAGTCATCCGTCGTCGGTTGTCGCACCGGAAGTTGGATGATCAGCTTCTGGGCCTGATTCTACGCGGCTGACCGCCGGCCCACAGTCCGGAAGGAATCGGTTATGTCCACCCAACTTAAAGCATTTGCACCCGCGCTGCCGCCCGCGCGTGTGTCATTCTCCGAGAACAGCCAGCAGGTTTTGCGCAAACGCTACTTGCGGCGCGGGCCGGATGGCAAGCCGGTCGAGTCCATCGAAGGCATGTTTCACCGCGTCGCGCGGGCCGTGGCCGAACCGGATGGCGCCTACGGTTATGATCCAGCCACCACGGAAGAGAGTTTTTGCGCCCTGCTGACCGGGCTGCGCTTCTTCCCGAACTCCCCGACGTTTACCGGAGCCGGCACGCCCCTGGGCCAGTTGGCGGCTTGCTTCGTCTTGCCGATCTCGGACGATATGGGCCGGGAATCCGATGGCATCTTCCAAACCCTGCGCGACGCGGCGTTGATCCAGCAGACGGGCGGCGGCAACGGGTTCTCATTCTCCCGGCTGCGGCCGAAGAGCGACTCGGTAGCTTCCAGCGCGGGCGTGGCGACCGGGCCGGTCGGGTTCCTGCGTGTGTACGATATCGCCTTCGGAGAGGTGGCCCAGGGCGGCACGCGGCGCGGGGCCAACATGGCCGTGCTGCGGGTAGATCATCCCGACATCGAAGAGTTTGTGACGTGCAAGGAGACTGAAGGGCACATCACGAACTTCAACATCTCCGTGGGGATCACCGATGCCTTCATGCAGGCCGTCGAAGCAGACAGCGACTTCCCGCTGATCAACCCGCGCAACGGCGAGGTGTGGCGCACCGTTCGGGCGCGTGCGCTCTTCGACAAGATCGTTACCCACGCGCACCACAACGGTGAGCCGGGCGCGCTCTTCCTGGACGCGGCGAACCGGACCAACCCCGTGCCGCACTTGTACGAGCTGGCGGCGACCAACCCCTGCGGCGAGCAATTCTTAGGCCCCTACGAGAACTGCTGCCTGGGCTCGATCAACCTGGCCCAACACATCACCGCCGACAACCGGCTTGACTGGGAGAAACTGCGGGAGACCGTGGTGGTGTCCACCCGGTTCCTTGACAACGTCGTGGACGCCAACAAATACGTCCCCGCAGTGCCGCAGTTGCGCGAAGCTGCCATGAATGCGCGGCGCATCGGCCTGGGATTCATGGGGCTGGGCGATTTGATGTACGCGCTTGGCGTGCGCTACGGTTCAGCGGATGGCCAGGAATTAGCCGCCCAGGTGATGGAATTCATCCGCTACCACTGCATGCTCACCAGCATCGAGCTAGCGCAGGAACGCGGCGCGTTCCCGGCGATCCAAGGCAGCATCTACGACCCGAAACATCTCCGCTGGCAACCGCCGGTGCCCCTGGCGCCGCACAGCCAGGATTGGGGCCGTCCGGCGGTGAACTGGCAGACGGTGATCCAGGGGATCAAACGCCACGGCATCCGCAACGCGGCGCAGACCACGGTCGCGCCCACCGGGACCATCGGCACCGTTGCGGGATGCGAAGGCTACGGCTGCGAGCCGGTCTTTGCCCTGGCTTACACCCGGACGGTGAAGGACGGCGACCGTGACCTGAAGCTGACCTACACCAGCCCCCTGTTCGAGCGGGCGCTGGCGCAAGCCGGCCTGGATGCTGACACACGCGCCCGCATCGGCGAGGAAGTCAGCATCACCGGGAGCTGCCAGCACGTGCTCGACGTGCCGGAGGCGATCCGCCGCGTGTTCGTCGTCTCGTCCGACATCACCGCCGAGGAACACGTCCGCATGCAGGCGGCAATCCAATGTTATGTTGATAACTCGATTTCAAAGACGGTCAATTTCCCCGCCGGTGCGACCGTCCAAGAGGTTGAGCAGGCCTACCGGTTGGCCTGGCATCTCGGCTGCAAGGGTCTGACCGTGTATGTCACCGGCAGCCGGCAGGATGTCATTTTGGAGACCAAGGCCACCGCCGAGGCCAAGAAGAGCGCCGAGAAGGCGCCAAGCGAGGAGACAACCGCACCCTCCCCGCAAGACAGGCCGGCGCCCCAGCCCGATTACCCGGAACCGAAACGGCGTCCGCGGCCGATCGCCCTGCCCGGCTACACCTACCGGAAGGAGACGCCGCTGGGCACCGCCTACATTACGGTGAACGTCAACGGCGGCAATCACCCGTTCGAGGTGTTCATGAACGTGGGCAAGGCCGGCAGCGATGTGGCCGCGGTGTCCGAAGGGCTGGGCCGGCTTATCTCCCTGGCGCTGCGCCTGCCTTCACCGCTCAATCCTTCCGAGCGGCTGAAACTGGTGGTGGACCAGTTGGCCGGCATCGGCGGCGGTCGGGCATTGGGCTTTGGCGCCAACCGCGTCCGCTCGCTGCCGGATGCAGTGGCCCAGGTCCTGCGGGAGCACCTCAACGGCAGCTACGAGGAAGACGATGACGGGGAAGGCCATGACAGCCACACCCCCGCGTCCGGCCAGCTCGCCCTCCCGATTGACCGTCCCATCGGCGACCTCTGCCCCGACTGCGGCCAGGCGACCTTCATCCCGACCGAGGGCTGCCGGAAATGCTACGCGTGCGGATATAGCGAATGTTGAGGCGGCAGTAGGCAGGCCGGTAGGTTGGTAGACACGGAAGCAGGTAGATCAGGATAGGAAGGGTAGGCTGGCGGGTCCATCTGCTGCTGAAGCGGCGCCCCGGGAAAATGCGGCCAACGCTCTCATCGTGGAGCGTTGGCCGCATAGATGTCTTGCAAAGGTCTAATTCCGTACATCCCTGAACGCAACTGCTGTGCTATAATCTTTCCTCGTGAAACGCGCACTGACCATCATCGCCCGGTCCTTGTTCTTGCTGATCGCCCTGGCGCTGTTTGCCTTCGCGCTCCTCGCCTGGCAGGTGGATCGCCTGGGTCGCCGCGATGCGGCTCGGCCGGCCGATGCGATCGTGGTGCTCGGCGCACGGGTGTTGACGGATGGGCGGCCCGGCCCCGATCTGACCAGCCGCGCGCAGCACGGCATCGGCCTCTGGCGCCAGGGCTACGCGCCCTATCTCATCTGCACGGGCGGCTTCCGGGATGAGCCGCTGTCGGCGGCGGCGGTGTGCCGGCGGGTGGCAATCGAGGCCGGAGTGCCGGCCGAACGCATCTTCCTGGCCGACGGCGCGACGAACACGGCTGAGGACGCCGCCTCCACCGCCCAGGTGATGGCGGCGCACAATCTGCGCGACGCGATCATCGTCAGCCACCCGCTGCATCTGTATCGGGCGGCCTGGCTTTTCCGCCGGGCCGGGCTGGCTGTCGTGACCAGCCCTACACCTGACGAGCTGAGCGCGATGTCGGCCAGCGCGCGGCTGTGGATCACCGGCCGGGAGGCAGGCGCGGTGCTCGTAACCGCGCTGCACGGCTGGAACCTGATGCCGGGCGCTTGGGAGGCAAGGTTGCAGCGGTGGGTCTACCGTCAGCAGTAAACTGGACATATTCAGAACTGATTTGAAGCACCCTGTCCGGGAATGGCACGCCAGGCCTCCAGAGTGGCGCAGCGCATTCGTCCGCGCTGCGCAGTCGAAGGATGCGACCTCCTGGTGAAACCGCTCCGCACCCGCCCTTGCACTTGCGGCTGCGCCGCAGCGCAGGTGCAAGGGTTGCCTGCGGCTGTGGCCCTCCGCTCAGGGTGCTCCGCTCCATATGACCGAGGATGAGTGAATTGGGATCCTGGAAACAGATTGAGGCGACGCGGGCGCAGTTGAGCCGGGAGACCGGCACGACGATCAAGGATCACGGGGGCAAGCTCCGGATCGCCTTGACTTACCCGAACAGCTATGCGGTGGGGATGTCCAGCCTGGCGCTGCAGATCCTGTATTCCGCCTGGAATCGGTACGCCGATGTGGTCTGCGAGCGCGCCTTTTGGGATGAACGCGCAGTTGCCGCCGGGCTGCCGCCGATCACCGTGGAATCCGGGACGCCGGCCGCCGGGTTCGACGTGTGGGCCTTCACCGTCTCGTTCGAGATGGATTATTTCAACGTCGCGGCGCTGCTCCGCACGAGCGGCCTCCCGCCCCTGGCTGCCGACCGCCGCGAGGAGCCGGGCTGGCCGCTGGTGATCGCCGGTGGGCCCGCGTTGAGCATGAACCCGGAACCCCTGGCGCCGTTCTTCGATGCCATCGTGATCGGTGAGGCGGAGGAGCTGCTCCCGCAGCTCACCGAGCTGCTGCGCGAGGGGGTTGGCGACGACCC
Organism: uncultured Anaerolineales bacterium; assembly: GCA_964647255.1. Taxonomy (GTDB): domain Bacteria; phylum Chloroflexota; class Anaerolineae; order CG2-30-64-16; family CG2-30-64-16; genus CAWJEL01. The sequence continues at coordinate 61,495 of CAZYGI010000006.1, read as the reverse complement.
GGAACGGCTGCTCGCCGCGCTGGCCGCCCTGCCGGGCGTCTACGTGCCGGGCCACCGCGCCGCGGGAGAGGCTGGCAACCCGGCCGGCGAACCGATCGAGCGGCTGTGGGTGCATGACCCGGCCGCCATGACGCCGGTCTCCTGTCTTTACACGCCCGACACCGAGTTCCCCAACCGCCACCTCATCGAGATCGCGCGCGGGTGCGGCCGCGGCTGCCGTTTCTGCCTGGCCGGTTATGTCTATCGCCCGCCCCGCGAGCAGCCGCTCGAGCGCATCCTGGCGTGGGCGCGCGAAGGGCTGGAGCGGCGGCTGCCGGTTTACGCGCACGGCGGCCGCGCCGGCACGCAGGCGCCGAGCATCGGCCTGGTTTCCGCCGCGGTGTCGGACCATTCCCGGATTGACGACCTGGCAACGGCGCTCCAGGAGATGGGCGCGCGGATTACGGTCAGCTCGATGCGCACCGACCCGATCAGCGTTCCGCTGGTGCGGGCGATGGCGGCGAGCGGCACCCAGACGCTGACCATCGCGCCCGAAGCCGGCACCGAACGGCTGCGCACGGTCATCAGCAAGCGTCAGACCGAGGCGGATTTGCTGGCCGCGGTGGAGCTGGCGCAGTCGCTCAACTTCCCGCAGCTCAAGATGTATTTCATGGTCGGCCACCCCACCGAGACCGACGACGACATCCAGGGCATCGTGGACCTAACGCTGAAAGCGCGGGCGATCTTCCGGCGCAACATCGCGATCAACGCCACACCGTTTGTGCCGAAGGCGCATACGCCCTTCCAGTGGACGGCGATGGCGCCGGGCAAGACCGTGGCGGGCCGGCAGGCGATGCTCAAACGGGCATTAGCAAAACACGCGGTGGACGTCAGCGCCGACTCGCCGGAGTGGGCCGAGATGCAAGGCGTGCTCTCCCGCGGCGATCGCCGCCTGGCGCCCGTCCTGCTCGGCCTGCCCCGTCCCACCCTGCGTGGGTTCCACGCGGCGCTGGCCCAACACGGGCTGTCGGCCGCCGAATACCTGGGCGAACGGGACAGCAGCGCCCGCCAGCCCTGGGACATCATCGAGAGCGGCGTCACGCCGAGCTACTTGCGCTACGAGCAGCGCCTCTCGACGCAGGCGAAACCCGGCCATCGCTGCCCGCCCGGCGCGGTGGAGTGTTTGACGTGTGGCGTGTGCCGCGAGGAATGGCACATGGCTATCGTATGAAAAGACATCAGTCCAGCTCAAATCAGACTGAGAACCGGGCTTCGTTGTCCGGAGTCGAGGCTTCAGCCGGTCTCTCCGGGCATGGCGAGCTACCGGCCAAAGCCTCGATTCCGGAGAGCGCGACCCAAACAGGCGGTGTAGCCTACTACACCTTCGATGCACTGGACGTCTTCCCGGAACTAACCCATGCCGTGACGACGCGGCACGGCGGGGTGAGCACCGGCCAGTGGAGCAGCCTCAACCTGACCCGGGGCACGGGCGATGAGCCCGCGGCCGTGGAAGAAAACCTCAGCCGGGCCTGCGTCGCACTGGGCCTGCGCCGTGAAGACTTGGTCAGCCCGAACCAGCGCCACACCGCCAACGTCCGTCGCGTCGGCGCAGGCGACCGCGGGCGGGTCTGGCCGAACACCGACACGCTGATCACCAACAAGCCGGGCGTGCCGCTGCTGCTCCGCTACGCCGACTGCACGCCGATCCTGATCTACGACCCGGCGCGGCGCGCGATGGCGCTGGTGCACAGCGGGTGGCGCGGCACCGTCCAGGCCGCGGCACGCGCCGCCAGCGAGGCGCTGACCGCCGAGTTCGGCAGCCGGCCTGCGGACATGGTCGCGGCGATCGGGCCCAGCATCGGCCCGTGCTGCTACGAGGTCGGCGAGGAGGTGACCGATGCGGTGCGCGCCGCCTTTGCACAGCCGGAAGGACTCCTGCCCAAGCCTAACGGCGGCCGACATCACTTCGACCTTTGGGCCGCCAATCGGCGCTGGCTGCGGGAAGCCGGCATCGGGCGAGTCGAGGTGGCGGAGCTGTGCACCGCCTGTCGCACCGACGAGTTCTACTCTTACCGGGCCGAGAAGGGCAAGACCGGGCATTTCGGCGCGCTGATGATGCTGCGGGACGGACGGATGGCCCGTTGACGATTGACCATCGTCCATCGTCGAAGGAAGAACCATGCCAAACCATGAACTCTCCGATCGCATCGCCGCCGTCCAGGAACGGATCGCGGCGGCTGCGCGGCGTGCGGGGCGCGATCCGGCCGAGGTGACGCTGGTTGCCGTGAGCAAAACCCAGCCGGCCGCGGCGGTGCTCGCGGCCGGCGCGGCCGGGCTGCGCGTCTTCGGGGAAAACCGGGTGGAGGAGGCCGGACCGAAGGCCGCGGCCGTGGCAGCCGCGCTTGCGCCCGCCCCGCCGCCCGCCTGGCACATGATCGGCCACTTACAGAGCCGCAAGGCCGCGGATGTGCTGACGTGGGCGAGCATGGTGCACTCGGTGGACAGCGTCAAGCTTGCGGCGCGGCTGAGCCGGTTCGTGATCGAAAACCGCACGGTTGGTTCCATAAAAGCACCCGATGTCATATTGCTGCCGATCTTGCTGGAAGTCAATATGGGCGGCGAAGAGAGCAAATACGGCTTCGCACCGGCCGGCGTGCCCGCGGCTGTGGAAGCCATCGCCTCACTGCCAGGCATGCGCATCGCCGGGTTAATGACCGTGGCGCCGATCTCCGCTGACCCCCAAGCGGTGCGTCCGGTATTCGCCGGGCTGCGCAAGCTGCGGGATGATCTGGCGCAGCGCTTCCCCGCGCTGGACTGGCGGCACCTGTCCATGGGGATGACCGATGATTTCGAGATCGCCATCGCGGAGGGCGCGACGATCGTGCGGGTGGGAAGAGCGATTTTTGGCGAGAGAACGTAAGGAGTTTCGATGTTACAAGACACCACCTTGACCTTTATCGGCTCCGGGGTCATGGGCGAAGCGATGATCCGCGGCATCCTGGCGCAGCGGTTGATTGCGCCGGACAAAATCACCGCCAGCGATCCCATGCCTGACCGGCTGCAGGAGCTGCATGGCCGCTATGGCATCCGCACGACGACCGACAATCGCGCCGCGGCCCGCGCCAGCAAGATCATCGTCCTGAGCGTCAAACCGCAAACGCTGCCCAAGATCCTGCCGGACATCCAAACAGTGATTGACCCGGCCTGCCTGGTCGTCAGCATTGTCGCCGGGATGCCGATCAGTGTCATCCAGCACGGGCTGGGCGTGGAGAAGATCATTCGCGCCATGCCAAACACGCCCGGCCAGGTAGGCCAGGGTATGACCGTCTGGACGGCTACCGAGGCAGTGGATGAGATGGGGCGGAAGCAGGCGCAGGCGATCCTCGGCGCGCTGGGCAAGGAGCTGTACGTAAACGACGAGAGCTACCTGGACATGGCGACCGCGCTCAGCGGCACCGGGCCGGCCTACATCTTCCTCTTCATGGAGGCGTTGATAGATGCCGGCGTACACATGGGGTTCAGCCGCAAGGTCGCGCAGGAACTGGTCTACCAAACCATCGAAGGATCCGTGGCGATCGTGCGCGCCACCGGCGCCCATCCCACGGAGCTGCGCAACCAGGTCACTTCGCCGGGCGGCACGACCGCCGCGGCGCTCTATCAACTGGAAAAAGGCGGTTTCCGCACCGTCATCTCGAAGGCCATCTGGGCCGCCTATCAACGCTCGAAAGCGTTAGGAGAATTGGTGAGCAGATGAATCTGATCTTAGTTCGCATCGTCGGCGTGCTGTTCGACGTGATCACCCTTGTCATCTTCGTTGACGTCATCGGCAGTTGGCTGTTGATGCTCCGTTTGAACCTGCCGCACTGGGCTTACGATTCCCTGTCCGCCGTCCGCCGCGTCGCGAATGTCTTCCTGGGGCCGCTGCGCCGCGTCATCCCTGCGATCGGCGGGCTGGATCTCACGCCGCTCATCGCGCTGTTCCTGCTGGACCTGCTGCGCCGACTGATCGTGGGCGCACTGCTGCAATAGTGCGCGGCCAGCCCCGGCGCTTGAGAGCCGGGCGGAGGCCCGCAATGACATGGCTGTGTCCTGATTTCTGGCAGAAGCTGATCGGCGGCTGCCTGCTCATCTCGGCCGTGGGGCTGCTGGCCGGGTGCGCGGCCGTGCCCGTCGCGCCAGCCACGCCCACGCAGGAGGATGGAATGCCGAAATCAACTGCGGCTCGCCGCACACCGACTGAGAAGCCGGCGCCCACACAAAACCCGCCTGCCACGCGACCAGCGCCGACGCCGAGCCCGACTCCACAGGCGTCCGGCGTTTCGGAAAGCATCCTGAAGACGGTTGCCCGGCAAGACCTGGGGCGGCGCCTGGGCATCCCGGCCGCCGATGTTCAAGTGGCGGCGGCCGCGCGGATGGATCTGCCCGCGGGTTCGCTGGGGTGCGGCGCAGCCGACAGCACACCGGGCGCCGCCGTGATCCCTGGCGTTGAGATCACGCTACAAGCGCTCGGCCAGGAGTATGTGTATCGCAGCGACGGCGCCAGGCTGGTCCCGTGCGCACCGGCCAACTTTCCGGGCGGCGCCGAACCAATCTACGTTGCGAGCGGGAGCTCGCGCCCCGCGCCCAGCCCGGCGGAAAGCGCCCGAACCGATCTGGCCGGCCGGCTGGGCATTGCACCGGATGCCATCACCATCCGCTCGGTCATGGAAGCAGAATGGCCGGACGCCAGCCTGGGCTGCGCCAGGCCCGGCCAGATGTACGCCCAGGTAGTCACGCGGGGTTATCGCATTGTGCTGCAGGCCGGCGGAAAAGACTACGAGTATCATGCCGCAAGCGGCCGGGTGGTCTACTGCACGCCATAGCGCCCCGAACGACTGCGCGTCCCCTGCGTTTCGTTGACGATCAACGGCAGATAGACGACCCGCCACACCTCTGCCGCTGCGCTGGCAGAGGCCGCTCCGCAAGACGCCGCGAGATCGAGCCGGCCCAGCGTGGCCGGCGCCATCAAATAGGTCAGGGCCACACCCCCCGCCACCGGCGCCGACGCCGCCGTGAACACCCCGCCGCTGCTGGAAAAGCTGACGATAACGCCATCGGCAGGGGGATTCCCGTACCGATCCCGCACCGCTGCACTCAGCTCAATCCGGCCGCCGGGTCCGACCCGCGCGGGCCGGGCGCTGAGGGTTAGCTGTGCGGGCGGCCCCGGCATGATCGTCACGCTGACCGCGGCCTGAATGCCGCCCTCGGCCGTCGCCGTGACAAGGCTCTGCCCTGCCACCGGCCCGGCCAGGAAATCGGTCGCCGCCGCCCCGCCGATTGTCGCCAACGCCGTATCCGCCACCCGGCCCAGGGAAGCCGTAAAGGTGATCGCCGTGCCATCGGCGACGAGGTTGCCGGCTTCGTCCGTGACCGTTGCGGTGATGGCCGCCTGGCCGCCGGCGGAGATCACCGCTGGACTCGCCGTCACGACGAGGTGCGCCGGCGCGCCGGCAGTCACCGTCAGCGGGAGCGTGGCCGAGATGCCGCCCAGCGCGGCCACGACCTGCGTGACGCCCGACCGAAGGCCGGCGGTGAACACAGCTGCCGCTTGCCCCCGGCCATCCACGGTGACGGTGATCGGCTCGACCAGGCCCAGATCGGCGCTGAGGCCCACCCGCGCGCCGAAGCCCGCAGCCGATCCATCGGGCGCAGCCACGCGCAGGTGCACGGACGTTTGCCCACCGACGGCCACCGCCGACCGATCGGCGGCCAGCTCCAGGCGCAAGCCCTGCGCCGCCTCAGAAACCGCTCGGTAGACATTCAGCCGGCCCCACCCCGTGAGCGGATCAAAGCCGGGTGCGCCCACATCATCGGCGGTGCGCCGGATCAGCTCATAGACGACGGCCTGGGGCAGGTCCGGCCGCAGGCTGCGGATCAGCGCAGCGGCGCCGGCTACATGGGGCGCGGCGAACGACGTGCCCGACCCCGTGCTGTTGTAGTAGCCGTAGGTGTGCAGCCCCGCCGAACGCAGGGTCGAGAGGATGCCTTCACCGGGCGCCACGAGATCCAGGCGGTCGCCGTAATTGGAGAAGTAGGCGCGTGTATCCTGGCGCGTGCTGGCGCCCACCGCCAGGACGCCGGGAAGTTTTGCCGGGTAGTCCACGCCGTTGTAGTTCTCGTTGCCGCTGGCGCCGACGATCAGCACATCGGCAGCCTGGGCGGCCGTCACGGCCCGGCGCAGGATTTCGATCTCCGGTGAGTCGGGCGTGCTGGGGGGGAAAGTCAGGCTGAGGTTGACGACGCGAGCCCCCTGGGCGGTTGCATAGTCCAACGCCGCGGCAATGTTATACGCGTTCCCGCGGCCGCTGCTGTCCAGGACGCGCAAGGCCATCAGGCTGGTCCGGCGGCCCAGGCCGGCCACGCCTTCATAACCGTCCGGCGTCACGGGGCTGGGGTTGTTCGTCGCAGCCGAGGCGATCCCAGCCACGACCGTGCCGTGGCCGTGTTCGTCGCGCGGGTCGGCGTCACCGGCGACAAAGTCCCAGCCGCGGCAGTCGTCAATGTAGCCGTTCTGATCGTCGTCGAGGCCGTTATGCGCAATGGCCGCCTCGCAGGTGGCCGAGCCGGTGGCCGGATCAACGGCGCTTTCGCCGGGATTATGCCAGGTTTGCGCCTGCAAATCCCAGTGGTCTTGCAGGATGCCGGTGTCCACGATGGCGACCGGCCGGCCCGGCTCGCCCCAGGCCAGATCCCAGGCCGCGGGGGCGGAGACCTGCACCATGTCCCACTGCTGGGGCCAGAGCGGATCGAGCGGCTCGTCCGCGACGCGGGCGAGATCACGGTTCGGCGCGACGAAGTCCACCGTCGGCTCGCCGTACAGCCTCTCGGCGACCGCCAGCTCATGCCCGACCGGCACGAAGACGAGCGCCAGGCCCAGGTTCGGGAGCCAGCCTGCCAGCGTTGCGCCATCCGCCGCCAGCATGTTTCGCAGCTCCTCCCGGTTAGAACCCGGCGGCACGCCCACCACAAGCTGGCCGGGCGTCGTCGCACGGATGGCCGCGGCAAGATCAACGGGCACCGGGGGAGGCGGTGCCGCGGCTTCGGCCAGCGCCAGCCAGCCGCCGTACCACAGGCCCACCGCCAGGGCCAGGCTCACCGCCAGCCGGCGGAGTGACGAGCCATCAGGCAGCATTTGATTCCCCCACATGGAAAAACACCACGACTGGAACGCCGCCCAGCCGTGGTGTTTTCAATCTACCCTGGGAACGCTTGCGCGCCCTACTTCATGTAGGACACGTCCAGCTTCGGCGCGTTGGCCTTCACCCAGTTGTTCGCGCTCACGAACCGGTAGCCCGAAACGCTGCTGGCCTTGCGCAGCCGCAGCATCAAGCCGTGGTTGCTCATGGGATCGGCGACCCACTTCGCCACCAGCGGCGTGACGTCAATCTTAATCCATGTGCCGGCCATGGTCTTGTTGATCGAGGCGCTGCCCATCACGGTATCGCTGAAGTCACCGCCGGGCTTCACCCACGGTGTATTCCAGGTCACCGTCTTCTCCGACCAGGGGGTCGTCACCTCGAAGACTTGCAGTTGTCCATCCACTGCGCCGCCCGAGAACGAATCCAGGTAGACGCTCAAGGTCGCCTGCTTGACAGGGTACTTGGACGCGATGCTGGACACGTCGAAGGCGAGCACGCTGCGCAGCGAGTCATGGCCCGACGCAGTCAGGTGGGTGTGCAGATAGGGGGCCGTGCCGTAGTTCGACGCCGGCTCGCCGCTGTGCAGATAGGCATCGGCCTTCACCGGGAAGTTCGCCGACGCCGGAGTGTTGAATTCCGGCAGCACGGTGACAGCCGTTTGGCCGATGGTATGCGTGCCGAGACCGTCCGTGGCCTCCACGCGCACCGTATAGGTGCCCGGGTCGGCATAGGTGTGGCCGACAGTTGCGCTCTTGTACACGTTGGTGAAGGGCGTGCCGTCACCGAAGTCCCAGCGATAAGTCACACCGGCGCCGCCGTGGGTGGAATCCACCGTGGCGGTGAAGTAAGTGACCTGGCCGTTCGGCTTCGGCGTGGCCGCGATGGAGACGGTCGCCGCATCCCACACCCAATCGAGCGCTGCACCCAGCAGATCCTCGCGGGTGTTGAACCCGGTGTCATCATTCACGCCTTCCAGACCGAAGGACGCGTAGACCGACTTGCCCAGATAAGTGACCGCGGGCCGCTCCAGCGTCACGAAGTCGCGGTTCGCCAGGGCGACGTAGCCATCCTTGACATTGTTGCCACCGATGCTGTATTTCAGCAAGGGGGTCACGGTGCAGAAGGTGAAGTCGGGGTCGGTGCAGTTCGTGGCGATTTCATCCACGTAACCCTGGTTGGCTGCGCCATCCCCCATGCCGCTGATGTCAAAGCTGGTGTTACCGAACGGCGTGCCCGGCAGGCCGGTCATGAGCTGCGTCGTGTCGGTGTAGACCTGCTCGGCGTTGATGCTGTCCTGCAGGTAGGTTGCGCCCAGCACCGCGGCATAGAAGAACGGTGCGCTCGTGGTATTGCCGCCCGTCACCGAAGCCAGGTCCTGGCCAAACGCCAGGATCGCGCCGCCCTGGTTCGCATACTCCACCAGGCGGTTCATGTCGCGGGTCGTCAGCGGCGTAGGCACGGTGAAGCGGCCGTTCCACGAGAAGTTGTCGCCGGTCTGATAGATGATCGCCTTGTACTGCGCGAGTTTGACAGCCTCGGGCAGGAAGTTGGCCGCAGCGCCGGCATCGTTATCGGTGTCCAACACGTCGTAGGTCACGCCCAGCTTATCGAGGGCAGCGGTGTAGTACGGCGTGTAGTCGGGCAGCCCCAGGCTGCTGGAGCCATCGTTGTCAATGATCAGAACCTCGGCCGCCGCCATGTCCTTGTAGGTCACGCGCATCCACGCAGGCATGTGCGCATCATGGCTGGCGCCGTCCAGGATGACGAAGCCCTGCCGATCCCCTTCGCCCGAGGTCAGGCTGGAGTCCCACGTGACCGTGAGCTTGGCTGTGGCGCCGGGGGCCAGCGTGATGCTGGTCGGGCTGACGGTCAGGCCGTCCACGGCGGTCAGCGCGTTGTACCCCTTGCCCGTGAAGAGCGTGCTCACGGCATAGGTTTCAGCGGTGTCCGCCACGCTGGTGATCATGACGTCCAACGACTTGGTGGCGCCCATCGGCACCGAACCGAAGCTCAGGCTGGGCGGATCGAGGATGACGCCCGGATTGGCCGCGTTGGTCAGATCCAGACGGCCGGCTCCCATGTCCAGCGGCTGCGCCGGGATCGTCTTGGCGGCATCCGTGTAGATGTCCATGTACTTCGACGTGCTCATCAGGGCAGACTTGATCCAGGCCGGCGACCAGTCGGGATGGATCTGCTTGATGAGGGCGGCCGCGCCGGTGACGTGCGGGGCGGCCATCGAGGTGCCGGAAGCCTGGCCGTAGCCAAAGTTGCCGGCCTCACCGGTCACGGTGGCATCGAAGCCCTGGGCCAGGATGTTGACGCCCGGCGCTGCGATGTCGGGTTTCAGCACGTCGCCCACGCCGGGGCCGCGGCTGCTGAAGCTGGCGATAATGTCCGGGGTGTTGCCGGCCTGGTAGCCGGTCGTATCCAGGGCCAGTTGGGAGGCGGCGCCGTTGGCAGTGTACCAGGCCAACAGGTTCTTGCCGTTGGTGTTGCCGACGATCACCGACGAGATCGTCACCTCGGCCGCGCCCGTGCCCGCAGCCATGGTGATGAGGGTGTCCCCGTTGGACGCCTGGTTGTAGATCACGGCGAACGCGGCGCCCGCCTTTTGGGCGTTGAGCACCTTGACGCTGAAGTTGCAGGTGCCGCGGATGATCACTGCGGTCTTGCCGGCAAACGCGCCGTCGGGGAAGGCCTTGCAGCCATCGGTATTGGTCGGATCAACGACCGCCGCCGGAACAAAGCTGAAGGGGCCGAGCACCGAAGCGATGGGCAGCGCGGGGCCGAATTGCGCCACGCCAAACCCCATCTTTTGCAGGTCAGCGGGCACAGGCGCCGGCGCGGTGACTTTCAGCAGGCCGGCCGCCCAGGTGCCGCTGGTGCTGCTGGCCGCCACGTTGATGTAGTCCGCCGACGGATGATCGCCGGTGCCCTTGTTCGGGCCGGCGTTGCCATTGGACATGCTGACAAAGATGCCTGCCTTGACCGCGTTGATCAGGGCCTGATCCAGCGCATCATACTCGCCGCCGATGCTGCCGGGACCGCCGCCCCAAGAGTTGTTCAGCACGTCAGCGCCGTCTGCCACAATGTCTTCCAGCGCCTTGATGCCTTCGGTGTTATAGAAGGAGCCATCGTTGGTAATGCTGTTGTAGAAGACGCGGTAGCTCATCACGTAGGCTTTGGGGGCCACGCCGCTGATCGTCACCGGCGCGGAACCCTGGAACGAAGCCTGCACCTCCCCACCGGCGACGGTGGAGGCGGTGTGCGTGCCGTGCTGCGTGCCCGCAACCCCTGGCCAGGGATTCTCGTCACCGGCCGAAGGCGGATCCCACGCGCGGAAGTACACACGGCTGGCAATGATCTTGCCGTTGGTGTTGCTGGTGAGCCCTTTCGGGAAGCCGGCCGGATAGGTGTAGCCCGCACCGTCGAACATCGGCGAAAGATGATGCACGCCGCCGTCCATCGAAGCGAACTTGACGCCGGCGCCGGCGTTGCTCTTGCCGCCGATCGCGGCATTGTTCCACGCGGCCTGCGCGTTGATCAGCGGCAGGCTGGCGTACAGATCTGGGCTATGCGCGTAATCGCGATAGACGCGCTTCACACCGGGCAACTTCGCCAGGGTCAATTCGAGCGACTTCAGGTCGGCATTCCGCCCCGCATCCACCGACATACCATTGAAGACCACCTGGTACGTCGCGGGAAGTTCGCGGCCCTGCTCGTTGATATAGGTCGCCACTTTGGCATTCGGCACGGCCTGCGTCATGGCCGCAACGAAGGCCTGCTGCTCAGCTTGGAGTTTCTGGATGTACTGCTGCGCTTCGGGCGCAGACACATCCAGCTTGCCGCCACTCGCCGCCAATCGTGCGGCGACCGGGGCCTGTGCCAGGGGCGGGGAGCTCAACTCGACGATCAAGCGATGGGAGAAGTGGGGAGCTGCCGGCACGGAAGCATCCGTGATGCCCTCAGCGCCAGCGACGGCCGGCACCAAGAGGCCGACCAAAAGAACCAGGATCAACAGAAGCGACAGCTTGCGATTCATGCGCGAGACCACCTTTCATTCTGATTCCCACAGTGACATGGGTGTTCCACGACGAACAGGCCGAAACGGCAACAACTGAGGCGAAATCTTGAGATGAGAATCGGCTCGATAGGCACCTCCTGTTCAGGTTGAGCACAGATGATCGCCTGAAAAGGCGCGATCCGGTGAGTATCTGGCAAAAGCAAGAACGTCACCAACTGACTGCGCCGATTATAAGCCAATAGAAGCGCAAGTGTCAATGCTTCGCAAGCACCAGGAAAAGATGTATGCGCGGGCTGGACGATCAGGAGCAAACCAAAAAGCCTCGGACCGGGCTAGGACCCGGTCCGAGGCCTGGGGGTCTGACGGCGGCCTGGTGGCCGCCATCAGACCGTGGTTCCAAAAGCTTAGGGCTTCCGATAGGTGACTTCCAGCTTGGGCTGGTGGGTCGGATCCCAGTGATCCCGGCTGTCGAACTTGTAGCCGGTGATGCTGCTCGCCTTCAGCAGCCGCACCATCACGCCGTTGTTGGCGGCAGGATCGGCGACCCACTTGGCAACCAGCGCTGTGACGTCAATCGAGATCCACTGGCCGACCGCGCTCTTGTCCAGCGAGGCGCTGCCCACTGGGGTGTCCGCAAAGTCGCCGCCGGGCTTCACCCACGGCGTCTGCCAGGTGACCGATTTCTCTTTCCAGGGGGTCGTAACCTCATAGGCCCGCAGCTCGCCGTCTACCGCGCCGCCGCTATAGCCGCGCACGTACAGGGACAGCGTCGCTTCCGTCACCAGGTAGTCTGGCGCGATGCTGGACACGTCGAAGCCGAGCAGCGAGCGCAAGCCGTCGTAGCCGGGTGCATGGATGTTGACGTGCAGGAACGGCTCGACGCCGTGCGCCGAGGTCGGGGTGCCGCTGTGGATGTATGCGTCCCGGGCTGCGCCGAACGCATCGGTGACGTAGGTCCACGGGACGACCGAGATCGGGTTGCTCGCCAGCTTCTTGATCAGCATCCCATGTGCAGAAACCACGGCCGTGTGCGAGATCGTGCCCTCGTCCACCGCGGCCTGCACCTGGAAGCCGAAGTCTGCGACTACGCCGACGCCGAACTCCGGCGCCTCATACGCCACGCCGATGACCTGTTCTTCGCCGCCCTGGGGCAGGTTCGCCAGGCTGACGCCGTGCTTGGCTGCCAGGGCCGCAGCCTGCGCTGCGGTGACCGCGTACGCGCCGCCTGTCGCGCTGTCGGCAACGTAGGTGGCGTTCGCATTGATCGGGACGAAGAAGAAGGCATCCGTCATGCCGCCGATGTTCTTCGCCTGCACGTGGACGTCCACCGTGTCGCCGTTGCGCACCGGGCTCGCCATGCCGGTCTGGATGATGCCGCCATCCAGGTCATACTCGGCGTTCCAGGTCTTGATCGTGCCGGTGTCGCCGGTCGAACCGGTCAGCGCGATATGCAGGCCATACTGTACACCCTCATCGCCCGGATTGCCGCTGCCCAGCGGCGTCACCAGGCCCACCGAGGCCCCGTACAGCGCGGGGATCGGGTTCCCGTTGTAATCCGTGATGCGGATGCTGTAGTTATCCGCCGCGGGGATGACCGCGCTCGCATCGCGGCTGGCGTAGCAGACCGAGCCGGCCTTGCACGGCGCGCCGTAGTAGAAGCCGGGGTAGTAGCCCATCGAGTCATGGAAGCTGGTCACAGCCGGTTTCGCTGGGAAGTTGAACGGGCCGATCAGGTTCGACGGCGTGCTGTAGACCTCCGAGAGTGCGAACGCCTGGCTCGGCTGCAGCGTCAGCGCCGCGTCATAGCTGGACGCCCGGTTGTTCAGGACCGAGGTGTATGGCTTCGCCGCGCCGATCCGCAGTTGCAGCGGGTTCATGTCCACCACCAGCAACTGGTACTTCGGGCCGTAGCTCGGCGGATCGTTGTGGTTCGGCCGCAGGGCATAGGTGCTGCCGTATTTGGTGTTGCGGTAGTAGACCAGCGCGCCCGGGATATTGTACGGCACGCGCTCGACCCGCCACTCATCATCATCGGAATAGGTGGTGACGTACGCGGTCTGCGTCATCGAGTCGTACTTCGTCTTACCGCGCCATTCCACAAGATAGTAGTTGGTGTAGGTCTTGGTGGACGGCGACTCATACCAGCCCGGATCGGAGTTGGTCCAACCCTCCGGGAATTTCTCGAAATCATCCACCAACGCGCCGTCGAGCTTCAGATTGTCCACCCACCAGCCGTTCTCCGTCACGGCCGCGTCGGTCTTGTAGCGCAGCCGCAGCGTGATCGTCTTGCCCGCGTAGGCTGACAGGTCGAAGCGCAGCGGGGTGGCGCCGTCGCTGGCCCCGGTCAGGCCAATGCCCAGGTTGTTGCCGTTCGGGTTGGCCGCGGTGAAGATGCCGTCCAGGTCGCCCAGCAGCGCCCAGGTGTCGCCATCCTTGACCATGACGTAGCCGTAGTCCCAGTCCTCTTCGATCTCCCAGTAGGAGTCGAAGGTCAGAAGGCCAGCAGCACCGGTTGGGATGGTGAGGACGCGATCCAGCGTGGCGTCGAGCTCATCGCGGCCGGCGCCGGAGTAAGGCGCCTTGCCGGTGCCCGCCAGGTTCGGGATATCCTCCGTCACCGGCGGCATATCAATGCGGATGCCCTTGCTGGCGCCAGCAGGCGTATCCTCCAACTGGCCGATCACCGTCTCAGTAGGCGCCGCGTCGTAGGCGTAGCGCGTCATCGGCTCCTGCCAGTTGCAGGGGCCTTCGCCGCACCAGGCGACCATGCGGAACCAGAGCGGCATGCCCACCGGCGCGGAGCCGCCCAGATAGCCGCCCCACGCGCCCGCTTCCATGATGCTCCAGAAGCCGATCGAGCCTTGGGCATCATTCGTGTACAGGTCCGGCAGCCCGAAGAAGTTGTGGCCGAACTCTTCAGCAAAGACGCCCATGTCACCGTTTTCCGGCTGCATGGTGTAGGGGCCGATGGCGATGTCGTCGGCCGTGGTCGTCGGGTCGCCCTCGTAGACCTTGTACCCATCCGGCCACTTGGCGTAATAGCGGAGATCCGAGCTGTGCGACCACAGGGCGTAGGTGCCCAGCGAGCCGCCACCCGCTTCCTGGCCCATGCCGGCATAAATCAGCCAGAAGGTGTCCAGAATGCCGTCATGGTTTGCGTCATACTTCGGCCAGAACGCGTTGGCGCCCGTGTCGGTGTAGTAGGTGGGGTGCGCAGCGTTGAACGCATCCGCGGCATCTGCGGCCAACTGGCCGGGCGGCACACCGGCGCCGCCGTAGTGCCCGCCGGTCTGGCAGTTGTCCGCGCCGTAGTAGCCCTGGCTGTGCGGCACCGACACCCAGCCTTCGACTGAGCCTTTGATCGTGACGTTGCCCACGCCGGCGACTTTGTCGTAGTAGTCCTGCATGGTGTAGCCGGTCAGATCAATGCCCGGCTTGCCGTCCCGCGGGTCGGTCAGGTCCATGCGGACGCGGCCCGGCCCCTCATGCCCCTCGATGATGTTCTCATAGAACTTGGGGTCGGCCGTCTGCTGGGCAGTGTACCAGACTGTGTTGTTATCACGTGGCCCGGGGTGCGGGATCCCGCCTTGCAGCGTCCCCGGCTGAACAACATCCTGCATCACGCAGTTGCCGTTGCCGTCGTCAACCTCCAGACGGAGCGTTTCGGTGACCACATTGAACTGGACCGCCATCGCTACGTAGGTGGCGACCACCGGCTGGACCGCAGCGACGCCCGCTTTGCCGGCGGCGAGATCGGCCTCATGTTGGAGCTGCTTCTGCTGAATCTCAGGAGAGATCCAGGATTCGGATTGCTTCGCAAACTTCACGTAGTAGGCGTTGACAGCGGCCTGCGCCTGTTCGGGGGTGGCATTGAGCGGAATGGTGCCATCCTCTTTCAGCCAGTTGAGAACGAGATCCTCGCGCGGGGGCCGTTCGTGGACACCGTTCATGCGCATCGCGCCGATGGCAATCGGCGGCAGCTTGGCCGGCGCGGCCGATTCCGGGGCCGGCACCGCAGCAACCATCAACAGGCTGCCCAACATCATGACGATCGTTAGCAGGTAGAACAGTTTTCGAGACATGGCTCCTCCTTGGGCCTGAAAGGGAAAAATGGTGGGGATGATCGTGGTGCGTGTCCGATGGACACAACGACATGCAAGACAGTCTGGACGTCTCACCTCCTGAAAGTGGCCGGGCCGGCGCAGGACTGGCGCCACCCCATAGCCACACCTCGCGAACACCCCGCCGAAAACAGCAGGTACGGTGATCGCACAGGGTCTTGAGCAAGACCTGGTTTCTGTTGGAAGGAAGGTCCGATAAGCGACAACCGAAGGCGCTGTTCGAGAAGTTATTATAGACATCGCTTTCCGGCCTGTCAAAAGCTCGGAAAGGCGCGCGGCCGGCCTATTCCCCCCACAGCAGTCGGCCGCAGTTCTGGCAATAGACCAGCTCGTCATCGTAGCGCGCCGCCTCCAGGACACTGGGCGGCGCGGCAACCCGGCATGCGCTGCACACGTCGCCGTCCAGCACAGCCACCGCCTTGCCGCCGCGGCGGGGACGCAGGCTATCATACGTCGCCCGCACTGCGGGCGGCACGGCCTCACGCGCGGCAGCCTGTTGGGCCAGCAGCGCGGGCAGCTTGGCCTTGAGCTGCGCCTGCTCCCGCCGCAGCACGACTTGCCGGGCCTCCCAGGTTTGCGTCAGCCCGGCGAGGGTCGTCTGGCGTTCGGTCAGCGCAGCCGTCGCCGTCTCTGCACAGACCATCGCCTCAAGTAAAGCGTCATCCGCCTGGTCGCGCTGGCGGCGCAACTGGGCCACATCCCGCTGCAGGTTCTCCAATTCCTTCGGATTCGTCACCTTGCCGCCGTAGAGTTGTTTCTCGGCGCGCGCCAGCTTCTCGCCAGCCTCGCGGCCTGCCTGCTCCAGGTTGGCCTGCTGCTGCTGGCAGCGCGCCAGCTCGGCCTCGGCCTCGGCCAGGGCGCGACGAGCGGCAGGCAGGGCGGCGGGCTCCCGCAACCCCTCGACGATCTCGGCCAGGCGCGCTTTGTGCGCATCCACGATCAGGTCAACTTCGTTCAAGCGCGCTAACAACAAGATGGGACGCATGGGGGCCTCCTCGACACAGGATGGCGAATTGCCATTTTTGGCGACCGGGGTCGCTGCTCAGGGGCGCTGCCGCGCCGTACGACAGATTATACCCCACCCGTGGGCCTGATGAAAGCGTGATGCGCCCACTTTGGCCCTTCTTGGCCCTCCGCCCTGTCCTGTGCTAAAATGCCGATTATTCCGAACCGAGGAAACCCTTTGGTGCCGAACTCTGAACCGCTGCGCGCCGTCCTGGTGCTGCCGACCTATAACGAGCGTGAAAACCTGCCGGCGATGGTGGCCGCCATCCAGGCGCTGCCGACGCCCGTCGAGATCATCGTGGTGGACGATAACTCGCCCGACGGCACCGGCGCCCTGGCCGACGACCTCGCTGCTCGCCTCTCGGCGGTCGAAGTGATCCATCGCCCGGGCAAGCTGGGCCTCGGCACCGCGTACGCCGCCGGCTTCCGCCGCGCGCTCGCCCGCGGCGCCGAGCTGATCCTGACGATGGATGCGGATTTCTCACACGATCCGAGCTATCTGCCGGCCATGATCGAGGCGGGGCAGCACTATGACCTGGTGATCGGTTCACGCTACGTGCCGGGCGGCGGCGTCCGCGATTGGCCGTGGCATCGCCAGGTGCTGAGCTGGAGCGCGAACCAGATCGCCAAACTGGCGTTGGGCCTGCATGCGCACGACTGCACGGCCGGCTTCCGCTGTTATCGCCGCCGCGTCCTGGAGACCATTGACCCCGCATCCATTCGCGCCAACGGCTACTCCTATCTGGTGGAGATGCTCTACTGCTGCGAGCGGGCGGGCTTCCGCGCGGGCGAAGTGCCGATCATTTTCACCGACCGGCGCCTGGGGCAATCCAAAATCTCAAAGAACGAGATCTACCGGGCGGCGCGCACGGTCGCGCGCCTGGCGCTGCGGCGTCTGTCGGCGCACCCAGCAAGCTGACGCCGTATCAGCCATTTCCCACATGGGTCAGGAGGCACGCAGGTGCACACGCGAAACCAGGGTTCCAGCGCCAGCCTGATTGAGCTGGCCTTGATCATCGTGCTCATCGCCATTGTCATGGTCGCGATCCTGCTGATCGTCGGCGACGACATGCGCTTGTGGATCATCAACACGATCGGCGGCTTCTTCGGCGCAAAGTGACAGGACGCGGGGTCAGGAGCCCGGGAGATCACCCGAACGCTTGAAAGCACAGTGTGATACCTGACACCGCCCACCTCAACACAGCAGAAGAGCGTTATGTCAGCAGTTACGTCTTCGCGCGGGGCCGCAGCCGTCGCCTGGCTGGCAACCGCCGGGCAGGCGTTACTCGATCTGCTCTATCCGCCGCGCTGCCCCGGCTGCGGCAAGATCGGCGTCGTTTACTGCGCGGCCTGCCAGGCCGCGATTGAGCCGGTGCCCGCGCCCGCCTGCCCCCGCTGCGGGCATCCCGCTGAAACCGTGCGCCTCTGTCCGACCTGCGAGCGGACGCCCTCGGCCCTCGATCACATTGCAGCCACCGCTGTTTTTGCCTCCCCCCTGCGCGAAGCGATCCATGCCTTGAAATACGACAACAATCGCTCGCTGGCGCGGCCGCTGGGCGAGCGGATGGCTGCCTTCTGGCAAGCGGGTCACATGGAGGCGGATCTCATCGTTCCGGTGCCGTTGCACCGCAGCCGGCAGGCGGAGCGCGGCTACAACCAGGCCGCGCTCCTGGCCCATGTGCTGGGGCAAGCGACCGGCATCCCCGTGGCCGAGCGCACGGTGATGCGGCAGAAAGCGACCCGCCAGCAGGCGCTGCTCAACGCGGTGGAGCGGCGCGCGAACGTCAAAGACGCGTTCACCTGTCGCGCGGACGTGTCCGGCAAACGGATCGTCCTGCTGGATGACGTCTGCACCACCGGCTCAACCCTGGAAGCTTGTGCGAGCGCCCTGCGGGCGGCCGGCGCCGCGAACGTCTGGGCATTCACCCTGGCGCGGGTGCGTTGGGAGCCGGGCCGGCCGGCTCCGGATGCCGCATGATGGGTGTGCAAAAGTCGCAGGGTAATTGTAGTCTTTCGCCGTTGACTTAAGCAGAAAACCGGAATAGAATAGGGTCACTCACGGGCGCCGGTTGGCTTGGCCTACTTGTCCCCAAGGCGTGAAGCTGCCGCAGCCCTACTACGTCACACGGAAAGGAGACGTCCCCATGGAACTCACGATCACCGGGAAGAACATCGAGATCAACGACACCATCCGGAAATACGCGGAGAAGAAGATCGGCCGGCTCGATCGCTACCTGCCGAACATCATTGATGGCCGCGTCGAACTCGTCGTTGATGAGGGCGCGCGCGCGGCCGAAGACCGCCAGATCGCCCAGGTGACGCTGCGCACCAAGAAGGTGATCCTCCGGGCCGAGGAAGCCTCTGCCGACATCTTCGCCTCCATAGACGCTGTCGTTGAGAAGATGCAGCGCCAGGTGGACCGCTACAAGGGCAAACGCTTCGCCAAGCGAGGCGCCGAAGGTGAGGTCGAATCCGCCGTTGCCGGTGAGGCGGTCGAGGCCGAGGACGAAGCGACCGAGGAGTCGCGCACCGTCGCGCGGGTCAAACGCTTCCGGATGGTGCCGATGGATGAGACCGAGGCCATCGAGCAAATGGAGCTGCTGGGACACGATTTCTTCGTGTTCTTCAACGTCAACATGAACCAGATCAACGTGCTCTACCGCCGCCGCAACGGCGAGTACGGGTTGATCCAGCCTGAGCTGGCATAGCTTCCGTTGCGGGGAGTGTTTGCGGCAGCTTCGCAGCTGCAAACACTCCCCTTTCTTGCTGTTTGATGAAAACCATTCTCTTCGTCTGCACCGCTAACATTTGCCGCTCGCCGATGGCGGCCGCGATCATGCGCCGCCGCCTGGCGGAGGCGGGCCTGGGCGACGGGCCGGCGGGGCCATGGGAAGGCGTGCAAGTGCGATCGGCCGGGGTCTATGCGGAGGAGGGCCATGCCGCAAGCACGTTGGCCGTTCGCACGCTGGGCGAACGCGGCATGGATCTCACCGCCCATCGCTCGCAAGCCGTGACCCCGGCGCTCCTGAAAGAAGCGGATATCGTGCTGGTGATGGAGGAGCGGCACCGTCGCTCGCTCTTTTACCTGGAGCCGCGGCTGTTGCACAAGGTCTTTCTGCTCTCGGAGATGTCCGGGGGGCATGCGGATGTGGACGACCCGTTCGGCGGGCCAGAGGAAGACTACCAACACGCGGCCGACCGGTTGGAACGGCTGATCGAAACCGGGCTGCCGATGATCCTGAAACAGTTGAAGGTAGCGCCCGCCCGGCAGGGGTAGCGAGCGAGCCGACCGTCGGAAGCACAGGACGCAGACCACAGTGCGTTCCGTTGTCTGCGTCCTACTCCCTCTTGCCGCGCAGCAGATACCAGTGCGGCATGAAGCCGTAGTAATACCCCAGCAGCACCGCCAGTTTCAGCCCCAGCCCCCCATCGCGATACCCCTGCAGGGAGACGTAGCGCCGCCAAAACTCGCGCAGCGGCTGGCGGATGAACTTGTGCGGCCACGGTTTCACTCCCCGCCCGCGCAAGATCTCGCTCTCCAACCGGGCATAACGCCGCTGCTTGGCGTGGAACTGCGCCCAATCATCATAGTTGTAGTGGATCATTTCGTGGGTCAGCTTGCCCGCGGGCCCGTCGAGCAGCACCACCTCGTGCACCGGCCGCGCGGGGTCATAGCGCGCCCGGTCGCGGCGCATCAGGCGGAGCTGATAGTCCGGATAGAAGCCGCCGTGGCCGGCCCGCTGCCCTGCGATGAAATTGTGCCGCGGCACCCACCAGCCGACTTCGTCCCGCTCGGCGATCACCTGCCGGATTTCTGCGGCGAGCTCAGGCGGGATACGCTCGTCGGCGTCCACAAAGAGGATCCACCGCGCATCCACGGCTTCCATCGCGGCGTTACGCTGCCCGGCGAAGTTGTCAAAGGACCGCTGGATCACCTCGGCCCCGGCGGCGGCCGCCAACTCGACGGTCCCATCGTCGCTGTACGAATCAAAGACCACGACCCGGTCGGCAAAACCCAGCGTCGCGACGCAATCGGAGATATGTTTGGCCGCGTTCTTGGTGAGAATGACGACGGCGAGTTGAACCGGTTGCACTGAATCATTCATCAACTTCATACCTGTTTGGTGCGGGCGGCGCGGGCCGGGCCCGGCGCAGCGTCCGTTGCACTGAATCATTCATCAACTTCACACCTGTTTGAGCAAGTCAGCCCATGCCTTGCGGTGCTCGATCCGCGTATTCACGCGGTCCAACTCGGCGCCGACTTCTCGCAGGAAATCCACGCGTCCGTCTTCGCCAAACAAGATCAGAATACCCAGCGAAAAGTCCGCGAACCTGACCACGTATACGTTCTGGCCGCTGACAAACTCGCTGGCAATCCGGGCGTTGATCGTATCTAGCGCCGCGCCTTCTTTCCCCTGCTCCGCGACGAAAAGAAGCTCGGAGATGTGCCTGGCACGCGCGCTGTCCAACTTCGAGTCCAATTGAACCAAAGTCAGATCACGGTCTTTGACTTCGACCAGCAGGACGATCTCGCCCTCGAACCAACATTCGATATCGGCGGACAGACCTGAGGGGCTGTCCGCAACATTGACCTTTTCGCGCCTGATCTCATCAAACAGACCGAACTTCCTGCCGATGGTGCGAAACAACGCCGTACAGATGGCTTCGATGCGCTCCCCGCCCGACCTGGCGGCCAGGTAGTCCCCGATCAACTGATTGGTGCGGTCGAGGCTGATCCGGTTCGGCGTGGGATAGATGACGGCCACATCGGCCAGCATCCGATAGATTTCGAACAACACCTGATCGAACGCCGAGCGCACAAACGCGGTGTCGCCATTTGCCTCCACTGCGTCCAGGACTGCCACCAGCTTGTCCCAGTCAGCCTTGTTTTTCTGGGCAGCGCGGTATTCGCCGGTGACGCCTGGGACGCGCAGCGGGTTGTTGACGTAGGGCTCAGGAGAGCCGCCCAGCACGCGCTCATTCTCGCGATCAAACGGCACAATCACATCATGCGCCACGGTGCGCGCATCAAAGGCGCCCGGACCATAATAACCCGCCTGGATAGCGTGCGCGTCAAGAGAAGGATCTGCCGCCTTCGCGAGAAGTTGCGTCGGCAGAACGTAGTGATAGGTCAAAGCCGGGCTATGAAGGCATTCTCGGATCAAGGGAATCAATTCGTGGCCTTCGCTGAGGGGTTCCGGCGGTTCATCGGGCAGCGCCTCCTGAAACCGGCGCTGGACTTCTTCCCAACGCTGACGCAGATACGCGCTGCATGTATACGCCAATCCCTGATCTTCTCGTGTTCTCTTGGCCATAAATACGCGAGACCTCGGATTCAATAGTTGGTCCAGAGCACTTCTGTGCGCTCGGTTTTGACGGAATGCGCTTTCTTGGCGCCTTCTTCATGCACGTTCCAGCCGCGATACAGGCTGTCCATCAACGCGCAGTGATAGCTCGAAATCGCGACTTTCCCCTTGACTTGCGACAGCACCTCGTACAACTGCAGGTGTTCGGCATCGGTCATCTCGTACTGATAAGCCTTCGCATCACCGCGCGCGTCATGGGGGTAGGGAGGATCGCAGTAGAAAAGCGTGTTAGGGCTATCGTATCGCTGGATCACATTGATGGCCGTATCGTGTTCGATCTGAACGCGTAAGAGCCGCGTGGCGATCCACTCCAGCCCTTCGACGCTTCCCAACCAACGTGAGACCGCGCCGGCCATGCCCGCCCGGCTGGTTTGCAGGCAATTGGCCCACCGCCCCACGGACGCGGTCTGCGCCAAGCCGGTGCGCACCTGCCGGGCGCGCACAAAGAAACGCCTGGCCTGTTCGAGCGAGGTCAACTCGTGCCCGTTCCCGTTGGTTTCGATAGCATCGAGGAATTCCTCGCGCGAGAAAGGGGTCATGCCGATGGCGTAAATCAAATCGTCCCGCTGTTCGCGGAGGACACGGAAGAAGTTCACTACTTCGCCATCAAGATCATTGTAGGTCTCAACGGGGCCAGGGTCGCGATTAAGCAGCACCGCAGCAGAGCCGCCAAAAGGCTCGCAGTAGTGATGCGCTTCCGGCAATAACCCCAGCAGCCATTCCAGGTGACTGTACTTTCCGCCGTACCAACCAAAGGCAATTAACTTACGCGCCATCCCTACCCGTCCTGATACGATCCCAATTCATCTCGCGGTGGAAATTCTGTTCGTATCTTACCACAACGGGTCTTCAACCCCCAACGCGGCGAAACAGCCGCACTACCTCCTGTGCAGCAGCCACCCGATCGTCCGCTTCTTCCGCGCCAAGCTCGCCCCGACCGACCGCGGCCTGCGCGCGGCGCGCCTCCGCGGCCATGCCCAACTGCACAATCCAGCCAGCCAGGCGGCGCCGCAGCGGGCCGTAAAACCGGCCGTAGAGCCGCTGCCGGCTGCGCCAGAGGTTCAGGAACGACTGCGACCGGAACTGCCGCGTGCTGGCCCCGCCGTGGTGAATCACCCGCGCTGCGGGCACGCAGCGGAACGGCCACCCGGCCCGCTGGATGCGCCAGCACCAGTCCACCTCTTCGGCGTACATGAAGTAGCCTTCGTCCAGCAGCCCGGCGGCCTCGATCGCCTCGCGGCGCACCATCAGGCTGGCGCCCAGGGCGAAATCAACCGGGAAGGGCCGGCCGGCCGTGTACAGCGAGCGCGGATAGCGGCCGTTGAGCCGGGAGTCGAGCAGCCGCCGCGGCCGCGGGGGAAAGAGATCGAACCAAAGCTGAAGCAGGTCGGGGAACCGGAACGCGCCGTGCTGGAAGCTGCCGTCGGGATACTGGAGCTGCGCGCCGACCCCGCCGACCCGTGGATGCGCGGCCAGGAACCCCGCCATCTGCCCGATCGCAGCCCCCAGCGGCTCGGCGTCCGGGTTCAGGAGGAGAACACACTGCGGGCGTGAAGCACTGAGAGGGGAGAGGGGAGAGGGGAGAGGGGAGAATGAAGCGATCTCATGCGGAGCATCTCCCTCTGCACCTCCGCTCCTCTGCACCTCCGCGCCTCCGCCCCTCCGCGCCTCGGCGTCAGAAAACCCCAGCTTGCGCAGCACCGCGTTGTTCCCGCCGGCGAAGCCGAGGTTCTCCCGGCTGGCAATGAGGTGCGTCTGCGGGAACTCAGCCGCCACCATCTCGGCGCTGCCGTCGGCCGAGGCGTTGTCAATCACCCACACGGTCGCGTCCAGCTCGGGGCTCAGCGCCAGGCTGGCATAGGTCGCGGCCAGGCATGCGCGCAGCAGATCGCGTACCTTGTAGCTGACCACGATGATCGCCAGCGGCGTCCGCCCGGCAGGATCCATCACTGTAGGCCTCGAACAGGGATATGGCAAAGACGCAAACTGGGCACGCCGCTCACGACGGTCAGGGGCCCAGCCTCAGGATGACAAAGGGGTGCGCCCGCAAGACCGCTCCGCTTGGAACCCAAAGGATTCGCTGAATCTCTGTAGCGCACCGCGTGCAGGGCCCGCCGCGAAAAAGTAACTCACCGCGTCGCCACATCCGCCGCGTCACGGTGCGCCGACGACGACGCTGATCCGGTCAATGTCGGTGTTTACCACGCCCACAAACTCGTGGATGAGCCCGCCCCACCAGTAGTTCGTTCCGACCGGCGGTTTCTGGTCGAACTCGATGCAGCCGGACACCAATCCGCGCTTACCCGGCAGCAGGTAGTACTGTGGCTGGCCGTTGATGATGCGCTCCTCCAGGTCTTGCTGGCGGCCGATCGCCCACCGGAAGGGGAAGTCCACCCCGGTCGTATCGAAGTTGATGCCGAAGCGCCAGACGCCGGCCTGCTGATACCACGATTTCTCGTTGTATTGCGCGGCCAGCGCATTGTAATTCTCGCTGAACTTGTACTTCTGGCCGGGCCAGGGACCGATGGTCCGGATGGGCACCGGGCCGATGTTCTGCACCGTCGCAGTGAAACACAGCGTCTGCCCCAGCGGCACGCCGACGACCCGCGCCATCTCGCCCTGCCAGTCAATCTCCCCGCCGGAGACCTCGGCACGCGGCTTACCGCCCTCCTCGATGGTCAGCGTGGAGGAGACGACCACCCGGTTGCCGACCTTGTCCTCGGCCTCGCCGTAGATGATGTAATCGCCATTCGGCGGGGGCTCGGCGTTGTTGTCCACCCCGCCGTCGTAATCGTAGCCGTGATACCCCGCATCGGTCGGCAGGGCTGTGGAGACCGACGACTTTTCCGCGATGGGGTATTTCACCTCGGGCTCGCCGGGCCGGGTCGCCGCGGAAACCAGGTAGACCTGCGTGCGTTGGGCTTGCTTCGTGAGATAATATGAGATCGCCACGCGGTCGTCGGCCAGGCCGTCCTGATTGGGGCGAAAGACCTGGGGCACCACGGTGAAGTTGTGGAGCTCCGGCAGGGTCGTATCCGCGCCGCTCAGCGTGATCTGGCCCTGTTGCTGCTGGCGCTGCCCGCTCTCGTTCACTGCCTCCACCACCCAGGTGTAGACGCCATCGGGCAGCACCTGGCTCTCCACCAGCATCTTGCCCCCTTGAACCTCGCGCACCTGCGGATCGTTGATCACGCCGCCCCAATAGACGGTGTACTTGCCCGGTGAACGCCGCTCCGCGTCCCGGAAATAGTGCCGCGCGCCGCTTGCGTCCTCAAAATAGATCGAGACCATCGCCTGGCGGTTGATGCGATACGTGATCAGCGTCACGTCCTCCGTCCCGTCGGCATTAGGCGAGATCGCGTCCGGCGCGACCGAGACGTTCGACAGCAGCGGACCGAACGCGCAGCCGCCCAGCAGCACGACACTCAGCGCCAGCAAGATCAATAGACGGGCAGATACCCGCATGATGAACCTCCCAGGTAAACTCTGACTCAAATCCACGGCAGCCACTATAAAACCAATCGAAGGTCACGTCAACTAAGGCGCCAACCTGACCGGTCCCAGCCGCACACGCTTGCCGGCCGGGTTGTCGGCGACGTCGCGGAGGTCGAGGCCGGATGGATGAGCGTCGTCGTATACGGCCAGCGTCACAAAGTACTCACCCGGCGCCGCGACGGCGGGCAGCGGCAGCGGGTAGCGGCCGAAAAGCTCCTCGCCGGGCCGCCAGCGGGTCGTCGGGTAGCTATAACCGGCCGGACGGCCGTCCCAACGACCGACCTCATGGCCTGCGGCATCTTCCAGGATCAGCGACACCTGGTAGTCTGCCGGCAGCGTGTTGAGCGTGCGCCAGTAGACCGTAATCCGCCCGCCCGTCGGGTCATCCCAGCCGAGCAGCGCCAGCTTGTGGTCGAAGTTTGCGGCGTCCGCATGCTGCGGCTGCGGCGCGGCCGGATAGGTGGCGCCGGGCGTCAACTGCCAGTGGCGCAAGCCGAGATGCCAGAACTGCCGGGGGACCGCCTGCTCACGCCCGGCGCGATCCAGGAAGTAGGGCACAAAGCCGACCGGGTCCACCACGTCATCCTGCCACGTGATCAGCCAGGCGCCGGACTTGCCCGCCAGCGCTGCGGCCAGGTCGGCGCCCACGCCGAAGCCGAGCCGGGCGTCCACGTCCAGGACATCCATCGCAGGCAGGCGGACCGGCGGGATGTCGGCCGCGTAATAGTCCCACGCCGGGTAGGCATGCCCCGAGACAAGCAGCACCGTCTCGTCGGCCGTCCGCTCCTGCCGCACATACGCCGCCAGTTCGCGCCACTGCGCCTTGGTGAACGCCGGGTCGGCGAACCAGTTGCGGAGCGAGATGAACGATACGGCGACCAGGAACGCCGTGAGCAACGCGGCCAGAGCAAGGCGTGGAGCGTGGAGCGTGGAGCGTCCTTGCGTCACCGCATCCTCCCGTCGCCGTGTCAACCTGTCACCGTGTCCCCGTGTCACCCCGTCCCCAACCAGCGCGCCGATCCCGCCCGCCAGGATCAACAGGTACGCCGGTGACGCCAGCATCAGGTAGCGCGGGTTGAATTTCGGCGTACGCGACGCGAGGAGGAGGACGGCGAGGATCGGGACGAGGAGACAAGCGGACAGGCAAACAAGGGCGCGCAAGGCCTTTCCCTTGTTTCGCCGCGCACCCAGAAGCGCCAAGGCCAGCGCGGCGAAGATCAGCGCCAGGCCGAACCAGGGGAGGAGCCGGACGGCGTCACCCTCAAGCATCGTCTCCGGCGCGGCGGCGGTGAAGCTGATCGCCACGTGGCGCAGCGCCTCGTTCAGCTTGAGCGCGCCCTGCCAGTAAGAACGATCCACCTGGTAGCGGTTAAGCAGAACAGGCAGCCACGGCAGATACAGCACGACGATCGCGAGGATGGAGGCCAGGAATGCG
The DNA here is from genome assembly GCA_964647255.1 of uncultured Anaerolineales bacterium. Lineage (GTDB taxonomy): Bacteria > Chloroflexota > Anaerolineae > CG2-30-64-16 > CG2-30-64-16 > CAWJEL01. The sequence goes on along the minus strand of CAZYGI010000006.1, from coordinate 34,892 downwards.
GCTAAAGCGGGCAGTGCGCCGGTCCCGCGCACTGCCGCCGGAGCTGCCCCGGAGGTCGCCTGGCTCGCAGCGGCGACTTCAGTCGCTGCGGGCCGCCCCGAACGACTGAGGTCGTTACTACGGGCGTAATCATGGGCCGTAGCGTGGCCCGCAGCGATCAGCCAGCCGGCCAGCCAACAAATGCCGTATGCCATCAGCAGGAAGAGGCCAAAGTAGTGCGTGTACAACATCGCGGCAGAAGCCAGCACAAAAACAACCCACCAAACCGTGCCCGCTCCTCCGGCCCTCCGGCCCTCCACCCCTCCGCCCCCCTGCTCCCCTGTCCCTCCGTTCGTGCGCAGCAGCGCGTACCCCGCCAACACGCCCAAACCGGTCAGCAGCGTGTACATCCGCGCTTCCTGGGCGTAGTAGATATAGAGCGGCGAGAGCGCGGCCAGCAGCCCAGCGATGCCGGCAGCCCAGCGACCGCGTCTGCCCCGGCCAAACAGCCGCTGGGCCGCGGCCCAGAGCAGCGCCACCGTCAACACGCCGAAGAACGCCGACGGGAAGCGCAGCGCCCACCCGCTCCGTCCCGCCAGCCGCGTCCAGCCGGCGACCGCGTAGTAGTACAGCGGCGGCTGGATATCATCGGCGGTCCAACGCGTCAGCTCGGCGAGGCCCTGGGCCGACACCTGGGCGGTCACGGCCTCGTCGTACCACAGGCTCTGGCCGCCCAGCCGGTGGACGCGCAACGCCAGGGCCAGCAGCAGCATCGCCGCCAGCCAGACCCAGGCCCAATCCACGCGCCTCTTCACCGGTTCGCCCATGCGCCGTGTTTCCTCGTCTTCGGACCGGGGTTCAAGTTCAAGATGCTGCCAAGGCCGCTGCGCGCCCTTCAACTTCACCAGGGCCCTACCCGGTTCCGCTCATGGTGTTCCGCTTGAAACCCAGGAGTTCATCGTATCGCCCCACGCCCTCCGCTCCACGCCCCACGCCCCGTCACTGCTCCTGCGATGCGCAGCTATCCGGCGCCTGCTTGCAGACCATGTCCGGCCGCGGCGCGGCGCGGGGATCCACCGTCACCGGCCCCAGGACGACTTCATCGCCGGAGAGGTTCCCCAGGCCATCGGAGAGGCCGAATCGCACGCCCGTCTGCCAATCGTACCAGCCGGCAACCAGGTCGTACTGGCCGGCCGCGAGCATGGCGGGCAGATCAAGCACGTAGGCGGTCCACACGCCCTCCGCGCCGCCCTGCCAGGCTGAGGTGGGCCGCGGGATGAACCAGGTCGGCGCGGCGTCCCCGGCAGCCACCCCAGCACCATCCGGGTCACGGAGGTGCACGAAGACGCTGTAGTCGCGGCCGGCCGGCCCACTGGCTGTCCAGCGGATGTCCACCGGCAGCTTCGCGCCCGGCGCGGCGGCCACCGGCGCGGCCCATTCCGCCAATCCGACGGCCCAGCCGTCGCCGACGAAGCGCGCCGCCCCTTGCTGCGTCAGATAGAAGGGCCGGGCAAAGGCCGCCAGCGTGCCGCCGCTCCGCTGCCAGGCCGGGAGCAGCACCACACCTTCCGGCCCCGCAGTTGGCAGGCGTTCGAAGTCCGGCGTCGCGCCGATGCCGATCGCCAGCGGCGCCCCCGCGTCTGTGACCCGGAGCGCGGGCGCCCAGGCGCGCGGCTGATACCAGGGCAACGTCTCGGTGACATAGGTTTCACCGGGCTGCCAGGCCGCGGGCGGACGCCACAGCGTCGCGGGCATGGGACGCTGCGCCGTGTCGTCAGCCACCTCGCCTTCCGGGGTCAACACCTGCATCGAAATCGCGGTGTCGGCCGGGAGTGCGGCCAGCGGCTGCCAGTAGAAGCGGAAGCTCGTCTGCCGCCACTTGGGCTGATCCACCACGTCATAGCCGATCAGGCGCAGTCGGTCGCCGAAGCTCACGTCGAGGGGATGCTGCGGCTGCGGATTCGGTGCGCGTGCGAAATCGTAGAAGGCGTCGGGGATTCCGGTTGCGTTGGCGCCCCGCCGCAGCAGCAAATAGCCGTCCGCCGCATCCGCGACGGAGAAGGCCCCGGATGCCAGCAGCTCATCGAGCTTCGCCTTGACATCGCCCGGATGCAGCGCGGTCCCGCCGGTCACATCCACCAGGACGTACTCCGCGTCCGCGATGAGCGGGAAGCGGTAGATGAATTGACGGTGCGTGAGGTGTGGGTAGAGATCGGTCGTGACGCTCAACCGGGCTGTGGACGGGATCTGCGCCGCAAAGCGATCCAACAGCCGGTCGTGCGCCGTGACTTGCGGCCAGCCACCGGTCGCGTAGCGCCGGAATTCGCCGCCGAGCGGGGTGAAGCCTTGGAAAACCTGGTAGGTCACGGCGCAGATCAGCACCAGGCTCAGGACGAAGACCGGCAGCCGCCGGCCCATCAACGCGATCCAGCCGTCGCCGCCGGCATCGCCGCGCACCAGCCGGGCCGCACCGATCGCCGCCGCGGCGACGAAGAAGGGAACCAGCGCGGCCGAGTAATGCAGCTCACCGGAGTATTGCAGCGGATAGGCGCTGAACAGATTCGCCAGCAGCAGCGGTGCGCTCGCCAGGAGCAGCTCCGGGCCGAACAGCGCCAGACCGGCCGTCGGGATCAGCAGGCCCAGCAGATACTGCACGCGCAGCGGCTCGAACGCCAGGCGCAGCACAACGGCGGGCCGCGTAAACATCGCCAGGATCACCGCACCGAAGGAATCCCCCAGCTCCCCGTAGCGCGCGGCGTAAGGCGTCTCTGCCAGCGCGTATTCCCGGCCGGCAAAATAGGGGATGATGATAAAGGTGGCGATGTAGAACCAGGCGACGCCGATGAAGAAAGCCACTGTCCCCGCGATCAAGCCGGCAAGCTGCCCGGCCTCCCGCTTGCGCCTCCGGTCCCGGAAGGAAACGAATGGCTTCAGCGCCCTGGCCGCGGTGTACAGCCCCAGCGTCGCGGCCAGCAGTGCGGTCCCCTCCTGAACGGCGGCCACCAGGATCGTCCACGCCACAAACCAGCCCCATTTCCGCCGCTCGCCGGCCCACAGCGCGGCAGCGATTAACGGCGTGGCCAGCGGCATGGCGTGAAATTCGGCGGCCGCAGGGGCTTGCAGGGCGGGGGTCAGCAGGTAGGCAGCCGCGAAGACCGCGCCACCCCACTCGGCAGCGGCGGCCAGCCCGGCGTCGGCCAGCTTCTTGCGCGCCAGCAGAAAGATCGGCCACGCACCGGCCGCCAGCGCCACCGCCTGCACGATCAGGATGGCCCGCACATCATCCCACAGCCAGAAAACGGTTGAGACCAGGGCGAAGATCGGCTCCACGTGGTCCGTCATGCGCGTGGCGGTGTGATCCTGGCGAGTCTCCTGCACAAAACGGCCATGCGCTGTATTCCAGAGCGCCTGGTCCATCTGGCCGAGATCGGATTTGTGGGTCAGATGCGCGTCATGCAGCCGGATGCTGTACGCGGAGAACCACGCCGCGAACAGCACCATCAACCCGATGGTGAGCCAGGTGGCCGTGCGACGCGCCGCAGCGGAATCGGTCCAACGGGAAGCAGGCAGGACGTTCATGCACTTGGTTTCGGTTGGTTGTTCAGATGGGCCGCGTCGGCGCGCCAGATGCCGTTGGTCATGTCCACCGGCCGGCCGGTGCGCGCCGATTCGTACATCGCCAGCACGAGCGCCAGCGAATTGCGCGCCTCGGGACCGTTGGTCTTCGGTTCGCGATCTTCCTGCACCGCAGCCATCATGTCGGCGATGACTGTGCGGTGGCTGGTGCCGTAGACCGAAGGCGGGTCCACCTGGTCGCGGGTCAGGAGCTCGCGCTCGTGCTCCAGCTCGTCGGCTACTTTCCAGAGCACTTTGCGGTTCAAGGCCGTGCCGCCGACCTTGACCGAGCCGCGCTCGCCGAAGATCGCCACTGAGCCTTCGAGGTTCTCCGGATACGTCACGGTTGAGCCTTCGACCGTGCCCACTGCGCCGTTGCGGAAACGGATCGTCGCGACGCCGACATCCTCGGCTTCCATGCGATGCGCGAGCGTGGCAGTGAAGGCGAACACGCTCTCCGGCGCGCCCAGCAGCCACTGAAGCGCATCAATGTGATGAATGGATTGGTTCATCAAGGCGCCGCCATCCATGGCCCAGGTGCCGTGCCAATCGTCATCGTAATACTCCTGCGGCCGGTACCACCGCACGGTGGCGTTGCCCAACAGCAGCTTCCCCAGCGCCCCTGCATCCACCAGGCGGCGCAGATCCTGCATGGGCGGGTTATACCGGTTTTGCAGCACCACGCACAGCTTACGGTTCGCGTCCCGGGCCGCCGCGATCATCCGATTGGCGTCCTCAAGCGACAGTGCGATGGGCTTCTCGACGATGACGTGCTTGCCGGCCGCGAGCGCGTCCAGCGTGATTTGCGCATGCAGGCCGCTTGGGGTGCAGATGTTGACCACGTCCACGTCGGGCTGCGCCAACAGGGTATGGTAGTCGGTGTGCGGCTCGGCGCCGTACTGCGTCGCGAAATGATGCGCCCGGTTCTCGCGGATGTCAGCGACGGCCGCCAGGCGCGCGCCAGGAAGGCCCGCGATAGACTCGGCGTGGCGTGGGGCAACCCGGCCGCAGCCGATCAAACCAAACTTGATTTCACCGGTCATTGTCCTCATCCTATCCGATCTTCACCGGCTGCCTCCGCCAGAGATTGCGCCGGTTGATGATCAGAATTCGCAGTGATGGCTTCAGTCGTTCCGGCCAGCGCCAACGGCTGAAGGCGCCGCTACCCAAGCCCAGACGAATTTTCGCTGTCGCGCACCAGCCACTTGCCGTACAGCGCCGCCGCCAGGTCACGCAGCGCCACCCAAACGCGATACGCCAGCGCCAGGGTCGAGATCGCCACAAACGGATAGCGGCCGCCCAGGATCAGGCCCAGCGCGCCCTCACGGACGCCGATGCCCGTCGGCACGAACACGGCCACCTGGCCCACCACCCAGGCGCCCACATACGCCAGGGTCAACAGCGGGACCTGCGCCGGGGCAACCGGCTCAAGCCCGCGCAGGAAAGACACAAAGCTGAGGCCCGCCAGCAGATGTGCGAGCAGATAGCCGCTAAACAGGCCCAGCATGTCGCGATACGTCGCCGCCACCTGCTCGGCCGGGCGGCGCAACACCCGCAGCCCCCAACCGACCAGGCGGTTGAACACCGGCGGCGCCAGAACCACCAGCAAACCCAACAGGGCCGCAGCGGCGAGCACCAGGTAGAAGGTGGGCGGCCGGTCGGTGCGCAGAGCCAACGCGCCCAACAAGAACACGCCGCCGCTCAACACCTGGAGGCCCAGCTCCAGCCCGTACACCGCAGACATAATCCGGCCGCTGACGCCGAGCCGCCGGCCCATCAGGACGCGCGTCGCGACCTCCCACACGCCGCCGGGGACGTAGCGCGCGATCTGAGCCTGGAGCCAGAGCGCATTCCCCTCGCGCCATGCCAGCTCCACCCCGGTGAGCGCAAGCGCCTTACGCCACAGCGCGGCCAACAGCAGCGCCTGGGCCGCCAGGGCCGCAAACGACGCCGCGAGGCCGAACCACGAGACGCGCCACGGATACGCCGCCAGCACATCCCAGTTGCGCCAGATCGTGCGTCCCCAAAAGAAGCAGATGGTGAGCACAAGGAGCCACTGCAGCGCCCGCCAAAGATGTTTCTTTGTCATCAAGCCCATCTGCGCCCTATGCCGGCGCGTCCATGCCATACAGTGCCAATGTCTGGGCCAGGATTGCCGGCCAGGCGAAATGGTCGCGCGCGAAAGCGTAGCCGTTCCGGCCGAGCCGTTCAGCGGCCGCCGGATCGTCCAGCAGGCCGGCGATGGCACCGGCCAGCGCCGCTGGATCGCGCTGCTCAACCAACAGGCCCGTCGAGCCGTCCACCACGATATCCGCAATGCCGCCGACCCGTGTTGCCACGACGGGTTTGCCGTAACGCATCGCCTCCAGCGACACCATGCCCAGCATCTCCGTATCGCCCGCGCTATCTACGATGGCGGGCAGGACAAACACCTGGCACCGCGCGTACAGGTCGCACAGGACTTCGTCGGATACCCGGCCGGCCAGCGTCACCCGGTCCCCCAGGTTGTGGCGCCGGATGGCTTCTTCCAGGGCCGGCCGCTCGTGCCCTTCGCCCACGATCACCAGATGCGCCTCCGGCCGTTGGGCCAGCAGCGCCAGCGCCTCGATCAGGTAGACCTGGCCCTTGCGCTCCACCAGGCGGCCCACGTTCAGGATCAGCCCGGGCTCGACGGATGCGCCGGCGTCTGCCGGGGGGAGCTCGATGCCGTACGGGATGATGCGCGGCTCGCGGCCGGTCATCTGCACCGTTTCCCGCGCGGTGAAGGACGAGATCGCGGCCACCTCCGCGCACCGGCGGGCGAAATCGCGCACGAACGGGCGCACTAGGCGGAACCGCTGGCTCATCACCAGGTCGGCGCCGTAGAACGTCGCCACCAGCCGGCCGCCGCCGGCCGCGCGCGCGGCCAGGCCCAGAAGTCCTTGGGGCATGGGCCAGTGCACGTGGATCACATCGAACCGGCCGCGCCGCGCGACCCGCCATGCGGCCAGCACGCCCATGAGCAGATAGAACGGCAGCAGCAGCAGGTACAGGGGGTTACGGCGGATCTTGTTGGGCGCGCCCTCGTTGTGCGTCAGGGTCTCCCAGCGGGCGGGCGCGTAGCGGAAGCGGTGCACCGGCATCCCGTGGATCACATGGCTGCGATTGCCGGCATACGCAGGCGCGAGCACCTCGATCTCGAAGCCGCGCGCCTGTAGCAAGCCGAGCAGGTGGACGAGCCAGGGCGAATGCGGATCGCCCTCCCAGCGCGGAAAATTCGTGGTGACAATCAGCAGCTTAGGCATGGCAACTCAACGTTCGACGAGGCCGCTCCTTCAGTCCGCATCTCGCCGCGCCCGAACGGCCCGCTCCAGTTCCGCCACGCGCTCGCCCTGGCTGACGACCAGCTCCGCGAGGAAGCCGACGAGAAACAACAGCAGCCCGGCGATCGCCAGCCCAAGCGCGGCCCAAAACACGGGCCGGCGCTGCCCGTAATCGTTCAGCCACAGCCACAGCAGCCACAGGAACGTGACCCCACTGACAAGCAGCGAGACCAGCCCGAGGCCGCCGAAGAACCGCATCGGCGCGCGGCTGAAGGTGAGAAGGAACCAGACGACCGTCACATCGAGCAGCGAAATCGGGATGCGCGCCAGCCCGAACTTCGAGCGTCCCGCCCGGCGCTTGTGCCACTGCACCGGCACCTCGCCGATCCGGTAGCCCTGGCTGGCCGCAATGTGCAACAGGAAGCGATGCCAGTCAGAGCGCAGCGGCGGCAGGTTCTCGATGACCTCGCGGCGGAAGCCCTTGATCCAGTTCATGTCGTGGGCGGTGAGGCCGAAGAGCCAGCGCGAGACCTGGTTGTAGATTCCCGAGGCGAAGACCTTGCCTTCCTTGCGGCCCTGCCGCCAGCCGGCGACCACGTCACACCCCGCGTCGAGCTGGCCCACCAGCAGCGGGATGTCGGACTCCGGGTCCGATTCGAGATCGGCGGGCAGAAACAAGACAACCTCCCCGCGCACGGCCGCGAACCCGGTCCGCAGCGCTGCGGTCAGGCCCAGGTTGCGGCGATGATGCAGCACGCGCAGACACGGATGGCTGCGCGCCAACTCGTCGGCCAGCGCGCCCGTCCCGTCGGTCGAGCCGTCATCCACCAGGACGAGCTCATACTGCCCCTCGACCAGGCCCAGCGCAGCGCATCCCCGCTCCGTGCGCGCCACCAGCTCCGCCAGCGTGCCCATCTCATCCCGCGCCGGCACCAGCACCGAAACCCGAGGGGCTTTCGGCTGATGGCCGCTCGCTGACAACTGATCGCTGACGGCTGATTCGCCGCTTCGCCGCTTGATAGACTCATTCATGCGCTGGCTTGCCCATTCACCGACTTGCCGCTTCGTCCGTCGTCCATCATCCACCGTCTGTCATCTATCGTCCTCGCCATCACCCTGCGAGAGAGCGCACCGCGTCCGCCACACGCTGCTGCTGTTCCAGGGTCAGCTCCGGGAACATGGGCAGCGACAACACCTGCTGCGCCACGGCCTCGGCGACCGGGAACGTGCCCGGCCCCAGGCCCATCAAGCGGTAGGCCGGCTGTAGGTGCATCGGGATGGGGTAGTGCACCACGGTGTCAATGCCCTCCGCCGCCAAATGCGCCGCCAACGCATCGCGCCGCGGGGAGCGGATGGCGTAGGAATAGTAGACGTGCCGGTTACCCGGCCGCTCGACCGGCGTGATCACGTCGCAGTCGGCGAGCAGCGCGTTGTAACGCGCGGCGGCCGCGCGGCGCGCAGCGGTCCATGCCTCCAGGTGTGGCAGCTTGGCGCCCAGGATGGCCGCTTGCAGCGCGTCCAGGCGCGCGCCCCAACCGAGTTCCACGTGCTCGTATTTGCTGGTGCGGCCGTGATCGCGCAGCCGGCGCACCCGGGCCATCAGCGCCGGATCGCTGCCCGCGACCAGGCCGCCGTCGCCGTAACAGCCAAGATTCTTGGAGGGGAAGAAGCTGAAGCAGGCCAGATCGCCCAGGCTGCCGCAGCGCCGGCCGCGATGCTCGGCCGCGTGCGCCTGCGCCACATCCTCGATGACACGCAGCCCGTGGCGCCGGGCGATCGCCAGGATCTCGTCCATGTCAGCCGCCTGGCCGTACAGATGCACCGGCAGGATCGCCCGCGTGCGCGGGGTGATCGCCGCTTCGATTTTTGCCGGATCAAGGTTGTAGGTGTCAGGGCAGATGTCCGCGAAGACGGGGGTCGCACCGGTCTGGGCGATGGCCTCAGAGGTCGCATAAAACGTGTGTGGGGTGGTGATCACTTCATCGCCGGGGCCGATGTCGCACGCCAGCAGCGCCAGTTGCAGCGCTGCGGTGCCCGAGGACACCCCGGCCGCCTCACCGACGCCGATGAAGCGGGCAAAGGCCTCCTCGAAATCGCGGACCTCGGGACCCTGAATAAACTGCGTGTGCTCCAGCACCCGCTGGATCGCGGCATCTATTTCCGGCTTGATGGCCGCATACTGGGCCTTCAAGTCTACAACTGGGATACGATTGCTCAATGCTGTGCTCCCTGGGATGATGCATCCCAGTTTACCACAGATCGGCGCTCAAACCGGAATTTCGGCCAGCAGGTGCCGCAGTTCTCTGATCTCCGTCTCCAGTTGTTCGATCTCTTCGAGCACCTCGGCTGTGACCGCAGCGAATTCGCGGGCGCGCACCGCCTCAAGCTCCACAAGGCGCGCCCGGCGCGCGTTGAGCTGCGTCACCAGCGAGGCGCGGTCCTGCTTCCCCTGCCGCGCAAAGGCCGCGTGCATCGCACCCTCGGTCGTGGGCGCGGCGGGCAGCTCGGCCAGAAAGTCCGCCATGAGATCCAGCCAGGCGGCGAGGAACCGGTTGCCGGCCGCGAACCGATCCCCCGCGCAGCGCAGATAGCCCAACGCTTCCAGGTTATACAGGCGCCGGGTCAGCTCCAGCGGGCTTTCGCCGCTGGCCGCCTGCAAATCGGCCGGCGCCGCAGTGCCCAGGCGATGCACGGCGAGCACCACCCGGCGGTCTTCCTGGGTCAACTGGCGAAAATCGTGCTCGAAGAAACCGCTCAACAGGGCGTCCACGCGCAGATCCTCCTCGGCCGGGAAGCGCAAGGCGCCATCTTCACTAAAAAGGCGGGCGCACAGCAGTTGGAGCAGATAGGGATGATCGTTGGTCGCCGCCCGGATCGCCGCCACCACGGCGTCCGAGGCGCGCACCCGACGCTCCTCCGGCGCCTGAGCCTGGGTCACCAGCGCACAGGCGGCCTCCGGCGTCAGGCTGCCAAGCGTATGCGACATGTCAAACCCGGCGAGGAACGGCGAGGTGTCCCACTCGCGGCACACATCGTGCATCCGATACACCTGCCGTGTTGAGGAGAAAATTGCGCGCAGCGCAGCGCCGCCCGTGACCTGAGCGTGAAACCGCTGCATCGCTTCCGGCTCGTCGCGCGCCGCGGTAATCAGCACCTCGGTTTCGTCGCAGAGAAGCAGCAGTTCACGGCCCGCGCGCTTGGCCAGGCGCCGCAGCGTGCTCAACAGAACCAGCGGGTCGCGCTCGTCCAGCAGCGTGGCCGTCACCCCCAACGGTTCAAACCGCTCCGGATGATCGCGAACCGCATCGGCGAGATAGCCGCCCATACACGAAAACGACGCGCACCCCTGCATATCCCAGAAAAGCGGCACCAACCGGGCATCTTCGAGCGCGGCGACTTCAAGCTGGCGCAGCAGCGAGGTCTTGCCGATACGGCGGTTGCCCACCACCCAGCACGCCCGGCTCGGCCCACGCAGCAAGAAGTCCAGCAACTGCTCCCGGCCATAGTGATGGATGCCGGTGACGTAAGATCCAGTGATGTATGGGTTGCGCACGGTGCTTCTCCCTATGAAGTGGCTGCGCGTTCCAGGAGCTCGTGGGCAGCCTGCGCGTCCTCAAGCGTGATGCGCAGCCGGCCATCTGCCAGCATGTGGTTGACCGCTTCGAGCGCGTACTGCTGAAGCCGGTGGGGATACCCCTCGGTCTGAGCCACCACGAAATCAACGGACTCAGGCTCCCACGCGTAAACGCCCTCCACTGGCTCTTGCAGCAGCCGGCGCGCCACGTCCTCGCTGAATGGCTCGAGCGAAATCTCGTTGAACATGTTGTACCAGGGGCTCTCGACCCGATCCCAGGCCTTGCTGATCTGGATGCCGGCCACGACTGCGCCCAGGTTGGCAGCCAGCGGGCTCATGAAGATACGGCGGAGCTGCTGCTGGATGACGGTTTCGTAACTGCTGACCACATCCATCTCATCCAAGAGCAGCACGATGCGGGCTTTCCGCGGGGCGACGACCTCTTTGAGGCAGTCAATCAAGATCCGCAAGTCGGCCGAGAACTCGCGCACATCGTAAGCCTCCGCCTCGATCTCTTGCAGACGCAGCGTGGGCGCCGCCTCGAGCGTATACCCTTGAAACTCCCCCCAAATCGCCTCCATCAGGGTGTGGAAGAACCGCTCCTGCGGCGTTCCCTCCAGGTCTATATACACCGGGAAGAACGCCCATTCGGGATCATCGGCCTCGCGCAACTGCGCCGCCAACTGATACAGGATCGTGGTTTTGCCCATGCGCCGCGCGCCGTGGATCATGATACTGTTCTGATGCAGCGCGTTGAAGATGCGCCGCACCAGATCATCCCGGCCAAAAAACATATTCGGTTCGCGCACCGGCTCGCCGGCGATATAGGGGTTGAAGCCGCGTTCCAGGGCCTCGCGCTGCCGGGCAGCCAATTCCGCAGCACGGCGGCGATCGCGTGCACGCGTCCGCAGACCGATGCCGCCGGCGGCCGCGACTCCGCCCAGGGCCACCACCCCCAGAGTCACGATGAAGTAGACATTCTGCGCCTGGGCCCGGTAGCCGCCGGGGAAAGTCAACATCTGCGGCACGCGCACTTGCACCTCGGCCGGCTGGGAGTAGTTGAACGCCGCATCCCGAGCCTGCACCCGCAGCAGATGGACGCCCGCCGCCAGCGAACGGCCCGCGTAGGCCGTGATCAGAGGCTGCGCATGCACCTGGGGCACAACATCCACGCCTTCGATCTGGACCAGGTAGACAAGATCATCCGGCGACGTGGCGAGGTCGGCGCCGCGTACCCGCAGGTCGCGCACCGCGTCGTCACTCAGGCTGACTTGCCCGCCTTGCACCGGCAGCAGATTCACAGCCTCGATGGCCACCGTGGGCCGCGTCGTCTCCGGCTGGTAGTGCACCAGCCCGGCCGCGGTGCCAAGCCAGACTGAGCCATCGCGTGCGCGCGCCACCGCCAGCACCCCGGAATCGGGCAAGGCGTCGCCATCGTAAGTCTGCCAGGAGCGGCCATCGTACCGCGCGAGGCCTTGGCGCGTGCCCACCCAGACGTCGCGCCGCGCCACGCTGAGCGACAGGATCTTCGGGCTGGCAAGGTTAGCATCCACGCGCTCCCAACGGCTCCCGCGGGATTTCCACAGGCCGTCGTTATAGGTGCCCACCCACAGGCTGCCGTCCTCGATTTCGCCGATGCCGTTGACGCTGATGTCGTTGAAGCGCAATTGTCCGCCCTCACCGGTCACAGGCTGCCAGACGCCACCGGTGAGGCGCAACAGCCCGGCGGACGTCGTGCCTGCCCACAGGGCGCCATCAGATGCCTTGAAGAATGCATTGACGCGCTGCCCGGGAAACTTCGGCGTCGGCTGGACCCCCGCTTCGGCCGTCCAGTGATAGAGGCCATCCTCGGCCGCCAGCCACACCCCGCTGCCATCCTGGGCAAACCCGTAGACCAGGCCGACGCCCGCAAGCCAGGTGAACTCGCTCGCAGCGCCCGGCGCTGTCCCAGCCAGGTCCCGGCTGTAACCGGTTCCGCCCCCCGTGCTCACCCAGGTGCGGCCCACGCTATCCTCGAAGACGGCCAGGATGCGATCATCCGGCAGACCATCGCGCTTGGTGAAAGTTCGCCATTCCCGACCGTCCCAGCGCGCCAGGCCGTTCCATTCGGTGCCCACCCAAATGCGATCGGCGCTGTCGGCAAGCACGCTGTTGATACGCTGGCCGTCCAACGCCTCATCCGTGATCCACTGCCATTCGCGGCCGGCGTAGCGGCTCGCGCCGCTGATCGTGCCGAACCACACCCCACCATCCGCGTCCACCGCCAGAGCACGGACATAGTCGTTCATCAGGCCATCCCGCTGCGCCTGAAACCGCATCGGCAGCGCAGGATCCGGCTGAGCGTCAGCATCATAGAATACGCCGCGTTCCGTGCCGGCCCAAAGCCCACCGTCCCCGTCTTGCCGGATCGCCAGCACCCGCGGCCCGCTGTCGTCATCAAGCAAGGGGAATCGCTCCCATCTCCCGGCATGATAGACGACCAGGCCGGCGCCGATGCCGGCCCAGATGCGGCCATCAGCACCCGCATAAAGCGCCAACGGCCCTTCGGACACATCAACGCCGCCGGTCAGCGCCTGCCAGACGCCATCGGCGCCGCGCCGCCAGACGCCTAGCCCATCCAGGCTGGCGAGCAGCTCACCGCCGGGCGTGACGGCGAGCGCCTGAACGCTGGCGACGGGCGCCTGCGCATCGCGCACCACATGCTCGCCATCCAGGAAGGCGAGACCCTGCGTGGTGCCCACCCAAACTCCGGCTTTCGTCTGCCCAGCCAGCGCGGGCGCGCCCACGGCCAGGGCGTGCACATCGTTGTTGGGCAGGCCGTGGCTCTGCTTCCACACCTGGCAACATTGGCCGTCGGCCGCGCGCCGGGCCACACCGGCATCCGTCCCGAACCACATCGTGCCATCCGCGGCTTGGACAATCGCCCGGACGCGGCCGGAAGGCAGACCATCGGCCGCTGTCTTCCAGACACCGTCGTAGCGGGCTGCGCCGGCATCCGTCCCGAACCAGATTGCGCCGTCGCTGGTGGCCGCAATCGAAAGGATGGCGCCGGAAGGCAACCCTTCGCCGCCGAGATAGCTTTGCCACAGCGAACCGGGGCCTCCGGCCTCGCTCGAAGCCGGTCCACCGAAGAGCAAAACCACACACCAGGCCAGAAAGATGACCGCCCGTAACTGGACCTTAAAATGAGCACCCATTGGGGTTTTCCTTGTTCCACCGCGTTCCAGATCAATTATAATATATGTTATAATTGTCAAAGACTGTAACAGAGGAGGAAGCCATGCCAGCAAAATTGATTCGTGCCTGCACGGCCATTGTGATGACCCTGCTCGCGCTGTTCTCAGCGCACACGGCTTCGGCGTTATGGCAACCGTCCCTCCATTTCGGCTCCGCTTCGGCCGACCACCCCTCCGTCGCACCTGCCACCGCACAGAGTTGCGCCAACCCCTATACCGTGCGCAAAGGCGACACACTGGCAGCGATCGCCCGGCGTTGCGGTGTGAGCGTAGCCACGCTCCAGCGTTTGAACGGCCTGCGCTCTGACACCCTGCTCGCCGGGCAGGCGCTCTACGTCCGCTCTACCACCAGGCTTTCGACAACCAAGGTCCCGGCCCCCGTGCCGACGCCACGGATTGACTCGCCGCCGTCGCCCTGGTGACGCGCAGGGCGCGCCGAATTACGCCGGCATCATAACACAGGCGGGCGCAAATTGCAATTCTATTTATTTGTTGCTTGTTATGCCAACTAGCGGACCTGCACGCTGTCCACCGCGGCCGCCACCTGCGGGGAAGAAAGGGGAAGCCCGGCGCTGACCTGTGCGGGGCGGATAGCATCCATTTGCTCGAGCACCGCACCGGGAAGCGCACCCTTGCGGCCGATAAAGGCATGACCCCAGCGGAAATGTCCGCGCACGTCGCCGACCACGCCGAGCGTGCGCAGCGCATCCACGGCATCCTGGCCCAGGTTCATCGAGGCTTCATCGCGGGCTGCGCCGGCCACCCACGCCCCGGCAGGCAGCCCGTCCACCCAGGCGGCCAACCGGGCGCCGGCGGTCGCATCGAGATGGGTGTCAAAACTGGCGGCCGCCAACAACGCACCGTCGGACCGCAGTGCGACCAGATTGTAACCGCGCTGGTTCGGTGATCGCTCAACGCCTTGCACATAAATGTGCCCGAAATCGCCAGTCTCCTGCCCCGCGCTGCGCACCAGGAGACTGGATGGCATCACGCTCATCCGCTGCGTCCAGATGGCGGCGTCGGCGAGGTGAGAGAAGCGCAACCGGATATCACTCAAGGGGGGGCGGCTGTTCCGGGCCGGGTAGATGAAGGTCAGCGTCGTTGGGGTTTCCGGCAGCGGCTGTGCGCCGACCGCCCGACCATCCACGACCAGCGTCACTTGCTGATCCGGAGCGAACGACCAGCCGTGCAGGGCGATCGTGCCGCCCGCCGCGTCCAGCGGCAGCAGCAGCCGGACCTCGCGACGCTCGGCGTAGACCTCCGGCGCATACCCATGCGCGTCAACTACGGCGCCCGGCGCAGGCGGGCTCCACCCTTCGGCCAACGCCTTACGGCCCCCATCCGTGCCGAGGAGAAAGGTCTGCTGGGGAGGGGAGTCATCATCCAGCCGGTACAGCGCCAGGCTGCCTTCCTCGCCCACCAGGCTCACAGGCAGCAGGCTACGCAGCGCCTCCTCGGTCGCCGCCGGCAGCTTGTCCCGGTGCACCATCACGTAACGCACCCGCGTGAAGGCCGCCCAGTCGCGCGCCGCGGCGCGCGCTTGATCCGTGACGGGTGCGGCCGCGAGCACGACGCGCAAGGCATCATGCTGCGGCAGGTCGGCGGCGTTCGTCTGCGCGATGAGCCGCGCCAGCGTCGGGTCCTCGCTGAAGTACTGGAACTTGAACTCCGGGTTGCGCGACGTGTTCCCGCCGAGCACCCGTTTGCCGTGCACCGTCTGGTTCCAGAGCTCCGTCATGATGATAACATCCTGCTTCCCGGCCACCCGTGCGCCGTTGCGCCAGCCCGGCGGCAGCTCAAGCACGGCGAAATCGCCAGCCTCGGCCGCGATACGCGTATAGAGCGCCGGCACGCGCAGATCGGAGATCGGCAGCGGTGCGGAAAGGTGCTCGAAGAGGAGCAGGAGGAGGAGGAAACCAGGAAACAAGGTAGCGTGGAGCGTGGGGCGTAGAGTGTCGAGCGTAGCGCGCTGCCGCGCCGCGTCGCCGTGTCCCCGCGTCGCACCATCCCCGCGTCGCACCATCCCCGCGGCCACCAGCGGCGCCAGGCTCAGCAGCAGCATCACGCCGTACCGGCTCGGATAGCGGTTGCCCTTGAAAAACGGTAAGGCCTCCAACACGCGGAACGGCAGCGGAAGGCCGGTGTCACGCCCGGCGATGCGCAGGTTCGGCCCCAGGGTCAACAGGAAGAAGACCGCCGCGGACGCAGCCCAGAACCACGTCTCGCCCCGCCGTGCGCCGCGCCGTTGCCCGCGCCACAGGCCGAGCAGCGCCAGCGCCAATGCCACGTAACCGACGTAAATCTGCTGGCCCTTGTCTACCGCGAACTGCGCGCCCGACTGCGCCGCGGCCTGCGACCACGCCTTGACGATCCCGCCCAGCAGCGGATGCAGTTGCGTCGGCACGAGGTAGCCGGCCAGATCGGCCGAGAAGATGTCGGCGAAACCGCCGCCCGAAGTAAAGAAGTCTCCCTCCGCCCGCAAATCGGGCAGCATGTTGCCCAGGATCGGCGCAATGCCGACAAGAAAGATGAGCGCCATGAGGACGAGACGCAGGGCGAGGCGCGAGAGGGGTCCCAGGTTGCCGCGTGTCACCCTGAGCCCGTTGCCGGCATCACCCCCCTGATGACGCGCCGCCAACGATCGCGAAGCATCCCTCTGGGAAGGGTTCCGGCGGCCCGACCGAGATCCTTCGCTAACGATTTGCTGTGACTGACTTTGAGTGGTGAACCCGCTCAGGATGACATGAGAAGATCCGGAGCCGCGTCGGGCAAGCAGGATGCCACCAAGCCGCCAGATGACCGCGAACGCGACAAAAATCAGCAAAAAAGACGCGTAGGTCAGCTCGGCATAGGCCTGGAGCACGATAAAAAATGCGGCCAGCACCGCATCGCGGGGGCGGCCCGCTGGTCGCACTGCGCGCAAGATGTACAGCGCGGCAAACGGGATCCACTGCGAACTGGCGATGTTCCCCTGCCCCAGCGCGGCGTAGAACAACTTCGCGGATGCGAACGCGTAGAACGCGCCGGCAAGGAACGGGGGCAAGTAAACCAGGAGACCAGTAGATCTGAGCCCCGCCCCATCTTCCCCGTCTCCGGCTTTCCCCGCTCCCTTGTTTCCTCGCCTGATAAATTCCAGGCTCAACAAATACGCCCCGAACCCGCCGAGCACGAACGAGGACAATAGGAGCAGGTTGTATGCCGGAAGCACGCCGAACGCCGCGGCCAACGGCACACCGAGCATCCCGTTAAGCACCGTAAGCGTATAGAACGCCAGATTGATCCCCACCGGCCAGAACTGCCAGGTCACGGCGAACGGATTCTGCGGCTGATCCACCAGCGCGTGTTTAACCCACCACAGGTTCCACGCCAGCGATGGATCGTCAATGCCGTCGCCCGGCACGTGCGTCGCCAGGTGGCCGGCCATCGGCCAGGTGAGCAGCAGGCCCAACCCCAGGTAGGCCAGCAGCACCCAGGCATATCGGGACACTGCCGGGCGAGCCGGCAACGGCTCCGTGAATCCCCTGTTGAGCGTTAGCTGTTTCATGATCTGGTATGAACGACAAGGATCAAGCTCTCCACTCTCCACTCTCCACTCTCCACTCTCCCCCGGATTATGCCATCCTCGCGGCGGATCGCCAAACAGCCAGCGCGCCTTTGTGTTTTACTCTTCCTTGCGCTAAAATTGCACTTTACAGGCGAATTTCATTTGGAGCCAAAAATGGGTCACTACCAGGACGCTCTGGACTACATCTTCGGTTACGTCAACTACGAGAAGCAGGTGCGCTACCCTTACGACGCGGCCACTTTTGACCTGAGCCGGATGGAGAGCATCCTGGCGAAGTTGGGCCGGCCGCACGACCACTTCCGCTGCGTGCACATCGCCGGGACAAAAGGCAAGGGCTCCACCTCGGCCATGGTCGAGTCGGTGCTGCGCGCGGCTGGCTACAAGACCGGGCTGTACACCTCGCCGCATCTGCACACCTTCCGCGAGCGCGTCCGCTGCGGGGGCGCGCTGATGTCGAAGGCGGACCTGGTCAGGCTGCTCGATACTTGCAAGCCGGCGATCGAGGCGACGCCCGGCATCACCGCCTTCGAGGTGATGACCGCGCTGGCGTTCACCTACTTCGCCGAGCAAGGCATCGAATGGGCGGTGCTGGAGGTGGGCCTGGGCGGCCGGCTGGATGCAACCAACGTCGTGCATCCGGCGGTCTGCGCCATCACCTCGCTGAGCTACGATCACGTCGAGCTGCTGGGTCACACTCTGTCGCTGATCGCGTTCGAGAAGGCCGGCATCATCAAGCCCGGCGTCCCGGTGATCAGCGCGCCGCAGGAGCCGGAGGCGATGGCGGTGATCCGCCGCGTCTGCGCGGACACCGGCGCGCGGCTGGTGACGGTCGGCGAGGCGTGGACGTACACCGGCAACGGCGCCCAGTTGGACAGCCAGACGCTGACCGTGCGCGGGCCGCAGGGCGAGCCGACCTACGCCGATCTGCGCATCCCGTTGCTGGGCCGGCACCAACTCGACAACGCTACCGCCGCCGTTGCGATCCTGGAGGAGCTGCGCGGCCAGGGCGTGACGATCCCGGAAGATGCGCTGCGCCGCGGGCTGGCGGCCACCCGCTGGATCGGCCGGTTCGAGTTGCTGAACCGCCATCCGATCCTGATCGTGGACAGTGCGCACAACGAGAACTCGGCCCGCAAGCTGCGCGCCGCGCTGGCCGAATGGTTCCCGCGGCCGCCCCGCCGCCAACTGGCCTTGGTCTTCGGCGCATCGTCCGACAAAGATATTGACGGGATGCTGAGGGACTTCCTCGGCCCCGCAAGCGTCACGGGCTTCCCGCCGGCCGACAAGGTGATCGTCAGCAGGAGCGGCCACCCGCGCTCGGCCGATCCGGCCCAGTTAGCCGACCTGGTGCGGAGCGTCAACGCACACTGCCCCATCAGCGTCCAACCGGACCTGGAGAGCGCCCTGAACGAAGCCCTGGCCTGGGCAAAACCGAACGACCTGATCTGCGTGACCGGCTCAATCTTCGTCGTGGCGCAGGCGCGCCGCGCCTGGGCGGCGCGCCATCCCGAGGCGTTTGCCCCGGATGATTGGGTGTTCCAGGATGAGACCGCCGGGGAGCCGGTGCCGGACTGACTATGAACGCGTTCTGATGGATCGCGGAGGAACTTTGGATTATCTCGAAAACGAACCCCGGCCCCGGCCGGGCTCAGATTGGACTTTCGTCAACCTGCTGGCGCCCCGCCGTAAGGGGGTGCGCGTGCGCGAGGTACGCCGGCCGGTGCACCTCGCGGAGGCCGATGCCGGCGAGGGCAACGAATATCCGGTGTTGGCGATGCCCGACACCGTGGTTTTCCCGAACCTGGTGACGCCTCTCTTCGTCGGCCGCGACCGTTCGGTGATCGCCGTCGAGGCCGCCGAGGCGACGGAAATGCCCTTGCTGGTAGTCGCGCAGCGCGACCCTGAGGTGACCGATCCCGATCTTTCTGACCTCTACACCATCGGCACCGCGGTGGAGATCGGCCGCGTGCTGCGCATGCCCGACGGCGGCACCACCGTCCTGGTGCAGGGCATCGAGCGGGTGCGGATCACCGAGCTGATTGACACCGAGCCGTATCTGCGGGTGCGCGGCGTGCCGCTCTACGAGGACGAGCGCCACGACATGGCCTCCGAAGCGCTGATGCGCGCCGTGCTCGCGCTCTTCGAGAAAGTCGTTGAGCTTAATCCCAACCTGCCCGATGACGCCTACGTCGCCGCGATGAACGAGAAGGCGCCGGGCGGACTGGCCGACCTGCTGGCCCACCTGCTCGACATCGAGACATCGAAACGGCAAGAGCTGCTCGAGACGATTGACGCGAACGAGCGGCTGCAGAAGCTCAGCATCATCCTGGGGCAGGAGCTGGATGTGCTCGAGCTCGAAGATCGCATCCAGAGTCAGGTGCAGCAAGAGCTGGACAAGAGCCAGCGCGAGTATTACCTGCGCGAGCAGATGCGCGCCATCCAAACCGAGCTGGGCGAGGGCGACGAGACGCAGCGCGAGATCGCCGAGATCAAGGAGAAGCTGCTGAAAGTCGGCCTGCCCCAGGACGTGCGCGCCAAGGCCGAGAAGGAAATCGCTAAACTGGCCGCCATGCCCCCGATGTCGCCGGAGACCACCGTCATCCGCAACTACGTGGACTGGCTGCTGGACCTGCCCTGGACGGCCGCGACCGAGGACAATCTGGACATTGCCCGCGCCGCCCGCACCCTGGAAGAGAACCACTACGGCCTCCCGAAGGTCAAAGAGCGAATCCTGGAGCACATCGCGGTGCGCAAGCTGGCCGCCGAGAAGATAAAAAGCCCGATCCTCTGTTTCGTCGGGCCGCCCGGCACCGGCAAGACGAGCCTGGGCAAATCCATCGCCGAGGCATTAGGCCGCAAATTCGTCCGCATGAGCCTGGGCGGCATCCATGACGAGGCCGAAATCCGCGGCCACCGGCGCACCTATATCGGTTCGCTGCCGGGCCGGATCCTGCAAACCATGCACACCGCGGGCACGATCAACCCGCTCTTCATGCTGGACGAGATTGACAAATTGGGCATTGACTTCCGCGGGGATCCGTCTTCTGCGCTGCTAGAAGTGCTCGACCCGGAGCAAAACCACGCGTTCAGCGACCACTACCTGGAAGTGACCTACGACTTGAGCAAGGTCATGTTCATCACCACGGCCAACTACCTGGATCCGATCCCGCCCGCGTTGCGCGACCGGCTGGAGGTAATCGAGTTTCCGGGTTACGTGGACTCAGAGAAGCTGGCGATTGCCGAGCAGTTTCTGATCCCGCGCCAGCTCGAAGCGCACGGCCTGACGCCGGCGCAGGTACAGTTCAGCCGCCCGACCTTGCAGGCGATCATCCGCGAGTACACCTATGAAGCTGGCGTGCGCAACCTGGAGCGCAGCATTGCCAATGTCTGCCGCAAGGTGGCGCGCAAGGTGGCGGAGGGGAAGCCCGCGCCGCGACGCATCACGCCGGGCATGGTGAACAAGTTCCTGGGGCCGCCGGAGTTCAGCGAATGGCTGGCGAACGAGCATGATGAGATCGGCGTCGCCAACGGCCTGGCCTGGACCGAGGCCGGCGGTGACGTGATGCAGATCGAGGTCTCTGCCATGGACGGCAAGGGCAGCCTGATCATGACGGGCCAGCTCGGCGAGGTGATGCAGGAGGCAGCGCAGGCCGCGCTGACCTATGCGCGCTCGCACGCGGCGGAGTTCGGCCTGTCCGACGTAGATTTCGACAAGGTGGACCTGCACATCCACGTCCCCGAAGCGGCGATCCCGAAGGATGGCCCCAGCGCAGGCGTGACGACGGCGACCGCGCTGATCTCGGCGCTCAGTTGCCGGCCCGTGCGCCACGATGTGGCGATGACGGGCGAGGTGACGCTCCGCGGCCGTGTGCTGCCCATCGGCGGGCTCAAAGAGAAGCTGATGGCCGCGTACCGGATGCACCTCAGCACGGTCTTCATCCCGAAGCGCAACGAGAAAGACCTGGTGGATGTCCCGCGCGAAATCCAGCGCGAGCTGAAGCTGATCCTGGTCGAACGGATGGAAGAAATCCTGGCCCAGGCGCTGCTCGAGCCGCAGCCTGTCGCCAAACCGAAACGCCCGCGCCGCGCGTCACGGAAAAAAGCCGCCGAAACGTCCGGCGAGGCCGCGGCGCCCACCGATGAAGGATAGACTGCGATGAAAGGCCGCACCCTGGCGTTCCTGCTGTTGGCGATCGTGGTCGCCGTGGTCGCGCTCTACGCCCTGCGCAAAGTCACCAGCCCGGCCGCCTCCACGGCCAGGCTGGAGCATCTGACCCCGGAGATGCAGCGGTTGGTGCCGCCGGAGTGGGAAACGCTTGAAAGCAGGAAGTGCGACTTCGACGGCGATTTGGAAGAGGAAGGGTTGTTGCTCTATCGCTACGACCTTGCCCCGACGAAGAAAGCCGAAGAGGTCGGCAGCATCATGAAACGCGGGCTGATCGGAGCCGCGATCTATGACAGCCAGGTCGCGTCCCTCTTGGTCCAGCCCGCGACGCCCCAGCCATACCGGCCCACCGAAATCTTCACCTACCGACTGCTGCCGGATTTCTACGCCGGCAAAGGACAGGGCTACATCGGGGAATCCAAGGCCGTGCCGTATCTTTTCCCGGGCACAATCAAGAACGGCAAATGTCAGGCGGACGAACTGGTGTTCCTCGGCTACAGCGACAGCAGCTTGCCGACGCGGGTCTCGATTTTCCGCTGGGAATCGGCCCAAAACAGCTATCTGCCCGCACATTTCGTCGGCAATGCCCGGGTCAATGTGAATGTCAGCGACACCAAGAACCTGATCACGCAGGTCGTCACATACAACCGTCTCAACGATCGCAGCTTGCTGTGTGAGGTCCGCACCTATAGGCGCGCGGCGGACGCGAAAACCATCAGCTTCGCCGAAGATAACGCCGCCTTCAGCATGGACTTCTGCTTCGATGCGCCGGGCGATCCCGCCTATCCTGAAGGGGCGGTCGTCGCCTATCTGCGCGGCAACAAGCCCGTGGCCGAGCAGAAGGACACGGCGATGCCGCCCGGCGACAGCTTCGCCTTGGACGGTGCGAGCCTCCCCGCCGACCTGACCCTGCCGATCGGCATCTTGTCGGTCAACCATGCCGCCGCAGCCGTCTCCAGCGAGAGCGGCGGGTATCAGTGCGAAACCCGCTACACGGGTTGGACCGGGTGGTGGTGCGGCCGCGAAACCGCGACGGTCATCACCGAGGTCGGCGCCGCCGGCGCGCCGCGCACATTGACGTGGACGGCGATCAGCGTCGTGCCCAAAGACGCCAACGGCGACGTCCATTGGCGCATCACGGAGGTTGAGTAGCGCGCATGTTGCTGCGACCGGGCTACACCGCCGAAGATGTGACGCGTGCACTGGCCGTCGGGCCGGGCGCGCGCCTGGCCTGCGTGCCCTCGGCCAACCCGGCCCGGTTGGCCGAGACGCTGGCCGCCCTGGCGAACACGCAAGGCGGCCTCCTCCTGCTCGGCGTGAACGCGGCCGGCAAACCGACCGGCATCAGCGACCCCGACGCGGCGCGCGCCGCGGTGCAGGCGGCCGGGTTGCTCTCGGCGCCCCCGCTGATCCTGCCCCAGCCCGGCATCGTGGAGCTGGATGGCCGGCCCGTCTGCGTGGTCGAGGTGCCGTCCGGCCTGCCACACGTCTACAGCGTCGCTGGCCGCTACCTCACCCGAGCCGACAGGCAGAACCGCCTGCTCAGCGCCACCGAGCTGACCGGCCTGCTGCTCGCACGCGGCGAAGCCGGGTTCGAGTCACGCCCTGTCCCCGGCGCCGGCATGGATGATCTCGACCCGATCCAGGTCGAGGCGTATCTGGCCGCGCTGGGGCCGCCCGCGGGCGACGGCTGGCAACGCACGCTGCTGGCGCGCGGCTGCCTGGCGCAGGCCGCCGATGGCCTCGTGCCGACCTACGCGGGCGTGCTCCTCTTCGGTCGCCAGCCGCAGCGCTTCCTGCCCAACGCCCAAATTTCGCTGGTGCGCTACGCCGGCCCAGAGATGAGCGACGAGTTCGAGCGGCACGATGCGACCGGCACCCTGCCGGAGCAGATTCGCCAGGCCGAGATGTTCGTCAGCGCGAACATCCGCCGGGGGATGCGGCTCAGCGTCGGCGCGTCATCAGGCGCCAACTTCCGCCGCCAGGAGACGACCGAGTACCCGCTCGGGGTGGTGCGCGAGGCGATCGTCAACGCCGTGGCGCACCGTGACTACGCGATCCGCGGGGATAATATCCGCGTCCTGATGTTCAGCGACCGCATGGAGATCTACAGCCCGGGCCGGCTGCCGGGGCACGTTACGCTTGAAAATCTCACCACCGAACGCTTCTCGCGCAACGAGGCGCTGGTGCAGGCCTTGTCGGATTTGGGCTTCGTGGAGCGCCTCGGCTACGGCATTGACCGGATGATCACGAGCATGGAGGAAGCCGGCCTGCCGCGCCCGGTCTTTGAAGAAACCGTCGCCGGCTTCCGCGTCAACCTGCGCGGCCGCGGCGCGGATCTCGTCAGCGCCGAACCGGCGCCGCGCTGGGGCAACCGCCGGCTGAACCCGCGCCAGGAACGCGCCCTGGCTTATCTCGCTGAGCACAACAGCATCACCAATCGGGAGTTCCGCGAGCTTTGTCCCGAGCTCAGCGACGAGACCATCCGCCGCGAGCTCTCGGATCTGGTGGACCAGGGGTTGATCGTCAAAGTCGGGGAGCGCAAGGCGACCTACTACATCTTGAAGTAGACCGTGCTGGGGTAGGTGCGATGAAGGTGCACGACCGTTGGACTGTCACCCTCATGCTCACACTGGTGTTGTCATTCGCATCCGCCGGTGCAGCCGGCAGCACCGGGCCGCACCTGCCGGCCGCCCTGCCAGCCCACGGATCGTGCGGCGCCGATCGGGTCACGGTGGAACCGGCTGCGCCCACCTACCGCGATCCGATCCGGGTCACGGCCTCCGGAGTCTGGTGCGATGGCTGCACACCGAAATACCGCTCGGTTCGGCGCGACGGCAACGTGATCGAGGTGCACGGCCACAGCGTCGGGGCGGATCCCGGCATCTCCTGTATCACGGTGTTGACCCCGTGGTCCTTCACCGCTGAGATCGGCGTGCTGCCTGCCGGCGAAACCATCGTCCAGATCATCGTAGACGGGCAGCCTCTCAGCCGGACGCGGTTTCGGGTGGACGGAGACCGGAGCTTCCTGCCGTTTCTGGCCAGATGATACGTGATCCGGTTCATGAAGTGATCCGATGTCTGTAAACACCTACCGCCGAGTCACGGGCTTGATCCTGGGCGCCTTGCTTGGCCTGGCCTATGGGCTGACCTCGCAGGCGCTTAACCCGCTGATCCTGCTGGGCGTGCCGCTGCACCAGCCGCCTTTCGGCGCCATCGGGAACCTCCTGCTGATCGCCGCCTGCGGTGGCGTCCTCGGCGCCATCTCAGCCTGGAGTGAGGGGAGTGCGAGCGGCATCATCGCCGCCAGCGTCATCAGCGCGGTGGTCATCGTGGTCGGTAACCTTCTGCAGAGCACAATGCTTTCTGGCCCGGTTGGAGTGCGGGTCATGAGCCTCTTTCTCGTCCTGCCGTTTGCAGGCATGCTGGCGCCCGGGATTGCACTCCATCGCTGGGCCGTCAACCGCCTGGTAGAGGACCGGCGGGATGGCGAAACCTGGCTGCGGCGGCTGTGGCGCCCGACGCTGCTGCTGTTGGCGGCCGGCGCCATCGGTGCGCTCACCCTGTATCCCAGCGAAGGCCGCACCCTCCTACGTCGAACAGATGCGCTGCTCCGGGCCGGCCAGGCTGCACAAGATGCGGCTGCCCTGCCGGCGCCGCTCCGTGCGTTCAAAGAGGGCGTCTTCGTCCAGCGCGGCCAGGGCCCCTACGCGCTGGCGTGGGAAAGGCAGCGTATCGAGCGCTATCAGATCCCGCGACCGGCTGAGAACTTCGACGCCCACACGGTCGTCGTGGCCTACTTCAAGAACGGATGGAACCTGGCATGTCTCTACGTGACTCCCGCCCAGGACCCGATCTGCGTCGGGATGGATACGGTTCCCAAGTGACGGAGCGGCGGGATCGCCGCGCGACGGGCGCCGTGCTCGGCGGAGTGATCGGGTTGGCTTACTTGCTGGTGGGACAGCTTGTCAATCGCATCGCCCTGCCCGGCGTGCCGCTCTATCAGCCGCCGCTCGGCCTCTTGGGCAACGTCCTGCTGGCCGCGGTGGTCGGCGCCGCGTTGGGCGGGCTGATCGCCTGGCCGGAGAGCCCTTCCATCGGCATCGCGGCCGGCTGCGCTGCAAGCTGGGCCGGCATCGTGCTGGCCACCGCCATCCGGCTGGGCTCCGGGTCCGCGGGGACCATCCTTTCGCTCATCCTGTCCGTTCCGCTTGCCTGGGCCGCCGCCCCAGTGATCCTGGCAGTGCGCTGGGCCACGGATCGCCAGGTCGAGGCGCGCCGAAACGGCGTCCCCTTGCGCCTGAGAGCGCGCATCCCCGCCGGGCTGACGGTCATCGTGATGCTGCTGGCGCTGCCCGAGCTGCTACCTGCCGGGGGACGAACGGAGCTGCGCCTGATGCACGAGATGATGCAGGCCGGACAGGCGGCGACGAGCCTGGACGCCGTGCCGGCGCCGTTGCGCGGCCCGGCCGTGACCAGCTTTCCCGCGGGGCGGCAGGTGGGTTACGCATTGGAATGGACGGCCTACGACCTCGATCGCTTCATCGAGCTCCGGCCGGCAAGCAACTACACCCAACATGCGGCGGTCATCGCCCACTTTCGGGCCGGCCCACGGCTTGTGTGTCTCTATCCCACACCCAAAACCGCACCGATTTGCGGAACCTACCCGTAAACACGGCCGGAAGAGAGGATCATCTTATGAGCTATCACCCATCCGAAACCCGCTATGACGCCATGCGCTACAACCGCTGCGGCCGCAGCGGGCTCAAGCTGCCAGGCATCTCGCTGGGCCTGTGGTACAACTTCGGCGGCGTGGACCCGCTGGAGAACGGCCGCGCCATGATGCGCCGCGCCTTTGACCTGGGCATCACCCACTTCGACCTGGCGAACAACTACGGCCCACCGCCCGGCTCGGCCGAGGAGACCTTTGGCCGCATCTTCGCCCAGGACTTCAAGCCTTACCGCGATGAGCTGATCATCTCCAACAAGGCCGGTTACACCATGTGGCCCGGCCCCTACGGCGAATGGGGCTCGCGCAAATATCTGGTGGCCAGCCTGGATCAAAGCCTCAAACGCATGGGGCTGGAATACGTGGACATCTTCTACAGCCACCGGCCCGACCCCGAGACGCCGCTGGAGGAGACGATGGGCGCGCTAGACTTCATCGTGCGCAGCGGCCGGGCGCTCTACGCCGGCATCTCCACTTACAGCCCGGAGCAGACCCGGCAAGCCGCGGCCATCCTGCGCGGACTCGGCACCCCCTGCCTGATCCACCAGCCTCGTTACAACATGTTCGATCGCTGGATCGAGGGCGGTTTGTTGGATGTGCTGGCCGAGGAGGGCATCGGCTGCATCTGCTTCTCGCCGCTGGACCAGGGCATCCTGACCGACAAGTACCTGCGGGAGATCCCCGGCGACTCGCGCGCGGCCAAGCTGGAGAACCAGTTCCACTGGGGCGACCGGGTCTCACCCGCGCGCATCGCCCAGGTGCACCAACTCAATGCCCTCGCCCAGGCCCGCGGCCAAACGCTGGCCCAAATGGCGATCGCCTGGGTGCTGCGGCATGGGGGCATGACCTCGGCGCTCATCGGCGCCAGCAAAGTGCGCCAGATCGAAGAAGGCGTGGGAGCGCTGGATAACCTGGCGTTTTCGGCGGAGGAACTGGCGACAATCGAGCGGATCCTGAAAGCATAGGGGATTTGCCCGCCCTATCATTCGGATGACAATTATGAGCCTTACGAGCCACCGCGCCCAGCTCTCCGCCTGCCGCCGCTGCGCGGACGCGGGCTACTTCATCGGCTCGGCGCCCATCTCGACGCTGAATGCGGGCGCCACCTTTATAACGGTCGGCCAGGCGCCGGGCCGGCACGAGGCGGAGGTGACGGGCCTGCCGTTCTCCGGCCCAGCCGGCCGGCGGCTGTTCCGCTGGCTGGCGCAGGCCGGCTTCGACGAGACTGAGTTCCGCGCCACGCAGGCGATGGTCGCCATCACCCGCTGCTACCCCGGCCCGCACCCCTCCGGCCGCGGCGACCGCGTGCCCACCCGCGCCGAGCAGGCGCTCTGCGCGCCGTGGCTGGAGGCGGAACTGGCATTGATCCAGCCGCGCGTGCTCATCCCCATCGGCGCGCTGGCGATTGGACGGTTTTTGGGGGACGAGAGAAACCCGGTTTCTGCGAGAAACCGGGTTTCTATGACCGACCTGATCGGCGGCCGGTTCGAGCGGGACGGACGCATCATCGTGCCGCTGCCGCACCCCTCCGGCGCGAGCCAGTGGTTCAACGCACCGGAGAACAAGGTGCGGCTGGCACAGGCGCTAGAGGTACTGGCGGCGCTGCGGGCAGCGCTGCCCGCCGAGGTGGCCATCGGCCCTCACATGTAGCCATTCGCGTGCCCACACGATCGCCTCGGCGCGCGAGCGGAGATGCAGGGTGGTGTAGATGCGGCTCACGTAGTTACGCACCGTCTGCTCGGCCACGCTGAGTTCGGCCGCGATCCTGGCATTATCCCAGCCCTGGGCGATCAGCCGCAGCAACTGCGCGTCGCGCTCGCTGAGCGAGATCTTCGTCAGCCGGGTTTCCCCTTCCGAGCCGATGTGCGCCAGCTTCCCCACGACGCGCCGGCTGAACCAGGAATCGCCCGCCATGACCGTGCGGATCGCGCGCACTACGGCTTCCGGCGCCTCTTCTTTCAGCACATAGCCGGCCACCCCTGCCGTCACCGCGCCGCGCACATAGACATCATCATCGTATGCGGTGAGAACAATCACCTTTACCTGAGGGCAATGCTCGGCCAGCCATGCGACGGTTTCCACGGCCGGCGGCCCCGGCATGCTGAGGTCGAGGAGTAAGACATCAGGTTTCAGTTCGTTGACCACTTGCCGCGTGGCGTGACCATCCACCGCCTCACCCACGAGCAAGATGTCCCTGTCGCCCGCCAACACCGTCTTCAAGCCCGCACGCACCAGCGGATGGTCATCTGACAGCACTACCCGAATGATGTTGCTCATGAATTTCCTCCTGGCTGGACCAACGGCAGACTGACTTGAATCAACACGCCGCCCGACGGCTGGGAACGGATGTCGAACTTCCCCCCGATCCAGGCTACGCGCTCGGCGACACCCACCAGGCCAAAATGATCCGCCTGGGCCAGCTCGCTCAGCCGGCTCGGGACCATGAACCCACGGCCATCATCCTGAACCGTCAGAACGACCGAGTCGCCCATAACCTGGAGCGCCACGGCGATCCGGCTGGCGCCCGCGTGCTCCACCGCGTTGCGGATCCCTTCCTGAACCGTCCGAAACAGGCAGATGCTCACGGCCTCAGGCAGAAACGCGCTGCGCCGATCCAGATCGAGCTGAATCTCCGGCGCGTTGCTGTCACGCTGGACACGCGCCACGTACTCTTCCAGGGCGGCGACCAGGCCTAATTCATCGAGCCCGGCCGGGCGCAATTGTCCGATGAGCCTCCGCAACTGCTCGCTGACCGCCAGCACCTCCGCGCGGATCCCCTCAAACAGGCGCGGCGCGCTCTCATCACGCCGCAGCGCCCGGCGCTGCGCATCCGCCAATTGGTAGCTGATGCCAAGCAGATGTTGGACCGCGCCATCATGCAGCTCCTGGGCCAGTTGACGCTGCTCGCGCTCCTGGCTCAGGACGAACTGCCGGTGAACACGCGCAAGCTCATTCCGCCCAGCGCTAACCGCCTCCAGGAGCAGCCGATTGTGGATCGTCGCGCCGATCTGGCGGCCCAGGATGGTAAGCACAGCAAAATCATCATTCCGCCAGGGATCATCATCCGTTCGGCCCCCAACAACCAGGATGCCCTGCAGGTTGCCGCCGGAAAACAGCGGCAAGAGCAGCGACCCGGGGGGTATCTCAAGCAGGCGCGCCTCAGCGGATGTGAGCGCTTCGCCGTGCAGCATTCGGCGCAACTCAGGCGGGGTCAAAGGCCACGCCAGGCTGTCCAGTTTGCTGACCAACACGCCTTCGATCGGTATCCGCCAGCTTGCGCGCTCCTCCGGCGTCCACTGTGCAGCATACTGGAGCGCCAACTCCTGGCCCGACGTACGCAGCGCCAACAACGCCGGATCGGCCCGCAAGGTCTGCGGCAGCCGCTCCAACAGGAGCTCCTGAAGCGCCGTGCGATCGGGCGTGAGCGATACAGCCTCGGTCAGACGTTCAACCACGCTGTTCGGCAGGCTGTCTCCCTCGAACGACCAGGACGTGAACGCCGTAAACGCTCGTTCCAGGCCGCGAAACAGGAAGACGCACACGATGACGATAACCGTCGCCGCGGCCAACAGGCGATTCTCGGGGATTTCTATGCGCGCCCCCAACGGCCCGATGACCAGATAGGCAGAGAGCGTGAACACGGCTAGCAGGAAGATCACCGTGATCTTGCCGATAAGGGGTTCCAGTTGCGCCAATTGTGAACGCTGATAGACATACAGATAAAAGAGCGGGCTCAAGAGCAAGAAGGGAAACGTCGTGGGATAAGGCACGCGCAGGGGGCTGCCCACCAGCACAGGCAATATCGAAAGCAACGCCAACGGGGCGAAAGCCAGGCTGCTGCCCATCGCCACGATCCGAATCTGTCGGGCCGCGGCCGGCGTCAGGCCCGAACGATAGCCGAGCCACAAAATCGTCGGGACAGCCAGCAGAGTGAGCGCCAGGGTCAACAGGATCGGGCCAGACAGGCCGCGAATCAGATCGCCCGTCGCCAGCATCGGCCCTAAATAGCTTAGCAGCGGCACCGTCCAGGCCACTGCCAACGCCAAAGTCATCAGGAATACGATGCGCTCACCGCTCTTCAGCGGACGCCCCAAGAGGACAAGGTGATAGCGCAGGCCGACAGGAGGCAACCAGGCCAGGGCGAGATCGAATGCGGCCACCGCAGCCATCCGCCCCCCGATCCCGGAAGCCAGGCCGACCGTGAGCGCCATGCTGCCCAACCAGAAGTACGCCACAACGGGGAAGGGCCGGCGGGTTCGCCAGGCAATATAGACCGCAGCCAGAAAACCGAGCGCGGTCAGACTGGGCGAAAGGGTTTCGCCCACCGTCGGACAGGCAGCAGGATCAATCCGGTGGTCACAGCGCCACGCGCTCCAGGCGACAAAGAGGATCGCCAGCAGCCCAAACAACATCAGGCCCACCCCGATCACCCGGCGGGCTGATGATCTGGAGGCTAAGACGTTCCTATCGAATGCCGACATGTCAAACCCCGAGTGCGCCAAACATGGGGAAAACATGATCAATCATCGGCTCCAGAAGCCGAACATCTTGCTTGGAGACCGAAGAGGCTTTGTCGAGCGCCGCCAGCGCCTGCGTTCTCTCCGAGAACGCCACTGTGAGCAAATAGGCCTGGGCGCCCATCCTGTTCAGCAACTGACCGAGCTCATCGGCGGCCGCATCATCCTGCGGCGGTGCGGCCAACAGCCGGTGCAACTGCCGCGCATCGTCGTCGGCAGCGACCCAGAAGGCATACGACACGGGCAGGCTGAGCCGCACGGAGGCCGAACTTTCCTCCGGTCCCGGCTGCCGGCAATCGGTCACATCATCGCTGAGCTGAAGAAGGATTCCCAGGCACCGACCGAAATCGCCGAGCGCTGCAACGACGGTTCGATGGGCCCCGGCGGCCAGCGCGCCAGCCATGACCGCCCATTGCAACAGGGCCCCGGATTTAGCTGCCGCGATCTCAAACCACTCGTCAGGGCTCAGCACGCGGGCTGCACTCCTGGCCTGGAGCTCCCGGTGCTGCCCCGCCGCCGCAGCCAACAGGGCGCGATGAAAACCGTCGGTTATCTGCCGTATGTGAGCGGAACGCGCTCCGGCGCTGCGCGCCGACTGGAGAGTGATGTGTGCTGCGGAGTACAGCGCCGCTGCTGCGTTGACGGTTTGACTTGCCGCAGCGACCGCCGCCCGGACGCCGTCCTCAACATCGTCAAGCAGCTTGACAGCCAGGCGGACAAGCTGCCAGGCCGCGGCGAGCGGCAGCGCTTGCTGAGGGTCGCCGCCACACGCTGCGCATGCCAGAATGGGTAACCAGCCCACGCCGGCGCTGCGTATTTCGGGGATAAGCCCGGTCTCTGCAAAGTTTAGGAGTGTATCGTGCAGGGGGCCCGGCTGGACGGTCTCCTGCAGCGCGGCCCGGATTTCGGCGCCAAACGCTTCGCGAAGATTTGCTGCCAGCCGGTCCCAGGATTGTGGAAGCTCCCGCCCGACAACCTGCATCAGGCCTGAACCGGGGCGTACTCCGGCGCAAGAATCCAACTAAAAGACGGATTGATGCCGCCAGACCTATCCAGCAACTTGCCCATCGTCCCCTCCGACAGCGACGAGAGTTGGGCCAGCGCCTTGCGCTCGCTGTCCGACAGAGACTGCAAGTCCCTATCGGAAGAGGAGGGACCTTCGACCAACATCTGCCGAACCGCCACAGCCAAAGCATTCATCGCAACACCTCCCAATGGTCATAAGACGAAGTTACTCTATCACAGCAGCACAGGCATCGTCAAATCTTCTTTGCCGGCGGGGCCGGGTCAAAAGTGTGAGCGCACCCGCATCTGTGCTAAAATCCATGCGCGCTCATTCGGAAAGCGAGCGAAACATTCACTCGGAGGAACCCATCCATGGAGATCAAGATTTGGAACGGCAACATCACCGAGGTCGCCGCTGACCTGATCGTTGTCAACCTGTTCCAGGGCGTGACGCAGCCGGGCGGCGCGACGGGCGCGGCCGACCGGCTGCTGAACGGCGCGATCAGCGATGTGATCGCCGCCGGGGACTTCGCCGGCAAGAGCGGTGAGACGCTGGTGCTTTACACCCGCGGGGCCATCCCCGCGCCGAGGGTGCTGGTGGTCGGCTTGGGCGAGAGTGCAAAGTTCAACCTGGCCGCGGCCCGGAACGCATCCGCCGCGGCCGCGCGCAAGGCACGCGACCTGGGCGCGAAGACCATCGCGACCATCGTCCACGGCGCGGGCAGCGGCGGGCTCGACCCCGCGGCCGCGGCCGGTGCGCTGGTCGAAGGCGCGCGGCTGGGCCTCTATCGCTACGCGGGCTACCGCTCGCAGCCGCCGAAGGACTGGAAGCCCGATCCCGACACGCTCATCATCGTGGGGCGGGATGCGGCGGCCCTGGCCGTTTTTCAGGCCGGGGTCGCCCGGGCCGAGGTCGTCGTCCAGGGCGTGATGCTGGCGCGCGATCTGATCAACACGCCGGCCAACCACATGACGCCGAGCGTGATGGCCGACCGGGCCGCCGCGTTGGCCGCCGAAGCCGGCCTGAAGCTTGACGTGCTGGGCCGCGCCAAGTGCAAAGCGCTGGGCATGGGCATCTTCATGGCCGTGGCTGAGGCATCGGAACAGGAGCCCAAATTCATCATCCTGGAGCACAACGCGGATCGGTCTGACCTGCCAACCGTCGTGCTCGTGGGCAAGGGCGTCACCTTCGACTCCGGCGGCATCTCCCTCAAGCCGGCCGAAGATATGTGGAAGATGAAGGACGATATGTCCGGCGCGGCCGCGGTGATCGCCGCGCTGGGCGTGGCGGCGCGGCTCAACCTGCCGCTGCACGTCGTCGGCCTGGCCCCCTGCGCCGAGAACCTGCCCGGCGGCCGCGCCCAGAAGCCGAGCGACGTTTTCACCGGCATGACGGGCAAGACAATGGAAGTGATCAGCACGGACGCCGAAGGCCGCATGCTGCTGGCCGACGCGCTGGCCTATGCGGCCCGGTATAACCCGGTCGCGGTGGTGGACATCGCCACCCTCACCGGCGCGCAAGCCATCGCGCTGGGCCCGCAGGCTGCCGCGGTGTTCTGCAACGATGACAAGCTGGTGGCCGGGCTGCTGGCTGCCGCCGAAACGTCGGGCGACCGGCTGTGGCGGCTGCCGCTGTACGACGAATACCTTGAGGCGATCAAGAGCCAGGTGGCCGACGTCAAGAACTCGGCCGGCCGCTTCTCCGGGGTCGGCGCAAGCGCCAAGTTCCTGGAGCATTTCACCGAGGGCTACCCCTGGGCGCACGTGGACATGGCCTCGATGGCCTGGGCCGAAGAGGATAAGCCCTCCCAGCCAAAGGGCGCGACCGGCTACGGCGTGCGGCTGTTCACGGCCCTACTGGAAGGGTGGAGCAACTGAATCCCCTCGGCGGTTGGAAACCGCAGCTGCCATCGCAAAGTCCACCTTCGTGGACTGAGGGAATAACGCCCAGTCGGCGCAGGCCGAATTCGCAACGGTTGCTGCGACTTCCAGTCGCCGGGCAAACTGAGAGAAACCCATGACCGACACATCCCTTCCCCTCCGCAGCGAAGTCCCGGCCGAACAGACCTGGGACCTCGAAAGCATCTTCGCCACGCCGGCCGACTGGGACGCGGCCTGCGCCGAACTGAAAGCCCAATTGCCGGCGCTGGCGGCCACCCGCGACCGGCTGGCCGAGGGCCCGGCGACGCTGCTCACCTTCCTGGAAGCGTACCAGGCGGCCGGCGTGCTGGCGGGCAAGATCAACGTTTACGCCAACAACCAGTCGGCGGTGGACAGCGGCGACCAGGCCGCGGCCGCCCGCGCCGGCCAGGCGCGCACGCTGATGGCAAACTACGCGGCCGCGGCCAGCTTTTTCGACCCGGAGTTGCTGACCATCGGCTTCGACCGGCTGGATGCCTGGGTCGCGGAGACGCCGGCGCTGGCGTACTTCGCGCACTATGTGGACCGGCTGCGCCGCCGCCAGGCGCACGTCCGCTCCGGCGAGGTGGAGGAGGTGCTGGCGCTGACCTCCGACCCGTTCGGCGGTGCTTTCGGCGTCTACAACGCGCTGAACAACGCGGACATGAAGTTCGCGGCCGCCACCGCCTCCGACGGTGCGCGGCTTGAGGTGGGCCAGACCAGCATCGGCGCCTTGATCACCCACCCCGACCGGGCGGTGCGCCGCAGCGCGTGGGAGAGCTACGCCGACGGCTATCTGGCTTTCCGGAACACCCACGCGGCCGCGCTGACCACCGCGATCAAGCAGGACGTCTTCACCGCGCGGGTGCGGGGCTACGCGTCCGCGCTGCACGGCTCACTGGCGCCAAACTTCATCCCGGTCGAGGTCTTCCACAACCTGATCGCGGTCTTCCGCAAGAACCTGCCCACCTGGCACCGCTACTGGCGGCTGCGCAAGCGGGCATTGGGGCTGGATGAGCTGGGTGTCTACGACATCAAGGCGCCGCTGACGGCCGCCAAGCCGGCCGTGCCCTTCGAACAGGCCGTCGCGTGGATCACCGCGGGCATGGCGCCGCTGGGCGAGGAATACGTGGACGTCCTGCGCCGCGGCTGCCTGGAGGAACGCTGGGTGGATCGGGCGCGCAACCGCGGCAAGCGCGAGGGTGCGTTCTCCAGCGGCTCGCACGGCACGCGGCCCTTCATCATGATGTCATACCAGGATGACGTGTTCAGCTTGAGCACACTGGCGCACGAGCTGGGCCACTCG
>CAZYGI010000005.1:86789-101351 GCA_964647255.1 uncultured Anaerolineales bacterium | reverse complement strand
TTTTGGCTCCCATGCCGATCAGCTTATCCACGAAGTAGAGGCGGCTCTCGAACATCTTCTCGTGGATCAACACGGTGCCGCGAGCCTGCGTGGCGACGATCAGGGCGATGCTCATCAGGTCGGCGGGGAACTGCGGCCACGGCGCATCGTCAATCTTCGGCACCGCGCCGCCGATGTCCTCGCGGATGGTCAGGTCTTGTTCGTCCGCCACGATGAGCGTGTCGCCTTCGATCCGCAGTTGCACGCCCAGCCGTTCGGAGAAGACGTAGTTGATCATGCGCAGATGCTCGGGGACGACGCCGTGGATGCGGATTTCGCCGCGCGTGACCGCACCGAGGCCCAGGAAGCTGCCCACTTCGAGATAATCCGGCGAGATGGTGAATTCACCCCCGCCGAGCCGATCCACGCCGTGAATGATCAGCTTGTTCGAGCCGATCCCTTCGATCTGTGCGCCCCAGCCGGCCAGCATCTCGCACAGGTCCTGGACATGCGGCTCAGACGCGGCGTTGCGGATGATCGTGGTCCCCTTGGCGCGCACCGCCGCCATCACCGCGTTCTCGGTGCCGGTGACGCTCATCTCGTCCAGCAGGATGTCGGCCCCGTGGAGTGCGCCGGCGCGCATGGTGAAGTCATGGTGGTTGAAGTCAATCTGCGTGCCGAGCGCCTCCAGCGCCAGCAGGTGCGTGTCCACGCGGCGCCGGCCGATGCGATCGCCGCCCGGCAACGGCAGCGTCACCTGGCCGAACCGGCCCAGCATCGGGCCGGCGAACAGCATCGAACCGCGAATCTGCTGGAAGAGATCGGCCCGCGGCGTCGAAAACCGGGCATCCTTTGCGCACAGATGCAGGGTCGCGCCCTCGCGCTGCACCCGTACACCGTACTCCGTCAGGATCTGGCACATCGTGCCCACGTCCCCGATGTGCGGCACGTTGTGCAGCGTCACCTCTTCCTCGGTGAGGAGGATGGCGGCCAGGATCGGCAGCGCTGCGTTCTTGTTGCCGGCGGGCGTTACGTCACCCGTCAGTGGGTGTTGGCCCGCGATGACGAACTTCTCCATTGTAATCCCTCCTCTGACTTAGTTGGCCGGCCGCAGAATCACCGGCTCGCCCACGCCGACACCGAGGTGCGCCGCGGCGTTCCCATCACGCACAGCGATTTCAACCGTGCCGCCGCTGCTGATCAGCGCCAACAGACTTCCGATCGGTACGTCGGCATACGTCTGGCTCAGCCGGGCAATCTCCCGGCCGCGCAACTCGACGCACCAGCCGCCCGCGACCACCCAGGCCCCGGGGATATTGCTGATCAGGTTGCCGAAATGGTCCACATGGATGATGTGTCCGCCGATGACGCCGGTGCTGCGGCGTTCCGGTCCGGCGTCCGGCAGCCGCAGCGCGTCCGCGATCGGGCTGCCCAAATCCGCCGGGTGAACGCCGTTCGCCAGGTGCGCGGCCACCGGTGCGAAGATGTCACGGCCGTGGAAAGTGCGCCCCACGGCCGGCAGCCAGAACGCCGGGCGATCCAGGCGCCAGGCCTGGGCGCCGGCCAGCGCCAGGGCAAAAGTGAACAAGCCGTTGTCGGGTCCGATGAAGCTCGCGGCCGGAGTTGTCACCAGCAACGGGCGGCGTGCGCCGCCCACACCCGGATCCACCACCGCCAGATGGATCGTGCCCGGCGGGAAGTGCGGCGCCGCCTGACCCAGCACATAAGCCGCCTGCCGAATGGCCTGGGGGGCGATCTCATGGCTCAGATCCACCAGGCGGGCCGCGGGTGCGATGCCGAGGATGACGCCTTTCATGACGCCGACATAGCCATCGGCGCCCCCGAAATCGCTGGTGAGGGTAATAATGGTCATGATTCAGGCCGAAATGGTGCGTGTCTTCCCGCTGCCGCACTATACCTCAGGCCGCGAAGCCCGTCAACTGCCCTTCGCCGCTGCGCAGGGTCCAGGGGAAAATACCCCGCACATTTCGTGCCAGGGCCGTTTTGTGGTAAAATGGTGGCGATGAAAGCAGACACAGTCGCACCTCTGGGGGTCGTGGACGCGCTCACGGCGGGCGTCAATGCGACCCTTCGCCGCCCCGGGCTCATATTGATTCCCGCGGTCGTTGACTTAGGTCTTTGGCTTTTGCCGCGTCTCACCATCGAAGGTTTGGCGAAGCGAGGCCAATTGATCTGGGAAGGGCTCTTCCGGCTCGGCTTCGGCGCGAGCCAGCCGGGCGCCGACGATCTGATCGCGGGGGTTCGGACGCTGATCACTGAGGCGGGCAAGAGTATTAACCTGGCCGATGCGGTGACCGGAAGCTGGTTCTCGATGCCGAGCGCCATCGCCCTGATGCAGTCGCCCCGGCTGATGTTGGTCAGCGACGTCGTCCTGGCGCCCTTCGGCCTCAGCGTGCAGATGAAGCGCATCGCCGCGGCGCCGTGGCAGGCTCCAAACATCGAGATCGGCAGTTTTTGGGCGGCGCTGCTGGTGACGCTCGGCTGCTGGCTGATCGGACAGCTCATCGCGGCGATTTTCTTGCGCGCCGCCAGCCGTGATTCGCTGTTCGCTCCTGTGCAGAATGGCTCTGTGGCTGCGGCAGCGCCTCAATCCTGGGCCGGCTGGCGCGGCCTGGTGGGGCTGGCGGCCCGGCTGGCGCTGTTCACTGTGCTGCTCGCGGTGCTGATTTATCTGCTGTACCTGCCGCTTGGCGCCTCGATGCTGTTCATGGCGGGTTTGGGCGCCGGCGCCGGTTTGATTTTTGCGATCGTCGGCGGGCTGACGTTGTGGCTCTTGATGTGGACGCTGACGTCGCTCTTCTTTGTCGGGGAGGTCATGACGTTGCGGGGTCATCCGCTTCTGCCCGGCATCCTCATCAGCCTGCGACTGGTGCGGGTCAATCCGTTTCGGACGTTCTCGCTCATCATCCTGGTGAACGTGATCCTGTTGGGTTTCCGGGTGTTGTGGGGGCTGGTGGGGCAATCGGCCGTCGGGGGCCTGATCGCCATTTTCGCCAACGCGTTTCTGGTGACGGCGATGCTGCTGGCGGTCTATGTCTATTTCGGCGAGCTGTGGCGTCAAGAGGCGGCGAGGGCGCAGGGGCAGACGAAGACAAAGGATGAGGGCCGATAGACAACGGTCTACGGGCCATCGTCAAAGGTCAATGGTCGGAGATACAGAATGGTTGAGCAGATTAATCGCCCTGAACATTATACGGCGGACGATATCCAGGTGCTTGAGGGCCTGGAGGCGGTGCGGCGCCGCCCCGGCATGTACATCGGCGGCACCGACGTCAAGGCGTTGCACCACATGGTCTATGAGGTCGTGGACAATTCCATTGACGAAGCCATGGCAGGCTACTGCGATCGGATCGCGGTCACCATCCACAAGGATGGCAGCGTCACCGTGCAGGACTGGGGCCGCGGCATCCCGGTGGACACCCACAAACAGACCGGCAGGTCGGCGCTGGAAACAGTGATGACCAAGCTGCACGCGGGCGGCAAGTTCGGTTCGGGCGCGTACAAGGTGTCGGGCGGCCTGCACGGCGTCGGCGTTTCCGCGGTGAACGCCCTGTCCGAGTGGCTCGATGTCGAGGTGCGCACCGGCGGCAAGGTGCATTTCCAGCGCTACCAGCGCGGCATCCCCCAGGCCGACATCCGGGTGATCGGCGATGCCGTTGACGGTGAGCGGGGCACCAAGACCACCTTCATGCCCGACAAGATCATCTTTGAGGACACCGTCTTCCGGTTTGAGACGCTGGAGCAGCGCTTCCGCGAGATGGCGTTCCTCAATCGCGGGCTGACCATTGAATTCTGCGATGAGCGGACAGACAACGGCGCCCGGTGGATGTCATTCTACTTCGAGGGCGGCGTCCGCAGCTTCGTGCGCTACCTCAACAAGAACCGCGAAGTGCTGCACGAGCCGGTGTACATCGAAAAAGAGATTGAAGGCAACATGGTCGAGGCCGCGATCCAGTACAACGACGGCTTCAATGAATCGGTCTTCGCCTTCGCCAACACCATCAACACGCCGGACGGCGGCACGCACCTGACGGGCCTGCGCTCGGCGTTGACCCGCACGATCAACGATTGGGCCAAGCGCCAGGGCCTGCTCAAAGAGGCCGACTCCAGCTTCACCGGAGAGGACACGCGCGAGGGGCTGACTGCGATCATCAGCGTGAAGCTGCCCGATCCGCAGTTCGAGTCGCAGACCAAAGTCAAGCTGCTGAACAACGAGATCAAGACCCAGGTCGAATCGGCCGTGGCCGAAGCGTTGACCGAGTGGCTGGAGAATCACCCCAAGGACGGCCGCAAGATCGTCGAGAAGTGCACCACTTCCAGTCGCGCCCGCGACGCCGCGCGTAAGGCGCGCGACCTGGTGATCCGCAAGAGCGCGCTGGAGAGCTTGACCCTCCCCGGTAAGCTGGCCGACTGCTCGGAGCGCGACCCGGCGAAGTGTGAGTTGTATCTGGTGGAGGGTGACTCGGCCGGTGGCTCCGCCAAGCAGGGCCGCGACCGCCGATTCCAGGCGATCCTGCCGCTGCGCGGCAAGATCCTCAACGTGGAAAAGGCCCGGCTCGACAAGTCGCTGGCGAACAGGGAGATTCAGTCGTTGGTGCAGGCGCTGGGGTGCGGCATCGGCGACACAATGGATCTTTCCGGGTTGCGTTATCACAGGACCCTGATTATGACCGATGCTGACGTGGACGGCAGCCACATCCGCACGCTGCTGCTGACGATGTTCTTTCGCTACATGCCGCAGCTCATCGAGAATGGGCACCTCTACATCGCCCAGCCGCCGCTGTACCAGGTGAAGAGGGGCAAGGAGTCGAAGTACGCGTACTCCGAGGCCGAGCGGGATAAGCTGGTGGCGGATCTCGGCGGGATGCAGGGCGTGAGCATCCAGCGTTACAAGGGCCTGGGCGAGATGAACCCGGAGCAGCTCTGGGAGACGACCATGAATCCGGCCAATCGCATCCTGCTCCAGGTGACGGTGGAAGACGCGGCCGCGGCCGATCGCACCTTCGATATGTTGATGGGCAACGAGGTCGCCCCGCGCAAACGCTTTATCCAGAGCCACGCCAAGAAGGTGCGCAACCTGGACGTGTGATCGGGGCCGCCCTGGAAATCGGCTTGCGGGGCGGGTTGCCAACTCGCCCCGCATTTCCGCCCGCCGTGGCCGCCGGAATGAGCGGCCAACCCGCGCAATTCCCCCAATCCCCTAATGCCAGCCGGTTCTGATTTACCGAAGCGTCGGGAGGAGAAATGCCAGAAATCAACGTCGCGCCGCCGTCGTCGCCCGACAAGCCAGCCCCGGAACGCAGGACGCCCATCTGGCCGGGGAAGCCGTATCCGCTGGGCGCGACGTGGGACGGCGCGGGGGTTAACTTCGCGCTCTTCTCACAGAACGCGACCGCCGTGGACCTGTGCCTCTTCGACGGGGCAGAGGGCGCGCGGGAGATCGGCCGCGTTCGGATGCCGGAATACACCGACCATGTCTGGCACGCTTATCTGCCGGCGGTCCGGCCGGGTCAGTTGTACGGCTACCGCGTCCACGGCGATTACGCGCCTGAGGCCGGCCGGCGCTTCAACCCCAACAAGCTCTTGCTCGACCCCTACGCCAAGGCGATTTCGGGACACTTACAGTGGCACGATGCCTTGTTCGGCTACACCCTTGGCGATCCCAAGGGCGACCTTTCGTTTGACCCGCGCGACAGCGCGCCCTACATGCCGAAATCCATGGTGGTGGATCCCGCGTTCAGTTGGGGCAACGATGTGGCCCCGCACACGCCCTGGCACCAGACGCTGATCTACGAAATGCACGTCAAAGGCTTCACTGCGCGCCATCCAGCCGTCCCCGAGGAGTTGCGCGGCACCTACGCCGGGCTCACCCATCCCGCAGTGATCGAGTATCTGCACAAGCTGGGCGTGACTGCGGTCGAGCTCATGCCGGTGCACCACTGCCTGATTGACAAACACCTGCTCGACAAAGGGCTTACCAACTACTGGGGCTACAATTCCATCGGGTTCTTTGCGCCGGATATGCGCTTCAGCAGCAGCAAGGTTTACGGGCAGCAGGTGGCCGAGTTCAAGACCCTGGTGCGGACGCTGCATCGCGAAGGGATCGAGGTGATCCTGGATGTGGTCTACAACCACACCGGCGAAGGCAACCACCTGGGCCCGACCGTGTCCTTCAAGGGTATTGACAACGAGGCGTACTACCGGCTGGTGGCCGACAACAAGCGGTATTATTTCGACTACACCGGCACGGGCAACACGCTGAACGCGCTCAACCCGCGCACGTTGCAGCTCATCATGGACAGCCTGCGCTACTGGGTGCTGGAGATGCACGTGGACGGGTTCCGCTTCGACCTGGCCTCGGCGCTGGCGCGCGGGCTGCACGACGTGGACCGGCTGGGCGCGTTCTTCGACATCATCCACCAGGATCCCGTGTTGTCGCAGGTGAAGTTGATTGCGGAGCCCTGGGACACCGGCCCCGGCGGCTACCAGGTGGGCAACTTCCCGGTGCTGTGGGCCGAATGGAACGGCATCTATCGCGATGCAGTCCGGCGGTTCTGGAAGGGCGACGCCGGGCAGTTGGGGAGCATGGCGTATCGCCTGACCGGCAGCCCGGATTTGTACGAGAAGGGCGGCCGGCACCCCTACGCCAGCATCAACTTCGTCACCGCGCACGACGGCTTCACCCTGGCCGACCTGGTCAGCTACAACGAGAAGCACAACGCGGCGAACGGCGAGGATAATCGCGACGGCGCCAACGACAACCATAGCTGGAACTGCGGCGCCGAGGGCCCGACCGACGATCCGACCATCCGCGACCTGCGCGGCCGCCAGATGCGCAACTTCCTCGCCACGCTGCTGCTGTCGCAGGGCGTCCCCATGCTCCAGGCCGGCGATGAGATCGGCCGCACCCAGCGCGGCAACAACAACGCCTACGCCCAGGACAACGAGATTTCCTGGCTCGACTGGGACATTGACCGGGCGCGCAGCGAGCTGTTGGAGTTCACCCGCTACCTGGCGCGGCTGATGCAGGAGCACCCCAGCCTGCGCCGCCGCACCTTCTTCCAGGGCCGCCAGATCCTCGGCTCCGAGGTCAAGGACGTGACGTGGTTCCGGCCCGATGGCCTGGAGATGACCGACGCGGATTGGAAGGCCAAGGGGGCCGGCGTGTTCGGGCTGCGCCTGGCGGGCGAAGCGATTGATGAAGTGGACGAGCGGGGCAATCGCATCGCGGATGACACGCTGTTGATCCTGCTCAACCCGAACTGGAAGCCAGCCCAGTTCGTGCTCCCCACCCAGCCGGACGAGTCGCGGTGGGAGGTGCTCCTGGACACGCGCGAGTCCCTCCCGCCCTCCCGCCGGCAGACGGTCAAGGGCGGCGCGAAATATAAGCTGGAGGCGCGCAGCCTGGCGCTGTTCAGCGCGCCGCGACGCTGAGTTGAATCTTCGAGAGACGCTATGATCAGAATCATCACCGACAGCACGGCCGATTTGGGGGCCGAATTGGCGGATGCGCATCGCATCCAGGTCGTCCCGCTGCTGGTGCACATGGGCGGGCAAACCTATCGGGACGGCGTAGATCTGGGCGCGGCGGATGTCTTTCGGTTGGTTGAGGCGCACGGCGAGCTGCCCAAGACCGCGGCCCCGTCGCTCGCAAATTTCATGGCCGCGTTTGATGGGCCGGACGAGTGTCTTTACATCGGCATCTCGGCGCAGCTCTCCGGCAGCGTGAATAATGCCCGGCTGGCTGCGGCCGAGCTCCCGCCGGGCAAAGTGCGGATCGTGGACTCGCTCAACCTGTCCACCGGCATTGGCCTCCTGGCGTTGCTCGCCGCCGACTTGCGCGACCAGGGCCTCGCCGCGGCGCAAATCGAGGCCGCGGTGCGGGCGGCCGTCCCGAAGGTCCACACCTCGTTCGTGATCGAGACGCTGCGCTACCTCTACATGGGCGGGCGGTGCAGCGCCATGCAAAACCTGGTCGGCAGCGTGCTGAAGATCCGGCCGGTGATCGAGGTGTTGGGCGACGGCGCGTTGGGGGTGAGGGAGCGGGTGCGCGGGACGCGTAAACGGGCGCTGCAGACGATGCTGGACGACTACGCGGCGCACCTGCCGGAGCTCGACCGCCGCCGGGTGTTCGTCACCCACTCCGGCTGCGTTGCGGACGCCGAATATCTGCGTGACGAGATCATGCGCATCGGCGCGCCCGAGCAGGTGCTGATCACGCAGGCCGGGTGCGTCGTCTCCAGCCATTGCGGGCCGGACACTATCGGGATTCTGTATTTGACGCGGTAGGCCGCTTCGTCTGCGCGGGGTGAGCTGCCGTCAATCCGGGCGGGATCGGTGGGGGCGCCGCGTCGCGAACCACCGCCGCACCGGCGGCAGCCGCAGCGCCAGCAGCCCGGCGAGCAGCGCGGCCCAGGCCAGTGGCGCGCGAATGTCCGCCTTCAGCGACCAGGCGTAGTGCACGATCACCAGCCCGCCGGCCGCGTAGACCCAACGATGAAGCTGCGCCCAACCCTTTTTCAGCCGCCGCTGCCA
The DNA here is from genome assembly GCA_964647255.1 of uncultured Anaerolineales bacterium. GTDB lineage: Bacteria > Chloroflexota > Anaerolineae > CG2-30-64-16 > CG2-30-64-16 > CAWJEL01. The sequence continues at coordinate 92,816 of CAZYGI010000005.1, read as the reverse complement.
TCCTGTGGTGGAGGTCAGCGCGAGGGCCAGCAGGATGAGGAGCGCCGCCGCGCCGGCGAAGATGTACCGCTTCCCCGCCACATCCGCCCAAATCAGCCGCAGGTCGAAGCCGTAGTCCAACCCCAGGAATGTCGCGAAGTGGAGCGCCGCGTAGCCGAACGCATAGAGGCCCAGCGGTCGGCGCCAGCGCGCGGGGGGCCTCCACCCGGTGACGACTCGGATCGGCGTACACGCCAGCGATGCCACGAGCAGATAGAGCGCGTAGCGCCCCGTCCGCTGCTCGATTGCCTGGATCGGGTTGGCCGTCAGGTGCCCGCGCGCCGCGTCGAAGATCAGCCAGGCCAACGGGATCAGCGCGGCCAGGTGGACGATCGGCTGGACAGGGGCGAATGTAGGCAGTGAAATGCGATGCATTTCAGTAATTCTGCCGCAAATCCATCCCCGCGTACAGCCCTGCCACTTGTTCGGCGTAGCCGTTGAACATCAACGTTCGGCGGCGGCTGATCTCGCCGATGCGGCGCTCGCTGGCCTGCGACCAGCGCGGGTGGTCCACCTCAGGATTGACGTTGGCGTAGAAGCCGTACTCGTCCGGCGCGGCCGCCATCCAGAGCGAGGTCGGCTGCTCGGCCACCAGGTCAATCTTGACGATGGATTTGATGCTCTTGAACCCGTACTTCCACGGGACCACCAGGCGCAGCGGCGCGCCGTTTTGCGGCAGGGTCGGTTTGCCGTAAAGACCGGTCGCCAGGATCGTCAGGTCGTGCATGGCCTCGTCGAGGCGCAGCCCCTCGGCGTACGGCCACTTGAACCAGCCGCTCTTCTGCCCGGGCATCTGTTCCGGGTCATCGAGCGTCTCGAAGCGGACGTATTTCGCCTCGGCAGTCGGTTCCACCGCTGCCAGCAGCTTGTTGAGCTGAAAGCCGAGCCACGGGATCACCATGGACCACGCCTCCACGCAGCGCAGGCGGTAGATGCGCTCCTCGGACGGGAACAGCTTAATCAAATCTTCGATGCCGAAGGTGCGGGGCGTCTTGACCAACCCCCCGACCGTTACTGTCCACGGCGTCGTTCGGAGAGCCTTCGCCAGCCGGGCCGGCTCGCTCTTGTCGGTGCTGAATTCATAGAAGTTGTTGTACGTGGTGACCGTGTCGTAGGGGGTCAAGGCATCGCCCAACTCGTCGGCAGCTTTGCTGGCCTGGGGCGCGGGCGACGGCGCTGCGGTTCCAGCAGAGGCGCTCGTCGCAGGTTGTGATGCTGTCGGGACAGTGGGCGCGGCACACGCGGCCAGCGCCAGCGCGCCCGCCGCGACGCCGATCCCTTTCATGAACTGGCGCCGGTTGACGTAAACATGCTCCGGCGTGATCTCTGATGACGGAATCTTCGGAATATCGGCCATACAACCTCCCGGTCGAAACAACGATTCAGATGGGGAGATCTTACCCTGAGTCCGCCGGAGTGTCTGTAAGCCGTATTAACAGCGGGATGTTCCGGGTGGCTCCGCCGCCCGGAACATCCCGTTTACAACGGATTCAGTTTCCCGCCGCCGGGACGCGGAAGATCGCATACTGCTCCCCGCGCTCCACGAGCTCCAGCCCGGCCAGCCACGGCTGCGACCACAGCCATTGCGCCTCAGGCCGCTGGATGTCCTGGAGGATGAGCAGCTTTGCGTCCATGCCCAGCCATTTCGGCGTCTCGGCCACGGCGGCCGGATCGAGGAAGTTGACGATCCAGCCCGGCCGGTGGAGGTAGAACAGCAGCGCGGGATCGTTGTCCCACACGATCGTGACCACGCGGTCGTTCGGGCCGGTGATCGCCTGCACCACCGCCGTCTCGTGGGGGATGCTGCCCTGCCACTCGTTGTAGAACTGCGGCAGCGCCCGCGCCGAGGTCGCGGCGAACCAGAGGATGAGGCCGAGCGCCGCGAGTTGGCCCGGCCACTTCCGCCGCCAGAGCGCGGCCACTCCCAGGCCGATGAAGGGTGCAAGCACGATCCCGAACGGGAGCTGGTAGTAATTGTGGATGGACTGCGCAGCGCCGCTCGCCAGGGTGAACAGCACTACCGCCAGCAGCCAGCTTCCGAAGACCAGCCAGCCCGCGCCGCCCTGGAACGGCGTGGCGGCCAGGCCGGCGATCAGCGTCGCGACGCCCGGCAGGTTCAGGACCAGCCGGTAGACGCGGCCGGCCATCTTTCGCAGAAAATCAAACTGGAGCACCGCGGACGGCGACGACCACTTCGATTGGTGCTCGTTCGACGCCGGGCCGCCGATGCCGAACGTCAGATAGTGCTGGCCGATGTGGCGCGCCCACGCGTACCAGCCCACGACCGGGAACAGCGGCAGGCCGACGATCAACCAGGCCAGCGGCCGGCGCAGCGCGCCCCAGCGCCACCGCTCCCATAGGATCATCACCAGCGGCAGGTAGCTGTAGATCACCGGCAGCTTTACCATCATGCCCAGCGCCAGCGCCGGCACGCCGAGCAGCAGGCCCGCCCGGCGGCCCCGTTTGCTCCAGGCAGCTATGCCGCACAGCCCGGCAGTGACCAGCGCCAGCGATGGGATATCGTCCATGAACGCGCGGCCCATGAAGATCGCCAGCGGGCTGAGCGCCAGAAAAAGCGCGGCCAGGAAGCCGGCCGCCTGTCCCCAGTAGAGGCCCACGAGCCCGAACAGCGCAACCACGCCCAGGGCGGCAAAGAGGATGATCAGGCTGCGGCCGATCCAGGCTTGCTCGCTGCCGAAGAGGCGGTAGCCCTGGCCGGTCAGCCAGGGGATGAGGGGAAAGGTGGATTCGATGTAGTTGGGCCGGTCGGCGTACCAGTTGACCTCCGGCCACACGATGTTCGGGTTGCGCTCGAAGTAGTTGCGCGCCACCTGCGCGTTGTCCGTCTGCCGGTGTGCGTGTTGGTCGAGGAAGGCTGTGTTGAGGCGCACGAGCCGCGGGGCGATGGTGACGACCAGCAGCAGCGCGATCAGCAGGCCGCGGCGCCTCCGTTCGGCCAGCGCCGGCCAGAGGGGCGCGGCCAGCCCCAGACCCGCGAGGAAGATGCGCAGGAAGGCCAGGCTGAGCAGGGTGTCCGCCTGCAGCGACGCGTCCGGGCTCAGGCGGACCAGCCACGCAGGCCGAAGCAGGCCGGCCAGGAGGACGAGGCCCGCGCCGAGGAGGAGATACCGCCGGTTGAACCCGGACTCCCGCGGCTGCTCCGTCATCCGGCCTCCGCCTTTCTCGCGCCGAGCACACGAGCGGGCACCCCGGCGGCGATGGCGCCGGGCGGCACCGCGGACGTCACCACCGCGCCCGCGCCGACCACCGCGCCCGCGCCGATGGTCACGCCGTCCAGCACGATCGCACCGTAGCCGAGCCACGCGTCCTCGCCGATCACGATATCGCCGCGGCTGGTGAGGGGCTGCTGCGGGATCGGCGTGCCCGCGGCCAGGCCGTGCTGGTACGGGTAGAACGCGCAGCCCGGCGCGACCTGCACCTCCGGCCCGATGCGCACGCTGCCCAAGAACGCGGTGAACTGGCAGTTGGGCTGGATGCGGCACCGGGCGCCGATCTCCACGCTGCCGCCCGCGCCGATCTCGATGATGACCCCGCGGTACAGGTGCGCGCCGTCGCCGAGCGTCACAGGCCCGCCGTCGCCATGATCGTAGATGACCACCTCGTCTTCGATGTAGCAGTGCCGGCCCAGCCGCAGATCCCGGCAGGAGATCTGGGCGCGCGGCGAGATATAGCCGCGGCGTGTCAACTGCGACAGCTCGCGCTTGCCTTTGTACGGGGGCGCGGCCCAGGTTGCCAGCCGCGTCGCCAGCCGGCCGCCCCAGCTCAGCCCGGCCCGCGCCATCCAGAATCGCATCCAGCCATCGCGAAATGATGCCATGTGTATCCTATTCTGTGATCCGGTCAATCGGGTGCATCTGCGTCACACCGCATCTGCGACCGCCGCAGGTGGGAGCAGGTGTCTGCGTTCCGTTTTCAACTCCGCGGCCAGCCGGTCGCGCAGCGCGGTGGCCGGCGGATCGCCCGGATAGATGAGCAGGAACGCCTCGATGTCTCGTATCGCCCTGCGCAAATCGTCGGCGGTCGCCGCGGCGCGCGCCTGTGTGTACGCCTGCCCGGCCGCCGCCGCGTCGCCCGCCACAGCCAGGTAGAGCGCCTGGTTGAAGCCTGTGCGCGGCGCCGATGCCGCGCGCAGGTTCGCCAGGGCCGCAGCGTTGCCGTCGGTCAGCACATCTTTCCGCACGTAATCGCCGGAGCGCAGCGTCAGGCCATGGCGTTTCTGGGCCCACGCGTCGTCGTACTCATAGATCGGCGTGTAGTCCCGGCGGAAGCGGGGATCGTCGTCCAGCCGCGCCAGATAGGTCCAGGTGTCGTGCGTATGGATGAAGGTCGGCCGGACCTGCTCGAACACGTAGTCGTAGAAGCCGGGCTTGTCCCGCTTCAAGGTGCGGGCGATGGTCTTATCGGCGAGCATCCCCAGGTCATAGATGCGCACTTCGCTGTTGTAGAGCGTGCCGCCCAGGTCGGGCAGCAGCACGGACGCCTGGTCCGCCGGGATGCCCAGCGCCGTGGCATAATCGTCGTACCGCCGGCCATACTCCGCCGAGATGTCCGCGAAGGGGATGGGCGGGTAGCGGACGAAATGCGCCGAGCGGCCGGCGTACAGCGCCGCGCTGCCGATCAGCGCCAGGGCCGCCAGCCCGCCCGCCGCGGTGATCAGCCGCACCCGCTCCAGTTTCAGCGCGGCCAGGGTTTCCCAGGCGACCATGCCGCCGTAGAGATAGACGAACAGCACGAAATTAGTGCCGAAGCGATATTCCCCCATCCCGTCGGCCGGCAGCAGCAGATAGATCGCCGTCGCACACGCCAACACGATCAGCACGGCCAGGTGCTCGCTCCGCAACCGCCGCGTGAAGGCCAGGAACAGCGTTGCGGCGAAGAGCGCCAGCGCGGCCAGGCCGGCCAGGCCATGCCCCGTCACGCTGGCGAACAGATCGAACAGCTTGGCAACCATCTCCGGCTGCACGGTCAGGAGTGCGACCAGGCTGGCGAGCGACGGGCCGCCCTTGGCCGCGTAGGTGTTCGGGAACATCTCGCCGAAATACGCCAGCCGGAACGCCAGGAAACCGCCGTAGACCAGCGCAAACGCCGCCGCGTAGGCGATTAAGCCGCGTCCATCCCGGCGCGTGAGCCGTCGCCGGTCGCGGTAGAGCAGGCCGGCGACCAGCGCGGCCCCATACGCGGCGAAGAAGACCAACCCATCGGGCCGCGTCATGCCCAGGCCCGCGGCCAGCGCGCCCAGGCCCGCGGCCAGCGGCCAGCCCGCCTCCGCACGGATCACGCGCACCAGCCCCGCCAGCAGCAGACACGCCAGGAATACATAGAGCGGATTCTCTAGCCCCGAGGTCGTCCAGGCGACGAACGGCGTGCTGAGCGCGGCCAGCGCCAAAATTACAGCAATGCCGGCCGCCGGGAGCGCGGGACGCAGCGTCCGGTAGATGATCCCGAACGAAGCGAAAACCAACGCCGCGGCCAGCAGCTTGAGCGTAAGATACGGCTCGAACATCCGCAGGAGGAAGAAGGGCGTCTCCAGAAGCAGCCACAGGAAATTCGAGTACGCCTCGACGCGCGGCGCGCCCGGCTGCGCCACTAAGCCGTAGCCGTGCGCCAGGTTGCGCGCATAGGAAAACGTGATGCCCGCATCGTCAATCAGCCAGCCGCGGAACACCGTCGCGTGCGCGCTGTAGACGACCACGGGAATCAGCAGCATCAGCCAGGGTGCGAGTGCCGACCGCCGGTCCGGCCCCTTAAGTTGCGTCATCCATCAAAACCTCGTTCTTTGATCTGAGAATGGGACGCAGATTTACCTGGTTTGTCCCGGTTTCACTTCTGGTTGCGTCCGGTAGGAGCATTGACCTTGCTCTGGAATAGGGCGGTATCAGCGTTAATCTGCGTTGATCAGTGTCATCAGCGTTCTATCGCTGAGATCGCAGCCACGTTATTTCCTCGGCGAACGCGGCGCCGAGATCG
>CAZYGI010000005.1:79936-86779 GCA_964647255.1 uncultured Anaerolineales bacterium | reverse complement strand
GATCGCTCTGCGGCAGGCCCAGCTCGCCGATCGCCCGCGCCGGGTTTGCGGTGAGCGCCTCGGGACCGGCGCCGGTCGCGGCGCGCTGCGGTGGACGCAGCGGCGTCGTCCCGGCCGCTTCAGCCACCAGCCGCAGGAAAGCCGCGTGATCCAGGTTGCCGTCGCGATGCCCCAGGATGTACGACTGCCCCGCCGCGCCGCGCTGCGCGGCCAGCAGATGCCCCGCCGCAACGTCCCGCACCGGGATGTGATTAACCCCGCCCGCCGGATAGCGGATGACTTCCCCGCGCAGCGCGGCCGCGATCCGGCGGCCGGTGGCGGTGGGTCGCGCATCGCCTGCGCCCACCGGCGCGGTCGGTTTGACGATCACCACCTCCAGCCCAGCGGCGTTCCAGGTGAGCGCGACCTGCTCGCCCAGGTATTTTGACCGGACGTAGTGGCTCGCGCCCTCCCACAGATTGAACGGCGTCATCTCGTCGGGCAGGCTCCCGTCGGCGGGCCGGCCCACCGTGCCGATGGTGCTGGTGTGGACGACCCGGCGCACGCCCGTTTGCGCACATGCGGCCAGCAGGGCGGCCGTCGCCTCAACGTTCACCGCGTACATCATTTCGGCTTGCGCCGCGTCGGCGTACAGCGCGGCCACGTGGAAGCAGACCGCGCAGCCGGTCAGCGCCGCTTGCCACTCCGCCAGCCGCGTCAGATCGCCGCGGACGACCTCCACGGGCAGCGCCGCCAGTGGGCCGAGCGCGCTGCCGGGCCGCACCAACGCCACGACCTGCGCTCCGGCCGCCACCAGCGCGGCCGCCACGTGTCCGCCCACGAATCCGTTGCCGCCGGTGAGGAAGACCCGCTGATCTGAAAATAGGACGCGGACGAGCGCGGATGAACGCGGATCGTTCTGGTCTAAACCACTTTGCGTCTTTGCGACCTTGCGTCCTTGCGTTTTCGCACCTGCCGCGTTCCCGCGCGCCCGAACGAAGTGCCAGGCGCGGTGTAGCAGATCGGGCGTCCGGTTTGCCTGTTCGAGGCGCTCAATCAGCCCGGAGGCCGCCGGCGTCGGCGCCTGAGCCGGTGAATCCGCCAGCGGCGTGCCGGCGTGCGGCTGATAGGGTTTGGCGACCACCTGGACGGCCGCGGGCAGACGGCCCAGCACGGCCTCGGTGCGCGCCAGCGATGCTGCATCCTGGCCCGGCAGCCCCGCCATGACGTAAACCTGGCAGCGCAGGCCGAGCGCGGCGCAGGTGGCCGCGGCGCGCTGCGTCTCCCGGATCGCCCGTTCGGCCGCAGCGGCATCCGGCGCCCGGCCGAGCCGCACCAGCAGCGCGGGATCGCCGCTCTCCAGGCCGATTTTGATCCGCCACGCGCCCGCGGCCCGGAGCAGCCGCAGCAGGTCATCATCGAAATGCTCGGGCCGGGATTCGCAGTTGAACTTGAGGCTCACCCCGCGGGCGATAAGCAGCTCGCAGATCGCGGCGGCTCGCGCGCGGTCGGCCGCGAAGACCGGATCGCGCATCTGGACGCGACGCGGCCGGATCTCCCCGGCGATCCAGGCGAGCTCGGCGACCGTGCGTTCGGGGCTTTGGGTGCGCCGGGCCGCGCCCTGCGGCAGCGTGTACGCGCAATACGCGCAGCCGTCGGGGCAGCCGCGGCTGCTGAGCACCGAAACGTCGTTGTACGGCTGCCAGGGCGTCAGATCCCACGCCGGAAACGGCAGCGCGTCGAGGTCGGCCAGCAGGCCGGGGCCGCGATACGCGGCCGGCGCCAGCTCGCCTGCCCAGATCGGTCCGGTCAGCGCGCCGACCGCGGTGCGGCGGATCGCCTCTGCAAACGCGGCCTCCGGCTCGCCGAGCAGCGTGGCGTCGGCCAGGCCCGGCCCGACCAGCGCCGCGGCCGCGAGGTGTGCGGAAGGGCCGAACGCCAGAAGCGGCCGCGGATCCATCCGGCGCAGCAGCCGCAGGAAGTTCCCGTCGGCCAGCGCCGTGCCCTGGCTCACCAGCACGGCCAGCGCATCACCCGGCTGCATCGCCACCTCGGCGGCGAACTGCGCGGGCGCGGCGCGGCTGCCGTCCGTGACCGTGACATCCAGGCCGGCCGCGCGTGCGGCCCCCGCGGCCGCGGCGCTTGCATGCGGCGGGTACAGGAACGGGCTCCCGGCGTCATCGGCGGCCGGGGCCAGTGCCCCCATGCCGGAGGTCGCTTCGTGCCCGCTGAGCACATCGGGCAAGCCGGGTGGGATGACGAAGAGTGTTCTCATCGGAAACGATACAACGCCACTGGTCCGGTTCCATCGTCCACTGTTGTCAGGTAGTCGAGCTCTCCCGGCGTAGTGGCCGGGTCGAGCAAGAACGCGAGCTGCGGCCGCAGCGTGGCCTCCCGCGCGTCGAACGCCAGGAAACGGGCGCCCTTCCGCTGCGCGTAAGCGACCACCTCCGGCCAGGTTGCGGCCGGGGTTGGCGCCCAGCGGGTGCCGGCATGGAACGCGATGGCCGGGTAGCGGCTCAGGACGACATCTGCCGCGCCCGCCCCGTGCTGCACGAGCGCCGCGGCGGCCGCCCGGTGCGCCGGCCGAAACGAGTGCCCCCCGCGCAGGGCTGCGTCCAACTGCGGCGCTGCCCACAACAGCCCCAGCGCCAGCAGCAGCGCAGGCAGGAGCGAGAGCGCACGCACGATAGAAGTGGACGCAGATTCCGCAGATTCACCTGATTTGCCTGATCCGGGCTGTGCGATTGCATCTCTGCGTCTTTGCGTCTTTGCGTTTCCTGACCCGCGCACGCCTTCCGCCAGCCGCGCCGTTCCTTCGCCTATCCACACCAGCGCCGGGATCAGCAGGCCGGCGATATAGCGCGGCTGGATGAAGAACGGCAGGAAGCCGAGCGGCCCCGCCAGCGATGCGATCAGCAGCAGCTCGCCGCGCAGCCGGCGGCGGTTCCACGGTGGCGCGAGCAGGCCCAGGCCGGCCAACGCGGCCAGCGGCCACGGGATCAAGTTGATGCTGAACGTCGTTGCCACCAGGCTCAGCAGGTTCTCATACATCAGGTGCAGGAATTTGACCGGATCGGCCAGGATCGCGGCGACCAGGCCCTGCGACTCGCTGCTCGGCGAGAAAAGATAGACCTCGCCGCTGGCGGGATCCAGCCCCCACGTGCCCTGATCGAACGCCTTCGAGTCACCACGGGCCAAGCCCTGCGAGCTGACGTACGTGGAGCCGGCCTCTTCGATCAACTGCCATTGGCCGGTCTCGGCGTGGAGTGCAACGAGCTGCGGCGTGATGAGCAGCCCGAATGCAATCAGCGCCACGGCCGCGCCCGACAGCGTACGCTTCATCTCGGCGCCGCGCGACTGGGGTGCAGAGAGTGCAGCGGAACGCAGGCCAGCGCTTCCGGCGGCTTCTTTCCGGCCCTGATCGCCGCGAACATCGCCCGGCAGGAGGAGGTTGATCAGCAGCAGTGCGGCCGGCCCGGCGATGAGGTAGACGATGGCCTCCGGTCGTTCCAGGTAGGCCAGCGCCAGCGCGGCGCCCGCAGCGCCATAAGCCCAGGGCCGGCGATCCTGCTGTCCGACCAGCAGCGCCCACCACGCCGCGGCAATCAGCAGCAGGTACAGCGGCTCGGTCATCGTGCCCCACAGCGGGATTCCGGCCGTCAGCGCAGGGTAGAGCGCCGCCGCCAGCCCGGCGCACAGCCCCGCCTTCGGCCCGGCCAACCGCCGCGCAAGGGCATAGATCGGCAGGGCGAGCAGCGTCCCGCAGATGACATAAAGCGTCGTGCTGCCGGCCGCCAACGCCTGCGTGCCCGTCACTCCCAGCAGGCCCGCGACGCGGCCGAGCCCCGCGGCCAGCAGCGGGAAGAGCGGCGAGAAGTGGGCGGCCGAGATGCCGAAGAAGTGAAAACCCTCCCCGCGGAGCAGGCTCTCGCCCAGCCAGAGGTAAAACGGTTCATCGCCCCAGACAACGCGCGGCCGCAGGCCCCAGTAAAGCCGGACGGCCGCCGCCAGCACGAGGAGCAGGAGAACCCAACGCGTCTCCCAACTCGACCGTTCCTGGGTCTTGACGGGCCCTGATGCTGCGGTTCTGCGCGTGTAGGAGTTGATTTCCATCTGCTTATCCGCTCACACCCGGCAAAACGTGACGATATCGAGGCCGGGGATGCTTGACACCGGCAGGCTGGCGGCCACGCGCAGCGCCGGCACGCGCAGCGCCGTCTCCGCCGCTTCCCAGGCGCTGATCACCAGGAGCAGCCGGCCGTCTTCGGCCAGATGCGGCAGCGCATTCTGGGCAATCTCGGCCAGAAAGCCCAGGCGCCGCCGCTCCAGGAACGGCTGGGTGAGCCGCATCAGCAGGTTCGCCAGCCACGGCACGCGGCGCAGCGCGGCGGTGAGGACCCGGCTGCCCTCCGTCTCATCGGCGCGCTGGGGCGGGTTGCAGGCGATCACATCGTAGGCCCCCACCACGGCGTCGAACAGGTGCGAGGCGAAGATGCGCGGGGCCACGCCGTTCAGATCGGCGTTGCGCTGCGCCAGCGCCAGGGCGCGCGGGCTGACGTCCACCGCATCCACTTGCCAGCCGCGCTGCGCCAGGTAGATGGCGACATAGCCCGAACCGGTGCCCAGATCGAGCGCCCGGCCGGGCGTCTCGCGCTGTGCGCTGGCTTCGGCCAGCAGCCGGGTGTCGTCGCGCACCCCGCAGACGCCCAGCGCATCCTCGATGCGGATCGGTGCGGGAGCGCTCATCGCGCGCCTCCTGCCGCGGCGTCGCTCGCGGCCGCCGCGGGCGACGCTTCCCTCGCGACCTGCGGCAGCGGGCCTTGAGCCGCAGGTTCGTTCGGCAGGCTAGCGGGCGGGGGATCCTGGGGCGCGGCCGCCGCGCTTCTTGCGGCCAGCGCCTGCACCTCCTGCCGGAGCAGGCCCAGCTCTTGCGTCAGCACCTTCAGGTGTTCGCTGTGGCTGGTGATGTTGAGCGAAAGCTGGAAGATCAACAGCAGCAGGCCGATCACGGCCAGCATCAGCAGGAGCGCGGGCGCGTAGTCGAAGCCCAACATGGTCGCCAAACGATCAAAGCCCGGCGCAAACCACGGTGCGATGGTCAGAACCGCGCCGGCCAGGATCCAGAGCAGGGCATAGCGTTCTTGCAGCCGCCGCGTCCGCAGCATGCTGACCACAAAGATCAATACCGCCACGCCCAGGATGCACACATACACGCGAGTATGCAAGTTCATTCTGCTTCTCCCCGACGGGCGCTGAGATGCGTCTTCTGGCGCAGCAGCACCATGGCGATCGCCAGCCACATCTTGCCCACGTAGTAGATCGGCTTCCAGCCGCTGTGCATTGAGACGCCGGAGAGACGCTCGCGCATCGTCACCGGGACTTCCACCACGCGGAAGCCCGCGTAGTGCAGCACCAGCAGCGTGTCTGCGTCTGGATAATCCACGGGATAGTTGTCTCGGCTGAAAAAGCGCATGGCCGCGGCGTTGAGCGCCTGAAAGCCCGAAGTGGGATCGGTGACGGGCCGGCGGGTGATGCGCGAGGCCGTCCAGGCGAAGACTTTCATGCCCAGCCGCTTGATCCATGGCTGGCGGTAGAGCATCTGCCCCCGGAACCGGGAGCCGACCGCGACATCCGCGGCGCCGGAGGCGACCGCCTCGGCGAGCGCGAGGATGCCGGCAGGGTCGTGCTGACCGTCCGCATCAATCACCACGCCGAGGTCGTAGCCCTGCAACGTGGCGTAGCGGAACCCGGTCTGCACCGCGCCGCCGTAGCCCAGGTTCACCGCCAGGCTGACCACGCACGCGCCGAGCGCGGTCGCAACTGCCGCGGTCCGGTCACGACTGCCGTCGTCAACGACAAGCAGATCGAAGCCGGGGGCAGCGCGGCGCACGTCGGGGATCACCCGCGGCAGATTGCCAGCCTCGTTGTGGGCCGGCATGATGATCAGGCGGCGAAGGTGAGTGATGTCGGTCATGGTTTCAGACGATAGAGTTCCACGGCCACCGGTTGGCCGGTGAAGGTATCCGGAACCTCAAAGGTTTTTTCCAATGTGTAGCGATCGGCCAGATAGTTTCCCAGCGCGGCGACGAAGGCCCAATTGTCGGTGTGCGGCGACTTGTGCTTCAGTATCCCGGCCGTCTGGATAACATACTTCGGCGGCTGGGTCATCATCCGATCCAACTCGGCCAGTGCCTTGATATGCCCCGTTTGCTGGTAGATGATCACGGTCAGGACGGGGGGGAAGGTGTAGCGCGTCGCGGCGCGCGCATGCACGAGATAGTATAGGATCGGCTCGTAGTCCGTCACAAAGATGCTATCGTCCGGGCTGACCCGCTGGTTCAGATAGTCGGCCATCTGGGCCGGGCCGTCCTGCGGGTACGCCGCGCCGCGCACGAAGTGGTTGAACGCCAGGCGCGCGCTGGATCGCATGGCCGGGAGCGCGATCGGCAGCAGCAGCGGGCCCAAGATCAGCGTGATCGCCAGCCCGCGCTTGAAGAGTTCCGCGCGGCGAGAGGGGTTGTCAGCCTGCTCCACATCGTCCCGGTGCAGCACGCCCGCGATCAGCAGGCCGGCGAGCAGGGTCATTGAGGGGAGCCAGTTTAGATAGTAGTGCGGCCACGGCTTCCCCGACACGAACGTGCCGAGCACAACCGCCGCCAGCCAGAGCAGCAGATAGACGGCGCTGCGGCCTTCCGGCGGATTTGATCGCATCCCGGCCCCCGAGGAGGGCGTTGTAGCCCCGCGCGAGCGCCGCGCCACAGGCCTTCATTCGGGCGAGCAGCGGGGTTTCTTTTTTCAAGGATCCTTGTTTTTCATCGGGCGAATTCGTCATGACCTTGCAACCTTTAATGGACGCGAAAA